>DVFJ01000006.1 GCA_018713325.1 Candidatus Onthenecus intestinigallinarum | reverse complement strand
ACGAGCAGCACGCCCTTGGGGATGCGCGCGCCCAGGTCCGTAAAGCGCTTGGGGCTGCGCAAGAAGTCGACGATCTCGGCGAGCTCTTCCTTCTCCTCATCGGCGCCCGCCACGTCGGCGAAGGTGATCTTGTTCTTGTCCGGGTCAAAGACGCGCGCGCGGCTGCGGCCGAAGGACATGACCTTGTTGCCGCCGCCGGACTGCTGGCGCATGATGAGGATCCAGAACACGAACACCAGGCCCATCATGAGCAGGAAGGGCACGAACTCCAAAAACCACGGCGTCTGCGGCTGCGGCAGGTACGTGACGTCAAACGCGAAATCGACCTCGCTGATCTCATCCACGGGCTTGCCCAGCTTCCGGGCATAGATCTGGCGGACGGTGGCGAAGAAATTGTCCTTGTCGATGGTCGTCTCAAAGTCGTAAGCGCGGGCCGGGAAGTCGACCTGCGCGATGCTCGTCTCGCGCAGCAGGCCCACGAGCGTCTCGTCCAGAATGGCGACGGCGGCCACCCTGTCCTCCTCGACGTATTGCAGCAGCGTATTGTAATCGATCTTGACGCTGCGGGTCTGCCCCATGGCGCCGAACATCTGGCTGACGATGATGATCGCCAGAATGATGACGGCATAGAGCAGGAATCCCCTGTATGACTTCTTCAAGCGCTGACCTCCCTAACCCAAAGCAGTGATGATCGTTTAATTATAGCACACCTTCCGTTTGCTTGCAACGATTCCTCATTTTTCATAGATTTCGGGGCGAAGCACGCCGATATCGGGCAGATTGCGGTAGATCTCGGCATAGTCCAACCCATAACCGACGACGAACTCATCCGGGATCTGAAAGCCCGCGTAATCGACGTGCAGGTCGACCTTGCGCCGGTCGGGCTTGTCCAGCAGCGTGCAGATCTTCAGGGACGCCGCGCCGCGGGAGAGCAGATTCTCCCGCAGGAACGAGAGCGTCAGCCCGCTGTCGATGATGTCCTCGACGACGAGCACATGCTTGCCGACGATGTCCTTGTCCAGATCCTTGAGGATGCGCACCACGCCGGACGACTTCGTCGCGCTGCCGTAGCTGGAGATGGCCATAAAGTCCGTCTGAACGGGCAGGTCAATCTCGCGGATCAGGTCGGCGAAGAAGATCACCGCACCCTTGAGGATGCACACCAGCACCAGGCCGGCCTGCTCCGCGCGGTAATCCCGCGTGATCTGCGCGCCCATCTCCCGCACGCGCTTGGCGATCTGCTCCTTCGTCAGCAGCAGCTCGTCCTTGAGGTCCCTGTACATCTCGCGTTCCTGTTGCATAAACCTTCTCCTCATCTGTTATTGTCGGTCGTTATGTCGTTTCGCCCATCCAGGGCAGTTCCCCGTCGAATGTGAGACATATGTCCGCGCCATCTGCACGGACGGCGGACTGCTCTGCGGCGCGCACGCCCACGGCCCAGAGCACGTCGCTTCCGCGCGCGATCAGCGGCGCCAGCGCCCGGAACGGACGGTCCAGCCGCCGGTCGATCATCGTCTGCTTGAGCTTTTGCGTCCCGCCGCTGCCGAACGGACGGATGACATCCCCCGGCCTTCGGTAGCGCACGACCGCGCCCGCAAGCGCATCCGCCGCAAAGGCCTGCGACAGCAGCCCGTCGCCCGTACGCCCCGTGAAGGGCGATGGAACAAGCCGACCGCCCCACGGCAGGCACGCCCCGGAAAGCGCCGCCTGCAGCGGCAGCTCAAAGGCCGGGTCCGGCGCGAAGTCCGGGCGCAGCAGGTGCAGGTGGGTCCAGCCCGCCTCCATGCGCCAGCCGCCCCACAGCCCACACGCGCCGCCCGCGCAAAGCACGCGATCCGCCGCCTCCACGCGCTCGCAAGGCGTCTGTCCAATCCCCGCCTGGCGCAGCATGCGCAGCAGCGCCCGCGAGCGCAGCGCCGGATGCATTCCGCGAAGGGGCGCAAGGCGCGCGCACAGCCCGTAGGGGGCCTGCCGCACCGGCGGCATTAGGCTGTCCAGCGCCGCGTCGAAATACGCCTCGTCCCGCTGCGCGGCGCGCGCCACGCGGCACAGCGCCTCGTCCGCGCGCGGATTGACCGTGCGCAGCGCGGGCATCGCCTGCAGGCGCACGCGATTGCGCGCGGGCTCCTCGGACGCGTTGGTCGAATCCTCGCAAAAGGCCTCGTCCAGCGCCCGCAAATAGTCCCGGATCTCCTCCCTGCGCGTCTCGAGCATCGGCCGGACGAACAGCCCGTTCCGCGCCCGCATTGCGCAAAGGCCGCGTCCGTCGCTGCCGCGCACGGCGTGCAGCAGCACCGTCTCCGCCTGATCCTGCATGTGATGCGCCAGCGCCACCGAACGTGCGCCGGCCGCACGGGCGCATTCCTGCAAAAAGGCAAAGCGCGCCCTGCGCGCGGCATCCTCCAGGCCGGTCTTCCACGACTGTGAAAGACGGGGGACGTCCGCGCTCCCCTCGCGCAGCGGCACGTTCAGCCGGGCGCACAGGGACCGGACAAAGCGCGCATCCGACAGCGACTCCTCGCCGCGGATGCCATGCTCGAAGTGCGCGGCCTCCACGCGCAGGCCGCAATCGCCGGCGATGCGCACGAGCGCATGCAGCAGCGCGGTCGAGTCCGCCCCGCCGCTGACCGCGACGATCACGGTTTCGCCTGGCGACACGCCGCAAGGGCCCATCAACGCGTCGCGGACGCGCCGCTCCAGTGTTTGCATGGATATTTCCCCCATCTTACTACAGCGTATATTGTACCCGCTAAACGCGGGAAGCGCAAGGAGAAAAAACAAAAAAAGACCGCCGCATTGCCGCGGCAGTCTCCGCCGTCTCATAGCGCCCTGCGCCGTTCGCGCGCTCCGGTTGGAACGATGCGCACGCACATTACGGTCATGTCGTCGCCTGCCGCGCCGCGCTGCGCGCGCAGCGCACGCTCGATCAACGACCGGCACAGCGCCCGCGGTTCCTGTGCGCGCGCCGACAGGATGGCCTGGCGAACGCCCTCCATGCCGCCCGGAATGGCGTCGGCCACGCCGTCGGTCATCATGACGATCAGATCGCCCGTCTCCAGCTCGATCTGGCGGGAACAGGGCTGCACGTCGGGCAGCATGCCCAGCGGCAGCGCGTCCGCCTCGAACGCCTCGCATTCATCCCCGCGCAGCAGGAACGAGGTGCAGGCCCCCAGCTTGTCCAGCGTCGCCCGCCCCTCATACAGGTCCAGCAGACACAGGTCCAGCGTCGCAAAGACGTCCTCCCCCGCACAGGCGAGCATCAGGCTGTTGACGGCCTTGAGCGCCTGCGCGCGCGAATACCCCGTGCGCAGGCAGCGCTCCAGCAGGCGCAACGTGGCCTGGCTCTCGCGCCGGGCCGCGCCGCCGCTGCCCATGCCGTCGCTGAGCGCCGCAAAGCACCGGCCGCCGCGCAGGCGGCCCGTCCGGCTGCCGTCGCCCGCGACCTCCTCGCCCGCCTTGCGCACGCTCTGCACCGTCACCTCCGCATCCAGCGGCGCATCTTCCTCAAAATACAGCTCCTCCTGCGACAGTTCCTCCATCAGGCAGCGCATGGGCCGGCCGGCGCCCGCCTCCGCCGCAGCCCGCAGCCGGTCCGCCGTCGCGCCGTCTGCGCGTTCGATCAGCGCCCGCACGCGTCCGCCGCTGCGCGCGGCGTAGGCGACCCGCGCGCGCAGTCCAGCCCGGGCCAGCGCCCGGTCGATCGCCGCGCCGAGCTGGGCGTCCGCTCCGTCCAGCATATCGCCCGACAGCCGCGATACCGCCTGCGAAACCGCCCCCAGTTGCCGGCGGATCGCCGCGCGCTGTTCCACGCACCGCGCATAGACGGCGTGCTCGTGCCGCTCCTGTTGCAGCTGTTCGCGCCTCGCCTGCGCAAAGCGCTCCGGCTGCAGGCAGCCCATCTCCCGCGCGACGCGCTCTGTCTCCTCGTCCGTCCGCTCCGGCAACGGCCGAAGCAGCCGCAGCACGCGCCGTCGGGTCCGCTCGTAGCGCTCGTTCCAGCATCGCTCCCGCCGCTCGCAGCGCGCGCACAGGTTCTGCGCGAACCGCTCCACGCGCGCCGCCTCCGTCTCATCCGGCGCGTCGGGCGCTGGCAGCGCGTCCGTCATCTCGCGGATCCCGTTCGCCATGTCGCGCACGCTGTGGAAGGCGAGACTGCGCACCGCATCCGCGGCCGTCTCGCGGTCCAGCAGCGGCTCCACGCGCGCGCAGAGGCGGTCCAGCCATGCGGGCGGACAGAGCGCGGGCGCGCATGCCGCCGCCAGGACTGACGCCATCGGTCCCGGGCGAAACAGCGAGGGATCGACCGTCGCACCCGCGCAGAGCGCCGCTGCGCCCATGGCGCCCGCCACGCCCCAGCGCCCCCAGCGCCGCGCGACGCCGCACAGCAGGCCGGCCACCAGCAACAGCACGCCCTCCGCAGGCGTACGGCCCAGCAGCGTGAGCGTCAGTCCCGTCGCGCCGCCGAACGCCACGCCTGCGCCGGGCCCGCAGGCAAGGGCGATGCATGCCGTGCCCACGGCGGCCAGCGTCCGCGCCAGAAAGCCCGCGTTCATGCCGCAAAGCCCGCACAGCACGCACAGGATGAACAGCAGCGCGCACAGCACGTCATCCGCGCGCGCGTCCGCACGGTCCGTCAGTAGGTGCAGCAGACGACCGAACACGGGCGTCAGGATCAGCACGCATGCCGCCAGCTCCAGGCAGCGCAGCGCCGGCAGAAAGCGGGCGCTCTCGACGAAGAGTGTCGGAAGGGACGCCGCAAGCGCGCTCAGCGCAAAGACTGCGCCATGCCACCTGGGCGCAACAAACCGGCGCGCGACGGGCATCGCCAGCGAGATGGCGATGCAGACCGGCAGCTGCCAGCCCTGCATCATCGCGCCGCGCCAGACGCCGGCCAGCGCGCCCGCCACGACGCCCGCCATGCCACACACCGCCGCCTCGTCAAACGCGAGCAGCGCCGCAAAGAACGCCGGCGCTGCAGGCATGCTGCCAAAGGGCATCTGCGCAAAGGAAAAGAGCAGCGTGCAGCCAAACAGAAAGGCCGCCTGCGGCAGCCCGGCCTGCAGCCCGGCCCGGCGCGCGGCGCGCCTGCGTCTCTCCGTCCGGCGATCCCGCCGGCCCGTGCTTGTCCTCTGTGCCCGCGTGCGCCTGAGCACCATAAGCAAAACTCCCGCCCCTTTATTTGCGCACCATTATAGCCGCAGCGCGCCGCGTTTCGTGTCGTTCCCGCGCGCGAAACGCGGCGCGCATGCGCCGAAAAGGGGCAGGGTTCGTCAGCTGAGGCGCGCGTCGATCTCATCCGCGACGCGCTCGCGCAGTCGCAGCAGAAAGTCCGCCCCGCGCGGATAGCGCGCAAACGTCATCTCCCGCATGCCGGCCGTCTCCAGCACCAGGCGCACCGTGAACGCGCGCCCCGCCAGGCGCTCCAGCTGCCGCAGCGCGCGCAGGTCCACCAGCGCGTCGGCCTGCGCCTCGGCGCGCAGGCTCGAGAGGGGTTCGCCGTTCGGGCCCGGATAGACCAGGTATGCGTCCCCGGACGGGAAGGCATAGTTTGCATGCGTCTCAAAGAATGGATCGACGGGCCGCAGGGAGTACTGGGTGTTGTAGAAGTTATATCCCCAGTGCAAAAATCCCTCGATGCGGTACAGGTAGAGCAGCACGCCCAGCACGCGGCACCGAGAAAGCGGCATCGCCAGAAAGCGGTTGGGCACGTCCACGCACTGCGCGCAGCAGTAGTACGCCCACAGCCCCGGCACGCCCGCCTGCACGAACGGCTCGATGTGATCCACCGCGACAACCGGGTGTTCCACAAGGCCCTGCTGATAAAACGTCAGGTCGCTGAGCGCGTCGACGACGCGGCATCCCGCCAGCAGATCCGCCGCCTGCGCGCGCGCCGCGCGATAGCTTGGCTCATGCCCGCGCGAAGGCTCGTCGGAGATGTGGCAGATCACGTGCGCGTCGTCATAGCCCAGGGAGGCGAGACGCGCGCGCAGCGCGGGCAGCAGCGCGCACAGCAGCCGCCGGTATTCCGGGCTCGTTGCGGGCACATCCCAGCCAAACGCCCTGACGCGCCGTCCGCCCTCCCACACGTAGACGTTGGGCGTCGCCTCCGCGCCCCACTGGGTGAACAGGTGCGCGATCTCCAGCGCCTTGACGCCATGCCGGCGGCAGATCGCCGCCCAGCGGTCCAGGCGCGCAAAGTCGAAGCTGTACGCGCCCTCCTCCCTGAAGATCTCGACCAGCTGCACGCACAGGCGTTCGCCGCCGACGGCGGTATCCAGCGGCGGCGTGAAGACGGGCGTGAGCAGCGCGTTCACGCCGTGCTCGCGCGCAGCGGCTTCGATGAACCGCTCCAGAATCGCCCAGTGCGCCTCGCTGAAGGGCTCCACGCGATAGTACTGCGCCAGGCAGTCCGCGTGGAACCACTCGGTATGCCACAGCGTCTGCGCGTCCAGCTCGGCGGCGAGCACGCGCAGCGTGAAGCGTAGCACGCGCACATCGTCCCCGCCGCCCTGCGCGGGCCGGATCTCCACCTCGACCGCATGGTCGCCCGTCCGCGCGTCCTGCGGCACGTCAAACGTCAGCAGGACGCTGCGGTATTGTCCCGGGAGCGCCAGGATCTGCGGGCGCTCCATCGGCATCAGCGGATCCGGAAACAGGCCCGGCGTATCGCGCAGATAGTCGCCGTCGCGCCGCTCGTAGCAGGGGAAATCCGACGGCACGCAGCCCACGGCGCGAACCCGGGGCGCGCAGGGCGCGCCCAGCACCCGCACGTCAAACCTTGCCGGATCGCCGCCCCGGCACGCCAGCTGCACGGACGCGCGCGTGCCGCGCCAGGCGGAGAGCACGGCCCCCTGCGCCAGCGGCCTGGGCGGCTCGTCCCAGAAGACCTTTTCCAATGGGGAAACAAGACAGAATGCGTATGACATGTCGCTCCCTCCGTGCAAAAAAGCGGCGGGATCCCCGCCGCCATAATTACCGCGCCCGCGGCGCGCGCCGCAGGTATTTCATGACCATCTGCGCCACCGTGCCGGTGAGCACGCCCGTGAGAATGCCCACGAGCAACAGCACGGGCAGGTAAAACGTGAACAGTTCGGGCAGGTCGAGCTGCCAGGCCGCCACGAGCACCTGGCCCACATTGTGAAACGCCGCGCCCGCCACGCTCGCGCCCACGGCGCTCAGCCCCTTGGCGCGCCGGCAAAGCAGCATCGCCAGCACGCTCAGCAGGCCGCCGGCGAAGCTATAGAGCATCACCTGCGGGTTGCCAAAGAGAAAGCCCGTGACCAGCACCTTGAGCGCCATGAGCAGCAGCGTCTGCCCGGCGGGCAGCATGTACACGGCGTAGAGCAGCACGGAGTTGGCCAGGCCCAGCTTGATGCCCGGCACCGGGATCGGCAGCTGGATCACGCTGTCGAAATAGCCCAGCACCACCATCATCGCCGTCAAAAGGCCCGAAAGCGCCACGCGCCTGGTCCGCTCGCTCATGCCGCATCCTCCGTCTTACGCTTCTGTGTCCGCAAAGGCGACGCCGTTCGTTCCATCCGACCAGAGGCGCTCCAGCTGATAGTACGCGCGCTCCTGCTCATGGAAGATGTGGATCATCATCTCGCCGTAGTCCAGCACGATCCACCGTCCGTCGCCCACGCCTTCCTTGCGGCGCGGGAAGCACGCCTGCTCGGCGAGCTTTTCCTCCACGTGTTCGCACAGCGCCTTCACCTGCGGCACCGAGCGTCCCGAGCAGATCAGCATGTAGTCGGTGATGACCGTCATGCCCTCCACGTCCAGCAGCAGGATGTCCTGCGCCTTTTTTTCGTCCAACAGCCGCGCCGCGTAGACGGCCCTCTGCCTGCTTGTCATCCGTTGGGTCCCTCCTGTCGTGTGAGCGTCTCAAGCGCCCTTTGCGTGTCCGCGTGCAATGTCTGCCGGTTTGCCTTGACGTGCTCGGCGCTGCTTTGCAGCGCCATGCGCATGGCCGCATCCAGATCCGTTTCGCACAGCGCGCGCAGCTCGGCCAGGCCCGGAAAGCTGCGCCGGCCGGGCTCCACCATGTCGGCCAGGTAGATGATCTTATCCAGCGTGGACATGTCCGCGCAGCCCGTCGTGTGGTAGCGGATGGCGTGCAGCACTTCGGGGTCCTCCACGCCATACTCCTGGCGCGCCCGCGCTGCGCCGGCCGGCCCGTGCATCAGCGCGCCGGAGGCGCGCATGCTCATGTCCACCGTCTGCGCTACGCTATCATTCTGGATGTAGGCGTGCATTTCCTGCAAGCTGCAGCATTTCGCGCAGTCGTGCAGCAGCGCGGCCACGGAGGCCTTGGCCTCGTCCGCGCCCAGCGCGCGCGCCATGCGCACGGCCGTCTCTTCGACGCCCAGCGTATGCGCATAGCGCTGCGACGTGAGCGTCTTTTTCAGGCGGCGCAGCATCTCCTCGCGCGTCATCGCCCCGCCCCCTTCCGCGGCGCGTACAGCCCGCGGCTTTGGATGTACGCCGCGACCGGCTCCGTGACGACGTCCGTCAGGTCCTTTCCCCTTGCGGCCATCTCCCGCACCATGGTCGAGGAAATATCCATTGGGGGCATATCGAGCCAGCACATGTCCGCGCCTTTTCGGCGCATGCCCTCCATGCATGAAATCACTTCTTTCCCCGCGCAGCCCCGTCGGCCGAAGACGGCGAAACTGCAAAGATGGAGCACCTCGTCCGCGCGGTGCCACGTGTGCAGCTCCAGCAGCGTGTCCGCGCCGATGAGGTAGCAAAACGCCGCCCCCGGCAGGCGCGCCCGCAGCAGGTTGAGCGTATCGAACGTGTAGATGACGCCCGCGCGCGTCACCTCCAGGTCGCAGGCCTCAAAGCGCGGGTTTTCCCGCTCGCACAGCCGCACCATCGCCAGACGGTCCCACTTGTCCGCCAGGCCCTCGTGCTTGTGCGGCGGATTCCCGGTGGGCAGCAGCAGCATCCGGTCCAGCGACAGCGCGTCCAGCGCGAAGGCCGCCATCGCCAGATGCCCGCGGTGGATCGGGTTGAAGCTGCCGCCCAGCACGCCGATTCTGTCCATCGCGCCTCCACGCCCCTTCAATTGGTATTATACCCCATTTGCCGCCGTACGCAAAGAGGGGATTTGCCGTCACTCGCCCACTTCGATGCATTCCATGCCCTGCAGCGCCGCATCGGTCAGCGCAGAAACATCCAACGCCTCCTCCGCCTTGCGGATGAGCTCCGGCTTGGGGTGCGTGGTCGGGTGGCGCGGCGTGAAGATCGTGCAGCAATCCTCATAGGGCAGCGACGAGGTCTCGTACGTGCCGATCTGCTCCGCGCGCTCGACGATCTCGATCTTGTCAAAGCCGATGCACGGGCGGAAGACCGGCATGCCGACCACCTCGTCCGTGCACACGAGCGCCTCCATCGTCTGGCTGGCGACCTGGCCGACGCTCTCGCCCGTGATGAGCGCCTGCGCGCCGTCCATACGCGCCACGCGCTCGGCGATGCGCATCATGAACCGGCGCATGATCAGCGTGGTGTAGTGGTCCGGGCACTTCTGGTGGATCTCCATCTGAATCTGCGTGAAGGGCACGACGTACAGCCGGATCTTGCCGCAGTATTCGCTCAAGATGCGCGCCAGCTCGACGACCTTCTCCTTGGCGCGCTCGCTCGTATACGGGAAGGAGTGGTAGTGCACGCAGCAGATCTCCACGCCGCGCTTGGCGATCATGAAGCCAGCAACCGGGCTGTCAATGCCGCCCGAGAGCAGCAGGCACGCGCGGCCATTGGTGCCCAGGGGCATGCCGTTGACCGCCGGGATGCAGCGCACGTACAGATAGGCCTTGTCGCGGATCTCGACGCTGAGCACGTGATCCGGGCTGTGCACGTCCACGCGCAGGCCGGGCAGCGCCTCCAGCACGCGCTCGCCCACGCGGCGGTTGATCTCGGGCGAGTCGATCGGATAGTGTTTGTCCGACCGGCGCGCGTTGACCTTGAACGTGCCCGAGAGCGGGCGCATCATCTGCACTGCCTGCGCGCAGACCGCGTCGAAGTCGTTCTTTTCCATCTCGATCGCCGGACAGACCGAGTGCACGCCGAAGACCTTCGTCACGCGCCGGATGCATTCATCCATGTCCTGCGCGTCGGACACGAAGATGCGGCTGTCCGAGATCCAGACGTTGCCGCCGATTTCGCGCACGGCGCGGCGCACGGCGTTGACCAGCGTGCGCAGGAAATACGGGCGGTTCTGCCCCTTGAGGTGTACCTCGCCGTAGCGGACGAGCAGTAGTTCTCTCATGCGTCAGCGCCTCCTGAATTGACTGAGCTGGGCGTGGGCGGCGATGGCCGCATCCGCCGCGCGTTCGATTTCCTGCGGGGTGTTCATGGGCGAAAGACTGAAGCGAATGGCCCCCTCGGCCTGCTGGGGCGAAAGCCCCAGCGCGCGCAGGCCCTGGCTGACCTTCCGGCCGTGGCTGGAGCATGCGGAACCCGTGGAGACGTAAATCCCCTGCCCCTCCAGCGCGTGCAGCAGCACCTCGCCGCGCACGTTCGGGAACGAGACGTTCAGGATGTGCGGCGCGGCGTCCGGCTCGCCCGGCAGCGGTCCGTTGATTCGCGCGCCGGGCACGCCCGCCAGCAGCCGCTGCGCGAGCGCGTCCTTGAGCCGCGCCATGCGTCCGCAGGGGTCTTCCAACGCCGAAAACGCCTCCACCGCCGCGCCCATGCCGGCGATACCCGGCGTGTTGTACGTGCCCGAGCGCAACCCGCCCTCCTGACCGCCGCCGAGCAGGACCGGCGCCAGGCGCGTGCCCTTGCGAACGACCAGCGCGCCGACACCCTTGGGGCCGTGGATCTTGTGCGCACTGAGGGCGTACAGATCCACGCGCAACGCGCTCAGCGACACGGGCACGCGCAGAAAGCCCTGCACGCCGTCCACGTGCAGGCGCGCGCCGGGGCAAAGCCGGTCCATCAGCGCGCGCAGGGCGGCGATGGGCTGCACCGCGCCGGTCTCGTTGTTCACCTGCATGACGCTCACCAGCGCGGTATCCGGCGAGAGCAGCGCCTCGGCCGCATCCAGGTCGAGCACGCCGCGGGACGTAACGGGCAGCGTGCGCACGTCGTGGCCCATTTCCTTCACGCGCGCCATGGCCTCCAGCACGGCCGGATGCTCGACTGCGCTGCAAAGGAAGCGCATGGGCTTTCGCTGCAGCGCCGCCGTGCCGAGGATGGCGAGGTTGTCCGCCTCTGTGCCGCCGCTGACGAAGACGACCTCGTCCTCCCGTGCGCCCAGTGCGCGCGCGATCTGCCCGCGCACCGCGCGCATGCGCCGCTCGGCGTCGACAGCGGGCCTGTAGGCGGCGGAGGCGTTGTAGAACGTGTCGCGCATGCAGGCGCAGACGGCGTCGACCACCGCGTCAAAGGGGCGCGTCGTCGCGCTGTTGTCCAGATAGATTTCCATGATCGCCCTCCGAAAGACGGCCCTCCGATGAAAAGCCTCCGGCGGTGCTGCCGGAGGCGGACGGTTCTGCTCAGCCCTGGAATGCGCCGTGCGCGGCGTATTGGCGGATGAGGTCGGCCATCTCCTTGGAGGGCTCTATGACGATGATGCGCTTGGCGCTGTCCTTGACGAAGTAGAAGTAGAACAGGTTCGCATCGCGGTTGAGGAACCAGTTGTCCTTGCGAACGCCCGGCATGTTGATGTAGCGCTGGAAGCTCTGATGCGTCACCCAGCCGCATGCGTCGACGTTCTTGACGCGCATGCTGCCCAGCTCCTTGCGCTTGTTGTTGCCGTACACGCGCGCGAAGTCGAGCTCGCCGTTGGTGAACGTATATTCATACTCCGTGCGCAGCACGTCCTTCTTGAGGAAGAGCAGCACGGCCAGACCGCCCGTGACCAGCATGACGGCGATCATCGGCAGGTTGAAGTTCAGCACCATGATCGTGCCTTGCAGCAGCATCAACGCGATCAGTCCGAAAATGACGATGCCCACCCACGCGAGTGCGTAGAGCAGGTCGTTGAGCAGTCGATTGCGCCGGACCACGACTTCTTCGCGAAAATTGTCCATGAACGTTCCTCCATTGCTATAGCCAGTATAGCATAGTATAACACGAAAGTCCGCGCGCGGCTAGTGTCTCGCCGGACTTTTCGCGGTTGTGCTTCAAATTTCTCGGCAGCGGCAGGATTTTGCCGATTGCATTTCGAATAGATTCTATTTACCGTCATTCTCAGGCATCCAGACGAACGCACCCATATCGTATCGGAGGTCGAACGCCATGAAATGTCCGTCCTGCGGATATTGGAATAAAGCCGAATTCCCCCGCTGCTTCCGCTGCGGCGCGCCGCTGTCCCCGCCCGCGCAGGAGCCCGCGGACCGGCCCTGGGAACAGTCGCTGCGCGACGCCGAGCCGGACGTCTCCTATGAGCGCTATGACGACGACGAAAACGTGGACGTGCTCGACGCGCGCCCGGCCGAGGAGGAGGCGCCGTCCGACGACGCCACGCAGCTGGCCGGCGAAATCGAGCAGCTCAAGGAGCGGCGCGTGCGCGGCGAGATGTACCTGGACAAGATGCGCCGGCGCGCGCGCGCGGCGCAGGAGAGCCTGCGCACCGCCACGGTCATCCGTCCGCTGCCGGAAGAGCCTGACGATGCGCCGCCGCAGGAGGAGGAGCCTCTGGAGGAGCGGCGCGCGCGCAAGGAGCGCGCCTACGCCCGCGCAATGTCGGGGGGCGACCTGCCGCCGGAGGAGGAGCCCGAGCGCCATGGCGTGACGGACGACGACTTCGACTTTGACGATGCGGACGAGAGCGCGCCCATCTTCTACGACGGCTACGAGAGCCCGGCGGACGAGACGGATCCCGGCGCCTACACCGACTATCAGCCCACGCGCAACTACCGTGATACGCGCACTTACTCGAGCACGGCGATCCGCAACTACGCCGCCGCCGGCGCGCGCAACAGGCGTCCGCACAGCAGGCGCCGCCTGTGGCCGAAGGTGCTCGTCTGGCTGGGCGCGTGCCTGGCGGTGATGGCGACCAGCTACTTCGGCGTGTCGCTCTTCCTCAGCCTGTCGGGCCTGTCCGTGCAGCAGGAGATCGCCTCGCAGGTCACCATCGAGGAGGGCACGGTGCAGGAACAGCCGGGGCACATCATCACGATCTCGGGCCGCGAGGGCGCGCAGATCTATGTGCGCGAGCTGCAAAACTCCTACGTCGTCACCGACGGCGTGGCGACGATCGCCATTCCGGACTACTACTGGTACGAGAATGCCGAGGGCGTCACCGGCGACACGATGGACGTGGAGCTGACCCCGTTCATCAAGTACAACGACGGCGATCAGGACGCGCTCTCGCCCATCCGCTATACGATCAGCGTGCCGCTCTCGCCCATCACGCTCGTGCGGCCGGAGACGACCTATGCAGAGGTCTCCACCTCCATCTACGAGATCCGCCTGCAGGTGGAAAAGGGCAGCACCGTCATCATCGACGGCACGAACGTATCCGACCAGATCAACAACAACGGCATCGTCTCCAGCAACGTGCAGGTGCAGCCCACGGGCGAAAACCGCATCCAGGTGTCCGTGCGCAGCCGCTACTGCCGCGAGAACAACATCGAGCTCATCCTCAACCGGCCCGAGCAGGATATCTCCCTGGAATTCGCGGTCGACACGCTCGTGGAGTCGAGCAGCGCCTATACGCGCATCTACGCCACCACCTTCCCCGGCGCGACGGTGACGGTGGAATCGCCCTACAGCATCCAGAGTGACGACGAGATCACCCGGGTCAAAAACGGCGAGGCCTCCTTCGTCCAGGGCGGCGACATCGTCGTGGATGAGAGCGGTTCCTTCTCGTTCGTGGCCTACTTCCCCGAGATCGGCGACAACACCATCACCATCCGTGCGCAGTACCCCGGCCGGCAGGACGCCGTGGTCACGCACGTCATGTACTACATGCCGCCCGTGGACGTCTATTCGCGCAAGGCCTGGCCCTTCACCGCGTCGGACTACCGCGACCTGATCAACAACATCGCCAACCGGCAGGGGCAGATCTACGTCTGCAAGGGCACGATCACCCGCATCGTCAGCACGCAGCCGCAGCTGGCCATCATGGATACGGGCACGGACGGCGTGGAGCAGCTGGTCATGCTGGAGAACAGCTCCGCCACGCAGTGGGAGCTGGGCACGTGGTACCGCATCTACGGCGACGCCAACGGCATGTACAGCAACATGCCGCGCATCACCGCGCGCTATACCTACACGGACTGAGACGCGCATGCCGCGCGCGGCGGCCGGGCACCCTACGCGGGGAGGCGAAGGGATATGCTCACGCCGTTTGAGGAAAAGAGCGCGCTGGCCGGCCTGCTGGACCGCATCGGGCTGCGCGCGCTGTTCTTCCTGCTGTCGATTCTGTGGTTTTACCGGCTCTGGCGCAACCTGTCCGCCGCGCTGCTGGCGGGCTGCGCGCTGGGCCTGATGCTCTGCCTCGCCCTGACGCTTTGGCAGCGGCGCACGCTGCGCGCGCGGGAGGACGCGCTTCGCGCGCGGCTGGGCGGCATGCTCGCGCTGGAGGACATCGCCCTGCTGACCGCGGAGGGGGCCGCCGCGCGCGCTGCGCATCTGTTGCAGCGCGTCTACCCGCTGGACATACAAAAGAGGACGCCGGAAGGCGTCCTCGCGCTGTTTTATGGAGAAAAGTTACTCATTCGCTGCCTGCGCGCGCATGCAAGCGAGCGCGTGTCCTGTGGGGACGTCCTCGCAGCGCAGCGCGCGCGCATCGCGCAGGGCGCGGACCGCTGCGTGCTGTGTGCGACGTGCGCGTTCTCCACGCAGGCGCAGCGCCTGTGCGAGACCCTGGAGCCGCCCGTGCGCGCCGTCGATGCGGACGCGTTGGCCGCGCTCGCGGGCCGGGACGCCCCGGCGACAGACGAACAGCTCGTCGCCCTGGGCCGCAGGCGCAGGCGTCCCTTTGCCTGGCGTCAGCTGCAGGCCGTCGTGTTTGCGCCGGAGAAGATCCGCCGCTATCTGCTCTACGGCTTCTATCTCTACGTGCTCTATGTGCTCACCGGCCGGCTCTACGCCCTGCTGCCCGCGCTGCTGTGCCTGGTTCTGGCCGCCGTCAGCCGCATGCGCGGCACACGGCGCAGCGCGCTGTGACGCTCAGTCCATCCGGTAGATGCGCCGCACCTCCGCCGTCGGCGCGCCGTCCTCACCCTCCATGAGGAGCGGCGGCTCCACGCGCAGCAGGGGCCGCACGTTTCTGGCGCACTCGAGCAGCATCAGCTTGGGCGCCTTGTCCGCGCGCGCATAGACCAGACGCATCCGCTTGGGCTCCAGGCGATGCGCGCGCACGCAGTCCATGAGTTCGAGCATGCGCGCCACGGGAAACACGACGCACATGCGCCCGCCGCTACGCAGCACCTGCGCGGCGCTTTGCGCGATCTCATCCAGCGTGCAGGCCGCCTCGTGGCGCGCGAGCGCCTTCGCCTGCCGCGGGTTGACGAGCCCCGCGCCCGCCTTGCCATAGGGCGGATTGCACACGAGCAGATCCGTCCGCCCGTGGCCCAGCAGGGAGGCCGCGTCGCGCAGGTCCGCGCAGTGCACGCGGATGCGGTCCGACAGGCCGTTCATCGCGACGCTGCGCGCGGCCATATCGGCCATGTCCGGCTGGATCTCCAGCGCGTCGAACGTCGTGCCGCGCGCGCGGGAGGCGATGAGCAGCGGCAGAATGCCCGTGCCCGTACCAAAGTCGACGACATGCTCGCCCGGCCGGGCCGCGGCAAAATCCGCCAACAGCACGGCGTCCGTCCCAAAGCGGAATGCGCCGGGCCGCTGCAGGATGCGCAGGCCGTCGTGCTGCAGGTCGTCGATGCGCTCGCCCTTGCGCGCCCATTCCTCCATGCCGATCCCCTTTCCCAAATGCCTACAGGATGTTGAGCCACGTCTGCGGACAGTACCCCTCCTGCCCGGCGGTCGTGCGCAGGTATGCCCAGCCGTCGGAGAGGCGCTTTACGGTGACGATCTGCGCATCCGACAGCGTGCCGACGGTCGCCGCCTCCTCGCTGGGCTGCGCATAGAGCGGCGCGCCCGCCTCATCCAGATAGCAGGTGGCGATCCAGTAGTCGAGGTAGAGCTCGTCCACGGCCGCATAGCCGTACACGCCGCGCGCCTCCGCGCGCACCCAGCGGACCGAATCGTAGTCGATGATGCGCACGTCCTCGCCCTGCTCCAGCGACAGCACGGACGCCGCGTCGGACTGCGGCTGTGCGCGCAGCACGGCGTTCGTGCGCGCCTCGCCCGTGTTCACCACGTCCTCCGGGCGCGCCGTCGGGCCCGGCGTGGCCGTCGGCGCGGGCGTCGGCCCGGGCGTGGACGTCTGTTCCGGTGCAGGCGTCGGCTCGGGTCCAGGCGTCGGCGATGGAGTGGGCGTGGACGCGTCGCCATAGACCGTGTAGACGTAATCCGCGCTCACCCAGCCGATGACTTCGCCCTTGCGCACCTGATACCAGCCCACGCCCTGATCGACGACCGTCAGGCGCTCGCCGTCATACAGGCGGGCGACGATGCGCCCCCGCGTGCTCGGTTCGCTGCGCATGTTCAGGCTCGTGGACACGCGCACGATCACGGCGTCGGGCAGCGGCGGCAGCCAGGTGGCGGACGGCGCAGGCGTCGGCTGCGGCGTCGCAGTCGGGACCGTCTGCACGGGCCGCTCCTCCAGCACAAGGTACTGCGAGGACACATAGCCCGTGAGCGAGCCGTACGCCACGCGGCTCCAGTCCGGATCATAGGCGAGCACCTGTACATACGTGCCATGCGGAATGCTCGTCAGCACGCCCGCCCACGTGCCGGCCGCCGCGCGCAGGTTGAGGCGGCTGGAGGCGCTGGACAGCGCGATGCGTGCGACCAGCTCCGTCTGCACGTCCGTTGGCGCAGGCGTCGGGGCGGCTGTGGCGGCCGGGGTGGGCGTGGGTTCGACGGTCGTCCCCGGCACATACGTCTCAAAGCGCAGGTAGTCGTTGCTGACATATCCCTCCTGGCCTGCGGCGCGCACACGGCTCCAGTTCTGGTAGCGCTCGATCACGTCCAGCACCATGCCGTCGGGCAGCAGCGCAATCACGCGCGCCTCCAGCGTCGGCGCCTCGCGCAGGTTCAGCGTCTCGTCTGCATCGGAGAGCGACACCGCCGCGCGCAGCGCCGTCTGCGGCGTGGGCGTCGGGACAGGCGTGGCCGTCGGCGCGGGCGTGGCCGTCGGCGCGGGCGTGGCCGTGGCCGTGGGCGTGGCCGTGGCCGTGGGCGCCGCGTCCTCCTCAAAGCGAAGGTAGGCGTTGTAGGCATAGCCCACGTAGCCGGAGACGCTCACCAGGCTCCAGGTCTGGTAGCGGTCCAGCACCTGCACGCGGATGCCGTTGGGCAGCAGCACCAGCACCTGCGCGTCCTCCTTGGGGTCCGCGCGCAGGTTCAGCATCTCGCCGTCACTCGAGAGCGTCACCACGGCATACCGCTCCGAACCCGGCGTCGCAGTCGGCGCAGGCGTCGCGGTCGGCGAAACCTCCACGCCGCCTACGTCGATGAGCTGCACATACTGGCGCGAGACGTAGCCGGTCACGCCGTCGCGCGCCACTTTCACCCAGCCGGCGGTGGAGGTGTCCAGCACCGGCAGCATCTCGCCGCTGTAGACGTAGGCAAGCACTTTGGCGCCCAGGTACGGCTCCGCGCGCAGGTTCAGGTATCCGCCGCTGAGCACGACATAGGCCAGCGTGTCCGTCTGGATCTCCGGGGCAGGCGTCTGCTGCGGAGCGGGTGTCTGCTGCGCGCCGGCAAACGTCAGATAGCTGCGCACGACATACCCCGTCTGCACGCCGTAGCGCACGCGGCACCAGACGCCGTCGTCCTCCAGCACGTCCAGGATCGTCCCGTGCGGGATGCGCGCGATGACGCCCGCGTCCGTGCTCTTGTCCATGCGCAGGTTGAGCACGTCGTAGACCGTCGAGAGGGTCACCGTCGCCTGCGCGATGGCATCCTCTCCACCGGCGGGCGTCTGGGTGGTCCCGGCCTCCGGCCAGGAGGAGCCGTCCAGCGCCGGCAGCAGGCTGTCGCGCGTGAAGCTGATCTGCACGCGCGAGGTCCCCGGATAGTAAAAGTCGAGGATCTGCTCGTAACTCATGCCCTCGGAGGCCATCTGCTGCGCGCCGCGCTGGCTCATGCCGATGCCATGCCCGTAGCGACGGGCGGTCAGGCGGAACGTCAGCTCCGTCTCCTCTACCTCGATCAGCTCGTTCTTCGTCGTGTTCAGGCTCATGCTCAGCGCCTGCTCCAGCTCCGAAAAGTAGTCGAACGTCACGGTCACGGGCGAGGGGACGCCCGCGATGCGCACGGTCACGTCGACCTTTTGGTACAGGCGGGAGGGCGAGGCGTACATGGGATCGCGCGCCGTGACGTCGACGTACTCCGTGATCGTCGTCGCATCCTCGGACAGACCCGCCGCCGCCGCGGCCTTGCTGCGGATCAGCCGCTCAAACGTCTGGCTGCTCGTGCCCGTGCCCGGCGTCTTGTACAGCGTCACCGAGCGGGTGGGCGACATGCTGTTGAGCAGGTCGTACGGGTCGTCCTTGACCGTCAGGTATGGGTAGCCGCTGGTTCCCCACGCGTTCTTGATCGACTCAGTCTGTCCGCCGTTGCTGGCGGTGTAGTACGCGCCGATGTACGCGCCGCCATACATCGCCACGATGCCCGCCGTCTCCTGCACCGCCTGCTTGCACGTTGCGTTGCCGCTGGGCGTGCCGCGGTACACCTGGTCGCTCGTGGTGTCGACCACGTCGTAGGTCGAACGGTTCTGGGCCATCTTGGCCGCCACGTATGTGCGCGCCGCAACGGCCTGCGCCTTGAGCGCCTCCAATGGGAAGCCGTTGCTCATCTCATAGGGCAGCACGCCGTCCATATAGTCCTCAATGTACACGTGCACGATGGCCTGGATCTTGCCGCCATTGGCGCGCAACTCGATGTCGCCCTCGTACAGGTTGGCGCTGTTGCGCGCCTGGGCGATGCGCACGCCGTTCTCGCCGCTCGTCTGGTGCCGCCGCAGCGTGAAGCTGGAACCCATGTTCTGCACGGATCCATCCTTCTCCAGGGTGAGCGTGCTGCCCGAGCAGCGCACCGTCACCTGATCTCCGCGCGCAAACGAGCGAGACGTGTCGCCGTTCACGCTGTAGCTGCCCGCGATCGTCAGATCCAGCGTGGAGAGCGAGGAGAGCGAGGACAGATACACGCGCACCGTGCCGGACTCCGACGCGCCCTGCGCACGGACGACCGGCCAAAACGTCAGCACCAGCGCCAGCGCAAGCAGGCGCTTCCCCCAGGCCGTCCAGTTTCGCATCATCCGCGTTCCCCCTCCGTTGTTTCTGCGCGCTTCGCCCTCTTTCGCGTCCGCGCAGGTGTTCCGCAAAAATTGTAACACATTCTTAATATTTTGTCCACGTTCACTTTGCCCAAAGGGCCGCACAATATTTGGCACGCACACCTTGCCCTTTACGGGCGCGCCCGCTTCTGGTATAATAACCCCTACGAGAAAACGGATGGAGCGATGTTCATGAAACGTTGGATCTCCCTGCTGCTCTCCCTGCTGCTGGTCGTGGGCGCGGCGTCCGGCTGCGCCGAGACGGGCGGTGTGAAGGAGCGCTTTTCAATTCTGTATTTCGACACGTTCGACACGCTGATCAGCCTGATCGGCTATGCGGACGACCAGGAGACGTTCAACCGCATCGCCGAGGAAGCGCACCAGACGTTCCTGAAGCTGCACCGGCTCTTCGATGCCTACAACGAGTATGAAGGCATTGCGAATATCTGCACGCTCAACCGGACGGCTGCGCAGGCGCCGGTCGAGGTGGATCCCGCGCTGATGGAGCTGCTCGTGCTGTGCAAGGAACAGCAGCCAAACCTGCACGGCACGGTGAACATCGCGATGGGCAGCGTGCTGCTGCTCTGGCACGACTATCGCGAAGCCGGGCTGGACGATCCCGCCGCTGCGCAGCTGCCGCCAATGGAGGCGCTGCAGGCGGCCGCCGCGCATACGAACATGGACGACCTGGTGCTCGACACGCAGAACATGACGGTCTTCTTCGCCGACCCGGAGCTCAAGCTCGACGTCGGCGCGGTCGCCAAGGGCTTCGCGACAGAGCGTGTCGCCCGGCAACTGGAGGCATCCGACATGCCCTCGTTCATCATCAGCGCCGGTGGAAACGTACGCGCGGGCGCCGCGCCGGCGGACGGGCGCGCAGCTTGGGGCATCGGCATCCAGCGACCGGAGGGGGCCGTACTCAGCGCGTCGGAGGACGACCTGGTTGAGATCGTCTATCTCAGCGACATGTCCGTCGTCACCAGCGGCGACTACCAGCGCTACTACACGGTAGACGGCGTGCGCTATCATCACCTGATCGATCCCACGACGCTGATGCCTGCCACGCACTACCGCTCGGTGAGCATCCTCACGCACGATTCGGGCATGGCGGACCTGCTCTCCACGGCGGCCTTCCTGCTGCCCTACGAGGAGAGCCGCGCGCTGGTCGAGTCGCTCGAGGGCGTGGAGGCCATCTGGGTCATGCCGGATGAGAGCGTGCGCATGACCGACGGCGCGGCGGCAGTGGCCGCCTCGCAGGGCGCGGGCCAGTAAAAACGTCAAATATTGAAAGCGCCGCCCCGGGACAACTCCCGGGGCGGCCTTTGTATCATCTGATACCGCTGTCAGCGATGGTACAACCGCTTCGTCTCGTAGTTGGGCTCGCTGGTCAGGTTGACCTTGAGCCGGCGGAAGATCGTCTCGTCAACGCTGGCGAGGATGACCGACGCGTGCGCCTCGCAGTCCTCGAGCATTGACAGGCACGAGAGCGCGCGGGCGGCGCGCTCGTCGGTGGCCGCGCAGATGGACAGCGCGATGAGCACTTCGTCCATGTGCAGGCGGGGGTTGCGGTTGCCAAAGTACCGGACCTTGAGCGCCTGCACGGGCTCGATGATCTCGGCGCTGATCAGCTGCACGCTGTCCGGGATGCCGCTGAGCGCCTTGAGCGCGTTGAGCAGCATTGCGGAGGACGCGCCGAGCAGCTCCTTCGTCTTGCCGGTGACGATGCGTCCATCCGGCAGCTGCAGCGCGACGGCGGGCGCGTCGGTCTTCTTGGCCACACCCAACGCGGCGGCCACGACGGCGCGCTCCTTGATGTCGATGTGCTCCTGGTTCATCAGCAGTTCAATCTTGTAGACGGCGTCCGCCTCGCCCGTGCCCCGGCGCTGGGCGCACAGCGCCTCGTAGTAGCGGCGGATGATCTCCTGGCGCGACGCCTCGCACACGGCCTCGTCGTCAATGATGCAGTTGCCCACCATGTTGACGCCCATGTCTGTGGGCGACTTGTAGGGCGACTGGCCGTAGATCTTTTCAAAGATGGCGTTGAGCACCGGGAAGATCTCGACGTCGCGGTTGTAGTTGACCGCGATCTTGCCATAGGCCTGCAGGTGGAACGGGTCGATCATGTTCACGTCGTTCAGGTCTGCGGTCGCGGCCTCGTAGGCGAGGTTGACCGGGTGCTTGAGCGGCAGGTTCCAGATGGGGAAGGTCTCGAACTTGGCATAGCCCGCCTTCACGCCGCGCTTGTGCTCGTGGTACAGCTGCGACAGGCACGTCGCCATCTTGCCGCTGCCCGGGCCGGGCGCGGTGACGACGATGAGCGAGCGCTCTGTCTCGATGTAGTCATTCCTTCCATAGCCCTGCTCGCTGACGATGACGGGCACGTTGGAGGGATAGCCTTCGATGACGTAATGGCGGAAGACCTTGATGCCCTGCGCGCGCAGGCGCTTGCGGAAGGCGTCGGCCGTGCGCTGGCCCTTGTACTGCGTGATGACCACGCTGCCCACGTACAGCCCGATCTCGCGGAAGGCGTCGATCAGGCGCATCACGTCCTCGTCGTAGGTGATGCCCAGGTCGCCGCGCCGCTTGTTGCTGTCGATCGCCGCGGCGCTGATCGTGATGACGATCTCCGCCTGATCCTTGAGCTTGAGCAGCATGTTCATCTTGCTGTCCGGCTTGAAGCCCGGCAGCACGCGCGAGGCGTGGAAGTCGTCAAAGAGCTTGCCGCCAAACTCCAGGTACAGCTTGCCGCCAAACTCCGAGATGCGCTTTCGAATCTGCTCGGACTGCATGGCGATGTACTTGTCGTTGTCAAAACCGATCTTGGCCAATTCGATTCCTCCTCCGGGCAGTGCCCGTTCCATCCAGGACGCCTTATTTGCAGATCGACAGCAGGTCGGAGAATCTCTCCAGGTCATAGGTGGCCGTGTGCAGTCGCGCAGCATCCCCAATCGCCGCGCTGTCAAATCCGCCTGCGGCGGCGGCCTCCACGCCCGCCTTCGCATCCTCCACGACCAGGCATGCGCGCGGGGACAGGCCCAGAAACTGCGCCGCCTTGAGGAAGACCTCCGGGTCGGGCTTTGAATGCGTGATGTTGTTGCCGTCGGACACGGCGTCGAAGAAATCCTCCAGCCCGATGCGCGAGAGGATCAGCCCCGCGTTGCGCGAGGAGGAGCCGATCGCCAGGCGAACGCCGCGCGCGCGCAGGCCCTCGAGCGTCCGGCGGACCTCGTCGGACAGGTCCGCGGGCGTCATGCCCGCCAGCAGCTTGCGGTAGATCTCGTTTTTCTCCGCGGCCAGCGCCTCCATCTCCCCCTCGGCGAGCGTTCCGTCGTAGCGCTCCAGGATGATCTTGAGGCTCTCCATGCGCGACACGCCGCGCAGGCGGTTGTTGATCGTCTCGTCAAAGTAGATGCCCATCCGGTCCGCGACCGCCTTCCACGCCCGGTAGTGGTACTTGTCCGTGTGGCAGATCACGCCGTCCAGATCGAACACGATGCCTTCGTATCGCTTTCCCATGCCGACTTCCCTCCGTTTTCTCCACACAGTTTAGCAAAAAGCGCGGGGTCTGTACAGCCCCCGCGTGGCATTTCTTGCGCCGTTTTGGTTTTTTCGTCACTGCGTGCGCCGCAGGATGTCGCTTTTCGAGAAAATCGACTAATTTAGTCGGAATTGTTCTTGCCTATGCGCGCCGCGTATGCTATACTGTCCTGGCGACCCGCGAAGGCCGTCCCGCAAGGGGGCGCAGACCGCGCGGCGCAGGAAGGAAGGAAGCCCATGCTGGAGCTCAAGCGCATCTCCTGGGATCTGCCGGACGGCGGCGAGATCCTTCGACATATCGACCTGACCGTGCCCGACGGCAAGCTGATCGTCGTCACGGGCCCCAACGGCGGCGGCAAGACGACGCTCGCCAAGATCATCGCCGGCCTGGAGACGCCCTCCGGCGGCAGCATCTGGCTGGACGGGCAGGACATCACCGGCCTGGACGTCACGCAGCGCGCGCGGCTGGGCATCGCCTACGCATTCCAGCAGCCGGTGCGGTTCAAGGGCATCACCGTGCGCATGCTGCTGGAGCTGGCGGCGGGCGGCAGCCTGAAGGAGAACGAGGCGTGCGCCTTTCTGGCCAAGGTGGGCCTGTGCGCGCGCGAATACATCGACCGCGAGGTCAACGCCAGCCTGTCCGGCGGCGAGATCAAGCGCATCGAGATCGCGACCGTGCTTGCGCGCGGCGCGCGGCTGTCGATCTTCGACGAGCCGGAGGCCGGCATCGACCTGTGGAGCTTCTCCAGCCTGATCGACGCGTTCGGCGAGCTGCGCGGCAAGCTGTCCGGTTCGCTGCTCATCATTTCGCACCAGGAGCGTATCCTGAACATTGCCGATGAAATCATCGTCATCGCCGACGGCGGCGTGCGCGTCAGCGGGCCGCGCGAGGACGTGCTGCCCAAACTGCTGAGCGGCGAGTCCTTCGCGGGCTGCCCCGTCATGGAAGGAGTGGGCTGCAAATGAGCAAGATCACCGAGATGCTGCTGGGCATCGTCTCCGACTGGAAGGGCGGCTTTACCGGCGCCTTCAACATCCGCGAGGACGGCGCGTGCGCCGGCCGTCAGTCGAGCCAGAACATCAAGATCGACAGCAAAAAGGACGCGCCGGGCCTGGTCATCCACGTGCTGCCCGGCACGAAGGGCGAGACCGTCTACATCCCCGCGTGCGTCACGCACGGCGACGTGGACGACCTGGTCTACAACGACTTTTACATCGGCGAGGGCGCGGACGTGGTCGTGACGGCCGGCTGCGGCGTGCACACCGACAGCGAGGAAGAGGCGCGCCACAACGGCATCCACCGCTTCTTCCTCGACCGTGGCGCGCGCGTCGTATACCGCGAAAAGCACGTGGGCACCGGCAGCGGCACGGGCGCCAAGCGCATCGATCCCGTGACGGACATCACCCTCGCGGAGGACGCGACGCTGGAGATGGACACCATCCAGCTCGGCGGCGTGGACTCCACCGTGCGCACCACGCGCGCCAAGCTGGCCGCGCGCGCCCGTCTGCTGATCCGCGAGCGCCTGCTCACGGACGGGGACGAGCAGGCCAAGACCGAATTCGAGGTCGACATCGACGGCGAGGACGCGGGCGTCGACCTGATCTCCCGCTCCGTGGCCAAGGGCCGCTCGCATCAGGAATACCACTCCGTCATCCGCGGGAACAACCGCTGCACCGGTCACTCCGAGTGTGACGCCATCCTTGTGGGCAGCGGCACGGTCAACGCCGCGCCGGAACTGTGGGCCGGCCATACGGACGCCGCGCTCATTCACGAGGCGGCCATCGGCAAGATCGCGGGCGAGCAGCTCCTCAAGCTGCGCACGCTCGGCCTGACCGAGCAGGAGGCCGAGGAGAAGATCATCGCGGGCTTTCTGAAGTAACCGCAGGGAGGGCTGTTATGCTGGCTTCGCTTTCCTGGGCCGCGACCGGCACGGGGTTCACGTTTCTGATGACGGCGCTGGGCTCGGCGCTGGTGTTTCTGTTCCGCGGCAGCATCCGCCCCGGCGTGCAGCGCATCTTTCTGGGCCTGGCCGCGGGCATCATGATCGCGGCGTCCGTCTGGTCGCTGCTCATCCCCGCCATAGAGGAGGCGCAGGCGCTGGGCGGATCCGGCCTCGTGCCCGCCGCGGGCGGGTTTGCGCTGGGCGTCGGCTTTCTGATGCTGATGGACTGCCTGCTCCCCCACCTGCACCCCGGGTCCGACACGCCCGAGGGCCTCTCCTCTTCGTTTCAGCGCACGACGCTGCTCGTGCTGGCCGTCACGCTGCACAACATCCCCGAGGGCATGGCCGTGGGCCTGTCGTTTGCGCGCGCGGCGCAGCACAGCGGCAGCGTTGCGATGAACGCGGGCGCGCTCGCGCTGGCCCTCGGCATCGGCCTGCAGAATTTCCCCGAGGGCGCGGCGATCTCCCTGCCGCTGCGACAGGAGGGGCTTCCAGCCTGGCGTGCGTTTCTGCTGGGCGCGATGTCCGGCGTCGTCGAGCCGATCTTCGGCATTCTGGTGGTGCTGGCCGCCGGCGGCATCGAGCCGCTGATGCCCTGGCTGCTCTCGTTTGCGGCCGGCGCGATGATGTACGTCGTCGTCGAGGAGCTCATCCCCGAGGCGCACCTGGGCGAACACTCCAACGCCGGCACGCTGGGCGTGATGGCGGGCTTTGTGATCATGATGATCCTGGACGTCGCGCTGGGCGCGTGAGGCCAATCTTTCCGATTCCATGCAAGGGACGCATCTTCCGATGCGTCCTCTTTTATTGCGCTCACGGCGTCACGCCGCGCCGGTAGCGCCCGGGCGTCATGCCGTTCACCTCGCGGAAGCGCTGGATGAAGTAGCTCGCCGTCGAAAAGCCGGTCTGCATGGCGATCTCGGTCGTCGAGAGCTCGGTCGTCAGCAGCAGAAACATCGCCTTCTTGAGGCGCACCTGCAACAGCGTCTGCGCGAATCCCTGGCGCGCATAGCGCGAGAAAAAGCGTGAAAACGCCGTGTAGGACATGTCGCACGCGCGCGCCGCGTCGCGCATGGTGATCTCCTGCGCGTAGTTGCGCTCGATGAAGACAAACGCGCGTTCCAGCAGCCTCACGGACGTCTCGCTGAGCGCTTCGACCGCGTTGCGCTCATGCCAGCGGCGCAGCACCCACACGAACAGCCGGCCGATGCCAGCGCGCGTCGCCAGCGCGTAGCCGTAGCCGCGCTGCGCAAATTCCCGATAGATTTCCCAAAACGTCGCGTCCATGCCCGCCTCGCGCACAGCCTGCGCGGGAAAGAGCTTTTCGTGCGTGTCGCCAAAGCGCAAGTACGGCAGCAGCGTGCCCATCTCGTGCAACGGCTGCTCCGCGCTGTAGAGCACTTGCGGCATGAACTTGAGCACGATGTAGGCGTTTTCGCCAACGCCTGCGGCCTGCGTCTGGTGCGCTTCCATGGGGTCGATCAGCGCCATGTCGCCCACACGCAGCTCGAACGGGCGCCCGCCGATGCGCAGGTGAAAGCCGCCCTGCGTGCAGTACAGCGCCTCGAAGCACTCGTGGATGTGCGGGCGCGCCACCGTCGCCCGCCCCATGCGCTGCTGCAGCGTGCATTCGTAGAGGTACTGCTCGCTCTCGATGGGCTTTCTCGTCTCGTGGTAGATGTCCATGGGATCGCCTGCCTGCAAAAAAGTGATATTTCTCGTCAAACTTATTATATCAAACGCCGCGCGATTGTGCTATCCTGTAGGCAGATCAAAATTTTTTCGGGAGGTTTTTTCCATGGCCAAGAGACTTCGCATCGGCATCATCGGCTGCGGCGGCATCGCCAACGGCAAGCACATGCCCTCCATCAAGGCGGTCGACCGCGCGGATATGGTCGCCTTCTGCGACCTGATCCCCGAGCGCGCCGAGAAGGCCGCCAAGGAGTACGGCACGCCCGACGCCAAGGTCTACACGGACTACCAGGAGCTGCTCAAGGACCCGACCATCGACGTCGTGCACGTGCTCACGCCTAACCGCTCGCACGCGCAGCTGACCATCGACGCGCTGCACGCGGGCAAGCACGTCATGTGCGAAAAGCCCATGGCCAAGACGGCCGAGGACGCGCGCCGCATGGTGCAGGCCGCCAAGGAGACCGGCAAGAAGCTGACCATCGGCTACCAGCACCGCCACAAGCCCGAGAGCCGCTTCCTCAAGAGCGTCATTGAGCGCGGCGACCTGGGCGACATCTACTACGCCAAGGCGCTGGCCATCCGCCGCCGCGGCACGCCGAACTGGGGCGTCTTCCTCAACGAGTACGAGCAGGGCGGCGGCCCGCTGATCGACATTGGCACGCACTCGCTGGACCTGACGCTCTACCTGATGAACAACTACAAGCCGCGCATGGTCGTGGGTACGAAGTACAAGAAGGTCGAGCATCCCGAGTGCGGCAATCCCTGGGGCGGCTGGCCCGAGGGCGCCAACACGTTGGAAGACGCGGCGTTCGGCTTCATCGTCATGGAGGACGGCGCCACCATCACGCTGGACGCGACCTGGGCGCTGAACACCATCGAGCCGATCCAGGAGGGCAGCGTGCAGCTGTGCGGCTCCAAGGCCGGCGCGCAGATCAAGAACGGCCTGTCGATCAACAAGGCCGAGTTTGACCGCCTGGTCGAGATCAAGCCGGACATGGCCGCGGGCGGCGTCGCGTTCTACGACGGCGTCAAGGAGACCCCGGGCATCACCGAGCAGCGCCGCTGGATGGACGCCATCGAGAACGACACCGATCCCGTCGTGCTGCCCGAGCAGGCCTGCGTCGTCTCCGAGATTCTGGAGGCCATCTACACCTCCGCCCGCACCGGCGAGCCCGTGTACTTTAATAAGTAAAAAGGAGCGGCAAGATCATGTTGAAGGTAGCGATGATCAGCAAGTGGCACGTGCATGCCAAGGGATATGCCCAGGAGCTGGCCGCCACCCCCGGCTGCCAGGTCGCCGGCGTGTGGGATGCGGATCCGCAGGTCCGCAGCGAGTGGGCCGAGGAGCTCGGCTGCCGCGCCTATGAGCGCTACGAGGACGTGCTGGCCGATCCGCAGATCGGCGGCGTGGCCATCTGCACCTCGACCGATCAGCACCCGGACGTCATCATCCGCGCGTGCGACGCGGGCAAGGCCGTCTTCACCGAAAAGGTGCTGGCCCTGACAACCGTCGACGCGCTGCGCATTCGGGACGCCGTGCTGCGCAACCACACGCGCTTCGTCATCTCCTTCCCCCACAAGTGCAACCCCGCGATCCTGCGCGCCAAGGAGCTGGTCGACGCGGGCGAGCTGGGCCAGATCACCTATGCCCGCGTGCGCAACGTGCACAATGGCAGCATCGCCGACTGGCTGCCCCCGCACTTCTATGACCGCGCGCTGTGCGGCGGCGGCGCGATGATCGACCTGGGCGCGCACCCGATGTACACGCTGTGCTGGCTGCTGGGCGAGCCCGAGTCGGTGCAGTCCACGTTCACGAGCTTCACCCATCGCCCGGTTGAGGACAACGCGGTCAGCGTGCTGCGCTTCCCCGGCGGCGTGATCGGCGTGTCGGAGACCGGCTTTGTCTCCCAGAGCAATCCCTATACGCTGGAGGTCAGCGGCACCAAGGGCGCGCTCATGGTCCACAACACCCTGCAGGCCTGCTGCGAGGCGACCGGCAACGAGTGGAAGGAGATCGCCGACCTGCCCGAAAAGCCCGACCTGCCCGTGCGCCAGTGGGTCAAGGCCGTCAACGACGGCGTCGACCTGCCGGAGTTCGGCATCGACCAGGCCGTGCTACTCACCCGCGTCATGGAGGCCGCCTATCAGCCCGAGGCTGCGCAGGGCGCGCCCATGCGCTGAGTTTTCCTCTCTCCATTCCGGACGGGCCGGCGCATCGCGCGGTCCGTCCCCTTTTTTTGGAGATTTCGTGACAAACGGCGCCGGGGGATGGATTTCCCGGCAAAAACGTGGTACAATGGGGAGCATCCTGAAGCCGCAAAGGAGGATTGTACCATGGATTACAAGTGGCGGGCGCGCAAGCGCACGATTTTTGGGCTTCCCTGGTCATTCACCGTCTATAAGCTGACGGACGAAAAGCTGCTGATCGAGACGGGCCTGCTCAACAAAAAGGAAGAGGAAATTCGCCTCTACCGCATCATGGACATGACGCTGCACCGCTCGCTGGAGGAGCGCATCTTTCGCCTGGGCACCATCCACTGCTGCTCGGCAGACAAGTCGACGCCGGAGTTCAACATCGCGCGCATCCGCGATGCCGCGCGCGTGAAGGAGATGCTCTCCGACATGGTGGAGAGCCAGCGCGAGCTCAAGCGCGTCAGCAGCCGCGAGTTCATGACCGGCGACGACTTTGACGCGTTCGACCAGGAAGAGCATTCCCTCTGACCTGATGCAAGACGCCCGCGGGCCGTATGGCCCGCGGGCGTTGCTGTCTCGGCCGGTCAGCCCAGCAGCGAGAAGCCGACCCGCTTCAGGTCGCTGATGATGCGCTCGGCATGTTCGCGATCCTGCGTCTCCACGGAGACTTCGAGCAGCGCGTGGTTGATGCCAAGCTCCACGCACTCACGGTCATGATGCACTTGCACGACGTTACCGCCGCTCTCGGCGATGACCCGCGAGGCAAGCGTCAGCTGACCGGGCTTGTCCTCCATGACGATGCGCAGCTTGATCATGCGCCCCGCCTTGAGCATGCCCTTTTCGATGATGCGCGAGAGCATCGTCACGTCGATGTTGCCGCCGGAGAGGACCGCGGCGATCTTCCCCTTGCAGTCAAACTTGTGGCCCATGATCGCCGCAACCGATGCGGCGCCCGCGCCCTCGGTGACGATCTTGCAGCGCTCCATGAGGTAGAGCACCGTCTGGGCGATCTCGTCGTCATCGACGATCACGATGTCGTCCAGGTACTGATTGCAGATCTCGAACGTCTCCACGCCGGGCGTCATGACGGCGATGCCGTCGGCGATCGTCTTGGCCGAATCGAGCGTGACGATATGGCCGGCCTCGCGCGAGGCCTTCATGCAGGCTGCGCCGGCCGCCTCCACGCCGATGACGCGGATGCCCGGGTGCAGCGTCTTGACGGCGATGGCAATGCCGGCCGCCAGGCCGCCGCCGCCGATGGGCACGACGATCGCGTCCACGTCGGGCATGTCGTCGACGATCTCCAGGCCGATGGTGCCCTGACCGGCGATGACCATGGGATCGTCAAACGGATGGATGAACGTCGCGCCGCTCTCCTCCTGCAGATTGCGCGCATGGGCATAGGCATCGTCGTAGACCGCGCCGTGCAGCACCACCGTCGCGCCCAGTTCGCGCGTAGCCTTCACCTTGGCGATGGGCGCGCCCTCCGGCATGACGATCGTGGCCGGCACGCCGAACGCCTTGGCCGCCAGCGCCACGCCCTGCGCGTGGTTGCCCGCCGAAGACGCGATGACGCCCGCCGCGCGCTCCTCGGGCGAGAGGCTGGCGATCTTGATGTATGCGCCGCGCACCTTGAACGAGCCCGTATCCTGCAGGCTTTCCGACTTGAGGTAGACCTGGTATTCGCCATTGCTCAGCGGCTTGGAGGGCACCAGGCTCGTGCGGTGCACGATGCCCTTGAGGTGCTCCCTGGCCTCCAGAACCATGCCCAACGTGACGTTCATCTGTTATCTCCTTCCTGATTTGCCGGAACCGGCCGCGTCAGCTCATAGAGCATGATGCCCGCCGCCACGGCCGCGTTCAGCGACTCCGCGCCGCCGCGCATCGGCAGCTTCAGCCGGTGCGTGGCCTCCTGCGAGACCTGCGGCGAGACGCCGCGCGCCTCGCTGCCGATGACGAGGACGAACCGCTCCCCCACGCCGCTGCGCTCGTAGAACGGGGAGCCGTTCAGCTCGCTGGTGATGATCGAATAGCCCGCCGCGCGGCAGTCCGCCAGCGCCTGCGCCAGCGCGTCCGTGCGCCACAGCGGCACGCGAAAGATCGAGCCCATCGTCGCGCGCAGCGCCTTGGGCCCGAAGGCGTCCGCGCAGCCCGCGCCCAGCAGCGCGCCGTCAAAGCCCGCCGCATCCGCCGTGCGCAGGATCGTCCCGACATTGCCCGGATCCTGCACGCCGTCCAGCGCGACCAGACGCGCGCCATTCGGGCGTCCCCCGGGCGCCGGCATGCGCACGGCGGCCAGGATCCCCTGCGGCGTCTTGGCGTCGCTGACGGACCTGAACACGTGCGGCGCGGCAAAGAGCACCTGCGCGCCGGCCTCCTGCAGGCGCGCCGTGAGCGGCGCAAGCGCCTGCGCCTGTTCGGCGTCGACCAGCGCGGTCTCCACGCGCACGCACCCGGCCGCCTCGCGCACCATCTTCACGCCCTCGACCAGAAATAGGCCGGTCCGGTCCCGCTCGCGCTTGTCCGACAGCGCGCGCAGCGCGGCGATGCGTTCGTTGTGCGTGCTCGTGATCTGCTGCATGCTCGCCTTCCCCTTCGCGCCCAAAGAATTCAAAAATTCCCCGCTTCGCTTGCGGCGAAGCAGGGAAGGGTGATCGAACCTTACGCCTTCTTGGCCAGCTCGACGATCTTGGCGAACGCCGCCGCGTCGTTGACGGCCAGGTCGGCCAGCATCTTGCGGTTGACCTCGACGTTCTGCTTCTTCAGACCGTTGATGAAGGTCGAGTAGGACATGCCGTTCATGCGGGCCGCGGCGTTGATGCGGGCGATCCACAGGGAGCGGAAGTCGCGCTTGCGCAGCTTGCGGCCGATGTAGGCATAGCGCAGGGAGCGGCGGACCTGCTCGCTCGCGGCGCGGTACTGCTTGGACTTGGAGCCATAGTAGCCCTTCGCCAGCTTCATGATCTTCCTGCGCTTCCTATGGGCGTTGACAGCCCCTTTGATTCTTGCCATGATGATTCACTCCTTTGCTGACGAATGACTCACTTGTAGGGGATGAGCTTCTTCATCGTCTTCATTTCGGTGGTATCGACGTAGCCCGTCTTGCGCAGGTTGCGCTTGCGCTTGGTGGACTTCTTGTTGAGGATGTGGCTCTTGAAAGCCTTGGCGCGCTTGATCAGGCCGCTCTTGGTCAGAGACAGGCGCTTGGCCGCGCCGCGATGCGTCTTCTGCTTGGGCATGATGGGGGTCCTCCTCTCCGGTAGATCATTGTTTAGGAGCCGATTGCTTGGTTTCCTTTCCGGGGTCGCGGGGTGCGAGGATCATGATCATGTGGCGGCCCTCGACGATCGGCTTGCGCTCGACCACGGCGGCCTCCTTGACACGCTCGACGAAATCCTGCATCACGCGCATGCCGATTTCGGTATGCGTAATCTGCCTGCCGCGGAAGCGAATCGATACCTTGACCTTGTCCCCGTCGGAGAGGAAACGCAGCGCGTTCTTCGCCTTGGTCTGGATGTCGTTTTCCTCGATCGTGGCGGAGAGCTGCACCTCCTTCAGGGAGATGACCTTTTGATTCTTGCGGATCTCGCGCTCGCGCTTGGCCTGCTCATAGCGGTACTTGTCGTAATCCATCAGCTTGCAGACCGGCGGCTTCGCGTTGGGGACGATTTTGACCAAGTCGAGCGTTGCCTGCTCGGCCAGCTCCAGCGCCTTGCGCGTCAGCATGACGCCCAGCTGTTCGCCGTTTTGATCGATTACGCGCACTTCGCGGTCGCGAATCTCCTCGTTGATCATCAGATCCATGTTGATATCGACACACCTCCGTGTTGCGCTTTCGCGCATCCTCCCGGACAGCCCGGGGACAGACAACCCCTGCCCGCATCTTTCACAAAGAAAAGAGCGGGCGAAACCACCCGCTCTTGCATGACAAAACGATGCCGAAACCGCGGCAACGGCGTCGCCGGGTGAGAAGCGGGCAGCTTCTACTTCATACGGGCAATATCATACCACACCGTTCCATCCGTGTCAAGGCCTTATTTGGCCTTCGTGCGGATTTCCTCCTCGATCCGGGCGACGGCGTCCGCCAGGGACATGGCGCCCAGGTCGCCCTTGCGGCCGCGAACGGCCACGGCGCGGTCCTCGACCTCCTTGTCGCCCAGCACGAACATGTACGGCGTCTTCTCCATCTGCGCCTCGCGGATCTTGAAGCCGATCTTCTCGTTGCGCAGGTCCAGCTCCGTGCGGATGCCGCGGCTCTCCAGCTCGCGCTCGATCTCGCGCGCCCAGTCGTCCGCGCGGTCGGTGATGGTCAGCACCTTCACCTGCACCGGCGACAGCCACGTCGGGAACGCGCCCGCGTACTGCTCCGTCAGAATGCCGATGAAGCGCTCGATGGAGCCAAACACCACGCGGTGGATCATGATCGGGCGATGCTCCTTGCCGTCTGCGCCCGTGTAGGTCAGGTCAAAGCGCTCCGGCAGCTGGAAATCCAGCTGGATCGTGCCGCACTGCCAGGTGCGGCCCAGGCAATCGGTGAGATGGAAGTCGATCTTCGGGCCGTAGAACGCGCCGTCCCCCTCGTTGACGACATAGGGCTTGCCCTTCTTGTCCAGCGCCTTGCGCAGGGCGCTCGTCGCCGTCTCCCACTGCTCGTCCGTTCCCATGGAATCCTCCGGGCGCGTGGAGAGCTCCACGTGATATTGGAACCCAAAGACGCTGTACACCTCGTCAATCAGGTCGTACACGCCCAGAATCTCCTGCTCAATCTGGTCCTCCGTCATGAAGATGTGGGCGTCGTCCTGCGTGAAGCAGCGCACGCGCATCAGGCCGTGCAGGGCGCCGGACATCTCGTGGCGGTGCACCAGGCCCAGCTCGCCGCAGCGCATCGGCAGGTCGCGGTAGCTCCACTTGCGCCGCTTGTACACGAGCATGCCGCCCGGGCAGTTCATCGGCTTGATGGCAAAATCCGTGTCGTCAATCCGCGTGGTGTACATGTTCTCGCGGTAGTGATCCCAGTGGCCGGAACGCTCCCACAGCGCGCGGTTGAGCATCATCGGCGTCTTGATCTCCTCGTAGCCGTGCTCGCGGTGGATCTTGCGCCAGTAGTCCTCCAGCGTGTTGCGCAGGATCATGCCCTTGGGGAAGAAGAACGGGAAGCCGGGTCCCTCGTCCATGATATCGAACAGGTCGAGCTGGCGGCCGAGCTTGCGGTGGTCGCGCTTCTTGGCCTCCTCGATGCGCGCCAGGTGCTCGGCAAGCGCCTCCTTCGTGTCGAAGGCCGTGCCGTAAATGCGGCTGAGCATCTTGTTCTTCTCGCTGCCGCGCCAGTACGCGCCCGCGATGCTGGTGAGCTTGAAGGCCTTGACCTTGCCCGTGGAGGGCAGGTGCGGGCCGGCGCACAGGTCGGTGAAGTCGCCCTGCGTGTAGAAGGAGATCGTCTCGCCCTCGGGCAGGTCGTCGATCAGCTCGACCTTGTAGGGCTCGCCCTTCTCCTCCATGAGCCGGCGCGCCTCCTCGCGCGGCAGCTCAAAGCGCTGCAGGCGCTCATTCTTCTTGATGATGCGCTGCATCTCCTTTTCGATGCCCTGCAGGTCCTCCGGCGTGAAGGGCGTCTCCACGTCAAAGTCGTAGTAAAAGCCGTTGTCAATGGCCGGGCCGATGGCCAGCTTCGCCTGCGGGAACAGGCGCTTGACCGCCTGCGCGAGCACGTGCGAGGCCGTATGGCGCAGCACGCGCTGACCGTCCGGATCGGCGAACGTCAGAAACTCGAGCTGCGCGCCGTCAGGCACGGCCTCCGGCAGCGAGCGGACCTGGCCGTTGACGCGGACCGCCACCGCCTCCTTGTACAGCTGCGCGTCCAGCTGCTTGAGCATGTCCAGCGCGTTCATGCCATCCTGAAATTCGTGCGTCTGACCCTGATAGATGATCTTCATCCGTCTCATCCTTTCTGGCTACATAAAAACGCCCGTCCCGCATAGGGACGAGCGTGAATGCCCGTGGTTCCACCCCGATTGAGCGCCAAAGCGCCCGCTCTTGTGGGGCTGTATCGCGCCCCGCGCGCACGCAGTCGGGAGGTGGTCTTCGCCCGCTCTCCGCCCCGCGCGCTTCCAGCCGACGGCGCGCGTTCTCTGGTGGGGTTCAAGACGGGGTACTCTTCTTCGTCATCCTGCGTTGGATTTTTCAAGATTATACACCCGCAGGCGCCGCACGTCAAGCCCCAATTTTGCACAGATGAAAATTCCCCGATGAACGCGCGCTGCCGCTCTTGACGCGGCATGGAAAACCTGTTATATTTTAATGAGGTGTTTCCCTGCCGTCCCGGGAGCGGTGCAGCCCTTTTGCATGGACTGCATTCGCCCGCTCGCGCAGGGCTTTTATCTGCAACGACAGACAGAGAGGATGCGTTTTATGCTCAAGCAACGATATGACGTCATCATCATCGGCGCGGGACCGGCCGGCATCTTCACGGCGCTGGAGCTGGCTGAGCGCTGCCCGGACAAGCAGGTGCTCATGGTCGACACGGGACGCGAGATCGCCAAACGCGTCTGCCCCGCGCGCACGACGGGCAAGTGCGTGCACTGCACGCCCTGCGCCATCGTCCACGGCTGGGCGGGCGCCGGCGCCTTCTCCGACGGCAAGCTCTCGCTTTCAGAGGAGGTCGGCGGCCACATCTCTGACTATATGTCCCACGAGGAGGCCCAAGCGCTCATCCGCCGCGCGGACGAGACCTACCTGCGCTTTGGCGCGCCTGAAGCGGTGCACGGCCTGGACGACCGCAAGGTGGACGAGATCGCCTACGAGGCCTCGCGCCACAGCATCCGCCTCGTGCCCTGTCCCGTGCGCCACCTGGGCACGGAGCATGCCGGCGAGGTGCTGCGCGCGATGCACGACTACCTCGTGCAGAAGACAAACACGACGTTTGCGGAGCTGACGACCGCCCAGCGCATCCTCGTGCGCGACGGACGCGCCGACGGCGTCGTGCTGCAGGGGCCGGACGGACAGACGCAGGAGGTGCACGCGCCCTATGTCGTGGCCGCGCCCGGCCGCGGCGGCGCGGACTGGCTCAGCGAGCAGGTCAAGGCGCTGGGGCTGAAGACGCGCAACAACGAGGTCGACATCGGCGTGCGCGTGGAGGTGCCCAACTCCATCATGGATCACCTGACCCGCTACCTGTACGAGGCCAAGCTCGTCTACTATGCGGACACATACGAGAACAAGGTGCGCACCTTCTGCATGAACCCCGGCGGCGTCGTCTCCGAGGAGCACTACGAGGGCGGCATTGCCGTCGTCAACGGCCACAGCTACGGCGACGCCAGCCTGCGCACGGGCAACACGAACTTTGCGATGCTCGTCTCCACGAGCTTTACGGAGCCGTTTGACCAGCCGATCCGCTACGGCCGCTACATCGCCCAGCTGGGCAACATGCTGACTGGCGGACCGATCATGGTGCAGCGCCTGGGCGACCTGCTCAAGGGCCGGCGCACGACCGTCAGCCGCCTCGCGCGCTCCACGACCATCCCCACGCTCAAGACCGCCGTGCCGGGCGACCTGTCGTTCGTGCTGCCGCCCCGCCACCTGACGAGCATCATCGAGGCGCTGCGCGCGTTCGATCACGTCGCGCCGGGCCTGTTCTCCAAGAACACGCTGCTCTACGGCGTGGAGGTCAAGTTCTACTCCTCCAAGGTGCTCGTCGACGAGCACTTCGAGACGCCCATTCAGGGCCTGTATACGATCGGCGATGGCGCGGGCATCACGCGCGGGCTGATGCAGGCCTCTGTGACGGGCATCAAGGTCGCAGACCATATCGCGGAACGCTGACGCCCGCGGAAAGGAGACTTCATGTCGCGATCGCTCTTCCCGCCCACGACGCCGCAGGACTGCCATGCGCGCGGCTGGGACGTGCCGGACTTTGTCTATGTCAGCGGCGACGCCTACGTGGACCATCCGTCGTTCGGCAGCGCGGTCATCGTGCGCACGCTGGAGCGCGCGGGCTATCGCGTGGCCGTGCTCGCCCAGCCGGACTGGCATACGGCGGACGACTTTCGGCGCTTCGGGCGGCCCTATCTGGGCTTTCTGGTCTCCTCGGGCGTCATCGACAGCATGGTCAACCACTACACGGCCGCCAAGAAGCGGCGCAGCGAGGACGTCTACACCCCCGGCGGCAGGGCGGGCAAGCGCCCCGACCGCGCGGTGATCGTCTACTGCAACCGCATCCGGGAGGCATACGGCGACGTCCCGATCGTCATCGGCGGCGTGGAGGCGTCGCTGCGCCGGTTCGCGCACTACGACTACTGGGACGACCGCGTGCGCGCCTCCATCCTGCAGGACAGCGGCGCGGACCTGCTGCTCTACGGCATGGGCGAGCGCGCCATCCTCGCCGCGGCAGACTGGATTGCCCGCGGCGCACAGGCCTGGGAGCTGCCCTCCATGCGCGGCGCATGCTTTATGACCGATCAGCCGCCGCGCGGCTGCCTGCAGGTGCCCTCGTTTGAATCGTGCGCGTCTGACAAGCGCGCCTATGCCGAGGCGTTCCTCGTGCAGTACCGCGAGCAGGACCCCATTCGGGGGCGGCCCATCGCGCAGGCGCACGGCCGCCGCTACCTCGTGCAGAACGTGCCCGACCTGCCGCTCACCCGCGAGGAGCTGGACGCCGCCCACGCGCTGCCCTATCAGCGCACCTGGCACCCGGATTACGACGCCGCAGGCGGCGTTCCCGCGATCGAGGAGGTGCAGTTCTCCATCGCGCACACGCGCGGCTGCTTCGGCTCGTGCAGCTTCTGCGCCATCGCCTTCCATCAGGGGCGCATCATCACCTCGCGCAGCCACGAATCCGTGCTGGACGAGGCGCGCCGCATCACGCAGATGCCGGACTTCAAGGGCTATATCCACGACGTGGGCGGCCCCACGGCCAACTTCCGCCAGCCCGCCTGCGCAGAGCAGCTCCAGCGCGGCGCCTGCGCCGGCCGGCAGTGCCTCTTCCCCGCGCCCTGTCCCCACCTGCGCGTGGACCACAGCGACTACATCGCGCTGCTGCGCGAGCTGCGCGCGCTGCCTGGGGTCAAGAAGGTCTTCATCCGCTCCGGCCTGCGCTACGACTACATCATGGCCGACCGAAGCGACGCGTTCCTGCGCGAGATCATCGAGCACCACGTCAGCGGCCAGCTCAAGGTCGCGCCCGAGCACGTGAGTCCCCGGGTGCTCGCCTGCATGGGCAAGCCCGGCCGCGACGTATACGATGCGTTCGTGCAAAAGTATGAGCGGCTCAATCAGCGCCTGGGCAAAAAGCAGTACCTTGTGCCCTATCTGATGAGCAGCCATCCCGGCAGCGACCTGAACGCGGCCATCGAGCTGGCGGAATATCTGCGCGACACCGGCCATCAGCCCGAGCAGGTGCAGGACTTCTACCCCACGCCCGGCACGCTGTCGACCTGCATGTTCTACACCGGGCTGGACCCGCGCACGATGAAGCCCGTGTATGTGCCGCGCACGGCGCACGAAAAGGCGCTGCAACGCGCACTGCTCCAGTATCGCCGCCCGCAGAACCACGCGCTCGTACGCGAGGCGCTGCGCGCCGCCGGGCGCGAGGACCTGATCGGCTTTTCCCGCCATTGTCTCGTGCCGCCGGAGGGCGCGCGTCCGGCTCCCTACCGGCGTGAAAGGAAAAAAGAAACGTCGGCCAGCCACGCCGCACGGCCCAGAGGTGCGCGCCAGGCCGGTACGCCGGTATCGAAGGCCTCTCCGCGGGCAAAGGGACGCCCGGGCGGCAAACGGTCGCCTCGATGACGCGCAAAAGCGCCGCAACCGGTCTGCAACCGGTGCGGCGCCTTTTTTGTATGCGACGGGAAATCAGTCGGCGTAGCCGTTAGGGTTCTGCGACTGCCATCTCCAGGAGTCGCGGCACATGTCCTCCAGGTTCTTTTCGGCCTGCCAGCCCAGCAACTCCTTGGCCTTCTTCGGATCGGCCCAGCACTCGGCGATGTCGCCCGGGCGGCGCGGTACGATCTGGTAGGGCACCTTCACGCCGTTGACGCGCTCGAACGCGTGCACGATGTCCAGCACGCTGTAGCCCGTGCCGGTGCCCAGGTTGATGACCTCCACGCCCGTGTGCGTCTGGGCGTAGGCGGCGGCCGCGACGTGGCCCTTGGCCAGGTCGACCACGTGGATGTAGTCGCGCACGCCCGTGCCGTCGTGCGTCGGATAGTCGTTGCCGAACACGCTCAGGTGATCCAGCTTACCCGCCGCCACCTGCGTGATGTAGGGCAGCAGGTTGTTCGGGATGCCGTTGGGCATCTCGCCGATGCGGCCGCTCTCGTGCGCACCGATGGGGTTGAAGTAGCGCAGCAGCACGACCGACCATTCCGGATTCGCCTTGGCGATATCGGTCAGGATGCGCTCGTTCATGTACTTCGTCCAGCCGTAGGGATTGGTGCAGCTCGTGGGCATGGTCTCGTCCAGCGGCATGTGGTCGGGGATGCCATACACCGTGGCGGAGGAGCTGAAGATGAAGCGCTTGACGCCGTGGCGGCGCATGGCCTCGCAGACGGTCAACGTGCAGTCCAGGTTGTTGCGGTAGTACTCCAGCGGCTTGGAGACGGACTCGCCCACCGCCTTGTAGGCCGCAAAGTGAATCACCGCGTCGATCTGATTCTCCGCAAAGAGCGCGTCGACCTTGGCCGGATCGCACACGTCGATGTCGTAGAGCTTGACGCTGCGCCCGGTGATCTCCTCCACACGGCGCACCGCCTCGGGGCTGCTGTTATAGAAGTTGTCCGCGATGACGACGTCATGGCCGCTGGAAAGCAGCTCGACGCACGTATGGGTCCCAATGAAACCGGCTCCGCCTGTCAGCAAGATGTTCACGATCATTTCCTCCTCGTGTCTGTCCGTGTTCCCCGTAGCTGGGCGCGATGCGTAAATGCGTTAATTGCGTTAATTTCACGCATCTTTATTATAGCACAATTTCAGGAAAATTCAAGAGCGTTTGCCCATCATTTGTCGATTTCCTGCAAGAGCATCCGGCAGGGTGCGCCGTCGCTATCCTGCACGAGGATTGGCAACGCAATCAGATTGTACATGCCGGCCGGAACGGACGACACGTCGTATCCCTCGTAGACGACAATGCCGCCCTCGAGCAGCGCGCGGTGTGTCTGTCCGTCCTGCCCGTAGGGCTCTACGGACAGGTAGTCGATGCCGACCGCCGCGACGCCTCGCTCGGCGAGCCGCCGCGCGGCCGCCGGCGTCAGGGCCACATAGTCGGGGTTGAAATCATCCCGGCGCATGCCGTCCGCGTTGTCCGTCTTGAACAGCAGCCGCTCGCCGGGCTGCGGATCGACCGCGTCCACGTCCGCCGCGTCGATGACGGGCCGGCCGCGCAGGTCCACCACGCGGCATACGCCCATGAACCGCTCGGGTGGCAGGGCGTCCAGCGTCACGCCATCCTGCAAAAAGTGGAACGGCGCGTCCATGTGCGTACCCGTGTGCGCGCACAGGTGCAGCAGGGACACATTGCAGTTCTTCCCCTCGTCCATGCGGTACCACCAGTCCCGCCGGTAGGCCGGATCTCCGGGATATTGCAACATGCCGTTATGCAGGGGTACGGAAATATCGATCATCTGGGGTCACGCTCCTCATATGGATTGTCGATGACATAGCGCACGCGCGAGCGCGCGCCGCTCTGGTACATCTCGCAGTCGGGCGGCACGGCGACCTCGTCGAGCAGGCGCGCGCCCAGGCGCTCGCAGGTGCGGCGCGAGGCGGCGTTTTCGGGCGCGGCGGTGATGAGCACGCGCTCCATGCCGTGCCGCCAGGCGAGCGGCAGCAGCAGGCGAACGGCATGCTCGGCATAGTGCCGGCCGCGAAACGCCGGCTCGACGGCATAGCCGATATGCCCCGCATAGGCGATCAGTGGGCTGTCCCCCACGCGCAGGCACGCCATGCCGGCGGGCTCGCGCCCGTGCGGCGGGTAGATGTCAAAGGTATAGCAGGGCACGCGCTGCGCGCCCGGCAGGGCCGGCAGCGTGGCGCGCAGGTGCAGCTCGACCGTCCCGTCGTGCGGCACGCCGACGGCCAGAAAGCCCGCAAACCGCATCACACGCGCCCCACATCGACGCGCGAAAGCAGCTGTTCGTAGGCCGAACGTTCAAACAGGCATCCCCGCTCGCTGGAGACCGCCGCAGCCGCAGCCGCAACGCCACAGCGCAGCGCCTCCTTCAGGTCCATGCCCTCGCCGAATCCGCGAATCAGCCCCGCGACCATCGCGTCGCCCGCGCCGACGGTGGAATGAACGCCCACGGGCAGGGACGGCGCATACAGCGTGGTTCTGCCGTCTGTCAGCAGCGCGCCGCCTGCGCCCATGGAGACGACGACAATCTGCACGCCCTGCGCGATGAAGTCCAGCGCCTGCGCGCGGATCTCGCGCAGCGTCGTCAGCTTGCAGCCAGCGGCCTGCTCCAGCTCCTGCAGGTTGGGCTTGACCAGGAAGGGGCGGCCCAGGATGCCGTCGGTCAGGCTCGCTCCGCTGGCGTCGAGCACGCAGCGGCACTTCGATCCGGCCACGCGCAGCATGAGCATGCGATAGATGGAGGCGGGGCATCCCGGCGGCAGGCTGCCCGTGAGCACGAGGTACTCGCTCTTTTGCGCCAGCTCCTCGACCTGTGCGGCGACGGCGACGAGCCCCTCCTCCTGCACGGGCGCGCCGGGCTCGTTGAGTTCGGTGATGGCGCGGTGCTCCACATCCTGGATCTTGAGGTTGGTGCGCACCGCACCGCGCTGGCGCACGAAACGCTCGCGCACGCCCAGGCGTTCAAGCGGCTCGAGGATCAGACGCGCGTTGTCCTCGCCCAGGAGGCCGGTACAGCAGGTCTGCAGGCCCAGCGCGCTGGCGGTCAGCGCGACGTTGACGCCTTTGCCGCGCCCCTCGCTCTGCTCGCGGAGAATGCGGTTGGTCGCGCCGACCGCAAAGCCCTGCACCTGCACGGTCCGGTCGATGCTCGGGTTCAGGCATACCGATGTAATCATCCTATTCCTCCCGGGTATGGTCTTGGCGCCTCTATTTTACCACATTTGGCGATCGACAACAATGAAAAAGATGTAAAGGGGCCGAAGCAATCGCTTCGGCCCAAAGGCAATCTTATTCGTCGTCGTCATCCGAGCCGCTCTGCTTGTGCTCCTCGATGATCTTGGCGGCGATCATCTGCGGCACCTCTTCATAGCGCTCGAAGTTCATGGTGTAGGAGCCCTTGGCCTGCGTCATGGAGCGCAGGTCCGTGGCGTACTTGGTCATCTCGGCCAGCGGCACCTCCGCGACGATCTGCTGCATGCCGTCCTCCGGGTTCATACCCAGGATGCGGCCGCGGCGTTTGTTCATGTCGCCGATGATATCGCCCATGTACTCGTCGGGCACGAGCACCTCGACGTGATAGATCGGCTCCAGCAGCACGGGGCTGGCGTCAATGCACTTCTTATAGGCCAGGCGGGCCGCCGTCTTGAACGCCATTTCAGAGGAGTCAACCGCGTGATAGGAGCCGTCGTACAGCTTGGCGCGCAGGCCGACCATCGGGTAGCCCGCCAGGACGCCCTTGGTGAGGTTCTCGCGCAGGCCCTTCTCGACGGACGGGATGAAGTTGCGCGGCACGACGCCGCCGACGACCGCGTCGACGAACTCGAAGTCCTGCGAACTGTCCTCCAGCGGGGAGAACTCGATCCAGACGTGGCCGTACTGGCCGTGGCCGCCGGACTGCTTCTTGTGGCGGCCCTCCGCCTTGATGGTCTTGCGGATGGACTCGCGGTACGGAATGCGCGGCTCGCGCAGCACGGCCTCCGCGCCGAACTTGCTGGCCAGCTTCTGACGGGTGACCTCCAGGTGCAACTCGCCCTGGCCGCACAGCAGGCTCTCAGTCGTCTCGACATTCTTTTCCAGGCGCAGGGAGGGATCCTCCTCCATCAGGCGGGACAGGCCGGAGAAGACCTTGTCCTCCTCACCCGCCTTCTTGGCGGCGATGGCCATGGACATCTGCGTGTGCGGGAACTCGAGCGGGTCATACTTGACGACCTTGTTGACCTCGCACAGGCTGTCGCCGGTGTTGGTGTATTGCAGCTTGGACAGCGCGCCGATGTCGCCCGCATAGAGCGTGTTGACGGGCGTCTGCTTCTTGCCGCGCACGGTGAAGATGCTCGCCGCCTTTTCCAGCTTTTCACTGTTGGCGTTGAACAGCGCCGCGCCGGCGGACAGCGTGCCGGAGATGACCTTGATCAGCGACAGCTTGCCGACGAACGGGTCGGCGATGGTCTTGAACACCTGCGCGGTGAACGACTCGTTCAGGTCGCAGTGGCGCACGTGCACGGAGCCGGTCTTGGGGTTGACGCCATGGAACGAATGGCCCAGCGGCGAGGGCATGTACATCGCCAGCGCGTGCAGCAGCGGCGCCACGCCGATGCCCGTCGTCGCCGAGACCGGCGCGACCGGCACCACGGAGCCGTCGTAGATGCCGGCGGACAGGCCGCGCATCATCTCCTCATCCGTCAGCTCGCCCTCGGAGAAGTACTTCTCCATCAGGTCCTCCGCCGTGGACGCCGCGGCCTCGCGGCAGGCCTCGATGGCCTCTTCGACGTCCGCCTTCATGTTTTCGGGCACGGGGATTTCATGCATGTTCTTGCCGCTGCCCTCAAACGCCTTGCCGCTGAGCACGTCGACGATGCCCTTGAAGTTCGGGCCTTCGCCGATGGGCAGCACCATGGGGATGATGCACGAGCCGTACTTCTCGCGCAGCGCGTCGAGCGTCTTGCGGAAGTCCACGTGCTCGCGGTCCATCTGGTTGACGGCGATAAACTTGGCCAGGTTGTTGCGCTTGGCGTTGTTCCAGGCCTTCTCCGCGCCGGTGGTGATGCCGGACGGCGCGCCGATGACGATCAGCACGCCCTCGACCGCGCGCAGCGGGCCCACGGTCTCGCCGATGAAGTCGAAGTAGCCGGGCACGTCGATGAAGTTGACCTTCTTCTTGGAGAACTCGACCGGCACGACGGACGCGCTGATCGAGATGTGGCGCTTGATCTCCTCGGGATCGTAGTCGGATGCCGTGGTGCCGTCCTCCACGCGCCCCTGACGGTCGATGGCGCCGGAGGCAAACAGCATCGCCTCTACCAGCGTCGTCTTGCCCTCGCTGCCATGACCGAGTACCGCAATGTTCCGAATGTCCTTAGCCAAGTAGTCCTGCATGCTCCATCCTCCTATTTTCTGCATTCTGCCCGCGCGGGGCGGATGCCGATGAATGTTTCGGCCAAGCCGATTCATCCGGCGCGCCGCATTTTCGTCCTGCTGTGCGCCAACTGTATTCCATTATACCGTAAACGCACAAAAAAGCAAAGTTTTTTTGTCCAAACGTGAATTTTTTCTCATAATGTAGAATTCTTTTTTTGTATGCAGACATGAAGGTTCGTCATATTCCGGATTTTCACCTCCCCATCTTCGCAGATCATTCGGTTCTTTGAAGACATCAAAACGCGCCCCGAACGCGTCTGGCGTCCGAGGCGCACGACCTGCCGTCACATCCAAAGCAAACGGCGCATCTGTTCGATCACTTCGGGGAGATCGCAGGAGGTCTCCAGCGTCACGCTCCCCTCGCCCGCTTCGCGCAGCAGGCCGGTCTCCTCCAGCCGCCTGCGCAGCTGGCGCACCGTGCCCTCGTTGCCGTCGACGAGGACGGTTCCTGCCGGAAAATGCCGCGCGATCTGCTCGCGCAGGAAGGCGTAGTGCGTGCAGCCGAGCACGACGCTGTCGACCTGACGCGCCCTGAACGGCTGGAACAGGCGCTGCAGATAGTCCTCCAGCGCCGGGCTGTCCGTCTCGCCGCGCTCGACGAACTCCATCAACCCCGGACAGGGCAGCGCCACGGCGCCCTCGCCATAGCGAGCCATGAGACTGAGGAACTTCTCCTGCGAGAGCGTGACGGGTGTGGCCATCACCAGCACGCAGCCGCCGTGACGCAACAGCGAGGCTGGCTTGAGCGCGGGCTCCATGCCGATGACGGGGATGTCCAGGCGATCGCGCAATGCCTGGGCCGCCACGCCGGTGGCGGTGTTGCAGGCGATGACGAGCGCCTTGATGCCGCGCGCAAGGAGAAGATCCACGACCGCCTGCACGCGCTGCAGGACCTGCTGGGGCGTCTTGGTGCCGTAGGGGGCGTAGGCCGTGTCGCCATAATACAGGAAGCGCTCGCGGGGCAGCAGCCGGACGGCCTCCCGCAGCACGCTGATGCCGCCGACGCCCGAGTCGAAGATGCCCACGGGCGCGTCTTTATCCCAGTTCATATCGGTGCTCCTCATCTGTGATGATTCCCATTATAGCGCACTTTGCGCCGGTTGCCAACCCGGCGTTTACGAACGCGTCGCCTCGTCGATGGCGCGCGCGAGGTAGGGCATGGCGTCCAGCGCCTCGCGCAGCGTGTTCATGTTGTTGCCCACCTCGATGAGCACCGCGCCCTCCGAGACGTGCTGATTGAACCGTCCGGTCTTTGTCTTGACCGGATAGGCCAGTCCCTCGACCTGCGCGTTCAGCGCGTCGGTGATCTTCTGGGCGAGCACGATGTTGACCTGCCAGTTGGGCTTCTGTGCAAACGCCTCGCCGCCCGAGGTGCCCGTGCCCGTGCCGATGAGCAGCATGATGTGCGGCAGGCTCTTGCCGCCATCCTGCACGCTGTTGCTGCCCGCCATCGACTCCACATAGGCATCCCGGTGCAGATCGATGTAGCAGTCGAACGTCTCGCCGCGCGCGCTGTAGGCCTCCAGCGTCTGCAGAGAGCGCGTGTAGGCGGTGTCCAGGTTGGGCGGCTCGTGCGCGGTGGTGTCGTGCACGACCTCAAAGCCCAGCGCCGTCAGCTCCCGGGCCAGCTCCTCCCCCACGCGCACGACGTTGTGCTGGTTGTCCTTCGTGCGCCAGCGCTCTGTGGGCGTATATGTATCCTCCTCTGTTGGCTCATAGGCCTCCCAGGTATGGGTATGGTAGATCAGCACGCGCCGCGGCTCGCCCGGCTCCCGCTCGTGGCGCACGACCTCGATGCGCACGTCGCCCGGCGCGGGCACCTCCTCGGGTTCGGTCTCATATGCCTTTTCCGTCGCCTGCGGCGACGGCAGGGCAAAGAGGTTGTCCCAGGCGGCTTCCGCCGCCGCGGGACGGCAGGTGTCCCCTGCCAGCCATAGCGCGCACGCCAGTGCCATCGCACCCAGCGCGTGCGCATGCCTTTTCCATCCTGTCCTGTTCACTTGTAATCCCCGCCCTTTCCCAAAACCATATGCGCGCTCGGCTGCCTTACGACATGAGCAGTCCGATCTCCGATGGATCCAGCTGCGGGTGCAGCGCCCGGTTGATGCCGCAGGCGACGACCGCAGCCATGTGGTCGATCAGGGCGTCCACCTCGCGCGGGGTGACGACCAGTTCGCCCAGCCGCTGCGTCACCACGCGCTCAATCAGGGCGTCGATGGCCTGCTCGCCGACGGGTTCGCACGCGCCGGGATCGCCGTCCTGCACGAGATAGGCAAACGCATCGCGCGCGATCGTCGCGGCATAGACGACCATGGGCACGCCCACGGCGATCACGGGCACGCCCAGCGTCTCCCGCGTCAGCCCCTGGCGGTGGTTCCCAACGCCGGATCCGGGCGCAATGCCCGTATCGGCGATCTGGATCGTGCTGCAGATGCGCGCGGAGTCGCGCGCGGCCAGCGCATCCACGGCGATGACGGCCGCGGGCTGCACGTGGCGCACGATGCCGCGCACGACCTCGGCCGTCTCCATGCCCGTGACGCCCAGCACGCCCGGCGCGGCCGCGCACACGGAGCGCACGCGCCCGGCCAGCGAAGGCGGCAGGTGGCGCTTGAGGTGGCGCGTGACGAACGTGGCGTCGGCCACGCGCGGCCCCAGGGCGTCCGCCGTCACGTGCCGGTTGCCCAGCCCCACCACCAGCACGCCCCCCTCGCGTGGGAGCAGCGGCGCGAGCGCCGCGGCCAGCTCCCGTTGCAGCGCGTCGCGAAGTTCCAGGTCCAGCTGCGGCGCCTGCTCAAAGCCCAGCGTCACATATTGCCCGCACGGGCGCTGCATGGTCTGCGCCGCGCGCTCCGTCTCAATGGTCACGGTCGTCCGCTCGACCGGCCCGCTGCACTCCGAGCGCACCCGCACGCCCTCCCGCTGCGCCTCGGGCGTCATCTGATGGCGCTCCAGCGCCAGATCCGTCAACACACTTCGCACGTCGGTACCGCCGCCTTTTTTCCCGCATTCTGTCCTTGCGGCGCAAAAAGTATGCGTCCGACAAAAAAATGGCCGAATTTCTTCTGGCTGCGCCAAAGATAAGGCTTGCAATCGGCCGCAAAACATGCTAAAATATGTGTTGCTGATTTCAAGGCGATTGATACACGAGGAGGTGAATTGTTTTGCCGAACATCAAGTCTGCCATCAAGCGCGTCAAGGTGAGCGAGACCAAGAATCTGCGCAACCGCATGGTGAAGTCCGCGACGAAGACCTCGGTCAAGAAGTACGAGGTTGCCCTCGCTTCCGACGTGAACGCCGCTTCCGCGCTGCTGGGCTCCACCTCCAGTGCTGTCGATAAGGCCGCGGCAAAGGGCGTCATCCACAAGAACGCCGCCAACCGCAAGAAGGCCCGCCTCGCGCGTGCGCTCGTCAAGGCGCAGGCCGCCGCGAAGTGATCGTTCCCCCATGAGTGCAAAAAGGACCGGCTCGATGAGCCGGTCTTTTTTTCTGTCCCAAGGTCACGCCTCGCGCGAGCACAGGCGCAGCATCGCACGCTCCAGGCCCGCGTCCTCGCGCACGCGCCCGCTCTTGATGGCATAGTCCGTCTCCTCGCACAGGCGCACGCAGCGCACGAGGCCCTGCGCGTCATACGCGCGTGCCTGCCCCTGCAGGCGGTTGAAGACGAAGCCCGGCACGCCTAGGCGCTTCATCTGCTCGCCTGTAGGCACCTTGCCCTCCTGCATGAGCCGCACGTGCATCAGCTGCCTGTACTGGCGCTGGATGAGCGCCAGGATGCCGATGCGCGCCTCGCCGGACTGGAGCAGGTGCGCCAGCAGCTCAAACGCCCGCGCCTCCTGGCCTGCGAGGATCGCATCGACCATGTTGAACACCGTGCACTCCGCCGTACGGGTGGCGACCGCGTCGACATCCTGCTGCACGATCTCGTCGCGCCCCTGTGCGTAGCTGGCGAGCTTTTCGATCTCGCGCAGCAGCAGCGTCAGATCCCGGCCGGATGTGAAGGCCAGGTACTGCGCCGTCTGCGGCGAGATCGCCTTGCCGTAGCCCCTGCAGGTGGCGCGGATCCAGCGCGCCAGCTCCACGTCGTCCAGCGGGCTGAACTGCACGGCCTCCGCGCCCTTGCTGAGCGCCTGGGCGAGCTTCTTGCGCTTGTCGATGGTCCCCGTGCAGTAGAAGACCAGGCAGGTCGTCTCCGGCGCACGCTTGACATAGGCCGTCAGACGTTCAGCCTCGGCCGCCTCGTCGCGCGCGCGGCCGGATGTGAGCAGCGCGCTGTCGCGTACGACGACCAGCCGCCGCGCATCCATCATCGGCAGCGTCTCGCAGGCGGCGATGACCGCGTCGGCGGTCGGGTTGTCCAGGATCGTCTCGTTGATCTGCTCCAGCCCGGGGGTGAGGATGCGCTCGCGCAGGCGCTTGAGCGCGCTGCGCTTGACGTGCTCCTCCTCGCCGGAAAAGAGATAGACGCGCGCGATGTTGCCCGACTTGAGCGCGTCAAAAAATGCCTGATGCGTCATACAGTGCTCCCCGATCCTGCACGTAGCGGCGGACGGTGTACGCGCCCTCGTGCATGCGTATTTCAATGGCGCCGGTCTCATCCGTGCGCAGCGCCGGAACGCCCGCTTCGGCCAGCCGCGCCAGCAGTTCGCCGGCCGGGTGGCCATAGGCATTCCGTCCGACGCTGATCAGCGCCAGCGAGGGCGAAGCGGCCCGCAGCAGCTGTGCGCTGGTGCTGCCGGCGGCGCCGTGATGTGCCACCTTCAGTATATCACAATCGACGCCGGCGTGCACCTCGTTTTCGATGGGCACGTCGCCCGTCGCGAGGATCGACACGCCCGCTGCCTCGATGCGCAGCATCATCGAGCGTCCGTTCGAGCCCGCGGCCGAATACGTCGGACAGACGACCTCGATGCGCACGCCCGGCGTATTGGGCACGACGTCGCCGCGCTCATATCCCTCCAGCGTCGCGCCGCGCGCGACCGCCAGGGCCAACGCGTCCAGGATCTGCGGCTGGACGTCCTCCACGTCGATCCCCGTGGGCAGGCCGATGCGCGCGACGGATATATCCGCAGCCAATACCTCGGCAAGCCCGCCGGCGTGATCCAAGTCCAGATGGCTGAGCATCAGCAGATCGATGGAGCGCCCTTCGCGCACGCACAGGTCTGCCAGCGCCTGTTCCCCCTCCGGGCCCGTATCGATCGCCAGGGTAAAGCCCGGCGTGAGCAGCGCGGCCGCGTCGCCCTGACCGACGTCCAGCTGCACGTATCGCGTCTGTCCCAGCCCCGGCAGCAGCCACAGTGCCAGCACGGCGCACGCGAGCGCCGTGCACCCGGCCCTGCGCGCGACGAGTTGCAGATGCGCATAAGGGCTCGCAAGAAAGAAGCAGCAGACCAGTGTAGCTGCCGCAGGAAAGGGCATCGTCGCCATGCGCAGCTGTCCCATCTCGATCGATCCGAAAAACCGTGAAATCGCCTCGATGACGCGCAGCCCTTCCGCGACCACGGCGGCAGCAGCGCGTCCCACCGGCATGCACACCGTGCTGATCAGCACAGACGCCATGCCCAGCGGCACCGCCACCGCCGTCAGCGCAATGCACGCCAGGTTGGCCGGAATGCCCAGCGCCGGCACCACGCCGAAGTACATGGCCTGCCCCGGCAGTGCGGCGATCTGGGCGGCGGTAGCCATGGCGACGCTGCCGCGCACCGCGTCCGGCAAAATGTGCAGCGCACACTCGACACGCGGCAGGAGCAGCCGGATGCCCAGCACCGTCGAAAACGAGAGCACAAAACCCGTCTCAAACATCGCCAGCGGGGAGAACGTCAAAATGATCAGCGCGGCCAGGCTGAGCGCAACCGGCGCGTTGTAGTCGCGACCCACCGCACGGGCCAGGACGGTCGACATGCACATGACGAACGCGCGCACGGCGCTGGAGGGCATGCCGATCACCACACAGTAGGCCCCGCAGCTCAGCACCATGGCCAACAGCCGAATGCGCCTTGAAAGCATCAGCCGGTCCAGGCCGAATCCGATCACATTCATGATCAGGCCCACATGCAGCCCTGAGACGGCCAGCAGATGTGCGATCCCGCTGCGCTTGAAGCTGTCGTACTGCTCCTGGGGCATGTCGCTCTTGTCGCCCAGCAGCATGCCCTTCATCATGGCGGATTGCTCGCCGTAAAGCACGTCGATTCGCGCGGCGATTGCATCGCGCAGGCTTTCAAGACAGGCGTATACGGAAAAGTCCGTGCCAAGTACCGACGGCGCCGTCGTGCCGTAGATGCCAAAGTCCATGTTCTGCTGGCGCAAAAACAGGTAAAAGTCAAATCCGCCGGGATTGCGCTGCGTCTGCGCCTCGTACACGGAGCCTTCGAAGCGCACCGTCCCGCCACTGGCGGGCAGTGCCTCCGGCGCGCCCGGCAGGCTGACGTAGGCCTGCGCCCGCGTTGTCTCCCACGCGCCGTCCCGCAGGACCCGAATATGCGACATGCGGTAGGTCGTACGGTTCTCCTGCGCGTCGTACTTGATGCGCTCTTCAATGCGCGCCTCGACCGTCGCCGGTCCGGCCGCCGGGACGGGAATGCGCACAAGCGCCTGCGAACAGCGTGCAAGTCCCGCGATCGCCAACAGCGCAAAGACAGCGATCCACGCCGTTCGCCTGCGAAAGCACACGAGCAGCAGGCACAGCAGCGCGATCAGGCCGGCGGCCGCCAGATACGCCGGGCGAAACGTCAAAAAGCGGCCCGCGCAAGAGCCGCCCATATAGCACAGCGCCGCATAAAGCAGCGCATAGCGCGGCCGCTCCGCCTGCGGCTTCCCGTCATACTCCTGCAACGGCGCCGCCTCCTTCAGCGGGTCTGTCTTGCGTAATACAGATAGATAGATGCGTATATCGCGGCGGCCACCGGTACGAAAGGCCACGCCGCGCCGCCTGCGACGCTCGAGGCCGTGCACACGGCGTTCATCAGCAGTGCTGCCGCTGCGGCGCTGCGGGTAGCCTCCACGAGCCGGGCCAGCCGTCCACGCGCCGTCTCAACGGCCTCCAGCACGCCCGAGAGTCCGCCTTCGCGCGCAAAGAGCGCGTCCTCGCCGCCCAGGTCCTCCGCGCCCTGCACCGCCCGGCCGCGCACGCAGGGAACGCCCGCCTTGCGTGCAAGCAGCCGCGCTCCGGCATCCCCCGTATCCGCCAGCACCGTTCGGACGCCGCGCAGCCGCAATGCCCGTACCCGCTCCGCCGCGCCGGGACGCAGCGCGGGCGCCAGCGCCACATAGCCCAGAAACGCCCATTCCTCCCCGCTGCGCATCGCGTATGCCTCCACGAGCAGCCCGCGGCGCAGCGCATCCTGTGCGACGGCATACAGCCCTTCGCGCTCTTGCGGCGTCATCGGCCGGGGCATCTCTTCCCACAGCAGCGCGCAGCGTTCCGCCAGGATCTCCAACGGGCCGCTGCAAAATGTGCGCTCGCCCGGTCCATCCCGGAAGCAGCCCTCCGAGACGCCCGCCTCGTCCGCATGCAGGGAGCGCGCCGGAAATTGCCGTCGCAGCTTGTCGCCGTCATAGCCGTACAGGCGCGCATACTGACCATGGGGGCCGCCGGAGCACAGCGCACAGGCGGTGCACAGCAACATCCACGCGCCCTGGCGGCGCAGCGCGCGTTCATCCTCCATCGCAAAGGGCGCGCCCGCTGTCTCTACCTCAAAGCGCCCGTCCTCTAGCTCGGACAGGTCGTGCAGACGGAGCGTCCGGACGCGCGCCACGCGCTGCATGTGCGGGACAACGGCGTGCCAATTTCCACGCTGCCCCATCCGACGCAGCAGCAGCGCGCAGACCGCCCATAGTCCGGCAGGCGACGCCACCACCGCCACGCACAGCGCCGCGCCCGCAGCGCACAAAGCCCCTTTGCCGCGCAATATGCCCGCGCCGAGTGCGAGCGCACACCCCAGCGCCGACAGCGTCCACAGCGTCCGCTCTGTCCGCTTGAGCACGTCCGCGGGCGTCCGGCGCAGGGAACGCCTTCTCTTCCTTCTCCGCACCGCAAGGCCCCCCATCAGTCCTCCTGCAGGATGATGCCGGGATTGCGCATGAAATACCCGCGCATCTCCATCGCCCCGCCAAGCGTTTCGACCTGTTTGCCGCCGACAAAGAAGCACACGCGTCGCACTTGGGGCAGCTCAGTCATCGTATTGACGATGGTGTAGACGACGTTGCGTTCCTCCTGCGCGTCCAGCTGCGCGCATGCGTCGGCAAACGCCTGAGAGACGTTGATGAGCATCACATCGTCGACGATCTGCAGGCCCAGGATGTCCGCGTCGCTGACGCCCTCGGGCAGCGCAGGCGCCAGTCCCTCCTTCGCGTCCGCGCGCTGCGGGCCCTCGAGCAGCTGCCGGATCAGCGCGCGCGGCGCAAAGCTCTGCTTCTGCGCGGCGGGGCGGTTGACGCCCACGAGCATGTCCCCATCCTGCGTGGGGAAATACAGCCGGCAAAACTCGCCCAGGCAATCGGCAAAGTCGGAGCGCATGAGAACGCCTCCGTCAAATGTACGAGCCTGGCCGTCCGGCATGTCCTGCGCGTCCAGCGCGTCGATCAGGCGGCCACCGAAGTGGACGACCACGCCGTCGATCATCGGCACAAAGCCAGTGATCGTATAGGTCATCATGGCCAGGAACAGCCCCTGCGGAATGCCAGCCTCCTGCAGCGCGGCCTCGATATCCTGCGAGAAGTTCAGGCGAACGACGTTGTAGGTGCTGCCCTCCAGGCGGGTCTCGTCGGGCAAGCCGATCAGATAGTCCAGCGGCGAGAACGTCTCGGGCGAGCCCTGCACGCCCGTAGCGCCCAGTCCCCACTCCTCCAGCAGGCCTGCCGTATAGCCAGCGGTGCTCATCTCGCTAAACGTGATGGCGTGCACCTCAGGCACCATGTAGGATGCGCCGGGCATCGGATAGTAGATCGTCGCCATGCGGGTCAGACTGCCGTCCGTGCGCTGGGACTCCAGCTGCGTCCACAGCGCCGCCACATCGCCGTCGCTGCGCGAGAGCGTGCCCGTGGGGATCTGCGCGCCCAGGTCCTGCCCCTCCTCGCGCCCCTCGACGAGCACGTTCACGTAGTCGACATCCGGCAGCTCCGTCAGCGTATTGGCGATGGCCACACGGGCTGCGTGCAGCTGCTGCGGCTCGAGCGTACGCGCCTGGAACGAGAGGTTGACCGTCACCACGCCGTTGGAGACCTCCACCGCATTGGAGCCGCTCTGCAATTCCACACCGGGCGCGACCTCACGCAGGCCGGATTGCGCCGGCCCGGACAGCAGCGCGCGAAGCGCCGCTTCCGCCTGCGTCATGTTGTTGGACACGTAGATGCTGCGCACGGTGGAGACCAGCTGCGTGCCGTCCAGGCTGAGAAAGTGCAGCACTGCGTCTATCACCCGCGAAGAGGTCATGTCGCCCTGGGGCGCGTCATACACGACCTCGATGTCCGAGTCGATCCGCTCCACGGGCGCGCGCTCCTCGATCTGCTCCACGCAGCCGCACAGCAGCAGGCAGCACAGCACCGCGGCCATCAGCCGGCATCTCTTCTTCATCCCGTCCCCTCCGCTATCAACGTTCCATGAGCGAGAGCAGCGATTCATAGGGCAGCTTCCAGTTGCCGCCCTCGCGCACGAGCGCCACGGGGACCGCCTCCGCCTCGCTCTGGCTGCCGTCGCCGCGCTGGATACGCACGTCCACATTGACTGTCGCGCGCGCGCCGTCCAGGGATACGGAGCCGACGCCCACGTCAAAGCCCAGCAGAGACGCCCGCAGCGCGCTGACGCGCGCGATGAACTCCGTCTGCGAGGGCAGCCGTTCGTCTCCATCGCCCGTCACGAACACGTAGAGCGTCGGCCAGCTCTGCGCACGCCACATGGACAGCGCGGCGCGCATGGCTGTGCGCGGGGTGAGGATCGCGTTCTCATCGCGCGCGAGCGGCTCGAGCGTGAGGGTCTCATCTTCCTCATCCTCGTACACCTGCGCGCGCAGGATGCGCTCGCCGCGAAGATCGCCCTCGGCCGGGGAGAGCAGGATCTGCACGCGCTCGCAGCGCCCGTTCTCCGTCAGCGCGCTGACGATCGACAGGATTGCCAGGCGGCGGCGCAGCATCACCTCGCTGCGCCAGTAGGGCAGGCTCTCCCAGTCGTCGGGCGCGTCGGACGGCGCGTCCAGAAACGCGCGCGTGAGCGTCACGGTCACCGTTTCGCCGCTGCGGCTGGTGGATACGACGCGCGTATCCGGCGAAAAGACGGGCGTCAGGTCCTGATAGGCGGAGCTGGGGCCCGCGATCAGCGCCTGCACGATGCACAGCTCCACCGTATCGTCGCGCGGCACGCTGATCTCGCGCTCCTCCATGCCCAGGTAGTCGGTCTGGTGGTATCGGAAGTAGAGCGTAACGCGCTCCGCGTCGCTCTGGCGCTCCTGCGCCGCCGGACGGATGGGCGTCGCCGTCGCATCGGGCAGCGTGGTCGTCAGCGGCTGTGGCGTCTCGGCCGGCGCTTGCCTGGCCGCGCCGGTCAGATCGTCGATCGTCACGCCGGAGAGCTCCAGCGCCGACACGGCCATAAACAGCAGCACGGCCAGCGCCAGGCACGCCGTCGCCTTGCGGATCACACCTCATCCCTCCTCACTTGACGGGCAGCTCGATGGTAAACGTCGTGCCCTTGCCGGGCTCGCTCTGCACGTCGATGTTGCCGCCGTGCAGGCGCACGATCTGCTGCACGATCGAAAGGCCCAGACCCGTGCCGCCCGTCTCGCGCGTGCGCGCCTTGTCCACGCGGTAGAAGCGCTCGAAGATGTGCGGCAGGTCCGCCTTGGGGATGCCCACGCCGTTGTCGGCAATCTTGAGCACCGCGTCGCGTCCGTCGCGCATGAGCGTCACGCGCACCTTGCCGCCGTCGGGCGTGTACTTGATCGCGTTTTCGACGATGTTATAGATCACCTGCTGGAGCTTGAGCGGATCGGCGAACATCTCGCACTCGTCGTGGATGCCGACCTCGATCTCCTGGCGGCGCTTGGCGGCCATGGGCGCCAGGCGGCGGATGACCTCGCGCACGGATTCGCCCAGCGGCATCATCTCCCGGTGCAGCTTCATCTTGTGGCTGTCGATGTGCACGAGCGTCAGCAGGTCGCCGATGACCAGGTTGAGCCGGTCGATCTCCTTGTTGATGTCCTGCAGGAACTCCCGGCGCAGGTTGGGGTCCATGTCGTCCTGGTAGATGACCGATTCGAGCAGGATCTTCATCGTCGCCAGCGGCGTCTTCAGCTCGTGCGAGGCGTTGGAGACGAACTGATTGCGCGAGTTGTCCAGGTTCTCCAGCCGCTCGCTCATGAGGTTGAACGTCTCGGCCAGCTGCGCCAGCTCGCTCTTGCCCTGCACGCGCACGCGGCTGGAGAAGTCGCCCTTGGCCATCTGTTCGATGCCGGCGCTCAGCGCGCCGATGGGCCGGGTGATCCAGTGCGACACGAGCAGGCTGAGCAGGCTGACCGCCAGCGCGCCCAGCAGGAACGTGTAGAGCATCTGATCGCGCATGCCGACCAGCGAGTCGACCATGTCCTGCACCTGCGATGAGTACAGCAGCACGCCGATGCGCTCGCCGTCCTGCACCAGCAGCGCCGTGAAGTAGCCGGCCCAGATGCTGTCGCGGTCGCGCCCGGAGAACAGGTCCAGCCAGGAAAAGCGCTGGCGCTGCCCGCCGCCCGGCAGCAGGTGAAATCCGTAATCTGCGGTGCGCTCGCCCGCGAGCAGCGTGCTGACCTCGGCCAGGTACAGGCGCATGCCGTTGTACTCGCTGAACGTATCCAGCTGTACCTTGCCGTCCATGTCCAACACAAGCAGCCGGCCGCCCGTCTGGCGCCCGGCTTCCAGGAGCGCGTCATAGCACACGTCCGTATCGTCCCGCTCCCACAGCGGCGCAAACTCCACCGCCAGCGCCGCGACCGTGCTCTGCTCCGCGCGCACCTTCTCGTCAAAGAGCGAATCGCCCACCATGCGGATCAGGGATGTGGCGACCACGTAATACGAGATACAGATGATCAGCAGGAAGCCCACCACGATCTTGACGCGGATGCTTGAAAGCGGGTTAATCCTTGTCCGTGAAATAGTATCCCACTCCCCATTTGGTCAGGATGAACTCGGGCTGAGTCGGATCGCGCTCGATTTTCTCCCGCAGGCGGCGGATGTGCACGTCGACCGTGCGGATATCGCCCAGGTAGTCGTACTTCCAGACCGTCTCCAGCATGTTTTCGCGGCTGTAGACCTTGCCGCGGTTGGTGATGAACAGCTGCAGCAGATCGAATTCCTTGGCCGTCAGCTTGACCTCCTTGCCCCCCAGCGTCACGGAGCGGTTGGCGAAGTTGACCTCCAGGTCGTGCACGCGCACGACCTTGCGCTCCTCCGCCTCGCCGGCAGGTGCGGTGCGCCGGAAGATGGACTTGATGCGCGCCTTGACCTCCAGGATGTTGAAGGGCTTGGTCATGTAGTCGTCCGCGCCGTACTCCAGGCCGAGGATCTTGTCCATATCCTCGCCCTTGGCCGTGAGCATGATGATCGGCACGTTGGAGCGCTCGCGGATGCGCTGGCAGACCTCTATGCCGCTCATCTTGGGCAGCATCACGTCCAGCAGGATCAGGTCGTAGCTCCCGGCGAAGAACTTGTTGACCGCCTCTTCGCCGTCCGCGGCGGAATCTATGACATACCCGTCCTGTTCAAGGCTGAAGCGAAGCCCCTTGAGGATGAGCGGTTCGTCGTCTACGAGCAGAATTTTCTTGGCCATCGAAGGCTCCCCCTTCCGGCCCGCGGCGGACCGCGGGTCTCTCATGCATCTATTGTACCCTTCCAGGCGCCCCAAAATCAACTCAATCCGAAAGAAAAATGCAATAAATTCACCACAAGTCCGTAATATATCCTGGAGACAATCGTCACATTTAGGCCCGCATCGGGCGAAAACTCTGTACAACGGGCGAAAAACATGCTATAGTAAGGAGACGTATTCACCGCGTCGCACGACTTTTCGGGAGGAGGGACCGCCGTCTTGGCCAATGCGAAGCTGCTGCGCAGGCTGGCCGCGCTGATGCTGTTGTTTCTGGCGTTGGGTTCCGCGGCCCTGGCAGAGGAGGACAGCGACGGCATCGTCTACGTCGAGCCCACCTATCCCGAAAACGCCGCCCAGTGGGATGCCGACCATCCCGAGATCCTCGAGCCGGACATGCTGCGCGCGCACGCCGCCATCCTGGTGGAGATGGACAGCGGCACGGTGATCTTTGAAAAGAACGCCGACCAGATCATGTTCCCGGCCAGCACGACGAAGATCATGACGACGCTGCTGGCCGTGCAGTTCGGCAATCTGGACGACGTGGTGGAGATCTCCGCCAACGCGGTGAACATCCCGTCGGACTCCTCCTACATCGGCCTGCGCGAGGGCGAGCGCCTGACGCTGCGCGACCTGGTGTACGGCACGTTCGTGCGCTCGGGCAACGACGGCTCCATCGCCATTGCGGAGCACATCTCGGGCAGCGAGGCCGCGTTTGTCGACCTGATGAATCAGACCGCCGCCATGCTCGGCTGCAGCGAGAACACGCACTTTGCCAACGCGCACGGCTATCACGACCCGAACCACTACACCACCGCCGCGGACATGGCGATCATCGCGCGCGCGGCGATGCAGGTGGACGCCTTTCGGGACGTGGCCTCGACCTACGTCTACACCATCCCCGCGACGAACCAGCAGGCCGCGCGCAACGTGCAGGCGGACAGCATCAACTTTCTGGATCCCACGGCCGGCAAGGAGAGCAACCCGTACTACTACGAGGGCGGCATCGCCGGCAAGACCGGCTACACGGACGCGGCGGGCTACTGCTTCGTGGCGCTGGCCGAGCGCGGCGGCGTCGAGCTGCTGAGCGTCGTCTTCTACTCGTCCGTATACGGGCGCTGGACGGACACGCGCCGCCTGATGGACTACGGCTTTGAGCAGTATGTCAGCACCGATCCCATCAGCATCTACAATGAGGATCCGCGCTACATCGACATCATGGGCTTTGCGCTGGACGACTATTACAACGAGACGGAGAAATACGGCACGGTCCGGCTGGGCATCCGCCCGGTGGACGAGGACACCGACGTGCGCATCGTCGGCACGGTCGACGAGATCGAGACGATGAAGAACAACTTCTCGAGCATCTCGCACGTCAACTGGACGCGGGAGTTCCGCGCGCCGATCAACGAGGGCGACGTGATGGGCATCCTGACGTTCTATCCGCGCGACGGCGGCACGGTTGAGTATGAGCTGTATGCGACCCGCTCGGTCGCCGCGCGCGAGGACGGCCCGCCGACGCTGGAGCAGATCCAGGCGTATACCCTGGCCGACGACAACCCCTTCCCCCGCTTCTCGGCCGAATACGTGGCCGTGCCGGGCGCATTCCTGTTCGTGCTCGTGCTGATCATTCGCCGGCTGCTCGCGCTGGGCAAGCGCAGGCGCAAGCGCGAGGGGCGCGTGCCGGAGCCCAAGTCCAGAACCTACCGCTAAAAAGCAGGCGGGCCGCCGATGCAATTCGGCGGCCCGTTTTGTTTTTCACTTCGGCGCTTCTTCAAGGGCCTCCATGCCCTCCGCCTGCGCGCCCAACAGCACGCGCTCCAGCAGCTCCAGCAGCTGCTCGCGGCCCGTTCCATCCTCCGCGGAGAACGGGATGACCTCCCACGGCTGCACGAGCAGCTTGCGGCAGATGGCCGCCACGTGCTTCATGCGCGCCCCGCGGCTGATCTTATCCGCCTTCGTCGCCACGACCGTAAAGGGGATGTCGTGCGCGCGCAGAAAGCCGTTCATGTCCACGTCGTCCGCCGTCGGCTCGTGGCGGATGTCCACCAGGTGCAGCACGTGGCGCAGCGTGGCGGAGTCGGCGAAATAGCCCTCCATCATCGAAACCCAGCGCAGCTTCTCCTCGCGCCCCACGCGGGCAAAGCCATAGCCCGGCAGGTCGATCAGGTGCAGCGCGTCGTTGACCGTGTAGACGTTGAGCAGCCGCGTCTTGCCCGGCGTGCCGCTCGTGCGCGCCAGCTTGCCGTTGCGGCAAAGCCGGTTGATCATGGACGACTTGCCCACGTTGCTCTTGCCTGCGATGGCCACCTCGGCCAGGCCGATGCCCGGGTAGTCCCGGTAGCGGTCCATGGACGTGACAAAGGCCGCGCGCTTGATCTCCATGTTACACCTCTTTCGTCTTCTGTTCGGGGCCCGGCCGCTGCGTCAGAGCCGCGGCCAGCACCTGGCTGACGTCGTCCACGGGCACGATCGTCAGCGCGTCGCGCACGGCCTGGGGCACCTCCTCCAGGTCCTTTTCATTCTCCCGCGGAATGAGCACCGTCTTGACGCCCGCGCGATAGGCCGCCAGCAGCTTCTCCTTCAGCCCGCCGATGGGCAGCACGCGCCCGCGCAGCGTCACCTCGCCGGTCATGGCCACGTCGGGCCGGACCGGGATCCCGGTCAGCGCGGAGACGAGCGCCGTCGTCATCGTCACGCCCGCGCTGGGGCCGTCCTTGGGCACCGCACCCTCGGGCACGTGGATGTGGATGTCCAGCTCCTTGTAAAACGACGGATCGATGCCCAGCGCCGCCGCGTGCGCGCGCACGTAGGACTTGGCCGCGCGGGCGCTCTCCTTCATCACGTCGCCCAGCGAGCCGGTCAGCTCCATCGCGCCCGTGCCGGGCATGGTCGCCGTCTCGATCTGCAGGGTGTCGCCGCCCACCACCGTGTATGCCAGGCCGGTGACGACGCCGACCTCCGGCTTGCGTCCGGCCTGCTCGTAGCGGTAGCGCGGCGCGCCCAGGTCCTCCTGCATGCGCGCGGCCGTGATCGATTCAAGCTTTGTGCCGTCGTCGAGCATGCGCACGGCGGCCTTGCGCACGAGCTTGGCCAGCGTTCGCTCGAGCTTTCGCACGCCCGCCTCGCGCGTATAGCCCTCGATGATCTTCTGCAGCACTGCGTCGCTGATGCGCACGCTCTTGGGCGCAAGCCCGTGCTCCTCGATCTGCTTGGGCAGCAGGTGCCGTCTGGCGATGTGGACCTTTTCCTCCTCGGTGTAGCCGGAGATCTCGATGACCTCCATGCGGTCCAGCAGCGGGCGCGGGATGGTATCCGTCGTGTTGGCGGTCGTCAGAAACATCACGTGCGACAGGTCGTAGGGCAGCTCCAGGTAGTGATCGCGGAACGCAAAGTTCTGCGCGCCGTCGAGCACCTCGAGCATTGCGCTGGCCGGGTCGCCGCGAAAGTCCGACGCCATCTTGTCGATCTCGTCAAAGAGGAACACCGGGTTGGACGTGCCCGCCTGCTTGATGGACGAGATGATCCGGCCCGGGATCGCGCCGATGTACGTGCGCCGGTGACCGCGGATCTCGGCCTCGTCGCGCACGCCGCCCAACGACATCTGCACGAACCTGCGACCGAGCGCGCGCGCGATGGAGCGGGCGATGGACGTCTTGCCCACGCCGGGCGGGCCGACGAAGCACAGGATCGGGCCCTTCATGTCGTTCTTGATGCGCCGCACCGCCAGGTACTCGATGACGCGCTCCTTGACCTTTTCCAGGCCATAGTGGTCCTCCGACAGCACGCGGCGCGCGCGGCGCAGGTCCAGGTTGTCGGGCGTATTGACGTCCCAGGGCAGGTCCAGGATCCACTCGACATAGGTGCGCGTGATGCCGATCTCCGGCGAACCGGGCGCCATGCGCGACAGGCGCTCGATCTCGCGCGTCGCCTTCTCGCGCGCCTCGTCGGGCAGCTTCATGCGCGAGAGGCGGTCGCGCAGGTCCTCCACGTCGCCGGCGTCCTTGTCCCCCAGCTCGGTCTGGATGGCCTTGATCTGCTCGCGCAGGAAATAGTCCTTTTGATTTTTTTCGATCTGCTTCTTGACGCGCGCCTGCACCTGGCGCTCGACGCCCGCCAGCTCGGTCTCGTTGGCCAGGATCGTGCAGACCGTCTCCAGCCGCTCCACGGGGTCGAATTGCTCCAGCACGTCCTGCCGGTCCTCCAGCTTGCCCAGCACGTTGGCCGCAATGACGTCCGCCAGCTGGCCCGGATCGTCGATGGACAGGATGGACTGCACCGTCTCGCCCGACAGGCGTCCGCTGACCTTGCCGAACTCCTCGACAAACTGACACGTCGTGCGCATGAGCGCCTGCACCTCGAGCGTCTTGCGCACGGGCTTTTGCACGTCGGCCTGCACGGAGGCCACGTAGCAGGGCTCCTCCTCGACGATGCTCTTGAGCCGCGCGCGGCACAGGCCCTCCACGAGCACGCGCAGCGTGTCGCCCGGCAGCTTGAGCACCTGCTTCACGCTGGCGATGGTGCCCACGTCGCAGATGTCCTGAATCTTGGGATCGTCCACGTCCGCGTCGCGCTGGGCGGCCAGGAAAATACGCTGATCTTCGACCATGGCGCGCTCCAGCGCCTGCACCGACTTTTTGCGGCCTACGTCGAAGTGAATGACCATGTGCGGAAAGACCATCAGGCCCCGCAGCGGCAGCATCGGAAGCGACTCCAGTTTGTTCTTCTTCGCCTGCGCCAATGTCGGTCCTCCTCTGCTCTCAAAAAACTCAAACGCGCCTCCGCCCCTCGGGGAAACGCGAAGGGGCCGAAGCCCCTTTGCAAACAGCATTATTATTATACCCGCCGCGCCCGGTTTTGACAAGTCATTGCGCGCCGGTTATCGCGCCCTGCGCGGCCAGCGGCGCGGTCTCCTGCGCGCCCGGCGCCGTCTCCAGCGCCGCGGGCGCATCCAGCAGCATCCCCTCCAGCACCTCCGCCAGCGTGCGCACGGGCCGCACGTCGATGCCCAGGCGCGAGAAGCGCTCCAGGTAGTTCTCCGCGGGCACAAACACGCGCGCAAGCCCCGCGCGGCGCGCCGCCTCGATCTTGCTGGGCACGCCGCCCACGGGGCGCACCTCGCCGCGCACGGAGATCTCGCCCGTCACGGCCGCCGCGCCGTCCACGGGCCGCCCGCGCAGCGCGCTGATCGCCGCCACAGCCATCGCCACGCCCGCGCTGGGCCCATCCACCGGCGCGCCGCCCGGGAAGTTGATGTGGATGTCCACGCCGTCCAGGTCGCAATGCATGCGCTGCAGGAGCGTGCGCACGTTCTCCGCGGAGCCGCGCGCCGTACTCTTGCGGCGGATGAGGTGGCCCGGCGTGCCGATCTCCTCCTCCTCCGCGATGCCCGTGACCAGCACGCGCCCGCTGCCGGGCACGGCCACGGCCTCGATCTCCAGCACCGCGCCCTGATGGCAGCCGTAGACCGCCAGGCCGTGCACGCCGCCGACGGCGCACTCCAGGCTGGCTTGCTGGCCCGGGCGCACGGGATAGTGACCGCTGTCGACGACCCATTCGATGTCCGCGCGCGTGATGCGCCGGCGGCCCTCCAGCTGCGCGACGCCCGCGCCCATCTGCACGATGTTCACCGCATCGCGGCCGCACGTGGCGTAGCGGCCGACGAGCTCGGCCTGCGCATCGTCCATCTCAAAGCCTGCGCGCCGGGCCGCGCCCAGCGCGATGCTGGCGATCTCGTCCGGCTCGAGCGCGCGGAAATAGATCTCCATGCAGCGCGAGCGGAGCGCGGGCGGCAGTTCGTTGGCGCTGCGGGTCGTGGCCGCGACGAGGCGAAAGTCCGCAGGCATGCCGTTTTTGAAGATGTCGTGGATGTAGCGCGGGACGGACATGTCGTCCGGGCTGTAGTAGGCGGATTCGAAGAACACCTTGCGGTCCTCGAGCACCTTGAGCAGCTTGTTCATCTGGGTCGGGTGCAGCTCGCCGATCTCATCCAGGAACAGCACGCCGCCGTGCGCCTTGCTGACCGCGCCCGGCTTGGGCTGCGGCACGCCCTGCACGCCCAGCGGGCCCGCGCCCTGGTAGATGGGATCGTGCACGCTGCCGATCAGCGGGTCGGCAATGGCGCGCTCGTCAAAGCGCACGCACGTCGCATCCATCTCGATGAAGGGGGCGTTCTTGGCAAAGGGCGTGCCCTCGGTTTCCTTGGCGGCCTCCAGCACCAGGCGCGCTGCGCAGGTCTTGCCCACGCCCGGCGGCCCGTAGATGATCACGTGCTGCGGATTGGGCCCGCACAGGATGGCCTTGAGCGAGCGGATGCCCTCCTCCTGGCCGACGATGTCCTCAAATCGCGCCGGCCGCACGCGCTCGGAGAGCGGCTCGCTCAGGTGCACCGCGCGCATGCACTGCAGGCGGTCCATCTCGCGCGAACCCTCGCGCCGCGTGCCGGGCAGCTGCTTGGGCTGCTGGCGGAGCTGGATGAAGAAATAGATCCCGATGACGACCGTCACGGCGAGCTGCACGCCGAGCAAAACGAAGCTGAGCAAAAAAACCCCTCTTTTCTGTCACATGTCGCCCTTAGGGTGCGTTTGGGCAGGCGGACGAATGCAGGGGCTTGCTGGATGGGAGGGATTCCCGCCGGGAAATGAAAGAGCCGCGCTTTCGGCTGAAAGCACGGCTTGGGGAGCTCTCCCGTCAGGAGACGGACGGACGGCGGCTGCTCATGCCGCTGTCGTCGCGGTGCGTCTTGGCGGCCAGGCGCTTCTGGGGCACGCCCGGCACGAGCGTGGGCTTCTCGCCGTCGCGTATGACCTGGGGCGTGACGACCACCTTGGCGATGTCCTCGCGCACGGGCAGCTCGAACATGGTGTCCAGCAGCGCCTTCTCCATGATCGCGCGCAGGCCGCGCGCGCCGCTCTTGCGCTCGATGGCCATGTGGGCGATCTCGCGCAGGGCTGCGGGCTCAAATTCGAGCTCCATGCCGTCCAGCTCCATCAGGCGGGCATACTGCTTGACGAGCGCGTTTTTCGGCTCGGTCAGGATCTTGACCAGCGCGTCCTCGTCGAGGTTTTCCAGCGTCACGATGATCGGCAGGCGGCCGACGAACTCCGGAATCAGGCCGAACTTGAGCAGGTCCTCCGGCCGGATCTGCGCGAGGATCTCGCCCATCGGCTTGTCTTCCACACGCGACACGTCGGCGCCGAAGCCCAGGGACTTCTTGCCCGTGCGCTGCTCGATGACCTTGTCGATGCCGTCGAACGCGCCGCCGCAGATGAACAGGATGTTCGTCGTGTCGATCTGGATGAACTCCTGATGCGGATGCTTGCGCCCGCCCTGGGGCGGCACGCTGGCCAGCGTGCCCTCGATGATCTTGAGCAGCGCCTGCTGCACGCCCTCGCCGGACACGTCGCGCGTGATGGACGGGTTCTCGCCCTTGCGGGCGATCTTGTCGATCTCGTCGATGTAGATGATGCCGCGCTGCGCCGCCTGGATGTCATAATCGGCATTCTGGATCAGGCGCAGCAGGATGTTCTCGACGTCCTCGCCCACGTAGCCCGCCTCGGTGAGGCTGGTGGCGTCGGCGATGGCGAAGGGCACGTTGAGGATCTTCGCCAGCGACTGCGCCAGGAACGTCTTGCCGCAGCCCGTGGGGCCGAGCATCAGGATGTTCGACTTTTGCAGCTCGACGTCGCCGCGCTTGCTGGGCGAGTTGATACGCTTATAGTGGTTGTACACGGCCACGGAGAGCGAGCGCTTCGCCTGCTCCTGCCCGACGACGTACTGGTCGAGCACGGCCTTGATCTCGGTCGGACGCGGGATGTCGGCGGCGTCCGCGTCGTGCGCAGGAGCGATGTCGTCGGCGATGATCTCCTGGCACAGGGTAATGCACTCATCGCAGATGTAGACGCCGGGTCCGGCCACGATGCGGCGCACCTGATCCTGCGGCTTGTCGCAAAAGGAGCAGCGCGCCATGCGGGGTTGCCTGGTTTCGTCTTTGTCTCTGGGCATTTTGCACCTCATTGCGTCGGTTGGGGTTACGTAGGGGCTTACGCGCGGTTCTGATAGATCTCGTCGATGATGCCGTATGCCCGGGCCTCTTCGGCCGTAAGGAAGTGGTCGCGCTCGACGTCGCGCTCGATCTTCTCCAGCGGCTGGCCGGTCATCTCGCTCATCAGGCGGTTCATCTTCTGCTTGGTGCGCATCAGCCACTCGGCCTGGATGGCCACATCCGTGGCCTGGCCGCGCGCGCCGCCCAGCGGCTGGTGGATCATGACCTCGCTGTTGGGCAGCGCCAGGCGCTTGCCCTTCTGGCCGGCCATCAGCAGGAAGGCGGCCATGGAGGCGGCCATGCCGATGCACACCGTACGCACGGGCGACTTGATGTAGTTCATGGTGTCAAAGATGGCCATGCCGGCCGTGACGGAGCCGCCCGGGCTGTTGATGTACATGGAGATCTCGGCCTCGGGGTTCTCCATCTCCAGGAAGAGCAGCTGCGCGACGACGGTATTGGCCATATCGTCGCCGATCTCACCGCTCACGAACACGATGCGGTCCTTGAGTAGGCGGGAATAGATATCGTAGGAACGTTCGCCGCGGTTCGTCTGCTCGACGACCATGGGAATCAGGCTCATGGCAAATACCTCCTTTGCGCGCGGGATGCGCGGATCACTCGGCGGCCGCCGCCTTGAGCATGTCGACGGTCTTGCGGATGCCGATGGAATCCTTGAGATAGTCGATGTCCTCGGGCTTGAGCGAGGCCTTGAACTCCTCGACCGTCTTCTTGCCCTCCTCGGCGAACTTGGCGATCTCGGCCTCGACCTCTTCGTCCGTGGCCTCGATGCCCTCGGCCTTCTTGATGGCCTGGAGCACCAGCTCGGCGCGCACGCGCTTGTCGGCCTGCTCGCGGTACTGGGTGCGCAGCTCCTCAATGCCCTGGCCGGTGTACTTCATGAAGTCCTCCAGGCGCATGCCCTGGTAGGCCAGGCGCATCTGGAAGTCGCGGAGCATGCCGTCGATCTGGCGCTCGATCATGGCGCCGGGCACGTCCAGCGTCGCGTTGGCGACGGCCGCGTCGACGAGCGCGTTTTCAAACTCGGCGTCGCAGTGCTCCTTGCTTTCCGCCTCCAGCTTTGCCCGAATGTCCTGCTTGTATGCGTCCAGCGTGTCAAACTCGGACACGTCCTTGGCGAAGTCGTCGTCCAGCGCGGGCAGCTCGCGCACGGTGATGGAGTTGACCTTGACGTGGAACACGGCGTCCTTGCCGGCCAGTTCCTTGGCGTGGTACTCCTCGGGGAACTTGACGGACAGGTCCTTCTCCTCGCCGATCTGCATGCCGACCATCTGCTCCTCAAAGCCGGGGATGAACTGGCCCGAGCCGATCGTGAGGCGCTGGCCCTTGGCGGCGCCGCCCTCGAAGGCGACGCCGTCGACGGTGCCCGCGTAGTCGAGGTTGACGATGTCGTCGTCCTGCACGGCGCGGTCCTCGACGGAGATCTCGCGCGCGGCGCGCTGGCGCGCCTGCTCGACCTGCGCGTCGACCTGCTCGTCGGTCACGGGATGCTCGTGGCGCTCGACCTTGAGGCCCTTGTACTCGCCCAGCGTGACGTCAGGGCGCACGAAGACCTCGGCGGTGAACTGCAGGTTCTTGCCGCTCCCGATCTGCTGGATGTCCACATTCGGACGGTCGACGGGCTCCAGGGCGTTCTCCTCGACGGCCTTGTCGTACGCCTCGGGGAACAGCGCCTCGAAGGCGTCGTCGTAGAACACGCCCTCGCCATACATATTTTCAATCAGCTTGCGCGGCGCCTTGCCCTTGCGAAAGCCCGGCACGTTGACGCGGCCGCGGTTTTTCAGATAGGACTTTTGCATCGCCTCTTCGAACTTTTCGGCCTCGATGTCGAAGGAGATCTTTACCTTGTTGCTGCTCAGCTTCTCAACAGAGATCGTCATGCTAACGGTTCCTCCCAGTATTCATGGTGTGCCCTGCCCACAAGAGGCCAACGCACTATCCTGCATTGTAACATAAACAAATTCTATTTACAACCATTTATTCCAGCCATGCGGTCGTTTTTTTTGTTTTTTTCCCGGCTTTTTCCCCTTCTACGGGTCTATGCGCGCGCCAGGCAAACTTTCCGTTCTTTCGGCTGCGCATACGTCCTAACTCTATTGGAAAGAATAGCCGGCATCACGCTGCAAGGAGGACGTCATGGCCCGTTCAACCGATTCGAGCGTGGAGGCGCTGCTCCTTTTGGACCCATCGGGCGTCTACGCGCGCATGGACGACGCGTCGCGCGCGCTGTACCGGGCGCGGGTGCGCCGCATCGCCGCGTCCGTCCAAAGGACCGAGGCGCAGGTTGCGCGCTGCGCGGTCCTGTGTGCGCGCGCGGGCCTGGAGGGTCCCGCCTGTCACGTGGGCTTTTACCTGCTGGATGCCGGCGAGCGCGCGCTGCTGGGGCGCCTGCACGCGCTGACGCCCGGCGCGCGGCTGCGCCTGTCCGTGCGTGCGCACGTTTCGCCCGCCGTTGGACGCGGTGCCTGGACGGCGCTGTTCTTCATCCTCTTTGCGCTGACGCGTCCGCCCATTGCGGCGCTCGTGCCTGCGCTGATCGTCTGCGCGGCCGCCGCGCGGCGACTGCCCGCCGCTCCCACCCCCGCCCCGCTGCCGCGTCTTCGTCCGGAGGCGCTCCCCGGCCGCGTCCTCGTGGCCGTGCATGCCTCGCCGCGCAATCCCGAGGCGGCGCGCGCAGCCGTTTTGCGCCTTGCCGCCATGCAGCGCGCGAATGCCGGCGCGGCCTTCCTGCTCTTGATCGACCTGCCGGATGGCGACGCGGCGCAGTCCATCGACGACGCGGACATCTTGCGCGCCTGCCGGGAGGGCGCGCAGGCAAACGGCCTGCTGTGCCTGTCCCGGGCGCGCGCATGGGATGAGGCGCGGCGGCGCTTCGTCTGTCCCGGTCACGGGCCGGGCGCGTTCGAGGCGCTGTGCCGCCTGTTGCGGGGCGGAGAAAGCGCGTTTACCGAAACGCCGCCGGAGCAGCTTGCAGGCGGCTTTGCCTATCTCGTCACGCTGCGCGACGGCGACATGCTCCCGCCCGGTGCGGCGCTGCGCCTCGCCGGGGCGCTCGCCCATCCGCTGGTGCGCCATCCCCTCTTGCGGCTGTGCACCGTGCCCTCGGCGCGCAGCGTACGCTCGAACCTGCGCGCCGTGCTCGATCCGCCCAACGGCGTGCGCGGCGTTGCCGTGGAGTGCGTCCGCCTGATCCACGCAGACGGCACGCAGGACCCGCGCAGCGCGCCGCATGCGCTTGGCGTTCCGGTTCTCTCCGACGGTCCGAACGAACTGGCTGCATACCTCTCCGGCCTGCGGGCGGAAATTGGGCCGGCCGCGCAGGTGGCGCTCGCGCTGCTGGGCGCGGGGATGGGGCATGCGCCTTCTCTCGTTCTGGCGCTGCTCCCGGCGCTCATCGCGCCCCCCGCCGGCCTGCGCACGGTCCTTGCGCGCATTGCGCTCCTTCCGCGCGAGGCGCTGGGCCGGCTGCGCGCGTTCGGCCGCGGCCATGCGGCGCGCGGCGGCGCGGTCCTCTCGGTCTGCTGTGGCGCGGGCCTGCTGCTGGGCGGCGCTGCCGGCGTGCGCGCGTTTTTCCTCGCGCTGCCGCTCGGGCTGAGCTGGCTGTCCGCCGGGCCTCTGCGCCGCTGGCTCGAAGCGCCCTATCGCGCGCTTGTGCCGCTGTCTGCGCAGGAGCGCGCACAGCTGACCGAATGCGCCGGGCGCGTCTTCACACTCACACACCTGGAGGATCCGCCATCCTGCCCGCGCGACGCCGGGCTCTACCTGCTCGCCTGCGCCGCAGCGCGCCATCTCGGCCTGCTGGAGCCTGATGGGATGGCGAGTCGCATGGAAAAGGCGCTCGAGCAGCTCGAGCGCCTGCCTGCCCGGCGTGGGCTCCCCCGCGCGCCGGATGGCGCATGCGCCGGCAGCCTGGACATGGGCCTGCTGGCCGCCTGCCTGCTGTGCTGCGCCGAGGCGGTCGCGCAGGACGCGCCGCTGCTCGACCCGGGCTTTCGCCCGCTTGCCGGACGCATGGAGGCCCTCGTCCGCCGCATGGATTTCACCGCGCTGTACGACCCCGTGCGAGAACTCTTCTTTGCGTCCGCGTCGCCGGAAGGCCCGGCCCGCGGCGCGCATGTGGGCCTGCTCTCCGGCCAGGCGCGGCTCTTGGGCTTCGTCGCCATCGCGATGGAGCGCGTGCCGCCGCGCCACTGGCTGCATCTGAACCGCTCTGTCTGCGCGACGCCTGCCTGCACCCTGTTGCCTGCGCTGTTTCTGCGCCTGACGCCCGGCACGCTGTTGCATGAGCGCTGTCTTCAGGCCGTGTCCGCGCGCATCGCTGCGACCGGCAGCGCGGGAGGCGGCAGCGTTCGCGATGCGGCCCTGGCGCTGTGCGTGCGCCCGCATGCGGCCACGGCCGAGCTGGCGCGCCTTCAGGCGTTCGGACATCTGGATGCCATCCGGGCCGGCGATGCGGCGATCACGCTGTGCGCGCTGTGCAATGCGCTCACGGACGGCACGCTCGTGCGCCTGTTCCATGCGCGGCCGGAAGTCGAGGGCTTTTCCACGCTGCTCGAGGAACCCGTCACGGCAGGCCGTACGTCTGCGTCACGGGGCAGTAGAAGATGGGCAGCTGTGGCGTCCAATAGGTAAAGACGATGCTGCACGCCAGCACGGCCGCCAACAGCGCGATCGCCACGATGCGCGTGCGGCGGCTGCGTACGCCCTTGGCAAAGGCGTGCACGCCGGCCGCCTGCCCAGCAGCCAGGCTGAGGGCGAAGATCAGCAGATCCAGCCACAGCGCATGCACGCCCAGCGCGCCGGTAAGCGTGTAATACCCGGCGAACATCACCGCCAGCGCCGTCAGCGCGGCGACGCACGCGCCCAGCAGCCAGCGCGCCTGCCGGCGCTCTACGTCGACGTCGCCCTGCGGCCAGTCGGCGCGCATAGGCCGGATCAGCGCCATGCCCAGCAGCCACCACAGGCAGATGGGAAAGAGCAGCAGCTTCCCGTGCTCCCAAACGCTCTCGTTCACCGGCGTCACCGCGCCTACAACGACGTTTTGTCCCGACAGATCAAACAGAAAATGCCACGCCGCGCCCACGATCAGCAGCACGACATACCCGCAGCGGTTCCAGCGGCGGGCGCGTCCCGTGAGGTCCATGCGATCCCCTCCTTTGGTACCCCGAGGGTATGCGGTTGGGAGGCGCTCGCATGCAGCCTTTTTTCGGCCACAATAAAAAGGCATAGCCCGAAAGCTACGCCGTTTTTAGGGTACCGGTTCAGCCCTGCGGCATCAGGCGGTTGACGATCTCCTGAAATTCGTCGGTGATGTCCGCAACCGCGGAGCCGCCGTCGCGCTTGTCCCACAGCGCCTGCACGCGCTCAAGCAGGTCCGGGTCCGCCGTCACCCAGACGTTCTGGATGCGCGCGTCGGCCGTCTTCGCCCGGTCGGCCACCATGTCCTTGATGCGCGTGGTCATCTCGCCCTGGTACTGCGCGTCAAACGACACGCCGATCAGCGCCGTGTCGCCGACGACGACCGTCGTGGCCTTGTCGATCTCGCTCAGGCGCGCGACCTCCGTGCTGACCGCTTCGGCCACCGTCATGGCGTCTTCATCCGTCATCTCCGAGGCCATGCCCGCGGCGGACGGACTGGACGGCGCGCCCGTGGACATCATGGACGATGCCGTCTGCTCCGGCGCGATTGTCGGCGCGACCGTCGGCGCGGTGGTCGGTGCCTGGGTGGCCGGCGCGGCGGTGGTCATCATCGGCGAAGGCGACGCCTGCGGCGTCGTCTCGCTCGCGCAGCCTGCCAGGCCCAGCGCCAGCAGCGCGCTCAACATAAAAAGCACGATTTTTTTCAAAGCTCATTCGCCTCCTCACGGCTATTGTGCGCAGGCCGGCGAAAAGCAAACCGAAAAAGCAAAAAACGCGCATAGCGATTTTTGGCGTAAAAACGGCCGAAGCGGATATCGGCGCGCTTCGGCCATTTCTCAGTCCGATGGAATCTCTATGGCAGGTAGAATGTGCATCCGCCGATGAATTCGCGCAGGATCGACGTGGGCGGGATCTCGTCTTCGACGTCGGCGGTCTTGAAGTAGTTCAAAAAGCGCATCATGCGCAGCGCGCGCGGATACCAGCGGCTGTCCTCGGGCACACCTGCCAGCAGCGGATAGGCGTACTTCTTGAGGATCGCCAGCTCGTAGTGCAGCGAGGAGTTGAACATCAGGTCCGCCTCCTCCTGGAATGGGAAGATATGCTTGCTCTCCCCCGCGCGTACGGCGTCCCACATGTCCATCGTGCGGTCGACGGACGAGTGGCGGAACTGATAGTCGCGCACCAGGCGGCGCAGCAGGCGCACGTCCGTCGTGCGGATGCGGTTGTGATCGTCCAGGTTGAGCTGGGTGAGCGCGCTGATGTAGATCTTGTACTTGAGCTTGCCCGGGATCTCGCAGGTGAGCCGGTCGTTCAGGCCGTGGATGCCCTCCACGATGATCGGCTGGTCCTCCTTCACCCGCAGCGGGATGCCGGTGGGCTTGCGCTGCTTGGTCTTGAACGAGAAGTCCGGGATCTCGACCTCGTCCCCCTGCAGCAGGCGCACGAGCTGCTCGTTGAACAGCGGCACGTCCAGCGATTCCAGGCACTCCAGGTCGGGCTGGCCATCCGGGCCCAGGGGAACCTTTTCGCGGTCCAGATAGTAGTTGTCCAGCGAGATCGAGACGGGATGCAGCCCGCTCAGGCGCAGCTGAATGGCCAGGCGGCGCGAGAACGTCGTCTTGCCCGAGGAGGACGGGCCTGCGATCAGCACCAGGCGCGCCCGCTTCTCGGCGATGCGGTCCGCGGCCTCGGCGATGCACTTTTCCTGCAGCGCCTCGTTCACGCGGATGAACTCGCGCAGCTCGCCGCGGTCGATCAGGTCGTTGAGGTCGGCGGCGTTGCTGCACGAGAGCAGCTCGCACCACTGCGCCGCCTCTGCAAACGTACGCTGCAGCTTCGGCCGCTCGATATACGGCGCCGTGCGCATGGGCTGCTCGGGCGCTGGCAATTGCAGCACGACGCCCGGCAGATTGAACTGCAGGGAAAAGTGGCGCACATAGCCCGTCGAGGGCAGCATCTCGCCGTAGAAGTACTCCTTCATGCCGCCGCACTCGTACAGGTCGAAGTAGCTGTAGGGGCGATAGCGCAGCAGGCGCACCTTGTCCAGCTGGCCGTCCTGCTCAAAGTAGGCGATGGCCTCCTCGCGCGTGACGCGCGTGCGCTCAAAGGGCAGATCCGCCAGGACGATCTCGCGCATGCGCTGCTCGATGCGCCGCACGCGGAAGCCCGACAGCGCCCCCTCGCCCGTGATGACGGCGTATACGCCGTAGCCCGCGCTGTTTTCGATGCGCACGCGCGCGCCGGGCATCACGTCGCGCACCGCCATCAGGAACACGAAGCGCGCCGAGCGCTCATAGACGCGCCGTCCCTCTTCGTTCTGATAGGTCAGCAGCGCGCAGTCGCAGTCCTGTTGCGGTTGCCAGCGCAGGCTCTTGACCGTCCCGCCCACGCGCACCGCCACGGCGCGCTCCTGCAGCTCGGGCAGGCGCTCCCGCAGAATCGACTGCACGCTCTGGCCGCGCTCTGCCTCCACCGTCTTGCCGTCGATCGCCAGGCGGATCGTCTCTGCCATTGTCCCGCCCTCCGTTTCCTGCGTTGTCATATTGGATCCGTAATTGAATATCATTCTATGCCGCTATGCGCTTTTCCTGCTTGCATATCTGCCCGCAACAGAAAATGCGGACCCCCCGATACCGGGAGGCCCGCGTAGGCCTGAGCGCTCAGCGCGCGGCGATGTCCGACGTCGCGATGACGTCGACGCCCGTGCCCGCCACGTCCGCGATCACGACGTCGCCGCGGCGCAGCGGCGCTCTCTTCAGCTGCGCGGCGATCTCCTCCAGCGCCTGCGGAATCTTGGCCTTGGGGATCGGCTGGCGCGTCTTGCACGAGCAGACCGGCCGCGCGCCGCCCTCCAGGCGCACCAGCGAGGTCACCACGCGCATGGGGCAGGTCATCTCCTGCCGGCCGTAGGTCTCGCCGCGCTTGCAGGTATTGCCCGTGACGCGCACCTCGCCGTCCGCCTCCTGCACGACGGTCAGCATGCAGCCCATCGGGCATGAAATGCAGATCATTTCCTTCCTCATCGCTCAGCCCTCCGTTTCGATCGACAGGTGGACGTCGTCCGTCAACCCGGTCACGTCGACCGTCACCTTTTCCATCTCACCGGGCGTCATGATCGGCTTCTTGCGCCGAAGCAGCGTCCGTTCGCCGCTCTTGACCAGCAGCGCGGCGCCGCGGTAGACGTCGCCCACGCGGAAATACAGGTCGATCTTGCCCTCCGCCTTGTCCGAGAGCATCTGCGGCACGGCGTAGCGCACGCCGCCCTCGGCGATCACGCGGTGCGCGCGCGCGGCGGGCGCGGGATGCTTTGCAAACGCCGCGGCGCTGCGCCCGGCCAGCTCGGCCTCGTGGCTCACGTTGTCGACCAGGTCGTGCACGTGCAGCACGTTGCCGCAGGCGAACACGCCTGGGATGCTCGTCTGGCGCTCCTCGTCGACGACCGCGCCCGAGGTCACGCGGTCCATCTCCACGCCCGCGGCGATGGACAGCTCGTTTTCCGGCAGCAGGCCGACCGACAGCAGCAGCGTGTCGCACGGGATGGTCTCCTCCGTGCCGGGGATGGGCCGCTTGGTCTTCACGTCGACCTCGCTGATCGTCACGGCCTCCACGCGCTCGCGGCCGTGAATGCGCACGACCGTGTGGTTGAACTTGAGCGGGATGTCGTTGTCCACCAGGCACTGGACGATGTTGCGGTTCAGGCCGCTGGAGTAGGGCATCAGCTCGCATACGGCCATGACCTTGGCGCCCTCCCAGGTCATGCGGCGCGCCATGATCAGGCCGATGTCGCCCGAGCCCAGGATGACGACCTGACGGCCCGGCATATAGCCCTCCATGTTCGTCAGGCGCTGCGCGCAACCGGCGGTGAACACGCCCGCCGGGCGCGTGCCGGGGATGCTCAGCGCGCCGCGGGTACGCTCGCGGCAGCCCATGGCCAGCACGATGGCGCCAGCCTCAATCTCCAGCAGGCCGTACTCGGCGCTGACGGCCAGCACGCGCCGGTCCGCGGTGAACTCGAGCACCATCGTGTCCGTCAGGATCTCAATGCCGGTCTGCTTCACCCGGTCGATGAAGCGCCCGGCGTACTCCGGGCCGGTCAGCTCCTCGCCGAAGTAGTGCAGGCCAAAGCCGTTGTGGATGCACTGCTGCAGGATGCCGCCGGGCTCCTTGTCACGCTCGAGCACGAGCACGCTCGCGCCCGCCGCGTCGGCCTGCAGCGCCGCTGCCAGGCCCGCAGGCCCGCCGCCGATGACGACTACGTCCGCCTTGCGGTTCATACGCGCTTCACCTCCTTGAGCTTGCCGACGACCAGGTTCGAATGGCCGCCGAACTTGGTGATCTCCTCCATGGGCAGCTGCAGCTCGCGCGAGAGGATGTCCATCACGCGCGGGGAGCAGAAGCCGCCCTGACAGCGGCCCATGCCCGCGCGGGTGCGGCGCTTGACGCCGTCCACGGAGCGCGCGCCGCGGCGGATGGCCTCGACGATCTCCGCCTCGGTGATCGTCTCGCACCGGCAGATGACGCGCCCGTACAGCGGGTTTTGCGCGATGGCCTCGGCCTGCTGCTCGCGCGTCATCTTGCGGAACGCGGGGATGTGGCTGCGGTGGGGTTCAAAGTCCGCCTTTTCGCGCAGCTCCAGGCCCTGGTCGCGCAGGAGGCCGGCGACCTCCTCGGCGATGGCGGGCGCGCTGGACAGGCCGGGCGAGCAGATGCCGGCCGCGTGCACCATGTGCGGCGCGGTCTCGCAGGGACGGATCACGAAGTCGCCCGTGGAGGGCACGGCGCGCAGGCCCGCAAAGGACGTGATGACCGCGCGGAAGTTGAGCGTGGGCACGGAGCGCACGGCCAGCGTGCGCAGCGCGTCGATGCCCGCCTGGGTCACCTCGGTGTCATAGCGGTCGGTCTGGTCGAGCGCCGTCGGGCCCGCGAAGACGTTGCCGTCGACCGTGGGGCTGACGAGCACGCCCTTGCCCATCTTCGAGGGCGTCTGGAAGACGACCTTGTGCGTGTGGCAGGCGTTGCGGTCCATGAGCAGGTATTCGCCCTTGCGCGGCGCGACATTGAAGGAATCGTCGCCCACCATGCGCGCGATGTCGTCGGAGAACAGGCCCGCGGCGTTGACCACGTAGTTCGCCTCGACGCGCTCTCCGCCGCAGGTCAGCGCAAAGCCGCCGTCCGCCAGCGCCTCCACCGCGGAGACGGGCGTATTCGTGCGCAGCTCCACGCCGTTGCGGCGCGCATTCTCGCTGCAGGCGATGGTCAGCTCGTACGGGCAGGTGATGCCGCCCGTCGGCGCATACAGCGCGCAGGTCACCTGATCGGACAGCGACGGCTCCAGCTCGCGGGCGCGGTTTCCGTCCACGATCTCCATGTCGGGCACGCCGTTTTTCACGCCCTGCGCGTACAGCTTCTCGATCTGCGCCCGGTCCGCCTCGTCAAAGCCGATGACGAGGGATCCGCAGCGCGAGAGCGGCACCTCCAGTTCCTCGCACCAGCGCGTGAACAGCGCATTGCCGCGCACGTTCAGGCGCGCCATCAGGCTACCGGGCTTGCAGTCGTAGCCCGCATGGACGATGGCGCTGTTCGCCTTGGACGATCCCATGGCGACGTCCTCGGTCGCCTCCAGGAGCACCGCGCGCAGCTCATAGCGCGACAACTCCCGCGCGACGGCGCATCCAACCACGCCGCCGCCTACGATGGCCACATCGTATCGCATCTTGCTCCCCCCTGTGTTCTTTGGTTATGGCAACGCCTTCCGGCGTTACATCCTTCCTTCCCGCGCCGCGCTCCGTCCGGCCAGCGCGCCGGTGGAAAACGCGATCTGCAGGTTGAATCCGCCCGTGTGCGCGTCCACATCCAGCACCTCGCCGGCAAAGTACAGCCCCGGCACGCGCTTGGACGCCATCGTCCCCGGCACGATCTCCTTCACGTTCACGCCGCCGCGGGTGACGATTGCCTCGTCCACAGGCCGCATGCCCTCGATCTCAACGGGCAGCGCCTTGAGCGTCTGCGCCAGTAGCAGACGCTGCGCGCGCGTCACCTGATGCACCGGCATCGCCCCATCCAGACCGCACAGCGCCGGGAACAGCGCCGCCAGCCGCTGCGGGAGCAGCCCCGACAGCACGCCGGACAGCTGCCTGCGCTGCATCTGCTCAAAGTCGCGCTGGATGCGCCGGTCGAGCTGCTCGGGCGTGAGCCCGGGCTTCAGGTCGATGCGCACCTGCACGTCCTGCGGGTTCAGGTCCGTCATATGGCTGGACAGCTCCAGCACCAGCGGTCCGGACAGGCCAAAGTGCGTAAAGAGCATCTCGCCCAGCTCGTCATACAGCTTTTTCTTGCCCATGCGCGCGCTCAGGCGCACGTTCCGGAGCGAAAGCCCCTGCAGGCTGCGCGGCCATTCGTCCCGCGTCGTCATGCCCACCAGCGAGGGCCGCGGCGGCTCGACCGCATGCCCCGCCTCCCGCGCAAAGCGGTAGCCGTCGCCCGTGGAGCCCGTCGACGGATAGGAGACGCCGCCCGTGGCGACGATCACGGCGCGCGCAAGCATGCATTCGCCGCCCTCCAGCGTCACGCCCGTTGCGTGCCCGTCCTTCACCTGGACGGATTCAACCCGAGCCCCGAGGCGCACCTGCACGTCCGCGGCGCGCAGCGCGCGCTCGAATGCACGCGTCACGTCGCTGGCCTTCTCGCTTTCGGGAAACACGCGCCCGCCGCGCTGCACGACCGTCGGCACGCCCAGCTCATCCAGCAGCGCCCGCAGCGCCCCGGCGTCGAACGTGCGCACAGCCGCGTTCAAAAAGCGCGGATTCCGGGGAACCTGTGCAAAAAACTCCTCGAAATCCGCGACGTTGGTGACGTTACAGCGTCCCTTGCCGGTGATATACAGCTTTTTTCCCAGCTTTTCGTTGCGTTCGAGCAGCACGACGCGCGCGCCCTCGCGCGCGGCGAAGAGCGCGGCGATCATGCCGGCGGGACCTCCGCCGACGACCGCCACATCATTCTCTGTCCTTGCTGAGGTAGACCTGATATTCATCCCAAATTCCTTCCATCAGCTTGAAATGTTCCGACAGGTCCTCGCGTCTGCGCAGGCCCACCGCCACCACCAGCGCGTTGACCAGCGACAGCGGCGCGGCGAGCGAGTCGACGAACGAGGCCATATCCGTGCGCGCGGTCAGGCTGAGCGTCGACTGAGAGAGCAGCGGCGACATGGGGCCGTCGGTGATGGCCACGACCTGCGCGCCGCGCGCCTTGGCGAAGGCCATCGCCTCCAGCGTGCGCGTCGAATAGCGCGGAAAGCTGATGCCGATGAGCATGTCCTGTTCGTTGACGCGCGAGATCTGTTCAAACACGTCGACCGCGCTCTCGCCCACGATGCGCACGTTGTCGAAGATGAAGTTGAGGTAATAGCCCAAAAACTGCGCCAGCGGCGCTGCGGAGCGCACGCCCATGACGTAGATGTTGCGCGCCTCCAGGACGCGGTCGATCACGTCGTCGAAGGCGACGGTGTCGATGTCCTCCAGCGTGGCGCGGATGTTCTGCATGTCCGCGCGCAGCACCGTGCGCAACACCTCGGACTGGTCGATGTCGGAAGCCATTTCAAAGCGCTGCACGGCCGTCAGGCGGTGGCGGACGAGCTCCTGCAGCGCGCGCTGCAACTGCGGATAGCCCTCGTACCCGAGGGCCGACGCGAAGCGCACGACCGTCGACTCGCTGACGCCGACCTTTTCGCCCAGGCGGGAGGCGGTCATGAATACGGCCTTGTCGTAGTGCTCGACGATATACTCTGCGATTCTGCGGTGCCCCTTGCTCAGGCGCTTTCCGGACTGATTCAGCCTGCGGATCAGGTCCTGCATGTCCTGCATGCTCGTCACCTCGCGCTGCAAATTTTGATCTACGTCATTTTACCAAATCCGCCGTCAATTTGCAAGCAAACGGGGGTTATTCCTGCAAAAAGCGCTCGGCCTCCCCGGGCATGCCCAGGTCAAAGTGCAGCACGGTATACGTGATATACCCCTGCGCGAGCAGCGCGAAATCGCTGTCCTCTCCGCCGTCGGCGCCCGCCATCGCGCCGGTCAGCCGGTAGCACCGGCCTACGTCGGCGCTTGAGTGCTCCACATAGCCGTCCTCATAGCGCAGCCGTGCGAGCGAAGCCGCCCGCCTGCCGCAGATCCGATCCGCCGCGCAGTCCGGCACGTTGATGTTGAGCGTCGCCATGTGCGGCAGGCGCTTTGCATCCAGGCGCTGCGCTGCCTGCAAGGCCTCTCGCGCGGCCAGCGGCATCAGGTCCTCCCGGCCGTGCGGCGCAGAGACGGCGATGGCGGGCACGCCTGCAAAGGCGCCCTCCATCGCGGCCGCGACCGTGCCGCTGTAGTGCACGTCCGTGCCGATGTTGTAGCCGTCGTTGACGCCGGAGACGACCGCGTCGACCGCGGACGTCAGGCGGTCCAGCGCGAACTTCACACAGTCCGCCGGGGTACCGTCGATCGCCCAGGCCTCGACATTCGCCGCTGCCCACTCCGCGCGCCGCAGCGTCAGCGGCCGAAAGAGCGTGATGCTGTGGCTCGCCGCGCTGCGCTGTCCGTCCGGTGCGGCGACGGTGACGCGGTGGCCGGCCTGCGCGAACGCCTGCACGAGGCAGCGCAGGCCCGGCGCGCCGATGCCGTCGTCGTTGGAGATCAATACGTGCATATCATTCCTCGCTTCGGTACATAAAGGCCGTCATCACACCCTCGGTGGCGTCGAACTCCAGGCGCACCGCATAGGGCAGGATGTTGCGAAACTGCATGTCCCACTGGCTGCCCACGGTCGCGTCAAAGCCCGAGGGCACATACTTGACGCCGCCCTGGCTGTGCCAGTGCATCTCCTCGATGAACGTGGGCACGCGCAGCACGACGTTGTAGAGCGTCGTGCACACCTGACAGGTGCCGCCGCCATAGCCCGTGTCGCTCTCGCCGGAGAGGATGGGCGCCAGCTCGTAGCCGTTGTCCTTGTCGTAGGGGCCGCACACGGCGTTGAAGGAGAAGACCTCGTCCGGCTGCACGACCGTGCCGCACAGCCGCTCGGCGGCCAGGTCGATGTTGTGCATGCGGCCCAGGTTGTCCTCGGAGCGGCTGACGGAGTAGTACGTGGAGAACGCGTAGAGCAGGTCGCCGGGCTGCGCCTCGTCCCAGGGGACGAAATACGTCAGCTCCAGCCCGTCGGCCGGCACGGACATGTCCTCGTCCAGACGCATGTACTCGAAGTACGCGCGCCCGCCCTCCAGCTCCTTGACGGCCACATACGCGCCTTCGCGCACGTTGATGGCATAGCGGTATTCCTCGGGCTTGAAGGTCATGTCCCGCGTCGCCCGCCCGACCGCAATGTAGCTGGACGTGCCGGGCATCGGGCCCTCGAAGGGATCCTTGCGCTGCACGCGCTCGGTGAACTTCGTGAGCACGTAGCCGATGCGGCCCTCATAGTCGATCTTCGTATAGGTCCGCATCTTTTCGTAGACGTCCACGATCGTGCCCGTCTCCACGCGGCCCAGGACGGTCGCCTCGTCGCTGGCGTAGGCGTATACGTCCATGTTCTTGCCGATGATGCCCGTGTAGGGCGCCTCTTCCGTCTCTTTGCCGTCCTGCGCGCACGCGGGAACGGCCGCCGCCAGCAGCGCCGCCAGCAGTAACATGCAAAGCCAAACTCTCTTCATCATGCGTCCGCCCTGTAGATCATGACCGTGATGACCCCGTCCGTCATGTGCAGCGCCATGCGCACGTCATAGGGCAGCACGTTCTGCAGGCGCAGGTCGATGTTGCCCGCGCCGACCGCCGCGTCGAAGTCGACGGGCGCATATTCAATGCCATAGGAGCTGTGCGGCTGCTCCTTGACGACCTTGATCGGGATTTGCAGGATGACGTTGTACAGCGTGGTCGACACCTGGCAGATGCCGCCGCCGTAGCCGGTCTTCTGGTCGCTGACGTAGTTGATGATCGGGCCCTCCATGTAGCCGTTGCCGGCGCTGTAGGGCGCGCAGTAGTCGTTGAAGGAGAAGGTTTCGCCCTCGGGGATGACGACGTCCTGCAGGCGCTCCACGCCCTGGAGCATGTTGTACTTGCGTCCCTCGCCCAGGGCGCTGTTATCGGTGGCGTCGAAGAACGTCGCAAACACGCCGATCAGGTCGCCCGGCTGCGCCTCGTCCCAGGTCAGGACCGGTTCGAGCGCCACGCGCGCGCCGCCCTCAATGCGACCGGTCGTGCGCATGTAGGGCAGCAGCATGGCGCCCGTCTCGTCCGGCTCGCGCACGCACACGATGGAGCCCTCCGGGATCGTGGTCAGCACCTGGGTAGGATCCTCTGTGCTGTAGATGGCGACGTCGCCCAGCGCGGTGGCCGCATAGGGATACCAGACCGCCCCGGGGATCATGCCCATATAGGGATCGATGGCGCGGTAGCGGTAGAGGTATTCGCTGAGCACATAGCCCGTCACATCGCCCTTTTTGACATGCGCCCAGGTCTCCCCCACGCTGCCGACGATGACCTCTTCATCCTCATAGACCGTGGCGATCATCTGCGAATCGCTCGAGGGCGTCTTGCGCATGGACAGATCGCTCTTGACCTGGGCTGTGTATACCTCGAAGAACTCCTCATAGTAGTACTTGTCCGGCACCACGACGCCGGGGCGCGCGGCCTGCACCTTGTCCACATTGCCGGCGGTGACGTAGGCAGCCTCGCCCTCCCACAGGATGGTGAACCAATCGTCGCCGATCTCCAGGATCTCAATGGCGTCCCCCTCCTTGAGGGAGCCGAGCCGTTTGGCGGAGGACGACGGCGATTCGCGCACGTTGGTGTTGTGGTTCAGTTCGCCGGTGTAGAGCACCTGCAGGATCTCGGTCGACTCCGCGTACGCGGCGCCTCCCCCCGCAAGCGCCAACAGAAGTGCCATCAAAAGTGCAGTCAGCCGCCTGGTCATGTGTCAACAATCCATCCTTTCGAAACAACAGCGTGGTCTTCCGCATCGCCTGTCGGCCAAACCATACAAATTTATTATAGCATGCGCGGCGCAGGTACGCAAGCCGAAAGCGCCTCCCACGCATAGAACGCAAAAAAGCCGGGAAATCATCCCATGATTTCCCGGCCACAGCGGGCCTGAATTATTTGTCCTCGGGATCGCCGTCTTCGGGCTCATGCCCGTCCTCGGCGTCCTCCCAGCTTGAGATGTCGGGCGTCACCTCGCCGAACACGGGCTCGCCGCAGTTGGGGCAGCGGTGATCCTCCTCCAGGTCAAAGGCCGTCTCGTCGAAATAGATGGCCGTGCCGCAGTTGGGGCAGTCGTACTCGATCAGCCCGTCGTCCCCGTCTTCGTCGTCCTCGTCGTCCTCATCATCTTCGTCGTGATGATGGTGGCACTCGCATTCCTCGTCGTCCTCGAAGAGCTCGCTCTCCAGCGCATCCAGCGCCTCGTCGATCTCCTCGACGTAGGAACGGGTTTCGTCGTTCGCGTCCGACACCTTCTGGAGCGACTCCGCCATCTCGTCAAAGGCCTCCACGAACGCAAGCAGGAGCTTGCCCTCCTTGGTGCTGCCGTCGATCTCCAGTCCATCCGCTAGGCCTCTCAGGTAGGCCGCGCGATCCGTCACCTTGTTCATGCCGTCCTCCTTGCCCCGCAGGGGGGCATATCGCTCGTTTACGCGCGCTCCATGTACTCGCCCACGCGGGTATCCACGCGGATCTTGTCGCCGATGTTGATGAACAGCGGCACCTGCAGGGTGTAGCCCGTCTCCAGGGTCGCGGGCTTGTAGGTGTTGGACGCGGTGTCGCCCTTGAAGCCCGGCTCGGTCTGCGTGACCTCCAGCGTGACGAAGAACGGCGCCTCAACGGAGAAGGCCTTGCCCTTGAAGAAGCGGACGGTGACGTTCTCGCCCTCCTTGACGAACTTGACCGCATCCTCGACCTGGTCCAGCGTCAGCGGGATCTGCTCGAAGGTCTCGTTGTCCATGAAGTAGTACAGGCCGCCGTCGTTGTAGACGTAGTTCATTTCCTTGGTCTCGATGATCGCGCGCGGCATCTTGTCCGTCGGGTTGAAGGAGCGCTCCACGACCGCGCCCGTCATGATGTTTTTGATCTTGGTGCGCACGAACGCCGCGCCCTTGCCCGGCTTGACGTGCTGGAAGTCGACGATGTTCCAGACGCCGCCGTCCCATTCGATCGTAATGCCCTTGCGGAAATCTCCTGCCGTAATCATGTCAGAATCCCTCCATCTTCGTTTTAGCGTGTTCGGATGTATTTTAGAAAAAGGCAATGCCCTTTTACAGCGTGATCAGTTCCTTGCTTGCGGGCGTCAGGATGCGCACGCCGTCCTGCGTGACGGCCACGCTGTCCTCGATGCGCACGCCGCCCACGCCCGGCACATAGATGCCCGGCTCGACGGTGATCACCATGCCTGCGGCGACGGGCTCCTGGCAGCGGCGGCTGAAGCCCGGGTTCTCATGGATCTCCAGGCCCGCGCTGTGGCCCAGGCTGTGGCCGAAGCGGCCCTCATAGCCCGCCCCGTCGATGATCCTGCGCGCGACTGCGTCGACCTCGCTGCACACGACGCCCGGGCGGATGGCCTCCAGCGCCGCCAGCTGCGCGCGAAGGACCGTCTCGTACATGCGCGCGCACTCCGCCGACACCGCGCCCAGCGCGACGGTGCGCGTCAGGTCCGCGTGATAGCCGCCCACGACCGCGCCGAAGTCCATCGTGATCAGGTCGCCGCTTCGCACCCTGCGGTCAGAGGGGATCGCATGGCACAGCGAGCCGTTCTCGCCGGAGGCGACGATCGTCTCGAAGGAGACGCCCTCCGAACCCCGGCGCATCATCCAGAAGTCGATCTCCAGCGCGATCTCGCGCTCGGTCATCCCCTCGCGGATGAAGGAGCACATGTGCTCGAAGCAGTCGCTCGTCAGCCTGTTGGCGCGCTCCAGCATGTCCAGCTCGTCCGCATCCTTGATCCAGCGCAGCCGCTGGGGAGCGCCCTCCAGCGACACGAGCGACACGTCCGGCATGGCCTTTTGCAGTTCGCGATAATCCGCGACCGTCAGCACGTCCTCCTCGACAGCCAGCGTCCGCACGCCTCTTTTCTGTAGCAGGCGGTAGGCCACGGCCTCATGCCGCTCGCCGGGGGCGATTTCGAAGACCTCAAAGTCCGGCGCCTGGCGCTGCGCCTGCTCGGTGTAGCGGAAATCCGTCACGATCGCACGCAGATCCTGCGCGACGAGCGCGAGGCCCTCGCCGGTGTAGCCGCTCACGTAGCGGATATTGGGGGCGCTGCTCAAAAGCGCCGCCTGCGCGCCCGAGGGCAGGCAGGCCGCCAGCGCCGCACAGCGTGCGTTCATCGGTACACTTCCTTCGTTCGGCACATAGGGTACCCATATGCCAAAATATTTTAGCATAAACGCCGTCCTTTTTCAAGTTCTTTGTCGCGCCGCCTCCTCTCATTATGCAAAAACGTCCGGCTTTTTACGCAAAAACCGAACGCTTTCACGGCGTCGCGCTTCAGTCGCCGCCTTCCTTTCCTTCAAAGCGTGCGCACAGCGTCTGCAGCGCCCGCTTTTCGATGCGCGACACATAGCTGCGCGAGATGCCCAGCGCGCGGGCGACCTCCTTTTGCGAGTGCGCCGTGCCGTCCGCCAGGCCGTAGCGCAGCTCCAGCACGATGCGCTCGCGTTCGGGCAGCTGCGTGCGGATCAGGCGCGCCACCTTGGCGGCGCAAAAGCGCCGGTCGACCTCGTCCGGCACGGCGTCCGCATCCGTGCCCAGCAGGTCCGTCAGCGTGATCTCGTTGCCCTCGCTGTCCGTTCCAATGGGGTCGGACAGCGACACCTCGCCCTTGCGCTTTTGCGATGCGCGCAGCACCATGAGGATCTCGTTTTCAATGCAGCGCGCGCAGTAGGTCGACAGCTGCGTGCCCGTGCCCGCCTTGAACGTCGACACGCCCTTGATCAGCCCGATCGTGCCGATGGAGATCAGGTCGTCCGCGTCGTAGCCCGGCACCGTGTACTTGCGCGCGATATGTGCCACCAGGCGCATGTTGTGCTCGATCAGCTCGTTGCGCGCCTGCGCGTCGCCCGCCTGCATGCGCGCGATGCAGCCCGCCTCCTCCTTTGCGTTCAGCGGCTTGGCAAACGCCTGCCGGCCCGAAACGTACGCCAGAAACAGGAGCGCGTCCTTGATCAGCCAGATGAGCGCACTTGACAGCATGTCGCATCCCTCCGCGCAAGCGTATGCCGCCCGCGCGCGAAAACTGTCTGTCCCTCATCCCCGTTTCGCGCCGCCGCGCAGCCGCTCCATCGCCGCCGCGGCGCGCGGATGCGCCCGCAGCGCGGCATATTGCGCGTCCTCTTCCAACCCTTTGAGCAGCACGCTTCGCATCTCCTCCGGCAGCGCGTCGCGCCCTGGCTTCGGCGCGCCCAGCCAGGGGGAGAAGATCCGTGCGTCCGACAACCGTGCAGGACCGAGCACCGTCTCCACGTAGCGCTCCAGGCAGGCGGCGGCCTCCTCGATCCGCCCCGCGCGCAGATGGATCTCCACGCGCAGGCCGTCGCCCATATCCGTCATGCCGAATGCCTCGCACAGCGCGCCGTACACGTCGCAGACGTGCAGCGCCCGCTCCGAATCCTCCTTGACCCATGTATTTGCCAGCTGCACCAGCAGCGACAGCGCCTGCGTGATCAGCGCATACAGCCGCCTTTGCAGCGCCCTGACCGCCTCCTGCGGTTCGCCGCGCTCCAGATACAGCAGCGACCAGGCCATCGTGGGATCCAGCGTCTGCTCCGGCAGACCGCGCAGCAGCGCCTCCGCACGGTCTATCTCCCGCTCCCGAATGGCGAGCAGGGCCAATTGCAGCGCGGCCGCCTGCGCACAGGCCGCATCGCCCGCCGTGTGCGCCGACTCCAGCAGCGCCTTCTTCTCGCCGCGCCAGCGGGCCTGCTCCGCCTCCCCGGCGTCCGGAAAGAGGAGGCAGAACACATCCCACACCGCAGCCGCGTGCAGGCGCAGCGTCGCGCTGTTTGGGAATGCGTGCAGCAGCGCGGTCAGCGCCGCCTCGCCCGCCTGTGCGCCCTCTCCGCGCGCCGTCTGGACCACCGCATCGATCCGTCCCGCGAGTTCCTGGGCCGAGAGTGTCTCCTCGAACTGCAGAAGCGTGTCCACATTGGTGCCCAGCGCCCGCGCCAGCGGGCAGAGCAGCTCGATGTCCGGGCAGGACTTGCCGGTCTCCCACTTGCTCACCGCGGCCGCGGACACGCCGAGCATGCCGGCCAGCGCTTCCTGCGTCAGGCCGCGCTCCCTGCGCAGCACCTGAATGATCCGTCCCGTCTCGGCCTGATCCACGGATGTATCCCCCTTTTTTCGTCGCCATCCCGACAGCCGTTCGGCAGCCACGTTCGCGTTAGCGCTTCCTGCATTTCAGGTAGAAATGCCTCCCATCCGTTTCGGCCTTCTCGACCCGCAGACCCGCCTCTTCGCACAGGGCCCTGATGGAATCCATGCTCTGCGCATCCAGCTTTCCCACGCCATACGTCGTCCGTATGGTGCGGCCTGGCAGCCGAACCTCGACGTCGGTGCAAAAGGGTTCCGGATGGGCGCAGGCTATATTGCAGTCCCAGATGTGGATCTCGCCGTTGGGCGCTACCACCCTAGCCGCTTCGCTGAGCGCCTTTTGTTGCTCTGCCCCGCTCATGAACATCAGCGTATAAAAGGACGTCACATTGTCAAATGCGCCGTCTTCAAAGGTCATGCAGGTGGCGTCCATCAGGCGCTTTTCAAAGCAGCCGTGCGCCTCGTCAAGCTCCTCCTGCCGGTTGTCTATGGCGACCACCTGCTCGCCATAGAGCTGTCCGATGACTCCTTCGCCGCCGCCGCCAATGTCCAGGATCTTTCCCCGGAGTTCACGCCTGAGTTGAATCATGGATTCTCCCCCCATTTTCCAAACCGTCCGGCGCACGCTGCGCCCTCCGCCTACAGGTCTTATTGTACCGCAGGCCTTTGTGACGCGCAAGCGACGCGCATTCAGGCGGCGCGGACGAAAGCTCAACCGATGGTTAAGGCGGCGCTCCCATTCGGGAAGCGCCGCCTCCAGCATTCCATTTTCATCCTTCGATCCGGGTGTGATTGCGGCAGGGGCCGCGCAGCAGATCGCCCGCGCCGATGCCCTCCGGCGCCGCAATGCGCACGCGCGCCTTGGGCTGTCCGACAACCTCGACGCGCTCACCGGTCTCGGCCAACACGATGTCGCCGGCGGTAAAGGGCACGATGCCTCCAGGCGTCATGGCCTCCAGCGCGTCGCCCTTGAAGAAACGGTTCTTGACCTCCAGCAGCAGCTCGCCCGAGGGCAGCCTGTCCAGGACCGTCGCGATGAACTCGCTCGTCTGCAAAAAGCCCTCCGCGCCGGCACAATGCTCCGGCCGCCCGAAGTAAAAGCCCGTGTCCGACGGCCGGTGGCTCGCGCGCTGCACCTCCTGCACAAACGCCTCGCGCTGCGCGGCGTAGGCCTCCGGCGAGGCCGCATAGGCGTCCAGCGCGCGCCGGTACGCGCCCACGACCGTGGCGACGTAGTACTCCGTCTTCATACGCCCCTCGATCTTGAGGCTGGCGACGCCGCTTTGCACGAGCTCGGGGATGTGGTCGATCATGCACATGTCGCGCGCGCTGAGGATGTACGTGCCGCGCGCATCCTCGCCGATGGGCATGTACTGCCCGGGGCGCGTGGGCTCCTCGAGCACGTAGCGCCAGCGGCAGGGCTGCGCGCAGCTGCCCTGGTTCGCGTCGCGCCCGGTGAGGTAGTTGCTCAGCACGCAGCGCCCGGAATAGCTCATGCACACCGCGCCGTGCACGAACGTCTCCAGCTCCAGGTCCGCCGGTACGCTCGCCCGGATGCGGCGGATCTGCTCCAGCGTCAGCTCGCGCGCAAGGATGACGCGCTGCGCGCCCATCCGATGGTAGAGCGCGGCCGTCAGGCTGTTGAGCGTATTGGCCTGGGTGCTCACGTGCAGCGGCATGTCCGGCAGTTCCCGGCGCAGCAGCTCGATCACGCCCGGGTCCGTGACGATCAGCGCGTCCGCGCCGGTCTGCCGGGCGCGCCGGGCGGCCTCCAGCATGCCGGGCACGTCCTCGTCATAGGCGAAGATGTTCATCGTGACGTACAGGCGTCTGCCCGCCCCATGCGCGATGCGCACGGCCTGCGCCAGCTCCTCGTCGTCGAAATTGCCCGCGAACGCGCGCAGGCCGTATTGCTTCATGCCGACATACACGGCATCCGCGCCGAAGCGGACGGCTGCGCGCAATTGCCGCATGCCGCCCGCCGGCGCCAGGAGTTCCGGGATCTTCATGGCTTATTCGATGCCTCTGCTCTCGTCGTATTCAATCCACAGCGGCCTGTACTGGGCGACGGCCGCCTCATGCTCCTCGAGCGTCTTGGAGAAGTACAGCTCGCCCGAGTTGGGATCCTTGCTGCAGAAGTACAGATACCCCTGCTGGCGGTACTGCTCGTCCGGATAGAGGGCGGCCACAATGGCGTCCGTGGAGGGATTGCAGATCGGGCCGACGGGCAATCCCTTGTTCCGGTAGGTGTTGTACGCCGACTCGACGGAAAGATCCGAATCGGTGAGGGCCATCTTCTCCGAGTTGAGGTAGTACTTGATCGTCACATCCGAGCCGAGCGTCATGTCCTGCGCCAGGCGGTTGTGGAACACCGCGGAGACCTTGGTAAAGTCCGCGGTCTTGGCCTCGCGCTCGATCATGGAGGCGAGGGTGAGCACGTCGTCCATCGTCATGCCCAGCTCCTGCGCGCGCTCGTCGTAGGTGGCGGGATAGGCGGCCTCGGTCTGGCCGAGCAGCTTTTCGATGATGTCGCCGGCCGTTGCGGAGGTATAGATCTCGTAAGTATTGGGCGAGAGGTAGCCCTCCAGCACGTACTTGCGCTGGGAGACGTCGGAGGTCGCCAGCACGTCCGCGATGAAGTAGTAGTCCGCGTATTCCTCGCCCGTCTTGCACAGATTGAGGAACTCCTCTTCGCTCTGGATGACGCCGTCCGCAAACAGCTGCGCTGCGATGTCCTCGACCGTCCAGCCCGGAATGACCGTGATCATGCGCGTGTTGGGCTTGCCGTCGCCGGTGGTCAGCTGATCCATGATCTGCATCATGTCCATGGACTTGGACAGCGTGTACTCGCCGGACTGGATGAGCTGTCCCTTGCCCATGAAGTCGGTCACATATTTGAAGACCGTGTGGTTGTGGATCAGGCCCGCCTCCTCCAGCTTGCGCGCGACGCTCGACAGCGAGCTGCCCGACGAGACCGTGAAGGCCACTGGGGTCTCGTCATCCGCGCTGACGGGGCCGATGAAGCGGTCGGTCACGAAGTTCCAGCCTGTGAGCACCAGGCCGCACACGATCGCCAGCGACGCGGTGAAGACGATCAGCGGGCGCACCACCGTCCAGATCCAGTCATACCAGAAAAAACCGTACGACCGTTCCTCGTGCAGCGTCTTGTGATCGTAATCGCGCGGCGCTTTTTTCTGCTTTTTTGCCAAGTCGTCTCAGCCTCCCATCGATCAGTCGCCTCCCGGCAACTCCAGCGACAGCCCGGCGGCGTCCGTCAGGATCTTGAACACGTCCGCCAGCGTCTTTTGCATCTGCATCTCCGCCAGCAGATACGCCTGCACGTCCGGGTTCATGTACAGGAGCGAGGCCAGCTGCTGAAAGCGCTTCATCTCCTCGTCCGGCATCTGACCGGCGGCGCCGGTCATGCTCATCTGCAGCTGCAGCTGCAGGCGCTTGTACTCCTTGAGCAGCGCACGGTTCGTCTCGTCCGCATAGGCGGCCTCGCGCAGGCGCGCGAGCTCCCTGCACTCCTCGCTGCCACGGATCTCGCCGGCCAGGCGGTTTGCCGTATCGTAGATGTTCACGTTTTTCCGCCCCCTCAATATAGACGTGCAACGCATCGGCTGCGTTGCACGCTCTGTTGGATTTGTCCTTTGTTTTTGCGCGCCTGCCGTCAGGTCTCCATGATGATGGGCAGGATCATCGGATTGCGCTTGATGCGCTCGAAGAGGTACCGGTGCATGTCGTCCTTGATGCGGTTCTTGATGGGCGTCCAGTCGGAGGGATCGATCGTACGGTACTGCGAAAGGACGTTCTGCGCGACCTGCTTGACGCCGTCGATCAGCTCCTCGTTTTCGCGCACGTACACAAATCCGCGGGAGATGATCTCGGGACCGGAGGTCACGCGGCCCGTCTCCCGGCTGATGCCCACGACCACGATGATGAGGCCGTCCTGCGCCAGGTGCTTGCGGTCGCGCAGCACGACGTTGCCCACGTCGCCGATGCCCAGGCCGTCGACCATGATCTCGCCCGTGGGCACCGCGCCCGCGATGCGCACGCCGTCGCCCCCCAGCTCGATGATCTGCCCCGGCTCGGGGATGATGATGTTCTGCGGGTCCATGCCCATCTGGCGCGCGAGTTGCGCGTGCCGGCACAGCATGCGGTATTCGCCGTGCACGGGGATGAAGACCTTGGGCTTGACGAGGGTGTGGATGAGCTTGAGCTCCTCCTGGCACGCGTGGCCCGAGACGTGTACGTCCGCGATGGACTTGTAGACGACCTGCGCGCCGCAGCGGTACAGCTGATTGATGACGCGCGAGACGAACACCTCGTTGCCCGGGATCGGCGAGGCCGAGAGGATGACCAGGTCGGTCGAGCGAATCTGCAACTTGCGGTGCTCGCTGTAGGCCATGCGCGTCAGGCCAGCCATGGGCTCGCCCTGGCTGCCTGTGGTGAGCACGACGATCTCGTTTTCCGGATAGTCGTCCAGGTCGTCCGCCTCGATGCAGCAGCCCTCCGGGATCTTCAGTTCGCCCAGCGTCATGGCGACCCTCATATTATTCACCATGCTGCGCCCGATAAAACAGATCCTTCTGTGATAGCGGTCGCACAGGTCTACCACTTGCTGGATGCGGTGGATGTTGGAGGCGAACATCGCGATGATGATGCGCCCGCCCGCGTCGCGGAAGTAGGAATTGAACGTCTCGCCGATCTTGCGCTCGGACATCGTGTAGCCCGGGCGCTCGACGTTGGTCGAATCGCACAGCAGCGCCAGCACGCCGCGCGTACCCCAGGCGGCGAGCGTGTTCAGGTCCGTGCCGGAGCCGTCGATGGGCGTATAGTCGACCTTGAAGTCGCCCGTGACGATCGCCGTGCCGCCGGGCGTGGTGATGGCCATCGCGACCGCGCCGGCGATCGAATGGCTGACCTTGATGAACTGCACGGTGAAGCTGCCCAGCTGGATGGCGTCGCGCGGCTTGATCACATGCATGGGGATACCGCTGATGCGGTGCTCGCGCAGCTTGTTCTCCACCAGCGCGAGCGTCAGGCGCGTCCCGTACAGCGGCATGGGAATCTGGCGCATCACATACGGGATGGCGCCAATGTGATCCTCGTGTCCGTGGGTGAGCAGCAGGCCGCGGACGCGGTCGCGGTTGCGCACGAGGTAGGTGACGTCGGGAATGACCAGGTCGATGCCGAGCATGTCCTCCTTGGGAAAGATCGAGCCGCAGTCCACCACGACGATGTCGTCTCCATACTCAAAGACCGTGATGTTCTTGCCGATCTCGTCGACCCCACCCAGGGGGATGATGCGCAGCTTGGATGTCAATTCTGCCACGGCTTCCTCCTTTCGACGCTTTGGTGCCTTGCATATTGGGAAAGTATATGGTTACTTCAAGCACAATCCGCATGTCTTCCAATGCCGGCAAGTGCTTTTTGTATGTTTTCAGGCGAAGCGAACTCCGCACCGGCGTAAAACGCCAGCTATATTATAGCACACATTTCGCCCCGTGTGCAGGGGGAAATGGCAAAGAGAGCATATGTTTTTCCACAGGGTCAAAAAAAGTCCGCGCCTTTGGGCGCGGACCCTGCAGGTCAGGCCATGTGCGGGGCCAGCAGCGCGAGGATGTCCTCCTTGCCGCGCGCGCCGACCACGCGCTCCACCATCTGGCCGCCCTTGAGCACGACCAGCGTGGGAATGCTCATCACGCCGAAGCGCTGCGCGAGCCCGGCGTTCTCGTCGACGTTGACCTTGCCGACGACCGCCTTGCCCTGCGTCTGCTCGGCGACGGCGTCGATGTGCGGCCCGACCATGCGGCACGGGCCGCACCAAGGCGCCCAGAAGTCGACCAGCACCGGCAGCTCGGAGGCGACGGCCTCCGACTCGAAGTTCTGCTCCGTGAATTCCTTGACAAATGCGTTCATGATGCTCCTCCTTCCGCGCCGTTTACGGCGCTGATTCAGCTCGATTTGCGGGTGACGGATACCACCTGCGGCCGCCACCCGCTGCGGCGGCGGATGCGCGGCTCGACCGCGCGCAGGATCAGCAGCGACAGGCCCAGGCCCAGCAGGCCCAGGATCACGGCCAGCAGGTCCTGTGAGACCGTCAGGCCCAGCGCCGCCCGCACGGGGGCGGCGGCGAGCAGCCCGGCGACGAGGAAGACGAGCGGCACGGTGTAGGCCAGCAGCGACGCCTGGGCGACGCGGCCCTCCGGCAGCTCGACGACGACCTCGTCCCCGACCTGCGCCTGGGCCCGCAGCTTCAACGTCGTGCAGGTCTTGCGTCCCTCGCCGCATGCGCCGCACTTGGCGCACGCCTCCGGCCGTTCAAAGCGTACCTCGATCATGTCGTCCTGAACCGAGACGACCGTTCCCGTCTTTCGCAAAGCGCTCCCCTCCGTCCTTCATTCTATGGTTTGCCACGCGCGCCTTCGTCATTCCTTGAGCTTGCGCAGCTCCTCGCGCGTCATCAGCACGGCGCGGGGCTTGGCGCCCTCGGCCTGCGCGACGATGCCGCGGCGCGCCATCTCGTCGATCAGCCGTCCTGCGCGCGCGTATCCCACGCGCAGCCTGCGCTGCAGCATGCTGATCGAGGCCTGGCCGGACTCGACCGCCAGCTCGATGGCCTGTTCGAGCAACTCGTCAACGACCTCCTCGGCCTCCTCGTGCGCCTCGTCCTGGGCGGATTCGGCGCTGTTGAGGTGCTCGATGACGTCCTCGTTGTACTCGGCCTCAAAGCGCTGCTTGACGTAGGCGACCACGCGCGCAACCTCCTCGTCGGACACGAAGCAGCCCTGCACGCGCAGGGGCTTGTTCGTCCCCTGGGGCGCGAAGAGCATGTCGCCCTTGCCCAGCAGCTTCTCGGCTCCGGCGCTGTCCAGGATCGTGCGGCTGTCGACCTGCGAGGAGACCGCAAACGCGATGCGCGAGGGAATGTTGGCCTTGATGACGCCGGTGATGACGTTGACCGACGGGCGCTGCGTGGCGATGACCAGGTGAATGCCCGCCGCGCGCGCCAGCTGCGCCAGGCGGCAGATGGACTCCTCCACCTCGCCGGGCGCGACCATCATCAGGTCGGCCAGCTCGTCGATGATGACGACGATCTGCGGCATGCGCTCCTCCTCCGGACCGATGGCCGCATTGTAGCCGCGGATGTCGCGCACGCCCAGGCCGGCGAATCGCTTGTAGCGGTGATCCATCTCCATCACGGCCCAGGACAGCGCGCCGGACGCCTTCTTGGGGTCGGTGACGACCGGGACCAGCAGGTGCGGGATGCCGTTATACACGGACAGCTCCACGACCTTGGGATCGATGAGGATCAGGCGCACCTGTTCCGGCGTCGCGCGGAAGATGACGGAGTTGATGATCGTGTTGATGCACACCGACTTGCCCGAGCCCGTCGCGCCCGCGATGAGCACGTGCGGCATCTTGGCCAGGTCGGCGACGATGTTGCGCCCCGCGATGTCCTTGCCCAGCGCACAGGCCAGGGGCGACGGATGGCGCCGGGCCTCGTCGCTCTCGAGCACGTCGCGCAGGGCGACGGTGGCGATGGACTCGTTGGGGATCTCGATGCCGACCGCGGGCTTTCCCGGGATCGGCGCCTCGATGCGCACGCCCGCCGACGCCATGTTCAGCGCGATGTCGTCCACCAGGCTCAGGATGCGCGAGACCTTCACGCCCGGCGCCGGCTGCAGTTCATAGCGCGTGATGGCCGGCCCGTGCGTCACGTTCAGCACCTTCGCCTGCACGCCGAAGCTCTTGAGCGTGCCGACCAGCTTGGCCGCGCCCTCCTCGTCCTTCTTGCGCATGTCGCCCGTGGCGGGCGGCTTGCCGTTTTTGAGCAGGTCGATCGGCGGGAAGCAGTACGGCTCCACCGGCTTGGCGAGCGGGTTTTCCTTCTTCTGAGGCAGGGTGATCGGGGTGTCGTCCAGCCTGCGGGACGGCTCCGGTCGCGGGGTAGACTCCGGCTGCACTGCGGACGGCGTCTGCGGGATGGGTTCTGTCTGCGGAACGGACCCGCGCTGTGCAGCGGGCTCGGACCACGGGGCCGGCTCCTCGGCGGCCTCCGGCGCTGTCCACGGAGCCGGCTCTTCCGCGGTCTCCGGCTCCGTCCACGATGCCGGCTGCGGCGTAGCGTCCGCCTGCACGGCGTCCCATGGCGCGGAGGCATCCCCCGCATCCTCTACGGGCTGCGCGCCGGCGGCGTCAGGCTGTCCATCCTGCGCGGTCTGCGCCCTGCGCCCGCGCTTTCTGAGCATGAACTCCGGCAGGTCCAGCACCTTCGACTCCTGCGCCCGCGGGGGCGTAGTGGGCTCGATGGTCTCGATGTACAGCTGCGGCGCCTCCTCGTAGGCCGTCTGGTGCGCCGTCACATCGCCGTAAGCGCCGTATTCGTCATAGCGGAAGGGCAGCGGCTCGTCCTGCTGGTATCCGCGATAGGCATAGGCATCCTGCGCATCGGCGGCATAGGCGTCCTGCGCATACGCCTGGCCCTCCCATGCCTCCGCCTGTTCATACGCCGGTTCCTCCGGCGCGACATAGGGATCCTCTTCCTCCTGCCGCTGCGGCCTGCGCGCACGCGTCCGCCGCGCCTTCTGCGGCCGCTCCTCCTCCCGCAGCACGCGCGAGGTGGACGCCGGACGGACCGGCTCCTCCTGCGCCTGCTGCTCCAGCGCGGCCTCGCGCGCGGCGCGGCGCTCCTCCCGGCGTTCGCTGAGGTTCTGGCGCACGTCGCCGAAGAGCGCCTGCACGTAATCGCTCACCTGATAGAGCGAGATGCCCGTGATCAGCATCAGATCGGCGAGGATGACGAAGATGAACAGCAGCATGCTGCCCCACAGATCCAGCGCGCGCCACATCGGCCAGGCCAGCAGCGCGCCCAGCACGCCGCCGCCGGTCTTGATGGCGCTGGAGCGGATATACGAGAGGCGGATAAACTCGAAGTAGTTCTCCGAGAGCTGATTGTACTGCATGTAGCGCAGCACGTCGTTGATCTGGTAGAGCTGAAAGATCGAGGCCACGCACACGAACAGCGCCACAAAGCAGACGATGCGGCGCGGGCTGACGCGCCCCTGCGCCGAGAAGGTCAGCAGGATGCCGCCCCAGCAGACGATGATCGGGATCAGCGGGCACAGCGCGCCGGCGATTCCCTGGATGATGGCGCGCAGCGTCTGAATCACCACCGCATCCGACGCCACGAACAGGCACGCGAACATCAGGATGCCCAGGCACAGGGTCATGATCCCGCATGCGCCGCGTGTGATCCGATCGCCCACGTTCGTCTTTCGCTTCTTTCGACTTTTGCCGGCCAAGCCCCCGACCTCCTCACGACACAACAATCTGCCCGGGCCGAAAAATCCCGGGCAGATCATTATATCACACAAAACCTTTTTGGTAAACCCTCAAAACCCTCAGGCCGTGCGCGCGTCGTCATACAGGATCAGGCAGGAGACGACGCCCTGCGCGTCCGCGTGGACCTCCAGGGAGTAGCCGCCGCTGAGATAGAACAGGCTCTCCCCCTCTTCGAGCATCATGTTGTAGGCGTCGTCCGCGTCGCGCAGCGTGCGCCCGTCCGGCGTGCCCAGCAGCTGCTCGCACTCCGCCAGCGTCGTCACGCCGGGGCGCAGGCCGAACAGGTCGATTCGGGAGGCGCGGATGGCCGTGACGGGCGCCTCCTCCTCCGCGCACTCGGCGTACAGCCAGGTCTCCAGCGACAGGCCGCGCAGCTGCGGCTCGGAGAACAGATAGACGCGGCTTTCCAGCGTGTAATCCGGATCCGCCGCGAGCGTATAGGCGTCCAGATAGGCGCCGATGGGTTCGCCCAGCCTGACGCCCTCGATCCAGTTCGGGAACGCCCCCTGTGCGACAGCCTCGCGAATCGCCGCGGCGGCATCCTGCCCGTCCTCCTCGCGCGCAGCCAGCGCCTGCCCCAGCTCGGATAGGTACGGCTCCAGCTCATAGTAGTAGAAGTGGAACGCCCCGGCCTGCCCCGAGACCGTCGTGTACTGGCTAGGGGCATAGTAGACCGTCAGCCCCAGCGCGTCCAGGGCGTAGTTGTCGCGCGGCATGGGCAGGACGGAGGCGTTGTCCGTATAGGCGTTCATGCTTTCGCCCAGCTCTTCCTGAAGAACCGCCTCCATGTGCGCATAGGCGGCCTCGGGGTCGGCAAAGAGCGCGTCCAGCGCGACGGGATCGCCCGTCGCCAGGTCGAAGACCAGCGCCGTCACGCTGTGCCCGATGCCGCCGTCGGCCTGTTCGCCCGTGCGCGAGACCGCCATGGACAGCACGTTGCCCGCCCGGTAGACCGCCGTCTCCATCGTGAGCGTCGCCTGTCCCTCCGGTTCGCCGCCCGCGGCGCGCACGCGCTCCAGCAGCAGCCGGGCGTTGGCCAGCGACAGGCCCGTCTCGATGGCCGCGTTGAGCCTGCCCTGGATGCTCTCGTCCGCAAGGCCCGAAACGACAGGATAGCTCACGCTGCTGTTGCCGGCCGTCTCCACCTCAATCCGAACCTCTGCCTGAACCTCGGTCTGTTCGGCTGGCAGCGCTTCCGACTCCGCTGTCGCCTGCGCCGTCTCCGCCTGCGCGATGGGCGTGCATAGGCACAGCGCGAACGTCAACAGCAGCGCCAGCACGCGCCGCGTACGATTGTCCTTCATGCTTTGACCTCCTTATGCATGGGCGAAAAGCCCTACATTCCCCCTCTACGTCTCTACAGCATAAGACGAACCGGGCGGGTGTTTTCTTTCCACAGCCCGCCCGGTTTTTCCTGCCTGTTTTTTGATGCGCTCACACGAGCACGGGTTGCAGCTGCCTGCCCGCCAGCGCAGCCTCCGCCGCCTCGGGGATGCGCTCCATGTGCGCCACGAGCGAGCGGGGCTTGCCCTGCGGATCGTCCTGGCCGAAGGGCACGAAGAAGACGCTGCGCGCGGCCAGCAGCGTGCCGATGTTCTTCGCGGCCGTCCCCAGGCCGTCGTTCGTCGAGGGCGCGAGCAGCAGCGGCCCCTCGTTGCGCAGGTGCGCCTTACACGCCAGCGTCACCGGCGTATCCGCGATGCCCGCGGCCAGCTTGGCCAGCGTGTTGCCCGTGCAGGGCGCCACGATCAGCAGGTCGAGCATCCTGCGCGGGCCGATCGGCTCCACCTGCGCGAGCGTGGACAGCGGTTCCCGGCCCGTCATATCCGTCAGCGCGCGCAAAAAATCCTCCGCGCGGCCGAAGCGCGTGTCCGTCCCGGCGACCGCACCGGACGCGATCGGGAACACCTGCGCCCCGGCCTCGACCAGCGCCTGCACCTGCGGCAGAACCTTCGCAAACGTACAAAACGAACCCGTCAGCGCAAATCCGATGCGCTTCCCCGTCATTTCCATGCTTCCCGCTCCTTCCACTCCTCGATCGCCCCCAGCAGCACGCGCGACGCATAGTCCGGCGCGTATTTCCCGGGCAGTCCGCCCGCCACGATCAGCCGCCTCCCCAGCCGCTGCGCGGCCTGCGCATCGATGCCGTATGTCGCGCTGGCCAGCTCCAGCAGCAGCGCGTCCGGCCGCGCGGCGCGCAGCGCCTCCTCGCCGACGACGGGCGCAGGCGCCGTGTTGAACACGAAGCGCGCCTCCACGATCCGCGCCGGGATCTGCGCGATCGCGCAGGCGTCGCACCCCTCTGCGCAGGCGAGCGCGCGGTCCCGCTCCTTGCGCGCTGCGACCGTCACCCGTGCGCCCAGCCCGCGCAGCCCGCGCGCCAACAGCCGGGCGATGCGCCCATAGCCCACGATCAGGCACCGGCTGCCCGCCAGGCAGTCCTCCTGCGCGCGCATCGCCTCAAAGATCGCCCCCTCTGCGCTGGGCACCGCATTTCCCAGCGCAAAGCCCTCCAGCGCGTCCGGCGCCATGCGCCTAAAGCCGCCAGGCAGTTCGCCCCGCCCGGCCAGCACGCGCGCGCCCGGCGGTATGTGCGCGGCTGCCTCCGCCACGCTCAGTTCCGCCGTCGCCAGCGGCGTCGGTATCTTGCCCGCCTGCGCCGCGACAGGATAGGGCAGGATGTATACGTCGTATGCCATCCGCTCCGGCCAGGCGCAGGAAAGCGCCGGGTCGAACCGGTCCAGCCAGATGCCGTCCGTCGCATGTCCGGCGGCCCGCGCCGCGCGCACCAGGCAGCCGGCGCGCCGGTCGCCGCCGATGACCAGCATGTTCACCGTGCATCCCCTCCTCTGCTTCAGCATACGCCGCGCGGCCCAAAAGGTGAGGACGCCCGCCGGCGCATGGCCGTCGGGCGTCCTTGGGTCCGGGTTTTCTTCATTGTTCCGGGTCGAGCATGTCTTTGATCCCGGCCAGCAGCATCAGGATGCCCTGCACGCGGTCCGGGCGCACGACGTAGTATCCCCTGCTCTCCTCCTCCAGCAGGTCCGCCGCGATCAGCGAGCGCAGGTGGTGATAGACCTGCCCCGTGGAGCTGTACCCGCACTCCTCCACCAGCTGCGCGACGGTGCGCGGCGCCTTCAGCACGGCGAGCAGGATGTTCAGCCGGTCGTTGCTGCCGATGCAGGCGAGCACGCGCTCCGCCGAACCGTTGCGGATCAGCCCGAGCAGCTTGTCCGCGCTCACGTCGTATTGAATCCAGGTCGACTGCCGGCCGCCCGAGGAAAAGACGCCCATGTAGGCCAGCCGGCCGGTGTCATGGCTCGTGCCGCACGCATCCTCCAGCCGGCTCAGCACCGACATGATCGCCGGGTCCGGGTGCATGCCCGGCATCTTCTCCACGTGTCCGACGTGCGGATGCTCCTCCTCCGCGTCGGTCTCCTCCTTCGCTCCCTTCGCCAGACCGACGTACGCCGCCAGCTCCGCTACCTGCGCGCGCAGCGCGTCGATCTCCGCCTCCAGATTCCGTTCCACTGCGTCCGTCTCCTTTCGTTTTTTGTTTTTTCGAAATTCCGTAATTCAATTATACTGGACGTTCAAAGATTTGTCAATCGATTTTTCGAAATTTCGAAATAAAAAAATCCCCTCGAAGCCTTTCGCCTCGAAGGGATGAGCGGCGCGTCACTTGCCCTCGTACCGGGCGAGAAAGCGGCGCGTGCGCTCCTGGGCGGGGTGTTCGATGACCTGGCGGGCCGGGCCCTGCTCGACGACGACGCCGCCATCCATGAACATGACCTGGTCGGCCACGTCGCGCGCAAAGGCCATCTCATGCGTGACGATGATCATGGTGGTCTTCTGCTGGGCGAGGGAGCGGATCACGCGCAACACCTCGCCGGTGAGCTCCGGGTCCAGGGCGGAGGTGGGCTCGTCAAAGCAGAGGATGTCGGGCCGCAGCGCCAGCGCGCGGGCGATGGCGACCCGCTGCTGCTGGCCGCCGGAGAGCTGGTGCGGGTAGTGGTTCGCCCGGTCGGACAGGCCCATCTGCTCCAGCAACGCCAGCCCCTCCGCGCGGATCTGCTCCTGAATGGCGCGCCGGTTCTGCTTGAAGTCGGGGCGCTCCTGGCTGAGCAGGCCGACGGCGAGCGTCACGTTTTCCAGCGCGGTGTACTGGGGAAAGAGGTTGAAGGACTGAAACACCAGCCCGAAGTGCAGGCGCTTCTTGCGCACCTCGCTCTCCCGCTGCGTGGCGGGATCCTGCGCGTCAAAGAGCGTCTCGCCGCTCACGGCGATGGCGCCGCGGTCGGGCGTCTCCAGAAAGTTCAGGCAGCGCAGCAGCGTGGTCTTGCCAGAGCCGGAGGAGCCGATGATCGCCAGGGCCTGGCCCTGTTCCAGGCTGAAGCTGATGTCGTCGAGCACGCGCGTGGGCCCGAAGTGCTTTTCGATGTGCCGGACTTCAAGGATTGCCATGTTCTGCGCCCCCTCAGCGGAAGAATTCCAGTTTCTTTTCCAGCCGTCCCAGCAGGATGGTGACCACGCCGCTGAAGACCAGGTAATAGACCGCCGTGAAGAACAGCGGCCACACCAGGCCGGAGATGCCCTTGTTGCCCTTCATGAAGGACTCGCCCATCCAGATGACCTCCTGCAGGGCGATGACGCGGGCGAGCGACGTATCCTTGACCAGGGTGATGATCTCGTTGGACATCGGGGGCACGATGCGCTTGACCATCTGCAGCAGCGTGATCTTGAAGAAGATCTGCCGCCGGGTCATGCCCAGCACCTGCCCCGCCTCCTTCTGCCCCACGGGCACGCCCTGGATGCCGCCGCGGTAGATCTCCGAGAAATAGAAGGCGTAGTTGATGATAAACGCGGCGGCCACCGCCGTGAAGCGCGCGCCGCTGCCGCCGCCCCACGTGAAGAGGCCGAGCATGCCGGGCACATAGAAGAGCGTAATGATCTGCAGCACCAGCGGCGTGCCGCGCACAATCCAGACCAGCAGCCGGCACACCAGGCTGACGGGACAGAAGCGCGTCAGCGCGCGGGCAACCCGGCCGGGGGCGCGCCCGGCGCGGCGCAGCGCCCAGCCCACGGGCCGGGCCAGCGGCGCCCAGCGGCTCATGGAGCCGAAGGAGATGAGCAGGCCCAGCGGCAGAGCGCCCAACAGGGTGACGAAAAACAGCCGCAGCGTCACCAGAAAGCCGCTGTTGAGCGCGGACGCCACCGCAAGGAACTGCTCCGAGGCAAAGAATTCGACCGCGGCCCGCAACATGAAATCTCCCTCTCTGTGTCGTCGGTAGGCATGCGAAGGCCGCCCGGGGGATCGCCCCGAGCGGCTGCGTCAAAGGCGCGTCACTCCAGAATGACGGACTCCTGCAGGCCGTAGGTCGTGGCGACCTCCAGCACGGTGCCATCCGCGACCTTCTCCGCCCAGAACGCGTTGAACGCATCCACCAGGTCGGAGCCCTTGCGGAAGCCCACGCCGTACTGTTCGGACTCCAGGCCGCGCGCCTCGTTCAGGTTCAGCGCGATGGCCAGGTTCTCATAGCTGGTGCCCTCGCCGATCATGGCGCCAGCCATCAGCAGGTCGATGACCGCGGCGTCGGACGTGCCGGCGACGACCTCCATCAGCGTGCTGGCCTGGTTCTGCACGGGCACGGTCGTGCCGCCCAGCTCCGTGGCCGCATCCTCGCCGGCCGAGCCGGACTCCACCGCCACATACAGACCTTCCAGCGACGTCGCGTCCGCAAAGTCGGCCACCTTCTCGGCCGGCACGACCAGCACCTGCGCGTTCAGGCAGTACGGCACGGAGGTGCCCATGGCGTTCATGACGTCCTCCAGCAGCGTCATGCCGTTCCAAACGACGTCGATGTTCTTGGCGTTGAGCTCTTCCACCTTGTAGTCCCAGTTGATCTCAATGAACTCCACGTCCACGCCCAGCGACTCGGCGAAGAGCCTGGCCATGTCGGCGTCAAAGCCGATCCACTCGCCAGCCTCATCCTGGTAGTCCATGGGCGCGAAGTTGGTGATGCCCACCGCCAGCGATCCCTTCTCCTGGACGTAGGCCAGATCGCTCCCGGCATCTTCGGCGCAGGCACAGACGGCCAGCGTCAGGCACAGAACGAGGGACAGCGCGGCACAGAGCAGCTTTTTCATGACTTCCATCCTCCACATGTCGGCCGAACCGGTCGGCCCGGCCGGAATTGCTTTCTCATTTTAGCACGCTAACGCGTCATTGTAAAGGGAAAGTTTGCGGATTTTTGCATGTTCAGCACTCCTGTGTGGGTTTGTCCCACTGCGCCAGCATCTCCCGCATCCACGCGTGCACGTCCATGCCGTAGACCCGGCGCAGGTTTTCGGGCGTGAAGACCGCGTCCGTCTCCCCCTGCGCCACGCAGCGGCCCCGGTGCATCAGCGCCGCATGCGTGCCGTAGCGCCGCGCGAGGCTCAGGTCGTGCACCACGCACAGCGCCGCGCGTCCGGGCTGGGCGAGCCAGTCCTGAATCAGCCCAAAGATATGCCGCTGAAACGGCAGGTCCAGGTGATTGGCCGGCTCGTCCAGCAGCAGGATCTCCGGATCCTGCGCGAATACCTGCGCCAGAAACGCGCGCTGCACCTCGCCGCCGGAGAGTGTGCGCATGCTCTTGCCCCGCAGCGGTTCCATGCCCGTCAGGCGAAGCGCGCGCTCGACCATCTCCCCGCCCTGTACATCGCGCCCACCCAGGAACCCGCGCGCATGGGCGTAGCGTCCCAGGCCGACGACCTCCTCCACCGTGTAGTCGTAGCCCACGTCGTGGCGCTGGGCCAGCACGCCGATCCGGCGCGCGCGCTCGCCCGGCCTGTAGTCGCGCAGGTCCTTCCCGTCCAGGCATACGCGCCCCTCATAGCGCACGCCCTGCGCGATGGCATTGAGCAGCGTGCTCTTGCCTGCGCCGTTGGGGCCCGCCAGCATCAGCCACTGGCCCGCCGACAGGGAGAGGCTCACGCCGTCCACCGCCGTCAGCGCGCCGAACCGCACCGTGACGTTCTGCGCCGTCAGCATGATCTCACCGCCCCTTTCGCGTGCGATAGAAGATGAGCACAAACGCCACCGCGCCCACCAGCGACGTGACCACGCCGATGGGCAGCTCGATGGGGCTGAGCAGCGTGCGCGCCGCCAGGTCGGCCAGCAGCAGGAAGATCGCGCCGGCAAACAGCGACGCGGGCAAAAGCCTTGCGTGGTTGGAGCCCACGGTCATGCGCGCCATGTGCGGCACGACCAGGCCCACAAAGCCGATGGTCCCGCCCACGGACACGCACACGCCGATGAGCGCGGACACCGCCGTGAGCAGCACCAGTTTCACGCGGCGCACGTTCACGCCGACGTGGCGGGCATTGTCCTCGCCGACGGCGAAGGCGTTCAGCTCCCGCGTCCTTCCCAGGATCGCCGCGCCGCACAGCAGCAGCGCGCCCGCCAGCAGCAGGGCCTGCGCGTAATTGCTGCCCGACAGCGAGCCCATCGTCCAGAAGGTGATGGTCCGGGCGCGCTCGGGCGCGAAGGCGATGATCAGGCTGATGAGACTGGAGGCGAACATGGAGAAGATCACGCCGATCAGGATGATGCTCTGCGTTGCCAGCGAGCGGTCGAGCGCATAGGCCAGCGACAGGATGAGCAGCAGCGACAGGAACGCGCAGCCCATGGCCAGGACGGCCGTGCCCGCCAGCGGCAGGCCGGGGACGGAGACGCCCAGGGCCAGCGCCAGCACCGCGCCCAGCGACGCGCCGGACGACACGCCCAGCGTCGAGCCGTCCGCCAGCGGGTTGCGCAGCAGGCCCTGCATTGCCGCGCCGCACAGCGACAGCGACGCGCCCGTCAGCGCGACGCACAGCACGCGCGGCAGGCGCACGGAGAGGATGATGGCGCCGGCGACGCCCTCGGGCGGCTGCACGCCGCGCAGGGCGGCTGCGATGACCGCGACGGTATCGGACAGCGGGATGGCCACGCTGCCTGCGCACACGCACAGCAGCAACGTCGCCGCAAGCAGAAGCGAGCAGAGCAGATAGGCCGCCGCGCCAAAGCGTTCACGGGTGTGTTTCATCGGCAATTTCCTCAGGCGGTTCAGAATGGGAAAGGGGAGCCGCTCTCCGGCTCCCCATGGGTCCACATCAGGCGGCGGGCTCCTCCGCTTCCCCGCTGACGAACGCGTAGAGCGCCAGCGCGGCGTCCTTCAGGCGCGGACCGGGACGGGAGATCTCGTTCGAGTCGGCGTTGAACACGTCGCCATTTTCCACAGCCTTCAGATGCTCCCAGCCAGGGCGGCCCATGATCTCCTCCACGGGCGTGGGGCCCTCGCCGTAGTACATGGAGATCGTCACGATGTAGTCGGGATCGCGCTCCAGCACCTGCTCCTCGGAGATCGCGGCCCAGCCCTCCACGTCCGCAAAGGCGTTGGTCAGGCCGCACAGGCTGGCCAGCTCGTCCATGAACGTGTTCGCGCCGGCCGTCCACAGGCCGTACTCCAGCGGCGAGACCTCGAAATACACCGTCTTGCCGGTCTCCTCGGACTGGGCGACGATGCCGTCAAACGTCGCCTGCATGTCCGCCACCAGCGCCTCGGCCTCGCCCTCCAGCCCCGTGAGCTGCCCGATCATGCGGATGGCCGTGTAGACGCCCTCGATGTCGTTTGCGTCGCTGAGCACGACGCGGATGCCCGCATCCTCCAGCGCCTGCACCTGCTCTGCGGTCTGCGCCATGTCCGCCATCAGCACGACCTGCGGCTGCAGGGCGATGATCTGCTCCAGATTGGTGTTCTCGCCCGTCTCGACCACGGGCACATCCAGAATGCTCTCCGGATAGTCGCAGTAGGCGCCCCGGCCGACCAGCAGGTCCTCCGCACCCAGCGCGCACAGGATCTCGCAGTCGGACGGCGCGAGCGCGACAATGCGGGTAGCGGACGCGTCCAGGACGACCTCGCGGCCGTACATGTCCATCAGGCTCGCCGCCTGCGCGCAGCCGGCGCTCAGGAGCATCAGGGCGGTCAGGAGCAGGGCAAGGGTTTTTCGCATGGGGATCCCTCCATTCATTGGATCAAATGAATCAGCAAGGCGGACGCCTCACGCTGCGCGCAACAAAAAAGCGTCCCTCCCCGAGGAACACTAAACAGGCCCTGAGCGATCGCTCCCGACCCAAATAGCATATCCCACCCCCAGGGGCATCACTTACGGTGTAAACAGGTCTCCCGGCTTTGTCTCATCCTACTGGTGCGTCTTCCCGCCCGCCTGGGCAGTGACGTGCTGCACGTTCGTCCGCTTCACGGTTACTGGGATAGCCCGGAAATTGCATCCGTGTTCCCATGACGTCCCCCACGGGGACGCCGCGCATATATGCGCAGATACACCGGCTATTCATTTGTCGCTCTTATTATACGGCCTGTGGGCCCGCCTGTCAACGGCGGCCTGCAGGTCAGATCGCAGGCTCCAGAAAGCTGTGCCAGATATAGCCCGTCAGACCCGCCTGCGTGCCATCCGGAGGGGCGTCCGCGGGCACGTACACGCGCACCCAGCCCTCGTCCGTGCCGATGCCGTCCGCCAGCAGCACCACCTCAGTCCCCGCATCCAGCTTGGCCAGCGAGGGCGAATCCGTTCTGTCCTGCCGGCGCAGGTTCACCCAGTCCGTGTTCGCCACCCGCAGGTACGTCGGGTCCCACGAGGCCCGGCCCGTGATCATCTCGCGCGCCGAACGGCTGCGCTCCGCGTATACGCCCTCCTGGCCGTAATACCACGATTCCGGGTACTGCTCGTCCCAGCACAGGGTGACGCCCGTGCCATACAGCACCAGCGACTCGCCGATGAGGCCCTCGCCCGCGTCGTACACGTCCCACACGGCGCGCACGACCTGGCCGTAGCGGGACTCCCAGCAGTAGGCGGTCAGCGTGTAGTAGAAGAAGCCGTCGCTCACGCCGGAGAGCACGCAGCGGCTCTCCGGGTCCAGCTCATGGTTGCACAGCTCCAGCTGCTCCACCTCCGTGCCCGACAGGCGCCTGTTCTCGCCGTCCCACGCCTCCGTCTGCTCCACGGAATTGAACCGGCCCGCCTCCTCGTTCCAGACGGCGACGGCAAAGAACACATTGCGCGCGCCCTGCGCCGTCAGCAGCAGCAGGTCGCCGAAGCCGTCGAAGTTCACATCCTCCAGGCGCGCAAAGAGCGCCAGGTGCTCCTGTTGCGGCAGCTCGGACGAGCGGTATGTCAGCTCCTGCGCAAAGCTCCCGTCCTGCGCCTCGATCTGCACCCGCAGCGTGTGCTCGCGCAGCGCATCCTCCTGCCGCTCCCCCGTGTCGTTCACGCGGATCGTCAGCTCGGGCAGGCCGTCGCGCACCCGGCCGGCCGTCTCAAACCCCGCCTGCTCCGCATGCGCCGCCGGCCCGCATGCCGCCAGTAGCAGCCACGCCATCCACAGCGCCAGCGCCTTCCTCATGTGCGTCTCCTCCTCATCGCCTTCTATAGATGAGGACGAATCCGCCTCCCGTTTTCATCCGGCCTTTCCATTTTTTCACGCGCTTCTGCCCCGTCCGGATCAGCGTCGCCCACGGCTCCATCAGGCTCAGAACCTTCATGGGATCTCCCCCTTCTGTTCCGATCCGCTCACCGCTCCCCGTCCCATTCCAGCAGGAACTCGTCGATGTACTCGTGCATGAACCGGTCCCGGTGCGCCGCAATCTCCCGCGCGGTCTGCGTATTCATGAGATCCTTGAGGCGAAACAGCTTTTCGTAGAAGTGGTTGACGCTCGTGGAGACGTGCCTTCGATATTCATCGCGCGTCATGTGCAGGTTCGGCCGCTCGTCCGGGTCGTGCATCGCCCGGTTGTGGTGTCCGCCGTATGCAAACGCCCGGGCGATGCCGATGGCGCCGATGGCGTCCAGCCGGTCCGCATCCTGCACGCACTGTCCCTCGATCGATGCGGGCGCGACGGTGTCGTCGCCCGCAAAGGAGACCTCCTCGATGAGGGCGCACACCGTCCGGATGGTCGCTTCCGCCACGTCGTGCGCCCGCATCAGGGCGACCGCATGGTCCTTTCCCGCGTGCGTGGCTGGGGAGAGCTTGACGTCGTCTACGTCGTGCAGCAGCGCTGCAAGCCGGACGACGTCCAGGTCGGCCCCTTCCCTTTCAGCGATCCGCGTCGCCAGCCGGTACACCCGCAGCGTGTGCGCATAGTCGTGTCCGCTGGACTCGCCCGCAAAGAATGCCTTGACCTCGTCCATCATGCCGCGCAACATATCCTGATCCATCGCCGGTTCTCTCCTTTTCGTGGGGCGCGGCCTACAAGAGCGGCATGCCGCGCGATCGGTTCTCATGTGGTCTGCTTCGAAGCCCCATCCGTCAAGCGCCTGATTTTGTCTGCAAGCGCGGTATGCATTTCGTCGATCAGCCCCTCCGCCCAGCTTGGAAACCGGGGACGCCGGCAGGCCATGTACAGGGTCACCACGGGCGATACGACGTCATCCACCGCCATTTCGAGGGGATCGACCGCGCCGTATGCCGCCAAAAACGCATCCCTGCTCTGTGGGGCCAGGCTCGAAAGGACATTCCGCACGTCGGAGTAGGCATAGCCCTTGCCCAGCAGGTTGTAGTCGAACATCAGCGCCGCGGAACGGTCCCGGGCCACGACCAGATTCGTATGGTAAAAGTCATTGTAGGTGAGCGTCCGTCTGGTCCGCCCCAGCATTTCGCAGATGGCGTCAAAGCGCTCTTCCAGCAGGCCCCACACGGCGTCCGCCTGCGTGCCGGTCTTTTCTTGGATCTCGGCGATGTGCTCCCTGGTAAAGAAGTCGGCCTCGTCATACAGCCCCGCCCCATGCCGTGCGACATGGGCATAGCCCCGTTGGTGCAGCTGCCTGTACCACCCGGCCAGGCGCATGGCCACGACCGGGTCGGCCAGGTCGGCCGCCGTCCCCAGGCGATAGACCGGGCTGGCGTCCACATCCTCCAGCAGCAGCGCCGAATCGGTCTGCGCGAGGACGGCAAGCGTGGGCACATGCAGCGACCGAAGCGCCTGATAATTTGAAATCTCGCGCCTGTACGCCTCAACTTGAAAGCACTTGAGCACACAGGAGCGCGCGCCGCTTTGGACGCGGGCGACGACGATCCCGTCTTTGTCCTGCAATATGCATATGTCATGGCAGCAGACGCCCATCCGTTCCAGTTCCTTGCGGATGCAGTCCATACTTCCCTCGCAAACCCGTATGAAATCAAAAAAACGAGGCGCCGGCGCGATACATCGTATCCACACCGGCGTCTCATTTTGGTCTGGGTGAGAGGATTTGAACCTCCGGCCTCTTGAACCCCATTCAAGCACGCTACCAAGCTGCGCTACACCCAGACATGTCCCGCCGAAGCACTTCCGGCGAACAGTCAATATTATAGCACAGATTGCGCATTTGTCAACCACTTCTTGCAAAAAAGATCAGGTTTCCAGGCGCGCATACAGCCGCCCGCTCAGGCCCAGCAGCAGCGCATGCGAGAGCGCGCACAGCCCCAGCGCGATTCCGGCCATGACCGCCAGGAATGCCGACATCCCGGCGCCCATGCGGAGCGCCAGGTAGATCCCGCCGGCCTCGATCAGCGCGAAGAGCAGCATCGCCAGCAGGCCGATGCACGGGTTCAGGCCCTGCTTGATCGCCTCTGTGGGCGAGATCCAGTTCAGCCGCGGGCGGTACAGGTCAAATGTGAGGCCAACCGCGTTCACGCCCGAGGAAAAGGCCAGCGCGACGGCGGCGGCATAGGCCGCCTGCGCCGGCGGCATCCGCCAGGCCGCCAGCGCGGCCGCAACGCCCGCCAGCACGGTCAGCAGCGCCACCGAAGCGCCGAAGAGCTGTTTGCCCAGCGCCAGCGTCCGTCCGCGCACGGGCAAGGAGCGCCCAAAGCCCAGCAGCGCGCCTTCGCGCGAGAAGGCGGTGACCCCGGCCGTGTTGATGCTGCCGATAAGCGCCAGCAGCGCCGTCAGGCCCAGCGGCAACAGGGCGTCCGTCTGCAGGCCCAGCACGCGAACCGCCCGCAGGGCCTCGTCCGCCTCCTCCGGCAGGGCAAAGGCCATCATGCACACCATGAGCGGGGCCATGAGGATGGACGCCAGGCCGTTGGTCGCATAGGCGGGCGTGCGCAATGCAATGCGCCACTCGCGCAGGAAGATCGCCACCAGCTGCGGCCTGCGCGGCGCGGTCTTCCGGCCGCCTCGTCCCCTGCGCGCCGCCGTCTCGGATGCGGCGGCAAGGCCCTGGGCATACAGCCGGCCCGCCAGCATCAGCGCCACCCCAAGCCCGAGCAGCGACGCGCCGGCCAGACGCGCCAGATTCCCCCATGCGCCTGCGCCGCCCAGGCTGTACAGCGCCCAGCCGGCGGGCGGATAGAGGCGCGCGAAGCGGTCGGCCAGTGTCTTTCGAGCCATCAGAAACTGCAGGATTGCCCTGAGCGTCAGGCTGTCCTCGCCCACGCGCATAAGCGCCATCTGTCCCAGGAAGATGGCCAACATGGCGGCGAACGTCGCCCCGATCATCAGCGCCTCACGGTGACGGATGAGCGCGCTTGCGCGCATCAGCAGCAGCGACAGCAGCGCCGAGACCGTCAGCGGCAGCAGCGGCAACAGCAGGAGCACCAACGCCCCGCGCACGGCGTAGGACAGCGAGAACGCCTGCGCATACAGTACGACCGGCGGCAGTCCGAACGCCAGCACCAGGGCGTACTCAAAGACGAGCACCTGCGCAAACTTGGACGCAAAGACCGTCCGCCTGCCGACGGGCAGGGCCGCCAGCAGTTCGCTGTCGCGTCCGAAGTAGAGCGTGCCCAGCATCGTGCCCGTGCCCAGCAACAGCGTCATGGCCTGTAGCAGCGTCAGGATCGCCATCAGCGTCAGTTCCTGCACAAACGCCAGCGGACCCTTCGCCGCGTCAAACAGCACGGCCAGCATCCAGGCATACAGCCCGATCACCGAGCCCACGCCTGCCAGCGCGCACAGGCCGATCAGAAGATCCCGCAACATGCGCCTGCGATCCGTCCGCCAACTGCGCAGCGCCGAGACGCCCAGGCGGTTTCGCATCTGGGCGCGAAAGAGAATCCAAAATGTGCGCACCGTCCTCATTCCCCTTCCGCGTCCGTCAGCTCCAGGAAGATGCTCTCCAGCGTCTGTGCATGCTCCGCGCTGCGCAGCTCGTCCATCGTCCCCACAGCGACCAGCTTGCCCGCGCGAATGATGCCGATGCGGTCGCACAGCCGCTCTGCGACGTCGAGCACGTGCGTGGAAAAGAAGACCGTGTTGCCCGCCGCGCAGTGGCGTCGCATCTCCTCCTTGAGGATGTGCGACGCCTTGGGGTCAAGGCCGACCATCGGCTCATCCAGCACCCACAGCGCGGGCGCGTGCAGCAGCGCGCCGATCAACGTGATCTTCTGCCGCATGCCGCGCGAGTAGCTGCGCACCTGATTACCCGCCGCATCCGTCAGCTCGAACAGCTCCAGGTACCGCTCGATCCGCTCGCGCCGCAGCCCGTCCGGCACGCCGTAGACGTCCGCCATGAAGCACAGATACTCCATGCCCGTCAGGCGCTCGTACACCTCGCCGCCGTCCGGCACATAGCCGATCAGCCGCTTGGCCGCGATCGGATCCCGGCGCATGTCGATCCCATTCACGACGACCTCGCCTGCGTCCGGATTCAGAATGCCCGTCAGCATCTTGATCGTCGTCGTCTTGCCCGCTCCATTGGGCCCGATGAACCCAAAGATTTCGCCATGCCCGACGCGCAGGTTCAGGCCGTCCACCGCCTTGACCCCGCCCCGGGCATAAGTCTTGCTCAGGTTCGAAAGCGCGATCATGTCCTGCATTGCATCCTCCCACAGTGTCAAAAGAATTTAGATTTTTTTCTAAATAGATTATAGCACAGCTTTTGGCGAAGTCAAGCGTAAAAAAAAGCCGCACGCTGCGTGCGGCTTTTGGCGGGCTTCACGCCTGCCTTTCAGCGATCATGTCCTTGACCTTCATCAGACGCGTGAGGGATCCGCGCTCGTTCTCGTCGAGCTTCATGGAGATGAAACGGATGGTCTCCTCGAACTGGGGAATCATCACGTACTCCAGCGCGTTGACGCGGCGGCGGGTCTTTTCGATCTCGTCCGCCAGCAGATCGCAGGTCTTTTCCGTCTCGGCCAGGCGCAGCAGCTTGGGCAGCAGGCGCGCCATGGTGGCGATGGCGTCGTCCAGATCCGCGCTGGTCTCGGCCAGGCCGTAGGGCAGCGCGCTGTCCTTTTCGGAATTCTGCACGACGGTGATCGTCGGCACGTGGACGGAGAGCACGTTGCGCTCGCCGAGCACGATGCCCGCGCTGCGGGCCGGATACAGGATGGCCTCTTCCAGCGTCTGGTTGTCCATCACCGCGCGCGCGAGGGCAAAGTCGGCCAGCGCGCCCTTGAGCTCGCGCTCGACCTCCTTGCGCAGCTTTGCGTTCTCGCGTACGAGCAGGATAAACTGACGGACCATCTCATCCCGCTTGTCCTTGAGCAGCTTGTGGCCGCGCCTGGCGGTCACAAGCCTGCGCTTGATGCGGGTGAGCTCCATGCGGGTGGGGTTGACGTGCAGGGCGGCAGCCATCAGGCCTCCCCCTCTTTCTTCGGCAGATACTGATCCAGCATATCGTCACGGATGCGCTTGAGCTCGGCGCGCGGCAGCATGGACAGCAGCTTCCAGCCCAGGTCCAGCGTCTCCGTGACGGAGCGGTTGGCGTTGTAGCCCTGGGAGACATACTCGCGCTCAAAGGCATCGGAGAAGGCGGCATACTGCTTGTCGATGTCAGACAGCGCCGCGTCGCCGAGGATGACGGCAAGTTCCTTGGCGTCCTTGCCGCGGGAATAGGCGGCGAAGAGCTGGTTCATCGTGGCGGCGTGATCCTCGCGCGTCTTGCCCTTGCCGATGCCCTTGTCCTTGAGGCGGGACAGCGAGGGCAGCACGTCGATGGGCGGCTGGACGCCCTTGCGGTACAGCTCGCGGGACAGGATGATCTGGCCCTCCGTGATGTAGCCGGTCAGGTCGGGGATGGGGTGCGTCTTGTCGTCCTCGGGCATGGAGAGGATCGGGATCTGGGTGATCGAGCCCTCCTTGCCGATGACGCGGCCCGCGCGCTCGTACATGGACGCCAGGTCCGTGTACAGGTAGCCCGGGTAGCCGCGGCGGCCGGGGACCTCCTTGCGCGCGGCGGAGACCTCGCGCAGCGCCTCGGCATAGTTGGTGATGTCGGTCAGGATGACCAGCACGTGCATGCCCTTTTCATAGGCCAGGTATTCCGCAGCGGTGAGCGCCATGCGCGGGGTGGCGATGCGCTCGATGGCCGGGTCGTTGGCCAGGTTCATGAAGAGGACTGCGCGCTCGATGGCGCCGGTGCGCTTGAAGTCGCTGATGAAGTAGTCTGCCTCTTCGAACGTGATGCCGATGGCGCCGAACACGACGGCGAACTTACTGTCGGTGCCCAGCACCTTGGCCTGGCGGGCGATCTGCGTGGCCAACTGCGCATGCGGCAGGCCGCTGCCGGAGAACACGGGCAGCTTCTGACCGCGCACGAGCGTATTCAGGCCGTCGATGGCGGAGATGCCCGTCTGGATGAACTCGCTGGGGTAGTCGCGCGCAGCGGGATTGAGCGGCTGGCCGTTGATGTCCATGCGCTTTTCGGGGATCAGCGCCGGGCCGCCGTCCTTGGGATTGCCCATGCCGTCGAACACGCGGCCGAGCATATCCGGGGAGACGGACAGCTCGATGCTGCGGCCCAGGAAGCGCGCCTTGGCGTTGTCGATGCGCAGGCCGTTGCTGGACTCGAACAGCTGCACCAGCGCCTTGTCGTTTTCGATTTCGAGCACCTTGCCCTGGCGCTTCTCGCCGTCGGCCTGCTCGATCTCGACCAGCTCGTCGTACTTGACGCCCGCGACGCCGTCCACCAGCATCAGCGGGCCGACGACCTCGCGGATGGTGCGGTATTCCTTCAACATATCACAGCCCTCCCTCGGTCAGCAGCGCGCCCGTCTGGTCGTTCAGCTCGGATTCGATGGCGTTGAACTGCGCAAGCTCCGCCTCGCGGATGTACTTGGCGCGGCCGATGCGCTCGCGCACCGGCAGCCCGAGCACCTGGCTCAGGTTTACGCCGGCGTCCAGCGCGGCGCGCCCGCGCTCGCCAAACTGCAGGATGAGCCGCAGCATGCGGTACTGCTTCTCCGGCGAGGTGTAGGTATCCACCTCGTCAAAGGCGTTCTGGTGCAGGTAGTCCTCGCGGATGGAGCGGGCGACCTCGAGCGTGAGCCGGTCCTTCCAGGAGAGGGCGTCCACGCCGACGAGGCGGACGATTTCATCCAGCTCGGCCTCATTTTGCAGGATCTGCATGGCCTTTGCGCGCAGGTCCTTCCATTCGGGCGCGACGTTGTCGTCGAACCACTCGGCCAGGTTGTCCGCATACAGCGAGTAGGACTGCAGCCAGTCGATGGCCGGGAAGTGGCGCTTGTAGGCCAGCTGCGCAGACAGGCCCCAGAAGACCTTCACGATGCGCAGCGTCGCCTGCGACACGGGCTCGGAGATGTCGCCGCCGGGCGGGGAGACCGCGCCGATGGCCGTGATGGTGCCCTCGCGCCCGTCGGAACCCAGGCACTTGACATAGCCCGCGCGCTCATAGAACTCCGCGATGCGGCTGGCCAGGTAGGCGGGGTAGCCCTCCTCGCCGGGCATCTCCTCCAGGCGTCCGCTCATCTCGCGCAGCGCCTCGGCCCAGCGGCTGGTCGAGTCGGCCATGATGGCGACCTTGTAGCCCATGTCGCGGTAGTATTCGGCGATGGTGATGCCCGTATAGATCGAGGCCTCGCGGGCCGCCACGGGCATATCGGAGGTGTTGGCGATCAGCACCGTGCGCTTCATCAGGGATTCGCCCGTGCGCGGATCGTGCAGCTCGGGGAACTCCATGAGCACGTCGGTCATCTCGTTGCCGCGCTCGCCGCAACCGACGTAGACGATGATGTCCGCATCAGCCCACTTGGCCAGCTGGTGCTGCACGACCGTCTTGCCCGAGCCGAACGGGCCGGGCACGGCCGCCACGCCGCCGGAGGCGATCGGGAACAGCGTGTCGATGACGCGCTGGCCGGTGACCATCGGCGCCCGGGGCGCCATCTTCTCCTGATAGGGACGTCCCCTGCGCACGGGCCACTTCTGCAGCATCGTCAGGGAATGCTCCTGGCCCGCCTCGTCGACGAGGACGCAGATCTCGTCCTCCAGCCGGGCCATGCCGGTGTGGATGCGCTTGACCGTGCCGCTCATCCGATAGGGCACCATGATGCGGTGCTCGACGACCGAGCTCTCCTGCACCGTGCCCAGGATGTCGCCCTGGCTCACCTTCGCGCCCACGGCGACCTTCGGCTGAAAGTCCCATTGCCTGTCGCGGTCCAGGGAGGGCACCTCGATGCCGCGCGTGATGCGCTCGCCCACGCGCTCGCGGATCTTGGTCAGCGGACGCTGAATGCCGTCAAAAATGGATTCGATCAGGCCCGGGCCGAGCTCGACCGAGAGAGGCGCGCCGGTCGACTCCACCGGCTCGCCCGGTCCCAGGCCGGAGGTCTCCTCGTAGACCTGAATGGACGCCTTGTCCCCGCGCAGCTCGATCACCTCGCCGACCAGCCGGCGGTTGCTCACGCGCACCACGTCGTACATGCGCGCGTCGGCCATGCCGGTGGCCATGATGAGGGGACCCGCCACCTTGACTATCGTACCCTGCGCCATACCTTCTATCTCCTTACTGCTCGTCATCTAAGAGGATGTTTGCGCCGATGGCCTTCTCCACGTTGGCGCGCACGCGCTCCATCCCAAGCCCATCGCTGCCCGCGGATCCCGGCACCGGAATCAGCGTCACGCTGGGGTCGTTCTTGTAGCGTTCAAAGGTCTCAAAGCCCTTGCGGGCGGCCTGCTCCGTGATGAAGATGACGCGAACGCCCTCCTGCAATAGCCGGTGCACAGCCTGCGCCACCTCGGCCTCCGTCTGCGCCGCGACGGCGCGCATGCCGATCGCGCGGAATGCGCCGATGACCTCGCGTTCGCCGACCGCGCCGACGCCGTATTGCTTTTCAGGCATACAATTCACGCAGCCTTTCGCGGATTTTATCGTTGGGGAAGCCCGCAAGCTTGCCCGCCAGGATCAGCCGCACCGCGGACGCCTCGCGCTCGCGCATGAGCAGATAGCCCACCAGGCGTTCGGGCCGCTCCAGGTCGCGCCGGTAGGGCGAGTAGACGCCCAGCAGATAGTCGTCCATCGCCCGCTCCAACTGCGCGATCCGGGAGGGATCCATCTGCGCGGCGATGGCCGCGCCGTAGACCTTCACGCCGTACTTGTTGACGAGCAGCGGCAGCTTCTCTGGCTGCGCAAACGCCTTGAGCCACGCGCCCTTCCCCACCGAGCCGCAGGGCAGCAACAGCTGCGAGAAGAACGCGGCGTCCTTGCCCATGCGCAGCACGCGCAGCGCGATCGTCAGATTGACGATGTCCGCCCGCGCGGTGAAATAGCGTCGCTCGGCGCGCGCCTTGTCGGGCAGCCACGCGAAGATCGTCTCATAGAGCGCCTTGTCCAGCGACACATCCACATCCAGCGGATCAACCGCGACGGCCAGGCGCTTCTCCAGCTCGTCCAGCGCCGCCTGCAGTTCGGGCGCCAGGTCCGCGTAGCGGTGCTCCGCCACGTCATGGCGCAGCCTGTCCAGGGCGTACACGCCGCAGGGCGAGAGCGTCTGCGCCTCCACGCCCAGACAGCGCGCCTTGATGAGCATCTTCAGGTTGTTCACATCGTAGCGCAGCAGAAAGCAGTCGAGGATCTTTTCATCCGTCGCCAGCTTGCGCAGCGTCCTGCAGGCCTGCTCCACATGGCTCTCCGCCATACGGGCATAGTCGTCGTCTTCTTTCCATCCCATCTCGGAAAGGGCGCGCCGCGCTTCCGCGGCGGTCGGCGCCTGCATGAGACGCTCCAGGCGCGCGCCGTCCAGCGCGTTCTGGCCCAGCACGCTCAGCCGCCCCACGGCGTAATAGATGCTATTCTGGGGCAAGCTCCTCTCCCCCTTTCCCGATCATTCCGAAAACAGCATGCGCGCGGCGTCGCTTTCCAGCTCCAGACGCGCGCTGTCCAGCAGCGCCTCGAACGTGCAGGTCAGCGCGGCGCCGCCGCGGCGCAGCTCAAACCCGCACGCGCCGCTCAACGCCTCGCCCGTGCGCAGGGCGCCCGAGCGGCCCTGCACCTTCAGGCGCGTATTGGCCTGCTCCACAAACGCGGCGTCGAACCAATCGTCCGCAATGTCGCCCACGCACAGCGTCTCGCCGCCCTGCGCGGCGGCCGCCAGCTCTTCCAGAAAGAACGCGCGCTTCTCCTGCGCGGGCAGCGCGCGCAGCCGCGCGAGCGCGCCCTCGAACGCCTCGTCCAGCACCCGGCGCTTCGCACCCAGGCGCGCCTTGCGGTCCTCGAGCTCCGCCATGCGCAGCATGCGGCTTTCCAGTTCCTGCGCGTCCGCATCGGCCTTGCGCTCCATCGCCTCGCGCTCAGCGCGCATCCGCGCCTCGCCCTGTTCGCGCAACTCCTGCGCGCGGCGCTTTGCCTCATCCAGCTGCTGCGCCGCGGCCTCCCGCGCGTCCGATTCGATTTTATTGAGGATGCCTTGTACGTCCATCTCGCTCACCGCATTACAGTTTGATGGCGTTGACCATCAGGAAGGAAACGAGCAGCGCAAAGACCGCGTAGGTCTCGACCATGACCGCCATCGTGACGCCCTTGCCGGACATCTCGGGGCGCTGGCCGGTCATCAGCATGCCGGCGGCGGAGACCTTCGCCTGGCGGATCGCGGAGTAGTAGCCCACGATCGCGACGGGCAGGCAGGCGACGATGTAGGAGATGCCCTGCAGCAGCGTGACGTCGCGCATCTGGCCGCCGAGCACGTTCGTGTTGATCAGCACGATGACGCCGATCAGGAAGCCGTAGATGCCCTGCGTGGCGGGCAGCAGCTGCAGCACCAGCAGCTTGCTGGAGACCTCGGGGTTTTCGCTGGAGACGCCTGCGGCGGTTTCGCCGGCCAGGCCGACGCCCTTGCTGGAGCCCATGCCCGAAAGAATGACGGCGAGCGCCGCGCCCACGAGTGCCAGGATCTGTCCGATAGTCATGATTGTTTTCCTCCCCTAAAATCTTGATGTCGTTCTATCATGCAGCATCGCCCCGTTCGGGCTCGATGCTAACATACTTGGGTTTGCTCGTCAGCGGCGAGAAGGGCCTGCCGCCGTCCTCGTAGAACTTGCCGAAGAACTCGATGTACTGCAGGCGGCACGAGTGCACATACGCGCCCAGCACGTTGATGCCCAGGTTGAACCCGTGGCAGAACACGAACAGCGCCGCGCCGATCGCCTTGCCCACGATGCCCGCGCCCCAGATCATGCCGATCAGCTGGTTGAACACCATGCCGATGACGCCGGTGGCCAGGCCCATGCCGAACAGGCGCATGTACGAGAGCAGGTCGCTCACCCAGCTCGTGACGCCGTAGAGCGCGCCCAGGCCGCCGAAGATCCGCTTGAACGGGTTGCGCTCGCCGCGCTTGGTGAACAGCAGGATGATCACGGCCGACGCCGCGACCACGACCGTGCCCGCCTGCTTGGTCTGCGGCAGGAGCAGCAGGCCCGCGCCGCACAGCAGCGTAAACCATGCGATCTGATCCGCCAGCGCCGCGAGCGGGTCGCCGCGCTTGAAGTTCATGTAGGCGGCCACGCCCAGGCCCGTGAACAGGTGCAGCGCGCCCACGGCCAGGCACACGGCCATGACGGGCAGCGAGTTGTTCACCGAGTCGAGCAGCCACAGGCTGTCGGGCAGCGGGTTGAAGCCGAACACCGTGTTGTAGACTAGGCCCCAGATGACCGTCGCGATGCCGCCGTAGGTGAGCAGGTAGAGCATCTTGGCGTTCTCGAACTTGATCTTCTTGACCTTCATGAACACCGGAATCAGCAGCGCCATGATCAGGCCGTAGCCCGCGTCCGACACCATCATGCCGAACAGGCACGCATAGAACGGCGCCATCACCGCGGTGGGGTCGATGCCGCGGTAGTCCGGCAGCGAATACCCCTCGACGACCGACTCAAACGGCGAGGCAAAGCGGTTGTTGGAAAGCTGGATCGGCGGCGCGTCCTCGTCCGTCGGGTCCGTGAATTCCATCGCGCAGGCGGGCGAGATCTTGCGGATGCGCTCCGCCGTCGGCTCGGCCGCAGGCGCCGGCACCCACCCGCGCAGCAGGAACGTCGTCTCCGTCACCGCAAAGCGCTGCGCGGCCTTCTGCCGCTCCAGGCGCTGCGCCGTCGCCTCGTAGAGGATCTTCAACCCCCGAATGTCCCCGGCCATCGCCGCGGTGTCCGCGTCGATCTGCGCCCGCTCGCGCGTGACCTCCTCCAGCTGCGTATGCAGGCCCTGCACGTACTGCGCGGGCGTCTGATCGCCCAGCGCGGCAAAGCTCTCCCCTGCAAAGCCGGCCTCTTCCAGCGCCGCCATCGCCTCTTTTTCCACTTGGCGGTGCATGGCCGCAACGACGCACAGCTTCTCACGGCTGGGACCCACGACGCTCAGCGCCGCATATTCGAGCTGCAAAAACGTCTCTTCAAGTTTCTGCAGGTTCCGCGCCTGGATCGTGCCGGCCACGTACAGTACGCGGGCAGTCGGCGCGAGCGCGCGCGCCGGCGCCTCGTCCATCGCCTGCCAGGGCGTGTACTGCTGCAGCGCCGCCTGGCTGCGCGCCTCGATGCCGCGCAGCTCGCCCTGCCTGCGCTCAAAGCCCTCCAGGCGCTCCACCAGCCCGACATAGCGCGCCTGATCGGCCAGCGCGCGCTCCGCCTCTTCGTGTGGAATCTCGGGGTATGCGCCGAACATCGGCTTGCCCGCGTCGTCATACTTGGACAGCTTGCGCAGCGCCCACGCAAGGCGTTGCAGCAGCTCCTGCGTACGCGTCAGCTCGGCTTCGTCTGTCCCGGCTGCCGGCTCCTCCTGCGCGGACTCGACCTGCACGCACCCCAGGCGCTGCAGCGTGCGCAGTAGCTTTTCCCTGTCCGCCTTGGGCGCAAGCAGCGTCAGGCGCTTCATCTCAACGATTGCCATGCTGCAAAACCCTCTCTGCAATCCATTCGACGGCCTGCGGCATGCGCGCGCGCGCCGCCTGTGCATAGGCCTCCAGTTCGCGGCGCTTTTCCGCCGCCCGACCGGCGACCGACTCCGTCACAGCCGCCTCGCGCGCCTTCATCCGCGCCTGATAGTCCGCGCGCAGCGCCGCGGACGCCTCGCGCTCCTGTGCAAGCAGCGCCTCCTCCGCGGCCTTGATCGTCTCGCGCGCCTGCTCCGCAGCCTCCCGGCGGATGCCGTCGGCCTTTTCCTCGGCGGCGCGCACCGCGTCCAACAGTTCCATCGCCAAAGAACCTCTCCCCTTTTTTGAAGGACTTTATTTTGAAGAACTCGATCTCATGGATTCTCTCGTTTTCGCGGTCGCTTCGGTACGCCGATGCGCCAAAAATATACCGATTCACAACATTTTTATACATTATCACAGTCAACATACCCGCACAAAAGCCGGACATGTCCAACCTGTCGAAAACATGCAATCCCATTATAGAGGAAATTTGGACATTTTGCAAGGGCCGTTTCGTCACTTTTTCACTCTGGATTTCCACCTTCATAATGTAAGTTATACAATTTTTTATCATGCACAGGCTGATTCTCTGGCTTCATCCGCGTTTTTATGGCAGGCATCCGCTTTCAGACGAATGTTGCGCCGCATGCATGTGATAGTTTTAACAAACGTGGTCCATATAAGAAAACCATAAAGAAATTCGTCGCACACTATTTTTGCGCGTACATCTCATGTGCCGGCCGCGGTTGCAAAAAAAAAGCGAAGCCCTGTCGGGCTCCGCTTCATCCTTCGATGATCTGGCTCACGTCCTTGCGGACGTTGTGCGCGATGGGTTCCCATGTCACGCGCCGCACCAGCGCCGCGACGGCAATGGGAATATAGGTGAACATGAACAGCGGGAAGGTAAATAGGTACAGCACCTTCTTGCCCGCCGCACAGTGGATCTGGCGCCACTCGGTGATCGTCGTCACGAGTCCGAACAGCAACAGCGTCGCATACACGCCCGCCAGCGTCATGAGCATACCCTGCCCCGTGGCCAGCACGACGCCGCGCATGTCGCGCATGATCCCCTGCAGGAAGGTCAGGCTGTTCACGCCCAGCGTGAGCAGCGTCAGCACCGTCGCGGGCGCAACGGTCATCAGCATGTCGTAGCACTGAAAGCCGCGCCGGCCGAAACACCCGCGCGCGAGCGACCCGCCGTATCGAGCAAACACCTGATAAAACCCCTTGGCCCAGCGCATGCGCTGCTTCCAGGAGGAGCGGAAGTCCTCCGGCTGCTCGTCGTAGAGCACGGCGCGCTCGCAATAGCCGATGACCTCGCCGCGCAGGGCGTTGGCCACGGAGAACTCGATGTCCTCGGTGAGCAGGTACTGCTTCCAGCCGCCGTCGCGCTCGAAGATCTCGCTGGAGACCAGAAAGCCCGTACCGGAGATCGCACAACTCGTGTGCAGCGCCATGCGCGCGCCGTTCACATACTGCGATTCGCGCAAAAACCACAGGCCGTAACCCGCGGAGATCCAATTGGTCCCGTAGTTTTTGGAGTTGCGGTAACTCGTCACGACGCGGTAGCCCTGGTCGAAGGTCGCGTTCATCTCGGCGATGAAGCGCTCGTCGAGCACGTTGTCCGCGTCGATGACGAAATAGCCGTCGTAAAAGCGCAGCCCCACGCGCTCACGGATGCGGGCCAACGCATAGTCCAGCGCATATCCCTTGCCGATCAGGCGGTGATTGGTGCGCATAATGACGGTTGCGCCGTGGGTTCGCGCCACGCCGGCCGTGTCGTCCTGGCAATTGTCCGCCACGACGTACACGTCCACGAGCTGCCGCGGATAGCGCTGCGCCTCGATGCTCTCCAGCAGTTTGCCCAGAACCGCCTGCTCGTTTCTTGCCGGAATGAGCACCGCATAGCGGTGAAGCCGACGCGCGGGCGTATGAGGGGTCTTTTTGATCAAACGCACGATGATATAGACCATCTGATAGGCGTAACACAGGGCAAACAAAAGCATCACGGTGAAATTGAATGTTTCCACAAACGGAATCATTGCGTTTCTCCTTTGCTGATTGCGTCATCATAATGATGAGCGCGATATATCCATTTTTACCCGTGTAGTATACCATGGAACGGCCCAAAAGTCATCGCCCAGGTGTCCAGCATTGGTCGGGTAAATTTGTTCTATCTGTCATAAAACGAATCGGCGCATTGCATTCATCCCCTGGCGGTCCTTTTTTGCCGGTACAGACAAAAACGCCGCCAATCGGATGGCGGCGAGATGGGCTTGGGCGATTACTTGGTGCCGAAGAGGCGGTCGCCCGCGTCCCCGAGCCCCGGGACGATGTAGCCGTGGTCATTGAGGCGCTCGTCGACGGCGGCGACGAAGATGTCCACGTCCGGATGATCCTTCTGCACCCGCTCGATGCCCTCGGGCGCGGCGATCAGGCACTCGAGCTTGATGCTCTTGCAGCCGCGGCGCTTGATGAACGAGATCGCCGCAGAGGCGGAGCCGCCGGTGGCGAGCATGGGGTCGACGACGATCAGGTCGCGCTCTTCCACATCCGCGGGCAGCTTGCAGTAGTACTCGACCGGCTCGAGCGTGTCCGGGTCGCGGTACAGGCCGATATGGCCGATCTTGGCCGCGGGCACGAGGTTCATGATGCCGTCGACCATGCCCAGGCCGGCGCGCAAAATCGGCACGACGGCCAGCTTTTTGCCGCTGATGACCTTCGTCTTGGCGCGGCACACGGGCGTCTCGATCTCGACCTCCTTGAGGGGCAGGTCGCGCGTGACCTCGTAGGCCATGAGCATGGAGATCTCCTCGAGCAGCTCGCGGAAGTCCTTCGTGCCGGTCTCACGGTCGCGCATGAGCGAGACCTTGTGCTGAATGAGCGGGTGATCCATGACGTGAAGCGTAGACATCCCAGTTGTCCTCCTTGCATTGGGTTTTATCGTTTTTCAAGCTCCGTGATCAGGTCCACGCGGCGCTGGTGGCGTCCGCCCTCGAAGGCCGCGTCCAGAAATGCGTTCATGACATCCACCGCCAAGCCCGGGCCGATGACGCGCTCGCCCATGCACAGGATGTTCGCGTCGTTGTGCATGCGCGTCATGCGCGCGGAAAAGACGTCGTGGCAGACCGCCGCACGGATGCCCTGCACCTTGTTGGCGGCCATCGACATGCCGATGCCCGTACCGCACACGAGGATGCCGCGCTCCGCCTCGCCCGCCGCGACGGCGCGGGCGACCTTTGCCGCGATATTCGGGTAATCGACCGCCTCGCCGGAGAAGGCGCCCACGTCCGTATAGGCGACGCCGCGGCGCTCCAGCTCCTCGATCAGGACCTTTTTCAAAGCGAATCCGGCATGGTCGCTTCCAATCAAAAGCACGTTGCCATCCCTCCTGCATTTACTTCACCGATTATTATACACGCCCTGTGGCGGCAAGACAATGTTTTTTCGACAAGTCCCGGACAATTCACGGGGTTTCACGCGATTTTCGCCCGCTTGACATGCCCACCCGCGCGCCTTATAATTGGGAAAGAACTAGAGGAAGCCCGCCTGTGCGGCGCGGCGAAAGGAGAAAAGACATGCTGAGCCGTCCGCCGCTGGACCGGATCGCCTTCTGGGGGATCTCCTGGTACAGCCTGTTCATCGTTGCCGGCGTCGTCATCGGCATAGGCCTCGCCGGGCGCGAGGAGAAGCGCCTGCGCCTGCCCAGCGACACGGCGATCGACTTCGCCATCTGGGCCATTCCGCTGGCGTTGGTCGGCGCGCGTCTGTACTACGTCTTCTTCCGCTGGGATGCCTTCGCCGGCGATCTGCTGAGCATCTTCAACGTGCGTGGCGGCGGCCTGGCGATCTACGGCGGCGTGCTGGGCGGCCTGCTGGCGGCCCGCATCGTCTCGCGGCGCAAGGGCATCGCCCTGGCCTCGCTGCTGGACCTGGTCGCCCCGTCCCTCGTGCTGGGCCAGGCCATCGGGCGCTGGGGCAACTACTTCAACATGGAGGCGTACGGCTTTCGCCTGTCCGACCCGGCGCTGCAGTTCTTCCCCTTTGCAGTGGAGATCCCCGTGGGCGACGTGTGGTACTGGCACATGGCCACGTTCTTCTACGAGTTCTGCTGGGACCTGCTCGTCTTCGCGCTGCTGATGGCCATCCGCCGCTACACGCGCAGGAAGGGCGACGTGTTCTGCTTTTACCTGCTGCTCTACTGCGCGGGGCGCACAGTCATCGAGGGCCTGCGCGAGGACAGCCTGACGTTCCTGAGCGAGTTTGTGCGCATCTCGCAGGTGTTCAGCGCGCTGGTGTGCGTGGCGGTCGTGGTCGTCTTCTTCCTGCGCCTCAAGCGCAGGGGGCAGCCGCTCTTCATCCTGGCGCTGATCTCCACGCTGCTGGCGCTGGCCGGCTGCTTCATCGGCGAGTTCGAGCGCGGCGCCTACGCGTTCCTGTTCGTCTATGCGCAGCTGCTCCTGCTGGCCCTGCTGCTGTGCCAGCTCGTCCTGGCGGCGCTGTGCCTCTTTGACGAACGCCGGCGCAAGGTCAAGAACCTCGTCCCGCTTGCGGTGGCGGCGCTGTTCGCCGCCGGCGTGCTGCTCGCCGGCATCGGGCGCGCCAACGTGAGCAACCAGCTGTACGTCTCCTGGCGGCAGATCGCCTGCATGCTGCACATGATCGCAAGCGGGATGCTGCTCTACCCCTTCCGCCGCGGGGAACCGGCGCGCGCGGCCCGCTGAGCTCCTGCGGCATGCCCAACGATGATTGAAAAAGAGGGATCACGATGCGCAATCTGACGATGATGACCGACCTGTATGAACTGACGATGATGAACGGCTACTGGCGCTACGGCATGGCGAAGAACGTCGCCGTGTTCGACCTGTTCTATCGCAAGCAGGGCGACGAGACGGCGCATGCGGTCGCCGCGGGCCTGGAGCAGGCGATCGAGTACGTCCGCAGCCTGCACTTCTCCACGGAGGACATCGCGTACCTGCGCAGCCTGAATACGTTTGACGAGGGCTTCCTCAACCTCCTGAAGAATTTCCGGTTCACGGGCGATATCGACGCCGTGCCCGAGGGCACGATCGTCTTCCCCACCGAGCCCATCGTGCGCGTGTGCGCGCCCATGATCGAGGCGCAGCTGGTGGAGACGGCGCTGCTCAACATCATCAACCATCAGACGCTGATCGCCACCAAGGCCAGCCGCGTCGTGCAGGCGGCGCAGGGCGACGGCGTGCTCGAGTTCGGCCTGCGCCGCGCGCAGGGACCGGACGCGGGCATCTACGGCGCGCGCGCGTCGATCATCGGCGGGTGCGTGGCCACGAGCAACGTGCTCACCGGCCAGATGTACGACATCCCCGTGCGCGGCACGCACGCGCACAGCTGGGTGATGAGCTTCGGCTCCGAGCTGGAGGCGTTCCGCGCCTACGCCGAGGTCTTCCCGCACGAGTGCCTGCTGCTGGTCGACACCTACGACACGCTCAAGAGCGGCGTGCCCAATGCGATCACGGTCTTCAAGGAGCTGCGCGCGCGCGGCATCGAGCCCAACGGCATCCGCCTGGACAGCGGCGACCTGGCCTACCTGAGCCGCACCGCGCGCAAGATGCTCGACGACGCCGGCTTCCCCAACGCGCGCATCTTCGCGTCAGGCGACCTGGACGAGGAGGTCATCTGGGACCTGAAGGCGCAGGGCGCGGCGATCGACGTGTGGGGCGTGGGCACGCGCATGATCACCAGCCAAAACAATCCCGCGCTCGGCGGCGTGTACAAGCTCGCGGCCGAGGAGGTCAACGGCGAGCTCGTGCCGCGCATCAAGATCTCGGAAAACCCGGCCAAGATCACCAATCCGGGCAAGAAGAAGGTGCTGCGCATCTACTCCAGGGAGGACCGGCACGCGCTGGCCGACCTGATCGCCCTGCACGACGAGGTCTACGACGCCTCCGAGCCGCTGACGATCTTCGATCCCGAGAACACCTGGAAGCGCATGACGCTCACCGACTATACGCTGCGCGAGCTGCTCGTGCCCATCTTCCGCGGCGGCGAGCAGGTCTATCGCTCGCCCGACCTGCACTGCATCGCCGCCTATGCCCGCGACGAGCTGGACACGTTCTGGAGCGAATACAAGCGCCTGCACCGCCCCCAGCGCTACAAGGTCGACCTCTCCCAGCGCCTGTACGACCTCAAGCAGTCCCTGCTGGCCCGCCACGGTCACTGACCGGCGCATGACAAAAAGGCCGTCCGAACGCATCGGACGGCCTTTTGCGGGCCTCACTGCAGCTGCATCTGCATCTGCGCAAACTGTTGCTGGGACGCCATGATCTCCTGTTGCTGTGCAGGGGGCGTCTGGTACCAGCCGCGGGCATGCATCTGCTCGAAGATCGCGTATTGATCCTCGACCGTCTGCCGCCAGTTCTGCGCCAGGATCTCCCGCAGCTGCGGGCAGCTCGCCTCCAGGATCAGCGTGCCGTAGCCATTGGCCAGCGCCTTGTGGCAGCCCAGCATGTCCTGCGCCATATCCTGCTCGCTCAGTGCGGCCTGTTGCCCGCCGCCTTGCCGGCCTTCGCCGAAATACGGCATCTTGTCCGTCTTCATTGCGCTTCCTCCCCTCACTGCTGCCCGTTCAGGTAGCCGAACAGCCGGTCATATTGCTGCTTGTGGTGCTGCGCAAGCGTCTGCGCCACGCCCTGCAGCGCCGGATCCGTGAATGCCTGCGCGTAGCATTCGAGTTTCTTGTTGGCGAGGGCCTCCTGCGTCAGTTGGTCGCCGATCAGCGTCAGGTCCTTCTGCGTGAGCTGCGGATTTCCCTGCGGCATGCGCATTCCTCCTCTTTGTCCTGATCTTTCCGGGTTTTCCCTCCCCTAGCATGCGCAGCCGGCGCAAATCTATGCAGGAAAGGCGCGATCCGCCATGAGCCGAATTCTGTCCGTCCGCAGGCAGCGCGGCGTGGTCTACGTGGAATGCGAGGACGAGACCGTGCTGCGCGTGCCGGCCAGCCTGTTTCGCGAGCGCCCGCTGCGCGAGGGCGAGCCATGGGACCCCGAGGCCTACGCAGCCTGGCTGGCCGGGCGTGAATACCCGCATGCGCTGGCCCGTGCGGTGGACTATCTGGCTGCCCGGCCGCGCACCGAGCGCGAGATGGAGACATGCCTGCGCCGCTGCGGCTACACGGAGCCGGCGATCGCGCGCGTGATGGAGCGCCTGCTGCGGGAGGGGTACCTCAACGACGCGCAGTTTGCCGACCTGTGGGCGCAGGCGCGCCAGGAGCGCGCGCTGGGCAAGCGGCGCATCGCGCAGGAGCTGCTGCGCAAGGGCGTCTCGCGCGAGCGCGTCGACGCAGCGCTGGCGCAGGTCGACGACGCGGAGCAGCTGCGCCAGGCGGCCGCCCTGTGCGAGCGGCTCATCGCCCGCACGCGCGCCCGGGACGAGCGCGACGCGCGGCGCAAGGTGCTCGCCGCGCTCGTACGCCGCGGCTACAGCTGGGATGTCGCCCGTCAGGCCTACAGCCGCGCCGCCGGAACGGATGACGGCGGCTTTGACGAATGGGACGGGTGAGTCAGCGCAGCGGAATGACGATCTGCGTCACGTAATCGTCGCTGCTGGCGCTGGTCAGGCTGTCCAGGATGCAGTACTCGTAGGCGTAGTCCATCGGCGCAAGGCCCCTTTGCCCGATCTGTTCCAGCATCCGTGCATACGTCTCCTGCGTGCGCGCATACGCGCCCGCGTGATATGCGACGGCCGCCAGCCCTTCCGGCCTGTATGCACAGCCCTCAACCGGACGGTCCAGCGGCAGAAAGGCATAGCTGGCCCGCAGACAGCGCCCGGCGAGCAGATCCTGCGCCGCGACCATCGTGCCCAGCTGATAGTAGTGCGGATAGCCCATTTCCTGCGCCCGGCGCAGCAGACGCTTGAGCGCCACATCCTGTTCGGCCAGACCGCCCGGCGCGTCGACCGGCTCCGTCGCCAGCGCGTCCTGCGGCATCGGGCGGATCTGCACCCCATCCGGCCGGTCCGCCTCCAGCGCCCGCAGCGTGCCGGCCTTGCGCGCCAGCCGGCGCTCAATGCGGGCCAGGCGCTCCATCTTCTCCCGAATGCGCGCGCGCTGCATCTCCATCACCTCCAGCGCCCGTCTGCCGCTGCGCTCGTGCATAAACGCGCGAATTTCCTCCAGAGACAGCCCCATCTCCTTGAGCATCAGGACGTTATCCAGCGCCTCCAGCTGCTCGGCGGCATAATACCGGTAGCCGTTGGACGGATCGACGGCGCGCGGTGAAAAGACGCCCGTGCGGTCATAAAAGATCAGCGTCTGCTTGGAAAGGCCGCTGAGCCGCGCCATTTCGCCGACGGTGAAACGCGTGCGCATGATTTTCCCCCTTGACAATATTGTTACTATATCCTTTATCCTCTTTCCTGACGACTTCACGCGGAAAGGGGTTTTATTTTGTCCCATTTGCAAACGCGCGCCGCGCGCATGCTGCGCCATGACGGCGTCCTGCTGCTGGGCGCCTTTACGCTGGCCTTCGGCCTATTCAACGTGCACAGTCAGAGCCAGATCACCGAGGGCGGCGTGCTGGGCATGACGCTGCTGCTGCAGCACTGGCTGGGCGTCTCGCCTGGCGTCAGCGGCTTTCTGATGGATATGACCTGCTATGCGGTGGGATTTCGGCTGCTGGGCAGGGGCTTTCTGCGCAACGCGCTCATCTCCAGCGTCGGCTTCTCGCTCTGCTATCGCCTGTTGGAGCGTCTGGGCCCGGTGCTGCCCTCGATGGCGGACCGGCCGCTGCTGGCCGCGCTGGCCGGCGGGCTGTTCGTCGGCGTGGGCGTCGGGCTCGTCGTGCGCGCTGGCGGCGCATCCGGCGGCGACGATGCGCTCGCGCTGATCATCGCCAGGATTTCGCGCCTGCCCATCTCCCTGGCCTACTTCTTCACGGACTTTACCGTGCTGGCGCTTTCGCTCTCCTATATTCCCCTGGAAAAGATCGCCTGCTCGCTCGTGACGGTCACGCTCTCCTCGTGGCTCATCGGGCGCATCCAGTCCTTTCACGTGCACAGCTGAACGCAAGGGCCCCCGGGCGGTCGACGCCCGGGGGCCCGGTACATGCTCAAATCAGTACTTGTCGCGCGTCACATAGGTGGTATGCAGCAGCTTGTGCGCACGGTGGCTGTTGGGCTCGCCAAGGAATTCGGCGTACAGCTTCTTGATGGAGGGGTTCTCGTGCGACTTGCGCAGCTTCTTGCCCTCATCCTCGCCGTAGAGCGCCTTTGCGCGCAGTTCCTTCACGTTGACCTCGGCCTGCACGTCCGCGCAGACGATCGGCTGGCCGCCGCCCGTCACGCAGCCGCCAGGGCAGCCCATGATCTCGATGAAGTGATACTGCTTCTCGCCGGACTTGACCGCGTCCAGCAGCCGGGCCGCGTTGCCCGTGCCGTGCGCGACGGCGACCTTGACCTCCAGATCGCCCATCTGGACGGTCGCCTCCTTCACGCCCTCGAAGCCGCGCACGCCCTCGAACTCCAGCTTCTCCAGCGTCTTGCCCGTGACGACCTCGTAGACCGTGCGCAGCGCGGCCTCCATGACGCCGCCGGTGACGCCAAAGATGACGCTGGCGCCCGTGGACTCGCCGAACATGTCGTCAAAGTCCTCGTCGGGCAGGCGGGCGAAGTCAATGCCGGCCTCCTTGATCATGCGCGCCAGCTCGCGCGTGGTAATGACCACGTCCACGTCCTGCAAGCCGTTATTGGACAGCTCCGGCCGCTGCGCCTCGAACTTCTTCGCCGTGCAGGGCATGACCGACACGACCACAACCTTGTTGGGGTCCAGGTCCTCGCGACCGGCGTAGTAGCTCTTGATCACCGCGCCGAGCATCTCGTGCGGCGACTTGCAGCTGGACAGATTCGGGATCATCTCGGGATAGTAGTGCTCGCAGTACTTGATCCAGCCCGGCGAGCAGGAGGTGATCATCGGCAGCACGCCGCCGTTTTGCAGGCGGCCGAGCAGCTCGGTGCCCTCCTCCATGATCGTCAAGTCGGCGCCGAAGTCCGTATCGAACACCTTGTCAAAGCCCAGGCGGCGCAGCGCGGCGGCCATCTTGCCGGTCACGCAGGTGCCCATGGGCATGCCGAACTCCTCGCCCAGCGCGGCGCGCACGGCGGGAGCGGTCTGCACGACGACGTGACGGTCGGGATCCGCCAGCAGATTCCAGACCTTCTCGGTGTCGTCCTTCTCGTGCAGGCAGCCGACGGGACAGGCCTCAATGCACTGGCCGCAGTTGACGCAGGAGACCTCGGCGAGCTGCTTGTTCCACGCGGGCGCAATGGCCGTGTTGAAGCCGCGCATCACCGGGCCGATGACGCCGATCTTCTGCACCTTGGCGCAGGCGGCCACGCACCGGCGGCACAGCACGCACTTGTTGGGCTCGCGCACGATGGACGGCGACAGATCGTCGATGGGGCGGTCCGTCTTGCGGCCCTCGAAGCGCGTCTCCTCGCTCACGCCCAGGTCATGGCTGAGCTTTTGCAGCTCGCAGTTGCCGCTGCGAACGCACGTGAGGCACTTGCGCTCGTGGTTGGAGAGGATGAGCTCCAGGTTCATCTTGCGCGCCTCGCGCACGGCGGGCGTATTGGTGCGCACCTTCATGCCCTGCGAGACGGGCAGCACACACGCAGCCTGCAGGGAGCGCGCACCCGTGTCCACGCAGCAGATGCGGCAGGCGCCGATCTCGTTGATGCCCTCGAGGTAGCACAGCGTGGGGATATGGATATGGGCCTTGCGTGCGGCTTCCAGCACGGTCGTGCCGGGTTCCACCTGCACCTCTACCCCATCGATCGTAAGGGTAATCAAATCCATGCTCGTTTCCTCCTTATTGCGCTTCGGTTTGCGCGCGTCACTTCTTGATGATCGCGCCGAAGCGGCACTTCTCGATGCAGGTTCCGCACTTGACGCACTTGGTGTTGTCAATGACGTGCTGCTTCTTCACCTCGCCGCTGATGGCGCCCACCGGGCAGACCTTGGCGCACAGCGTACAGCCACGGCACTTGTCGGTGATGATGTAGTTGAGCAGCGCGGTGCAGTGGCCGGCGGGGCAGCGCTTCTCGTAGATGTGCGCCTCGTACTCGTCGCGGAAGTACTGCAGGGTGGAAAGCACGGGGTTGGGCGCGGTCTGGCCCAGGCCGCACAGGGCGGTCGCCTTGATGTTCTTGGCCAGCGCCTCGAGCTTTTCGATGTCGCCGTCCTGGCCCTCGCCGCGCGTGATGCGCTGGAGGATCTCCAGCATGCGCCGCGTGCCGATACGGCACGGCGTGCACTTGCCGCAGGACTCGTCCACCGTGAAGTCGAGGAAGAAGCGGGCGATGTCGACCATGCAGTTGTCCTCGTCCATGACGATCATGCCGCCGGAGCCCATCATGGAGCCGATCTCGATCAGCGAGTCGTACTCGATGGGAATGTCCAGGTACTTGGCGGGGATGCAGCCGCCGGAGGGGCCGCCGGTCTGCACGGCCTTGAAGGCCTTGCCGTTCGGGATGCCGCCGCCGATGTCGTAGATGATCTCGCGCAGCGGCGTGCCCATGGGAATCTCGACCAGGCCGGTGTTGACGATCTTGCCGCCCAGCGCGAAGACCTTGGTGCCCTTGGAGCGCTCGGTACCCATGGAGGCGAACCAGTCCGCGCCGTTGAGGATGATCTGACAGACGTTGGCGTACGTCTCGACGTTGTTGAGCACGGTGGGCTTGCCGAACAGGCCCTTGACCGCCGGGAACGGCGGACGGGGACGCGGTTCGCCGCGGCGGCCCTCGATGGACTCCATCAGCGCGGTCTCCTCGCCGCAGACGAAGGCGCCGGCGCCCAGGCGGATGTGCAGGTCGAACTTGAAGCCCGTTCCCAGGATGTTGTCGCCCAGCAGACCGTACTCGCGCGCCTGGTCGATGGCGATCTGCAGGCGCTGCACGGCGATGGGGTACTCCGCGCGCACGTAGACGTAGCCCTCGTCCGCGCCGATGGCATAGCCGGCGATGGCCATGGCCTCGATGATGGCGTGCGGGTCGCCCTCGAGCACGCTGCGGTCCATAAACGCGCCGGGGTCGCCCTCGTCGGCGTTACAGGCGACGTATTTCTTTTCGCCGGGCGAGTTGTACGCGAACTGCCACTTCGTGCCGGTGGGGAATCCTCCGCCGCCGCGGCCGCGCAGGCCGGAGCGCTTGATCTCGTCGATGACGGCCTCGCGGCTCATCTCGGTGAGGACCTTCTCCAGCGCCTTGTAGCCGTCCACGGCGATGTACTCGTCGATGTTCTCCGGGTCGATGACGCCGCAGTTGCGCAGCGCGACGCGGTGCTGCTTCTTGTAAAAGCCGATCTCGTCCAGGGAGCGGTGGTGCGCCTCCTCGGCGGTGTGATCGACGTAGATCAGGTGCTGCACCTGGCGGCCCTTGATGAGGTGTTCTTCGATGATCTCCTCGACATTTTCGGGCTTGACGCGGCTGTAGAACGTGCCGTCCGGATAGACGATGACCACGGGGCCGGCAGCGCACAGGCCAAAGCAGCCCGTGCGCACGACCTTGATTTCCTTGTCGAGATGCTTTTCCTTGAGCTTCTGCTCAAACAGGCTGATCAGCTCATGCGAACCGGAAGACGTGCAGCCGGTGCCGCCGCAGATCAGCACGTGTGCGCGATAGAACTCCATCGTGACTCCTCCTACAATTCAGGCGGGAGCGCCGCCCGCGTGATTACTGTTCCTCGGCGGCGCCGATGGTGTATTCGTCCACCGGACGGCCATTGACGATGTGCTCGGCGATGACGCGGCCGACCTTTTCGGGCGTCATGTGCACGTAGGTGACCTTGTCCTTCCCGGGCACAAAGACCTCGACGATGGGCTCCAGGCGGCACATGCCGATGCAGCCGGTCTGCGATACAGTGACATGCTGCAGCCCGCGCTTGTTGACCTCTTCGACAAAGGCGAGCATCACCGGGCGTGCGCCCGCCGCGATGCCGCAGGTCGCCATGCCGACGACGACGCGCGTGCCTTCCCGATCCTTGCGAACCCCGACCTGGCCCTTCGCGCGCTGGCGAATGGCCTCAAGCTCTGCGATGGTTTTCATGACGTAACACCTCCGCTAAGTTGTTCGAAACCTTCCTTCAGGTAATCGCGCATCCAGGCGACGACGTCGGGCAGGTCGAGCGGCAGCCCGTCCAGCGCGGCGCGCACCTCGCGCGTGTCAAACGTAAAGGCAGCGTCGTCCGTCTCGTAGCGCAGCAGGTAGTCCGGAAATTCCGGCGTGCCCAGCACGAGGGTGAGCATCGTGCCCTGAATGTCGCCCATCGGCGGACGGTCGATGTTGGAGCGCCCGAATGTGCCGCACACGCGCGTGCCCTCGCCCACTGTGGACGCGATGGAGAACGTACCGCCGCTCCCCTCCGCGTTGGCTTTGAACATCGGGATGCCCAGGCCCACCTTGCGCGTGGTGCGCGTGGTGGTAAAGGGGCTCGTCACGCGTGCGAGCAGGTCTGCGTCCATGCCGCACCCGTCGTCCACGATCTCGATGCGGATCAGATCGTCCCGCTCGCTGTCGCGGATGAGCACCTGCACGAGCGACGCGCCCGCCTTGACGCTGTTTTGCGTCAGATCCAGAATGTGCAGCGACAGGTCGCGCATGGAATCAGCTCCTGTACTTGTCCAAGATGCCGGGGATGTCGTCGGGCACGAGGCGGCCGTACACCTCGTCGCCGATCATCATGACGGGCGCCAGGCCGCACGCGCCCAGGCAGCGGGTCGCGTTGAGCGTAAACTTGCCGTCCTTGGTCGTCTTGCCGACCTCAACCTCCAGCTCCTCGGCCAGGCGGTCGAGTACCTTCTGCGAGCCCTTGACGTAGCACGCCGTGCCCAGACAGACGCCGATCACGTGCTCGCCGTTGGGCTCCAGGGAGAACTGGGAGTAAAAGGTCGCCACGCCGTACACCTCGCTGAGCGTCACGCCCAGGCCCTCGGCGATGGTCTTCTGCACGTCTTCAGGCACATAGCCGAAGATGTTCTGCGCAGCCTGCAGGACAGGCATGAGCGCGCCCTGCTCGCCCTTGTGCTCGGCGATCGCCGCGCGCAGCGCCGCGTACTGTTCCGTCACGTTCTTGTCCGCCATGAAAAACATAACCTCCTTGCAATGCCTTGAGCGGGGGAATGTCGGAAACGCCAGAATTCATACAAATTCATTATATCATACTGTTCATCGGATTGCATCAAAAAAAGCGATGGTTTTTCACCATCCAACGCATACTTTTCCGATTTTCACAATTTTTTAACGAGAATTGCGACATTCTTTCTCAATTTTCGCAATATTTTGCCCCTTCTTTGCATGCTACGCCCTCGCAATTGACGCAAAAATGGCAATTTCGTCGCAGTCCGCGCATTCCAACGCGTGCCCTTCCTCCGGGATATCCTCCAATCTGTGTGCATCCGAAGCATACAAAACCGTGTAAGGCGTGAGATCGATCGCCGGAGGCGGTGAGCGGCGCGACACCTCCACCGCCGTAAAGCCCGCGCCGGGCGGAATGAAGCCCAGGTTGGTCAGGATGCCGTTGGCGCCGCGGTTGATGTGCGCGGGCACGGCCAGGCCGCCCATGGCGCGCGCAGCGCGGGCGACCTCCTCCAGACCCGCCGAGATGGCGGAAAGGAGCAGCCGCTCCTCCTGGCCGATGACCTCGTCGCGCGCGTTCATCAGCAGCTGGCGTCCGAAGAAGGCGGGCGCGTTGGGGATCGCCGGCAGGCGCTCGTACACCCAGGCATCGAAGGCCAGCGCCTCCTCAACCGTCCGGAAGTAGCACAGCACATGCACTTCCTCGCGCGTGGTCACCTCCAGTGCCGGCAGCAGCGCGATGCCCCGCTCCCGGGCGACCTCGCGTACGGCGGGGAGATTGCGCGCCGTGTTGTGGTCGCTCACGGCGATGGCGTCCAGCCCGTTCAGCCACGCCATATTGACGAGGTTGTTGGGCGTCATGTCGTCGTCGGCGCAGGGCGACAGACAGGAGTGCATGTGCAGATCGACGTTGAGCTTCACGTGCGCTCCGCCTGCCCCACGCCCAGCGCGAACATCTGCCCGCACAGCTCATAGGCGGTCTTGTCCGAAGCAAAGACGGGCACGCCCTCTTCCTCCGCCTTTTGCAGCGTCGCCTCCTCCAGCACAATCCCCTCGGGGATGATCACGCAGGCCATGTCCATGAGCATCGCCACGGCGATGACGTTCAGGTGCGTCTGCACGGTGATCCAGGCCATGCCGGCCTGGCCGTGGGCGAGCACCCAGCTGAGCAGGTCGCAGCTGTAGCCGGTCGTCACCTCGCGCTGAAGCGGCGCCTCCTTCGTCAGAAGGCGCATGCCGGTCTTGTCCATCAGATCCTTGAGCGTCATATGCTTCTTCCTTTCTCTACATTCTGAGACTACTTGCGCGTGCGCTCGGACAGCTCCACCATCTGCTGGGCCATCACCTGCAGGCGGCTCTTGAGGCGGTAGATGCAGTCCATTTCTCCCGCATAGCCATTGGCGATGTCCTCGGCAAGCGTGCGGCAGGTGGGCGAGCCGCAGGAGCCGCAGTCGTATCCGGGCAGTTCTTTGGCGATCTGTTCAATTCGCTCCATCTTGCGCATGGCCTCCACGATGTTGTCGTCCAGGCGCATGCCGTTGGAGGGCTGAATCGGCAGCGTATTGTAGATCGGATACTTGTTGAGTGCAGAGACGTCCACTGCTGTCTCGGGACGGGTATGCTCCATGCGCTCGGTCAGCTTGCGGATGGTGTTCTTGGCCACATAGCCGTTTTCGAACGTCAGCGGCCCGCCGACGCATCCGCCCGTACAGGCCTGTCCCTCGAAAAAGTCCAGGTCGTTCAGGCGGTTGTTCTCGATCTCCTCCAGCACACGGATGACGTTTTCGATGCCGTCGACCGCCATGCTGTTCTCGCTGTGAATGGCCGCCGCCTCGCCGCCGCTGTTGGCCCAGCCCACCCCGTAGGGCGTGGCGCCGGCAATCGGCTCCTCTTCGCCGCCCTTTCGCAGTTGCGCGGCCAGGCGGCCGTAGATCTCCATGATCGAGATCGCGCCGTCCAGCGCCGACTTCTCATGGCCGATGGGCGAACGGATGGCGGTCATCTTCGCCGGACAGGGCGTGATGAAGAAGCAGCCGACCTCCTCGGGCGCGACGCCATGCTGCTGGCAAAACTCCTGCCTGGCCATCAGGGCCGCGACCTCCATCGGCTGGCGGATGTCCACGACATGGTCGATCAGGTCCGGAAAGCGCGCCTGAATCAGCCGCACGATTGCCGGGCACGCTGCGGAGATGAGCGGCTTGGGCACGTCCGGGCGCTTCAGGCGCTCGATCAGCGCGCGGGAGACGACATCCGCGCCGCGCGCGACCTCAAACACCGCGTCAAAGCCCAATCGGCGCAGGCCCGTCAGCGCACGGTTGATGCTGCCCAGGCTCTTGAATTGCCCATATAGCGAGGGCGCCGGCAGCGCAATCCTGTAGGGAAAGCGCCGGATGGAATCGAACGGATCCGTGAGCGCCACCTTGGCGTGGTGCGGGCAGACGCGGATGCATTCGCCGCAGTCGATGCACAGCTCGTCGATGATGTGCGCGCGGCCGTCGCGCACGCGGATGGCCTCCGTCGGGCAGCGTTTGAGGCACGTGGTGCAGCCCATGCACCGCTCTTTTTCCAGCCGGACCGAATGATACGCTCTGTTCATGGCTCGTCCCTCTCCATCCCGCGCGTTCAGCGCAGCTTAAAGCCCATGCAGATCGTCGTCCCCACCCCGACCTCGGACGCGATGGAAAAGTCGTCCGCATTGCGCTTCATGTTGGGCAGGCCCATGCCCGCGCCAAAGCCGAGGGTGCGCACGTCCTCCGGCGCGGTGGAATAGCCCTCCGTCATCGCCTTGTCGATGTCCGGGATGCCGGGTCCGCGGTCGCTCGAGGTCACGCGCACCCAGTTTTCGTCGACGGCCAGCTCCAGCCGTCCGCCGAGGCTGTGGATGATCAGGTTGAGTTCGACCTCATAGGTCGCCACGGCCACCCGTCGCAGGATGCCCGCATCCACGCCCAGGCGCTTGAGCGTGCGCTTGATCGTTGCAGAGGCCTCGCCGGCCGTTTCAAACGCGCCGCGCTCGACGTCAAAGGTCTCCAGAATGCTCACGTCAGCCATGGTTACCTCCTGGCGGATTCGCATCCGACAATCCCGTTGGTATAGAGCAGTCCGCAGGCGACGTACATCGTGTGGCGCGTGGACAGCACCACGATGTCGCGCTCGCGCGCCATCTCGAGCATCTCCTCGTCCGGCTTCTTGCCGCGGCAGAATACGATGCAGCTCACATCCAGCATTTCAGCCGTGCGGATGACGTGCGGATTGGTCAGGCCCGTCACCAGCACCGTCTGGTCCTTGACGAACGCGAGCACGTCGCTCATCATATCCGATCCGCATGCGGAGCGGATGTCAATGGCGGGATTGTCCTCCGTGAGAAACTCCGCCGACAGGATCTGGGCGATCTCCCGTGTCTTCATGGCATACCGTCCCTTCGTATGTCAGGCCATTGCGGCCAGAATCGTCTGGTTAAAGCGGACATAGTTGCACACTACGTCTAAATAATTATACTTGATTTGCGACGCCATGGCTATAGAATCCTGTGAATTTTGTGATTTTACCGCAGAAATCGCGTTTTGCGTCGCCTCCAGGAGCGCGTGCAGCGCGTCCGCGACCGCGTCCGCCCCCTGCGGGACCTGCTCGCGCAGCGTGCGGCGCACCGTCTCGCCGTGGTCATAGAGCGACTGCATGCGGTCCTGCACGGCCTGGGGCGTCATCTCCTGGCGGTCCAGCGCGAGCGAGCACGCGTCGATCTCGCCCATGGCCTCCTCGACAAAGGCGAAGGCCTCGAACAGCGCCGCCCGCTGCTCAGGCGACGCGGTGACGCGCAGCTCCACCTGCTGTGCGTGCAGCGTGTAGACGTATGCCGGGATGTCCTGCGCCTCCAGACGCGCGCGGATGGTCTCGGCATCGTCTGGGTCCGTATAGACGGCGGCCAGCACGCGGAACTTGTCGTCCTCCAGGATGTAGCCTGCCGCGCCGCGCCCGGTATACAGCCGCGCCTCGGCACGCGCGGCCTCCAGCCCGGAATAGGCGCCCAGCTGAATGGCGTAAAAGGCGCGCTCGGGCAGCGAGAGCGTGTCGCTGACCTGCGCGTCGGGCGCGGGCGTCTGCGCGGGCGTTTCCGTGGTTCCGCCCGGCTCGGGCGCGGACGCCCGCCGGAAGATCAGCCCCCGAACGCCCGCCGTCAGGCCGTACAGCAGCGCCGTCAGGACCACCAGGCCCAGGGCGCGCCGCAGGCCGCGCGCCAGCGGGTACCGTCTGCTCCTCAATCTTCTGCGCATGTTCTTCCCTCCCCTTTGCGGTCGTCCGAACGTATGCGCGGGGAAAATTCTTTATGTCGTTCCTTGATTCGCCGCGCACGCGATGGTAGAATAGAAAAAAAGCGATGGAGGAAGCCGTCATGCGCTATCAGCTCGACACCATTCCCGTATGGGATGCATATAAGGCGGGGGGCGAATGTCCCCTGTGCGCCCTGCGCCAGCAAAACGAGGCCATGTACGTCGACAGCTTTCTGGGCGCGTCCGTCATGGAGCCGGACACCCGCGTGGAGGTCAATGAGAAGGGGTTTTGCCCGGAGCACTTCCGCCAGATGTTCGCGCAGAAGAACCGCCTGGGCCTGGCGCTCATCACGCACACGTACATGAAGGACGTCATCGCCTCCGTCGACGCCATCCTGGAGGGCGCCGCGGAGGCGGAGGGCGGCGGCCTGCTGCGCCGGCTGGGCGGCAAGCCGTCCGCCAAGGAGAACCCCGGCGCGGCCGTGCGCGCGCGCACGGGCAAGTGCGTGCTGTGCGAGCGGCTGGACTACACGATGCGCCGCTACGCCTACACGCTCGTGCACCTGTTCACGCACGACCGGGAGTTTCAACGGGCCTTCCTCGACTCGCAGGGGCTGTGCCTGCAGGACACGGCGCTGGTGCTGGACATGGCGGGCGAGATGCTCTCAGGCAGGGAGCGCACGGCGTTCTTCAGGGCCGTGCGCGACGTGCAGCAGAAAAACCTGGAGCGCGTGGAAAAGGAGCTGGAGTGGTTCACGCTCAAGTTCGACTACCGCAACCAGGATAAGCCCTGGGGCAACAGCCGCGATGCGCTCGAGCGCGCGATCAACAAGCTGCAGGGCGCGTGCGTGCACGGCGGCGAGGCGTAAAAAAAGCGCTTCACGGTAAAACCGTGAAGCGCTTTGGTTCTTCCGTCAGACGTAGTGCACCGCAGCCATGCTGTGCTCGATCTCGCGGGCGGGGCTGCCGTAGCCCAGCGCCGCGCAGCACTGCACGTCGTGGTCGGCCGGCACGCCGTAGCCGTCCAGCAGCGCGCGCACGGCCGGGTCGCCGTTCGTGTCCTTCATCTGGTTGATCCAGCAGGACGCGACGCCCAGCGAGTGGGCCATGAGCATGATGTTCTGCATCGCGCAGCCCGCGTCGGCGATGGCGTTGGCGTTGGTCCTGACGTTCGAAACGATCACCAGCGTGTCGGGCTGGTAGAAGTCATACCCTTCGCGCCCGATGGCCGTGCCGACGGCGCGCGCCAGCTGCGCGATCTTGTCCGCGTCGCGCAGCACGGTAAAGCGCCAGGTCTGACGGTTCATGGCGGTGGGCGCATAGACGGCGGCGGTCAGGATCTGCTCCAGGTCCGCATCCGGAATGCGCCGCTTTTCAAAGGCGCGGCAGCTGCGGCGCGTCATGATGTTTTCAAGAATCGCGTTCATCGTTCATCCTCCTTTGGTCCATCCGTTTCCTCGTAGCGCTCCACCACGACGCCGCCCTCGCTGAGAATCTCCAGCGAGAAGGGGTCGGGATAGCCCTTTTCATAGACGACGCGGCGGATGCCGGCGTTGACGATCATCTTCGCGCACAGGATGCACGGCTGGTGCGTGCAGTACAGCGTTGCGCCCTGGATCGTGATGCCCAGCTTGGCCGCCTGGATGATCGCGTTCTGCTCCGCGTGTACGGCATAGCACAGCTCGTGGCGCGTGCCCGACGCGATGCCCAACTTCTTGCGCAGGCACTCGCCGCGCTCCACGCACGTGCGGATGCCGGCGGGCGCGCCGTTGTAGCCCGTCGTCATGATGCGCTTGTCCCGGACGATGACGGCGCCGATCTTGCGCTCAGGCTGGTAGCAGCTCGCCCAGCCGGAGATCAGGCGCGCCATCTCGATGAAGCGCTTGTCCCACTTGTCAAACATGCCGGTCACCCACCTCTCGTTGGGACCATTATACAAAGCGTTCGCCCGCGCGTCAAGCGGTTCAGGTTTGCCACCAAGCCGCATACGCTGTGCCGGTGATGAATTTGGCAAAGCATGCTCTCATCCGGCAGACCGCGCTTCTGTCCGCGGCGAACGTCGCCGTGCGGGCGATGGGCTTTCTGCTGCGCATCCTCACCTCGCGCCTGCTGGGCGCGCAGGCCGTTGGCGTGATGGAGCTGGCCTCCAGCACGCACATGCTGTGCATCGCGCCCGTCACATCCGGCCTGCCCATGGCCATGTCGCGCCTGTGCGCGCGGGAGGGCGGCCAGGCCCCGCGCACGCTTCGCAGCGGTCTACGCCTGGCGCTGCTGGTCTCGCTGCCGGTGTTCGCGCTCGCGGCGCTGCTCTCGCCGCTGACGGCGCGCCTGCTCGGCGACGCGCGCACGTTCCCCGCGCTGGCAGCGTTTTTGCCCTGCATCCCGGTGCTGGGCGTATCCGCCGCGCTGAACGGCTACTTCTACGGGCGCGAAAATGCGCTCCCGCCCGCGCTGTCGGAGCTGTGCGAACAGCTGCTGCGCCTGGCGCTGACGGTGTCGCTGCTGCTGGCGCTCCCCGCGCTGGCGCTCCCCATGCGCGCGGCCGTTCCGGCGCTTGCGACGCTCCTGGGCGAGGGGGCCGGACTCGCGCTGATGCTCCTGCTGGCGCGCCGGGAGCTCGCGCTCGCGCGCCGCACGCCCCGCGCCCCGCAGACGGAGCGCATGCTCGTACGCCTGGCGCTGCCCATGACCGCGATGCGCCTGGTCTCCTCCGCCATGCGCACCGTGTGCGCCGCGCTCGTGCCCGCGCGGCTCCAGCTGTCGGGACTGCCCGCATCGGAGGCCATCGCGCGCTTTGGCATGCTGCAGGGCATGGCGATGCCCGTGCTGATGATGCCCTCCGTCTTCACGGGCGCGCTGGCCATGGTGGTCTCCCCCGCGATCGCCCGGCGTCAGCGGGACGGCGCGCCGTTGCGCCCGCTGGCGCGCCTGGCCCTGCTGGGCGCGCTGGGCCTTTGCATCCCGTGCGCCGGCCTGGTATGGGCGCTTTCGCCGGCCATCGCGCAGCGCGTCTACCGGCAGATGGAACTACTGCCGCTGCTGCGCTTCATGGCCCCGATGGTTGCGCTGTTGGGGGTGCATCAGGTCGTCAACGCCCTGCTCGCAGGGCTGGGCATCCAGCGCCGCGCGCTGTACGGCCAGCTTGCCGGGTCGCTGTGCTCGCTCGCGCTCGCCTATGCGCTGACCGCGCGTCCCCAGCTGCGCCTCTACGGCTACGCGCTGGCCACGATGGCAGGACACGCGCTCACGCTGCTGTACAACCTGAGCCTGCTGCGGGGGGCGCTTCGCGGCGAAGCGCCCCCCGACAGGGAAGAGGATGCGGCTGCGCTTACAGAATGCGCCCGTCCGTCGAAAGCGTGACCACCTGCCACGGAATGAGCTTGCCGCTGCGCTGCATCGCCGCCTTGACCGCATTCACGATGCCGCCGCAGCAGGGCACCTCCATGCGCACGACGGTGATGCTGCGCACGTCCGCGTTTTGCAGCATGGCGGCCAGCTTGTCCGCATAGTCGGTCGCATCCAGCTTGGGGCATCCGATGAGCGTGACGCGCCCCCGCATGAACCGCTCGTGCATGTCCGCAAACGCATAGGCCGTGCAGTCCGCCGCGATGAGCAGGTCCGCTCCCTGCAAAAACGGCGCGTTCACCGGCGCGAGCTTGATCTGCACCGGCCACTGCCCAAGGCGGCTGGCCGGTACGGCCTCCTCGCTGCGCGCAACCGCCGCGTCCGGCGCGCGCCGGATCGTCTGCGTCCGTGCGCCCGGGCACCCGCCTCCCGTGCATCCGTCCTGCGCCCTGCTCGCGCGCACCGCCGCCTCGTCGTAGGCCGGCGCCTCCCGCTCCTCAAACGAGATCGCGCCCACCGGGCAGGCCGGCAGGCAGTCGCCCAGGCCGTCGCAATAGTCCTCGCGCAGCAGCGCCGCCTTGCCGTTCACCATGCCGATGGCGCCCTCATGGCACGCCTGCGCGCACAGCCCGCAGCCGTTGCACTTGTCCGAATCGATCCTGATGATCCTGCGAATCATAGCTCAAAACTCCTTTTCCACGTCCGCCGGTTTGAATCCGACGCCTTGATGATACGATGTTACAGCGCTTCTGTCTGTTGGAATTACAACGAAAAGAGGAAAAATACGATGCAAAATTTCCCGCAATCGCATCCGCTGTTTGACGGCATTGACGGGCCCGATCTGCGCCGCCTGATCGTCTGCCTGGACGGCGGCGCGCACGCGTATGAGCGGGGCGAATACGTGCTGCGCGCGGGCGATCCCTGCGCATGGGTCGGCATCGTGTGCGCTGGAAGCGCGCACGTCGTGCAGGAGGACTTCTGGGGCAACCGCTCGCTGCTGGCGCATCTGGGTCCCGGCGACCTCTTTGGCGAGGCGTTTGCATGCGCGGGGGCCGCGTCGCTGCCCGTAAGCGTCGTGGCCGCCGGGCGCTGCGACGTGCGGCTGCTGCGCGCGGACAAGCTCTGCGCGCCCTGCCCCGCCGTCTGTCCGGGGCACGCGCGCCTGATGCAAAATCTGCTTTCGCTGCTCGCGCAAAAGAATGTGTCGCTCACCCGCAAGATCTCGCACCTCACGCGGCGCGGCACGCGCGAAAAGGTGCTGTCCTATCTGTCCGAGCAGGCGCGGCTTGCCGGGAACGCGCAGTTTGACATCCCGTTTACCCGCCAGGAGCTGGCCGACTACCTCTCCGTGGACCGAAGCGCGCTCTCCGCCGTGCTGTGCGCGCTGCGCGACGAGGGCGCGCTGCAATTTCAGCGCCATCGCTTCCATCTGCTGCGCCGCGACGGGCACGCATAAAAAAACCGGACGGTCTCCGTCCGGTTATGCGCGCGCTTTGCCGCGTGGCCGCCCCGCCCTGCAAAGCCCCCATGCGCGCGGGCTGAGCAGCACGAACATCGGAAAGATTTCCAGCCGCCCGGCCAGCATGCAAAAGGAGAGCACGAGCTTCGAGGGCGCGCCGTACACGCCGTAGTTGCCCAGCACGCCCACCTCGTCGCCCAGGCAGGGGCCGACGTTCGAGATTGCCGAAAGCACCGCCGTGAAGTTGGTCGTCAGGCTGAACCCATCCGCCGAGACAAAGACCGTCGCCACGAGCAGCAGGCCGATATAAGCGAAGAAAAACAGCCCTACCTGGCTGAGCGTGGCCTCCTCGACCGTCTTGCCGTCGAGCTTGACGAGCGACACGCGCCGGGGCATGAACGTATTTCTCACCTGGCGGCGCACGTTCTTGCACAGCAGCAGCACGCGAATCGTCTTGACGCCGCCGGCCGTCGAGCCCGCGCAGGAGCCCATGAGCATCAGACCCACCAGGATGGCGCGGCTCAGCTGCGGCCAGGCGTTGAAATCCGCAGTGAAGTAGCCCGTCGTGGAGACGATGCTGGCCACCTGGAACGACGCATAGCGCAGCGACCGAAAAAAGCCGCCGCCAAACAGGGGCAAAATGTTGAGCGTGACGATCAGGATCGCTGCGCCCACGATGCACAGATAGGCAATAAGCTCCTCGTTGCGCGCCGCCTTGCGCAAGCCCGACGTGAGCACGTGAAAATAGAACGCAAAGTTCAGGCCGAACATCAGCATGAACACCGTCGTGATGACGTCCACCGCCACGGAGTCATATGCGCCCACGGACAGGTTACGGCTGGAGAAGCCGCCCGTGCCCGCCGTGCCGAAGGCGTGGATGCAGGCGTCGTAGGCGGGGAGGCCCGCCAGCAGCAGCGCGACGATGTTGGCCAGCGTCAGCGCCACATAGATGAGATATAGGATCTTCGCCGTCTCGCCCATGCGCGGCACCAGGCGGCTCAGCTCAGGGCCGGGCGACTCGGCGCGCATCAGGTGGGACGTGCGGCCCGTCACCTTGGGCGTGATCGCCAGCGTGAGCACCAGCACGCCCATGCCGCCGATCCAGTGGGTGAAGCTGCGCCAAAAGAGCACGCCGCGCGGCAGCGTCTCAACCTGAGGCAGGATGGACGCGCCGGTCGTCGTAAATCCGCTGACCGTCTCAAAGAACGCGTCGACGTAGGCGGGGATGGCGCCGCTGAGGCGAAACGGCAGCGCGCCGAAGGCGCTGAGCAGGATCCAGCCTGTACTGACGACGATGAAGGCTTCCCTCGCGCGCAGGTCGTGAACGCGCGGACGCGCCGCCAGGTTCAGCGTGCCACCCACGCATGCGAGCAACGCAATGGTGGCGACAAAGGCCATCCGGTCCGTGCCCGCGCATGCGAGCGACACGATAAACGACGGGAACATGAGCCCCGCTTCCAGCAGGAGCAGCTTGCCCAGCAGATTTCCGACCAGCCGTATGTTCACGCTTTGCCTCCATGCGCTTTCAGGACATCCTTCAGATCCGTGACGCCCGGCCGCTTGGTGATGATGATGACGAAGTCGCCGCCCTCGACGTAATCGTCGCCGAAGGGCACGATGATCTGCCCATCCCGCACGATGACCGCCACCAGCGTCTCACGGGCGACGGCCAGATCCCGCAGCGGCACGCGGATGTAGGGATCGTCCGGCTGGGCGATGAACTCCAGCGCCTCCGCATGCCCGTCCAGGATGCGGTACATGCGTTCGATGACCGTGCCGCGGCTGTTGGAGCGCGCGCGCACGTAGCGCAGCAGCGTATCGCAGGTGATCTGCCGGGGCGTGACGACGCTGTCGATGCCCATGGAGGCGACGATGTCGGCGTAGTTGCCGCGGTTGATCTTGACGACGACCTTCTTGACGCCCATCCGCTGCGCGTAGATGCCGGTGAGCAGGTTTTCCTCGTCGCGGTCGGTCAGCGCGATGAAGGCATCCATGTCCGCAATGCCTTCGGAGACGAGCAGCTCCTGGTCGGTACCGTCGCCGCAGATGATGTCCGCCTCGGGCAGCTGCTCGGCCAGCAGCTCGGCCTTGCGCCGGTCGATCTCCACGACCGACACGCGCATGCCCAGCGAGGTGAGCAGTCGGGCCAGATAGAAGCTGATGCGTCCGCCGCCGAGCACCATGACGCTCTGCACGCGCAGTTCGTGCTTGCCCAGATGGCGGAAAAATCCGGTGATCGTGGGGATGTCTGCGGCCACATGTACGCGGTCGCCCGGCTCGATGACCGTCGATCCGTCAGGGATGATCGCCTCGCCGAATCGTTCGATGGCACAGTAAAGCACTTGCGGCAGGCTGGCGCTGAGCCTGGACAGCGGCACGCCGACGACCTTGTCGCCCGCCTGCGCGCGAAATTCGACCATCTCCACGCGCCCACGCGCGAAGATCTCCACCTTTGATGCGAACGGATAGCGCAACAGGCGGCTGATCTCCATGGCGGTGGTCCGCTCCGGATTGACGGCCAGGTCGATGCTCAGTTCCTTCTTGATGAGCGAAAGGCTGTTGTTGTACTCCGGATCGCGGATGCGCGCGATAGCGTACTGCGCGCCCAAATGCTTGGCGATCAGGCAGCAGACCATGTTCGTCTCGTCGCTGGCCGTCGTGGCGATGATGATGTCTGCATGGCGGGCATCCGCCTCGATGAGCGTGGGGATGTTCGCGCCGCTTCCCTTGATGCACAGCACATCGAGCGTATCGATGCTCTTGCCCAGCGCCTCGCCGCTCTTGTCGATGATGACCACGTCATGTCCCTCGCCCGAGAGGGTCTCCGCCAGGGTATGGCCGATCTTGCCGTCGCCGACGATTACGATTCGCATGCCTTACACTCCACTTTTACAAAGATACAGCCGCATGGCGGCGCAGCAGTCCGCCGGTTGAATCCACCTGAAACGCATTCATTATAACACATCGCCGCGTTGGATGACACTAAAATCTTTATACAGGCAGATTTCACGTGAACGCAGACGTGGGATGTGCTATAATGCTTACATTCCCGCGCGGGCCGTATGTCCGCGCCAAGGAGGCGCATCCATGCGGATCTCTTCATGCTTTCATCAGGGGCGTCCCACGCTCTCCTTCGAGATCTTTCCGCCCAAGGGCGATCTGAGCTTGGAGCTGGCCCGGGGCGTGCTCGCGGGCCTGGCTCCGCTTTCGCCGGACTTTGTGAGCGTCACCTGCTCCGCCGGCGGCAGCGGCAGCAGCGCGCGCACCATCGACATCGCCGCCGAGGCGCAGGACGGCTTCGGGCTGACCGCGCTGGCGCACCAGACCTGCGCGGGCTTCACGCGCGCGCAGATCGCGCAAAACGCCGCGCGTCTCAGGCATGCAGGCGTGGAAAACGTCCTTGCGCTGCGCGGTGACGCCGCGGACGACGGCGCGCCCATGGCCTACGCGCATGCCAGCGACCTCATCCCTGCGCTGCGGGACGCCGGGCTGTGTGTGGGCGCAGCCTGTTATCCGGAGGGGCACATCGCCTGCGATTCGCTCCAGCGCGATCTGCAATACCTGAAGGCAAAAGAGGACGCGGGCGCGTCGTTCTTCATCAGCCAACTCTTCTTTGACAACGCGTGTTTCCTGCGATTTTTGGAAAAGGCACGCGCCGCGGGCGTGCGCGCGCCCATCCTGGCCGGGGTCATGCCGATCCTGAGCAAGAGCCAGGTCTCGCGCATGATCTTTCTGTGCGGCGTATCCCTGCCTGCGTCGGTCGTGCGGCTGCTGTGGCGCTATGAATCGGACGCGCCGTCGCTTCGCAGCGCGGGCATCGAACTGGCCGCACGCCAGACAGCGCAGCTGCTGGACGCCGGGGTCGACGGCGTACACCTGTACACGATGAATCATCCCGACATTGCGGCGCAGGAGCTCGACCTGCTGCGCAGGAGCGGACATGTACGCGCCTGAGGTCGACCGCAGCGAGATGCTGCGCTACGCGGGATTTGCAGGCGGCGTGCCGGATGAGGCGACCGCGCGGCGTGCCGGCGCGATGACGGATGTATGTCTGCGCGAGGCCCGGCCCGCCTGGCGCTATGCGCTGCTCGACCTCGCCTTCGACGGCGGCACGCCCGTGCTGGACGGCGCGCCGCTGCCCGGGCGGGACATTGCCCGCCATCTGCAGGGCGCGCAGCGCTGCGCAATGATGGCCGTGACGCTTGGGCTGGGTGCGGAGCGGGCCCTGCGCGCGATGCAGCAGCGCAGCATGGCGGACGCGCTGCTGCTGGACGCGGCGATGAGCGCCTGCGTCGAGAGCGCCGCCGACGCCTGCTGCCGCGACATCGCGCACGACGCAGGCGCGTCCGGCCTGTACGTAGGCGCGCGGTTCAGCCCCGGCTATGGCGATCTGCCGCTTTCGATGCAGCGCGCATTCGAGCGCGCGCTGGACATGCGGCGGACGCTGGGGATCTCGATGACGGACGGCTGCCTGCTGATCCCGCAAAAGAGCGTTACCGCCTTTGTGGGGCTCTATCCGCAGCGGCCGTCCCGCGCGGAGGGCGGCTGCGACCTGTGCCCCGCGCGGAACAACTGCGCCTACCGCCGTACCGGCGGCGCCTGTTCGCGCCCCAGGCGGTCCGATTCCCGGGAAGGAGAATGCTGATGCCACACTTTCAAGACGCCTTTCTCTTCTTTGACGGCGGCATGGGCACCATGCTGCAGGCCGCCGGCCTTGCGCCGGGCGAGCTGCCCGAGCGGCTGAACCTGACCGCGCCGGATGCGGTCCGCGCCGTCCATCGCGCATACGTGCAGGCCGGCAGCGACGTGATCACCGCCAACACCTTCGGCGCAAACGCGCTGAAATTCGGCGCGGAGACGGACGCCGTCGTCGAGGCAGGCGTGCGCCTGGCGCGCGAATCCGGCGCGCGGTACGTCGCGCTGGACATCGGCCCCACCGGCGCGCTGATGGAGCCGCTGGGCACGCTGTCCTTTGACTCGGCGTACGCGCTCTTTGCGCAGGTGGTGGAGGCCGGTGCTCGCTCCGGCGCGGACATGGTGCTCATCGAGACGATGAGCGACCTGTACGAGATGCGCGCGGCGCTGCTGGCCGCAAAGGAGCACTGCCGCCTGCCTGTGCTGGCGACGATGACGTTCTCTCAGGACGGGCGCACCTTCCTGGGGGCGGATCCCGAGACCGCCGCCATCACCCTGCAGGCGCTGGGTGCGGATGCGCTGGGCGTCAACTGCTCGCTGGGCCCGACCGAGACGGTGCCCATCGTCGCGCGCATGGCGGCCGTGACGCGCACCCCGCTCATCGTGCAGCCCAACGCCGGCATGCCGCGCATGGAAAACGGACGGACCCTGTACGACGTGACGCCCGAGGCGTTCGCGGAGTGCGCCGCGGAGATGGCCGCGCTGGGCGTGACGGTCTTCGGCGGCTGCTGCGGCACGACGCCCGCGCACATCCGGGCGCTGCGCGCGCGCCTTTCGACGCTGCGGCCCGTGAAGCGCGAGGATCCGCACCTGTGCGCATTCGCGAGCGGCCAGCGCGCAGTCATCCTGCAGGGCGGTCCGGCGGTCGTCGGCGAGCGCATCAACCCGACAGGCAAGCGCCGCCTGAAAGAGGCGCTGCGCGCGGGCGACGACGCATATGTGGTGCGCGAGGCGCTCGACCAGCAGGACGCGGGCGCCGACCTGCTGGACGTCAACGCGGGCCTGCCGGACATCGACGAGGCCGCCGTGCTGCCCCGCCTGGTGCGCGCCATTCAGGCGGTCTCCCCTCTGCCGCTGCAGATCGACTCCGCCGATCCCCGGGCCCTGGAGGCCGCCGTGCGCGCCTGCAACGGTAAGCCCATCATCAACTCCGTGTGCGGCAAGGAGGAGAGCCTGCGCGCCGTACTGCCCATCGCGCGCCGCTACGGCGCGGCGGTCGTCGCCCTCACGCTCGACGAGGGCGGCATCCCCGACACGGCTGAGGGCCGCCTGGCGATCGCCGGACGCATCCTGCAGCGCGCGCTCGACTGCGGCATCGCGCGCGAGGACGTGCTGATCGACTGCCTGACGATGACCGCCTCCACCCATCAGACGCAGGCGATGGAGACGCTGCGCGCCGTCCGGCTGATCAGGGAGCGCCTGGGGCTGCGCACGGTGCTGGGCGTGAGCAACATCTCCTTCGGTCTGCCTGCGCGCGAATCGCTCAACGCCGCGTTCCTCGCCGCCGCGCTCGAGGCCGGGCTGGACCTGCCGATCCTCAACCCGCTGGGCTCCGCCATGCAGACCGTGCGCGCCTTCCGCGTGCTGTGCGGCCAGGACGCCGCCGCCGCGGATTACATCGCGCACTGCGCTTCCCTTCCCGCTTCCGCGCCCGTTGCGCCCGCCGCACAGGCGGCCGCCCCGGCCGTTCCATCCGCTTCCGGGTTGCGCGGCCTGATCCTGGGCGGACGCGCGGGCGAGATCGTGCCCGCGCTGCGTACGCTGCTGCCCGGGCGGTCGGCGCTGGAGCTCATCAACGGGGAGTTCATCCCCGCGCTGGACGAGGCGGGCGCGCGCTTTGAGCGCGGCGAGCTGTTTCTTCCGCAGCTGATGGCCTGCGCCGATGCGGTCAAGGCCGGCTTTGACTACCTGCGCGGGCTGGACGCCGCGCCCGTGGCGACAAAGGGGCCGATCATTCTGGCCACGGTCAAGGACGACATCCACGACATCGGCAAGAACATCGTGCGCATGCTGCTGGAGAACTACGGCTACCGCGTGATCGACCTGGGGCGGGATGTCGCGCCGGAGCGCGTCGTCGAGGCCGCGCTGCGCGAGCGCGCGCCGCTGGTCGGCCTCAGCGCGCTGATGACGACGACCGTCGGCTCCATGCAGCGCACGATCGAGGCCCTGCGCGCGGCGAACGCGCCCTGCCGCGTGATGGTCGGCGGCGCGGTGCTGACGGAGGAATACGCCCGGATGGTGGGCGCGGACTTCTACGCCCGGGACGCGGCCGAGTCCGCGCGCATCGCCGCACAGGTGATCGGCGACTGACGCGCGGCCAATCCAAAGCGGGGGCGGAACCCAGTGGGTTCCGCCCCCGCCTCTTTGCATCGGAATGGCCGGATCACGGCGTCAGCCGGTTCGGACCGCGGAAGATGAACATGACCTCCTTGATCGTCAGGCCCAGCAGCAGCATCGTCAGCCGGTCGATGCCCAGGCCGAAGCCGCCGTGCGGCGGGCAGCCGTACTTGAAGAACTCGAGGTAGAACTTCACGTCGTCCTGCAGGCCCTTCTCGGCGGCCTGCGCGCACAACACGTCATAGCGGTGCTCGCGCTGCGCGCCGGTGGTGATCTCCACGCCGCGCCAGATCAGGTCGTAGCCCTGGGGCACGCCGTCCTTGCGCATGTGGTAGAAGGCGCGCTTCTCTGCGTCATAGTCGGTCACGAAGAGGAACTCGCACCCGTAGTGCTTCATCGCCCAGTCATAGGAGAGGTGCTCGGCCTCGGTCGTCAGGTCGCCGCGCTCCTCCGCCGGGCAGGCATAGCCGAACTCCTTCTCCAGCGCGTCGTACAGATCCGCGAGCTTGACCACCGGGAACGCGCCCTCCGGCACGATCACTTCCTTGCCAAACACGCGCGCGATCTCCTCGCCGTACTGCTCCTTGACCTTTTTGAGCGCCGCGGTGAGCAGCTCCTGCTCCAGCTGCATGACGTCCTCGTAGGACTCGATGAAGCTCATCTCCAGGTCAAAGCCCGAGAACTCCGTCGTATGCTTGCTGGTGAAGGACTTCTCCGCGCGGAAGACCGGCCCCACCTCGAAGATGCGCTCCAGGCCGGAGGCCATGGCCATCTGCTTGTAGAACTGCGGGCTCTGCGCCAGGTAGGCGTTGCGGTCGAAATACTTGACCTCGAACACGTCTGCGCCGGATTCGCTGGCCGCGCCGATCAGCTTGGGCGTGTGGATCTCCAGGAAGTTGCGCGCGCGCAGGTATTCGCGCATCGCCTCGACCAGGACGGTCTGCACCTTGAAGATCAGCTGGTTGGCGTCCGTGCGCAGGTCGATCCAGCGGTAGTCGATGCGCTGATCGATGGAGGAACGCTCATGCCCCTTGCGCGCCTCGCGGTCGATGGGCAGGGGCGCCGCGACCGACTCGACGACGATCTCGCGCGGATAGATCTCCACGCCGCCGAGCTTGACGTACTCGCTCTCCACGGCCTTGCCGATCACGGTAATGACCGAATCGGGCGTCAGCTGGTTGACCGCCTCGTCCAGCGCGGGGTTTTCGCCCTTTTCAACGGTCACCTGCACCCGGCCGGTGATATCCTTGAGCACGATGAAGGCCATCTTGCTCTTGTTGCGGATGGTGTCGACAAAGCCGCAGACCTTGACGCAATCCGCGCCGCGGACATGGGCCGCATACGTTCTTTCCATGTTCGGTTCCTCCCATCAAAAGCATACGATCTTATTATACGCATATTTTCTGACAAATCAAGCGCGGATTCCCCGCAATTCGCCGCCGCGCGCAAAAAAGCCGCCTCCCGGGCGCGGGAAACGGCTTGAATGGATGGCTTGCTCACTTGACGGAGCCGAGGATGCCCTCGACGAAGCTGCGCTGCAGCGCGAAGAAGAGCACCAGCGTCGGAATGGTGCAAATCGAAACCGCCAGCATGACCATGCCGTAGTCGACCACGTACACGTTCATCGTGTTGGAGATCAGCATCGGCATCGTGATCTGGTCGGGGCTTTGCAGGATGACCAGCGGCCACAGGTAGGCGTTCCAGGCATTCATGAACGTCACTGTAGCAGCTGCCGCGTAGGTCGGCTTCATGATGGGCATGTACATCTGCAGGAAGATGCGCAACTCGCCCAGGCCGTCGATCCGCGCCGCCTGGATGATCGCATCCGGGAAGGACTGCGTGCCCTGGCGGAACATGAAGATCAGGAACGCCGTGGAGACCGACGGCAGCATGACGCCCAGCAGCGTGTTGTTCAGGCCCATGCGGCTGAACATGCGGAACATCGGAATCAACGTCGCCGCCGCGGGCACCATCATGGACAGCATCAGCAGGCTCATGACCAGGTTCTTGTACTTGTCGCGATAGACCACGAAGCCATAGCCCGCCAGCGAGCTGATGAACAGCGCGCACACCGTCGTCACGGTGGCGTTGCGCAGGCTGTTGAGGAACGCGGTGCCCAGCGCATAGCCGGCCGTAAGCGTCTTCCAGTTCTCGATCAGATTTGCGCCCGGGAACATGCGCATCTCCATGATGGCCTGGTTGGAGTTCGTGGCCGAGACGAGCATCCAGTAAAACGGGAACGCCGACAGGAAGGACGCGAGCACCAGAAACGCATATTTCGCCACGCGCGCAGGCCGGAGCTTGCCGCGCCGTATCCGAATCTGACTCACTGCTTGTCACCTACCTTCATCTGGATGAGCGCAAGGATCGCGACCATGATGAATATCGTATAGGCCAGGGCCGAGGCGTAACCAAACTGCGGCACCTGCTCAAACGACAGCTTGTAGATGTAGGTCGAGATCGTCGTTGTCGCATTGTTGGGGCCGCCGTTGGTCATGTTGCGCACCTCGTCGAACAGCTGCAGCGTGCCGTTGGTGGAGAGCACCGTCGTCATCAGGATGATGGGCTTGAGCAGCGGCACGGTGATCTTGGTAAACTGCTGCACGGCGGAAGCGCCGTCGATGCGCGCGGCCTCGTACACCTGATAGTCGATGTTCTGCAGGCCCGCGAGGTAGAAGATCATGTTGTAGCCCGTCCAGCGCCAAAGCATCGTCACGATGATGATGATCCGGGCGCTTGTCGCCTCCGTCAGGAAGGGATACGGCTCCGAGATCCAGCCCCAGGTGAGCAGCAGCGTGTTGACCAGGCCCGAGGGCGAAAACAGCTGCTTGAAGATGATCGAGCAGGAGACCAGCGACGTCGCGCAGGGCAAAAAGATCAGCGTTCTGAAGATGCCCTTGAACCTGAGCGTCTTGTCGTTGAGCATGGACGCCAGCAGCAGGGCGATTCCCAGCATGATCGGCACCTGGATGATCAGGTAGAAGAACGTGTTTTGAACCGCCTGGAGGTAGACCTTGTCCTTGAAAAGGCGCGTGTAGTTGTTCAGTCCGTTCCAGCTCAGGTTATTTCCCTTGCCCTTTTGCAGGGAGAGGATGAAGGCCTCGATCATCGGATAGAAGCACAGCACCAGAATGAGCGCCACCGCCGGCAGGATGAACAGCCAGCCGACGCGGTTGATGTGATGCATCAGCCCCTTGCTCTTCCGAAGCGGCTTCGGTTGGGTAGTCGTCATGCGGATCGCCTCCAACTTTTTGAAAAGAGGGATGCCGGACGCATCCGGCATCCCCCCATCCCTTCAGGGGATGCGTAAGGGAGCTTTTACTCCATCATCAGGAACTCGACAGTATCCTGCGCCTCCTGCATCAGGCTGTCCAGGTCGCCGCCGTCGCGATAGGCCTGCAGCGCGTCGCGCAGGGCATCGCGCGCCTCGTAGTTGTACAGGCGCAGCTCAACCTTGGGGATCTGGGCGGAGAACTCCATGATGTCCGCGAAGACCGCCTGGCCACCGAAGAAGTCATGCGGCGCAGCGTATGCTTCGCCCTCGGCCGCCGGCAGGTAGGTCGCGATCGCGCCGGAGGACTTGAGGATCGTCTGATAGAACTCCGTGGAGCCGGCGAACGTCTGGTTCAGGAAGTCCGCGGCGATCTCCGCATTCTCGGAGTTGGCCAGCACCAGCCAGGAAGAGCCGCCCTGGTTGGAGTAGTTCGTGGCGCCCTCGATGTTGTCCAGGCGCGGAATGTTGGTGACGCCCCACTTGCCGGCCTGATCCTCCGCCAGCACGACGGAGCCCAGAATCCAGCAGCCCTGGATCGTCGAAGCGGCCTTGCCGGTGTTCAGCGTGCTGATGTACTCGGCCCAGTCGACGGCCTCATACACGATGCCCGCATCGGCCATCTGCTTGATCGTCTCCAGCGTCGCCTTGAGCACCTCGTTGCCAGCGATGTTGGGGTTGCCCTCCTCGTCAAAGTACCAGGTGCCGGCAGACTGCGGGATCATCATCAGGAAGTCCGCAAAGCCCATTTCACACGTCAGAATCGGCACGCCGGTCTTTTCCTTGACGTCTTTGCCGATCTCAATGAAGCGCGACCAGGTGATGTCCGTCACGTCTGCGAGGGTGTAGCCCGCCTCTTCCAGGATGTCCGTGCGGATGAACATCGCGGCGCAGCCGTTATCAAACGGCACGGCGTAGTTGCGCCCCTCGGACACGAAGTAGTTGACCTTGAAATCCGCAAAGTTCGAGTAGTCGATCTTGTCGGTCAGGTCGTAATACATACCCGGATAGGTCGACAGGAACTTCTGGCCCGAGTTGTCCTGCATGAGGACGATGTCGGGCAGGTCGTCCATCTGACCGGAGATGAATGCCGCCGTCTGGCGCGTCTCACAGTCGTTGGATGCCACTTCGATGACTTCGATCTCCACATCGGGGTTGATCTGCGCGTAGACCTTGGCCGCCTCATTCATCGCATAGATGTTAAAGGCCGGGTCCCAGCACCATACGGTGATCGTGGTCTTCTCTTCCGCGCCGGCCACTGCCGCAAACGAGGCGAGCAGGACGACCGTCAGAAGAACGGACAGAAACTTTTTCATGGGCATTCCTCCAGTTTGTTTTATATTTCATTCAGGGGCGTCCTCTTTCGCCGCGGCGCCTCTGCAATGAACCCTTTTGCCGAGGGCCTCCTTTATCCCAGATAAGGCCCCATATTCATTACATCTTAATCTTTATGTGTTTCCAATAACAAAAATGCGAAGGAAGAGCCAAACATTTTTGATTTTGCAGTTCTTTTTTGTCGTCACAGTCGAAATCTCATATTTTTCATTTCATTTTTTATTCAATATCCATACTTCATTATACCGATTCAGGCACTTTTGTCAATCGTTTCTTCTGTTTTTCTTTATATTATTTTTTGCATACACACCTCTTTTATGCAAAAAGGAGCGCTCTCCTTAGGAGAAGCGCCCCGATTCGTGTGTATTGTCTTTCTCACTCAAATGCGCGCAGCCGCTCGCCCCAGACGGGCAGCACGTACGCCTCGCCACGATAGGCATGCAGCATCATCTGCACCCGCAGCACGATGTCCGCACACACGGCCGCCACGCGCGCCGCATTCACCGCGGCGGCGAAGATCCAGCCCAGCAGCGGAATCCAGGACAGGACAGCCGCGAGCAGCCACAGCAGCAACGAGGCGAACAGAAACAGCGCCATCAGCCCCGTCGACTGCACCGCATACCGGCGCACGGCGTGGCTACGCTTATCCGCAAAGCACAGAAACAGGCCGAACACACCCAGCATCGACGCAAGCGTACAGGTCAGATTGACCGTCATGTTTGTGGAGAGGATGACCGGCCGCCTGGCCGGCTCCGGTTCCGGCTCGCCAAAGGGCGCATAGGGTTCCTCATAGACCGGCTGCTCGTAGACGGCGCCGTCCACCTCATCGTCCGGCTCCTGGACGCAGGCATCGTAGCCATCCTGTGCGTCCGGCTCCTGGACGTAATCATCATAGCCGTCCTGTGTGCCCAGCTCCTGTGCATATTCGGCCCGCTCGCCGTCGGGCTGCTCTTCCCATTTGTTCATCGCTCGTTCCCCTTTTTCAGGCCTTTACGCCCTTGGTGCCGTTGACATATCCCTGCAAAATGGTCGAGTCGAACGTATAGACGCTGTGGTTTTTGTCCGCATGCGCCTTGAACGCGTATTCGACCAGCTGCTCCACCAGCGCGGGATAGTTCAAGCCGCATTCGTTCCACAGGTAAAACGCCAGCGAACCGGGGATCGTGTTGATCTCGCCCAGATACAGCGCGTCCGTCTTCGGGTCGATCATGTAGTCGATGCGCACAGTGCCCTTGCAGTCGAGCGTGCGGAACACCTCGCACGACATCTTCTGGATGCGTTCGGTCATCTCCGGCGCGATGGGCGCGGGCACGATGCGCGAGAGCGACTGCATGCCCTTGCTCCCGCCGGTCTTGGAGGCGTTGCGCAGGTACTTTTCGGAGAAGTCCAGCATGTCCGCGCCGGTGACGGGCATCTCGCACACGGATGCGCGCACGTCCGCGCCATAGCCGAGCACCGCGCAGTTGACCTCGCGCGGTTCCTCGACGCCCGGCTCGACGAGAATGCGGCGGTCGTAGGAGATTGCGACCTCGACGGCCTCCTCCAGGGACGCGCGGTCCGTGGCCCGCGCGATGCCAATGGACGAGCCCAGGTTCGCGGGCTTGACGAACATCGGGTAGGCGAAGCGCGCCTCCAACCGGTCCAGGATCTGCGCGCGGTTCTCGCGCCACGCATCGCGCAGGAACCACTCGCCGTCCAGCACCGGGAAGCCCGCGCCGCGCAGCAGCAGCTTCATGGCGATCTTGTCCATGCCAACCGCAGAGCCGAGCAGGCCCGCGCTCGTATAGGGGATGTTGCACAGCTCCAGCATGCCCTGCACGGTGCCGTCCTCGCCGTTGAGGCCGTGCAGCACCGGCACGGCCACATCGATGTGGCACAGCGGCCTGGGCTCTTTGCGGTGCAGGAGTCCCCCCTGCGCGCGCGGCGGCCAGGCCCACAGGTCGCCCGCGTTGGCGGTCATATCCAGCTGCACGCGTACAAGCCCCGCGGCCTCAGGCGAAAACGCCTTGAACGCCTCGATTTTGCGCAGCGCGTCGCCCGTATACCACACGCCCTCGCGCGAGATGTACACCGGCACCACGCGATAGCCGGCCCTGTCCGCCGCGTCCATGAACTGCAGGGCGGAGATGATCGACACGTCGTGCTCGCAGGCGCGGCTGCCGAAGAGGACCGCCATCGTCAGGTTGTTCATATCAAAGACCTCCTTGTTCCGTCTTGCGCGTCAGCCCTCGCTGTAGTTGTCTGGCAGGTCGTTTTCATAGAGCACCGTATCCCCCGCGCGCACGAGCGCGCCCAGCACCTGCGTGCTCTCCTCCAGGCTGCCCACCACGTGCAGGCAGCGCTCGTCAAAGCCGGCCTCCAGCAGGCCCTTGCGGATGGGCGCGGTGTGCCGTCGGCCCACCAGGATCGCCACGTCCACGCTGCCCGCCATCTCGCGCCCGAACGCCTCGTTGAACGCATCCTCCTCGCCGCCCAGCTCCACCATGCCCGGCGTGACGATGATGCGCCGCTTCGGGAAGCGCGCGAGCACCCGCAACGCCGCCTGCGCGCCGCGCGGGTTGGAGTTGAACGCGTCGTCGATGACCGTGACGCCGCCCTTGCCCCCGATGAGCTGCAGCCGGTGCTCGACCGGACTGCACTTGCGCACGCCGCGGGCGATCTCCTCCAGCGACAGGCCCAGGCCGCGCGCCGTCTCCGCGCACAGCAGCAGGTTGCCGATGGCGTGCTCGCCCAGCAGCTTCGTCTCGCAGGAAACGCGCGCGTCGCCCTCGACCAGCTCAAAGCGGCTGCCAAAGGGGCCGACCGTCAGGTTCTCCACGCGCACGCCCTCGCCGGCCAGGCGCTTGCGCGCCAGCGTGCAGCGCGCGTACAGCTCCTCACAGATCGCGCCGTCGCGCGCGAAAACCGCCAGGCCGTCCGCCGGCAGTCCCTCGATCAGCTCATACTTGGTCTTTTTGATGTTTTCCAGCGTGCCGAACGTGTCCAGGTGCTGCGGGCCGACCGAGGTCAGCAGGCCGACGGTCGGGTGCACCAGCTCCACGAGCTCGGCGATGTCCCCCACGTGGCGCGCGCCCATCTCCGCGATGAAGACCTCGTGATAGGCCTGCAGCCGCTCACGGATGATGCGCGTGACGCCCATGGGCGTGTTGAAGCTGGACGGCGTCACCAGCACGTTATACCGCTCGGAGAGGATCGTCCCCAGCAGGAACTTCGTGCTCGTCTTGCCGTAGCTGCCCGTAATGCCGATGCGGATGAGCCCTGGGCGCGCGTCGAGCCTGCGCTGCGCGTCGCGGAAGAAACCCATGTTGATGTGCCGCTCGATGGGCTGCGCGCACAGCGCCGCCAGCGCGACCTGCAGGGGCAGCAGCAGCGGCAGCGCCGCCAGGCCGGCCGGCCCCAGCAGCGCCAGGCACAGCAGGCCGAGCGCCAGGCACACGGCGAGCGTCATGGCCTGCAGGCGCTTCATGCGCGGCGTGAAGACGAGCGGCTTTTTGGCCTTGGTCCCGCGCTGCGCCGCGCGAAGGGCCGCGCCCGCGACCGCCACGAGCAGCCACGCGCCTGCAGCCGCCCATCCGCGAGCGCTGTCCGACAGCCACAGCGCGAGCGCGCACGCGGCCGCGCCCGCAGCGGCGAGCAGCAGGCCCGGCGCAAACGCCCGCGCCGCGTTTCGCCGCAGCGTCTTGAAATAGCCCGGCAGCTGGTAGCTCTCCAGCTGCATGAAGTGCAGCAGGCGACGCGCGGCCAGCGCCGAGCCCAGCGCGGACAGGAGCGCCGTCACGAACGCACAGAGCGCGCCGGAAAGAAGCGTGGTCACGGGCGCTCCTCCTTTCGGTCCTCCAAAAAGCAGCGCACGATGCGCGTAAACTCGCCCAGGCGCTCCAGATAGGCAAAGTGCGTGCCCGGCACGGTCACCAGACCCGCGTCGGGGATCTCCCGCTCCATCGTCTTGCCCATCCACAGCGGCGTGGCCTCGTCCGCATCGCCCCAGTACAGCAGCGTCGGCGCCTGTACGCGGGGCAGGCACGGGCGCAAGTCCTGCCCCACCACGCGCACAAACGTCTTGCGCATCTCCGGATCGAGCGCGCGGTAGTCTGCCGAGCCATACCTTTGCACGAGCGCCTCGCGCAGGCGCTCCGACACGCCGCGCAGGCCGGGCACGCGCCCCAAGGCCTCCGCCGCCGTGCGCAGCCGCCTGTACGCGCGCGCGCGCGCCTTGCTCTTCTCATCCGGCTCGGCGCGCAGGCCCGCGCCGCCCGTGAGCACCACACGCCGCACGAGCTCGGGATGCTCGCTGGCCAGCCACAGCGTCACACGTCCGCCGAACGAATGCGCCACGATGTCGCACGGCGCAAGGCCCAGCCGCTCGATCAGCTCGCGCGTCAACTCGGCAAACTCGGGCACACCCCAGGGCTTGGGCGGCCTGCCGGACCGGCCGTGCCCCGGAAAGTCGAAGCTCGTCACGCGCATGCCGCCCGCGAGCGCGTCGGCCACGCCGTCCATGAGCTGGGTGGAGCAGCCCCACCCGTGCAGCAGCAGCACATCCGGCCCCTGGCCGCGCTGCTGTACATATATCTTGACGCCCGAAAGTTCCAGGAACATGGCGTTTCCTCCCAAACAGCATCCCCGTCTTCATTGTATGACGGACAGGTTCCCTCTATTTTACCCGATTTTCCCCCAAAAGAAAAGTCCCCCCGCCGCGCTTTGCGCGAAAGGGGACCTCAGCGCGCCTTACAGCTGGCAATACATGATCAGCGCGTCCTCTTTGTTGTCCTCATAGTACCGCTTGCGGTAGCCGACATCCAGAAAGCCCGCCTTGTGGTACAGCGCCTGCGCCGCCTCGTTGGACCGGCGCACCTCGAGCGTGATGAGCCCCATGCACGTGTCCCGCGCCAAGTCCATCAGCGCGCGCAGGATCCTCTCGCCGTAGCCGCGCCTGCGAAAGTCCGGATGCACCGCGACGTTCGTCACGTGCGCCTCGTCGATGATCAGCCACATGCCCGCATAGGCGGCCAGGCGTCCGTCCTCCAGCAGCGTCAGCCAGCGCGCGGCGGGATTTTCCGTCAGGTCGTGCAGGATCGACGCCTCCGACCAGGGCATGGGAAAGCACAGCCGCTCGATCTCATGTACGGCGGGCACGTCCGCCTCCGTCAGCGCGCGGATCTGCACGTCAGGCATGCGCCTTCGCCTCCTTCGCGGCGCGCTCCCGCTCGGCCTGCGGCGCGCGCAGGTACAGCGGCGCGAGCGCCATGCAGTCCACCGCCTCGTGCGCGCGCAGCGCCGCCAGCGCCGCCGCGCTGCCCGCGCGCAGCGTGCACAGGTGCGCCGGCGCAAACGCGGCCCGCTCGCCCAGCGCCTCCCGGATCTCGCGCGCAAACGCCTGCGCCCCGTCGCCCAGGAACAGCGCCCGCTCGCCCGTCGCGTCGATGCGCGCCAGGTATTCGGAGAGCTTTTCCGCCGCGTCCTCCGCCACGCGCACGGGCGGCAGGCCCGCGCGGAACACGGCGCCGTACACCTGCTGCGCGCGCGCGTCCAGGATCGGGCAGATCAGCCCGCCGAAGTCCTGAATGCCGGCGGCCAGCGCCTCCAGCGCGTCCACGCCGACGCAGGGGCGCTGCGCCGCGTGCGCCAGCGCCTTGACGGTCGACACGCCGATGCGCACCCCGGTAAACGATCCCGGCCCCACCACGGCCGCGAACAGGTCGACATCCCCCGCCTGCAGGCCCGCGCCCGCAAGCCCCTGCTCGACCATGGGCAGGATGCACTGCGAGTGCGTCCTGCCGTGGATGAGCGAGCACTCGAACACGAGGCGTCCATCCCGAAGGACGGCCACGCCCGCCGAGGGACCGGACGTATCGACGCACAGGATGTTCATGCTTCCACCTCCGTCAGCGCAGCCAGCGGCGCCTCGTCAAACCCGCCCTGGGGCAGCAGGGTGATCTCGCGCCGCTGCGGGTCGCCCGGCACATAGGCGATCTCCACGCACAGGCGCCGCTCGGGCATCGCCTCCGGCGCGCGCGACGGCCATTCGATGAGCGCGACGCCGTCCGCGCCGATCATCTCGTCCAGACCCGCCTCCCAGAAGGCGTCCGCATCCTCCAGCCGGTACAGGTCGAAGTGGTACAGCCGCCCGCGCGCGCCGTCATGCACGTTCACAATCGTGAACGTCGGGCTGGGGATCGGACCCTCGACGCCGAGACCCCGCGCGACGCCGCGGCTGAGCACGCTCTTGCCCGCGCCCATCTCCCCCTCCAGCAGCACGGTATCGCCCGGAAGCAGGCGCGCGCCCAGGCGTTCGCCCAGGCGGAGCGTCTCTTCCTCGCAGGTGGTGACGATGCGGATCATATGTCCTCCAAATCAATGCTTGGCGTGCAGCAGCGGCGACACGCGCTTGTAGAGCAGGAACGTCGCCGCGCTCAGCACGATGCCCTTGAACAGGTTGAAGGGCGCGGTGATGAGCAGCACGAACTTGAACTGGCTGTCGATGGCCGGGATCAGCGCGGTGCCCGCGGCGATGATCTCCTCCATCGGCATGAACGCCGTATAGAACGGCAGCATGATGTAGTAATTGACCAGCGCGCCCAGCGCGGCCATGACGAGCGTGCCGACGCACAGGCCGATCAGCGCGCGCGCGCGGGTCTTGTGGCGCTGATAGATCAGGGACGAGACGACGACCAGCGAGCCGGACATCAGGAAATCCGCCAGCTGGCCGATGCCGCCGGATGTGGAGGTGAGCAGGTGCAGCAGGTCCTTGATCGCCACGGTCGCCAGGCCGTAGAGCGGGCCCATCGCAAAGCCCGCGAGGATCGAGGGCAGCGTGCTGAAGTCCAGCTTGTAAAACGGCACGCCGACCGGCACCTCGATGTAGAACAGGATGGTCGCTACAGCTGCCAGGATGGCCGTACGGGTGAGCTTGAAGACGTGTTGACCGCGCATGAAAAATCCCCCTCTTGCATTTTGCCGAAACACACGGCCCCTGAAGGCAGAGCGATCAGGGGCCGTTTAACGGCTGATGCACAAGGAGAAAAAGCTCTTCTTCCATCCAGACTGTACTGTCGGCCCCGGAATTGCACCGGGTCTTGCCTTACGGCTCGCGGGCTATACCGCCGGTGGGGAATCACACCCCGCCCTGAAGATCCTTCAATCGCGCCATGCGCTATTCGGTTGTCCCTATTATAGCACGCATGCGGCGTCTGTCAATCCCTCTTTTTTTGCGCGTTTTTCACTCAGCACACCGGCATCATGACCGCGCCCTCGGGACGGATGGACAGCACCGTGCACGCGCCCTTGCCGAACGCGGCCTCGATGCGGCTCACGTATACATTCAGCAGGTCGTCCGGCACGAACGCCTGAATGGTGCCGGCAAAGCCGCCGCCGTGCACGCGCCACGCGCCGCGGCCCTGCAGCACGCGCCGGCTCATCTCCAGCGCCAGGGCCATCTGCTCCTCGCCGGGACGGGCGTAGACGTTCTGCAGCAGCTTCCAGCTGCTCTCGCCCGACTCGATGATCAGCGCGAGGAAGGCCTCCAGCCTGTCTTCGCGCAGCGCGGCCACCTGCTGGGGCACGCGCGCGTTGTCGTCGTAGAAGTGCAGCGCGCGCAGGATGGCGCGGTCGGACACCTTGCCGCGCAGCTGCGGGATGCCGGCCTCCATCTCTGCGGGGTCGACCTCGCGCAGCACCTGCTTGCCAAAGTGCGCCGCCACGGCCTTCATCTCCGCGGGGATGGCCGCGTAGTCGTCCGTCAGGTCGCCATGGTCGCCGCCGGTGTTCACCACGACCAGCGAGAAGCCCTTGGCCTTGAAGTCGTAGGGCAGCGCCTCCACGACGGGCGTGGGGTCCTTGAAGTCGATCGTCACCAGGCCGCCCACGGAGCTGGCCATCTGGTCCATCAGGCCGCAGGGCTTGCCAAAGTGCAGGTTCTCCGCGCGCTGAGCGATCTGCGCGCGCTCCTTGGCGTCAAGCACCCAACCGTTGTACAGGCCGTCCAGGATCGCGCCGATCAGCACCTCAAACGCCGCCGAGGAGGACAGGCCCGACCCGCGCAGCACGCTGCTGGTGACCGTCGCCTTGAAGCCGCCCACCTTGTAACCCAGCTCCTGCATCCGGGCCGCCACGCCGCGGATCAGCGCCGCCGTCGTGCCCAGCTCCGCCTCGTGCACGGACAGGTCCGCCGTGTCCACGGTGATGGGACGATAGCCCTCGCTATCCACGACGATCACGCCGTCGTCGGTCTTCGTCACCGCCGCCACGGTATCCAGGTTCACCGCCGCCGCCAGCACGCGGCCCAGGTTGTGGTCGGTGTGGTTGCCGCCGATCTCCGTGCGGCCCGGCGCGGAGAAGAAGCAGATCTCACCGCAATCGGCGCCAAAGCGCGCCTCGTGGCGCTCGATCAGCTTCGCGTAGCGCGCGCGCTGCGCCGCCAGTTCTCCCTCATCCTTGCCGTAGAGCGTCTCCAGGCGCTCCATGCCTGCGGGCGTCTTTGCGTAGGCCGCCCACTTTTCCTGCATCGTCATGTGATTCACGCTCCCCATAAAATGCCGTAATCCGGGTTTCTGACCCTATTATCTCAAATTTTTCCGACTTGTCAAGACCTTCTCGACTTTTTGTGCGTTAATTTTACCGCACATTACGCATTTTTACCGCAATTCCTGCTTGTTTCCAGGGGGCGAATGCGCTATAATGAAAGCATGACATTGATCTGGAGGGATGCCCGATGCCTTGTTCCGTCGCCTCCGCCATGGAAACGCTGGTCGAATTTGCCGTTGCCCATGGCCTGATCGCCGCAGAAGACCGCCACTACGCCCTGAACGGCCTTCTGGATGCGCTCCGCATGGACGCCCCCGCCGAAGGCGGCGAGGTGCAGCCCCTGCCGCCGACCGCCACGCCGCTGCTGAGCGAGCTGTGCGACGAAGCCGTGCGCCGCGGCATCATCGAGGACACGCCTACGCGCCGCGACCTGTTCTCTGCCCGGCTGATGGGCCTGTTCACCGCGCCGCCGTCCGTCATCGCCGAGCGCTTTGAGCGCATCGCGCGCGAGGAGGGCGTGGAGCGCGCCACGAGCTGGTTCTACGAGCTGTGCCGCATGAACGACTACATCCGCGTAGACGCCATCGCGCGCAACGTGCGCTTCTTTGCGCCCAGCGAATACGGCGAGCTGGAGATCACGATCAACCTGTCCAAGCCGGAGAAGGATCCGCGCGACATCGCGGCGCTGCTGACGAAGAAGTCCGTCGAGTATCCGCCGTGCATGCTCTGCCTGGAAAACACCGGCTATGCAGGCCGCATCGACTTCCCTGCGCGCCAGACGCTGCGCGCCATCCCGCTCACGCTCTCGGGCGCGCCGTGGCACATGCAGTACTCCCCCTACCTGTACTACAACGAGCACTGCATCGTCTTCAACGACCGCCATACGCCCATGGCCATCAACCGGGGCACGTTCGAGCGCCTGCTCGAGTTCGTCACGCGCTTCCCGCACTACTTCCTGGGCTCCAACGCGGACCTGCCCATCGTCGGCGGCTCCATCCTCAACCACGACCACTTCCAGGGCGGCCGCCATCACTTCCCCATGGAGAAGGCGCCCGCCTATGCCAAGGCCACCCATCCGGACTTCCCACAGGTCGACGCCGAGCTGGTCGCCTGGCCGCTGACGACGCTGCGCCTGCGCGCCGCCAGCCCCGAGCCGCTGTGCGCGCTGGCCGAGCGCGTGCTGGCCTGCTGGCGCGGCTACAGCGACGCCTCGCTGGATATCCTCGCCCACAGCGGCGACACGCCGCACAACACCATCACCCCCATCGCCCGCCGCGAGGGCGAGGGCTATGTGCTGGATCTGGTGCTGCGCAACAACCGCACCACGCCGGAGCTGCCGCTGGGCATCTTCCATCCGCATCCGGACCTGCACCACATCAAGAAGGAGAACATCGGCCTGATCGAGGTCATGGGCCTGTTCATCCTGCCGGGCCGCCTGCAGCGCGAGCTCGCCGCGCTGGAGGAGGTGCTCACCGGCGCGCGCACGGCCGAGTCCGTCCGCGCGGACGAGCGCCTCAAGGCGCACGCCGAGTGGATCGAGTCCATCGCCGCGCAGACGGGCTGCGCGCTCTCGCCCGACGCCGCCCGGGAGACGATCCGCGCGGAGCTGGCCAAGAAGTGCGCGCGCGTGCTGCACGACGCGGGCGTCTACAAGCTCGACGAGGCCGGCAAGGCCGGCGCCAAGCGCTTCCTGCAGGCCGCGGGCTTCACGCTGTAACGCAAGCCGAACCCTTCGCGGGAAGGCCGAATCGCTTCGGCCTTCCCTTTCTGGTTTTTGCCGGTTCATCCATCCATTTCCATTCCCATTTTACGCAAGGAAGGTGCGCGCATGCTGATCTACTTTGTCCGTCACGGTCAGACCGACTGGAACGTGAGGCGGCTGTATCAGGGACAACTGGACATCCCGCTCAACGAACAGGGCCTGCGCCAGGCCGAACAGGTCGGCCTGCGCTTTGAGGGCGTGGGCATTGAGCGCATCTATCACAGCCCGCTCGCCCGCGCGGCGCGCACGGCGCAGGCGCTGCATGCGCACACGGGCGCGCCGCTGACGCCCGTGGAGGAGCTGAAGGAGATCTGCATGGGCGAATGGCAGGGCCGGTCGTTTGCCGACGTGCGCCGCGAGGATCCGGAGCGCGCCCGCCTGTTTTCCGAACGGCCCGACTGCCCCGCGCCGGGCGGCGAGTCCTACCCCGAGCTGCAGCGCCGCGCGCTGCGCGCGCTGGAGGTCCCCCTCGCCAGCGGGCTGGAGACCGTCGCAGTTGTCTCCCACGGCGCGCTGCTCAAGACGCTGATATGCCATTTTCTATGCATGGATCTGGCCGCGATCCACACGTTCGACATCGCCAACGCGAGCGTGAGCGCCGCGCTCTATGAGGGCGGCCGCTTCAAGGTCATCACGCTCAACGACATGTCGCACCTGCCAAAAGCCTTTGCGCATCTGTCCCAGAACAGCGCCGTCATCTAAAGGAGGCCGGATCATGAGCGCATCCCCTGCGCCGCGCGCCGCGTGTTCCGCGCGCAAGCTTGCGACGATGTTCCTCGTCCTGCTCAAGATCGGCGCGCTGACGTTCGGCGGCGGCTGGAGCGTCATCGCGCAGATGGAACAGGAGTTTGTCAAAAAGCGTGGCTATCTCTCACAGGAAAAACTGCTGGACATCATCACCGTCGGGCGCTCGCTGCCGGGCATCATGATCATCAACATCGGCGTGCTGTTCGGCCACCACGTGGGCGGCGTGCTGGGCGGCGTGCTGGCGGCGTTCGCCATCGCGATCCCCTCGATCGTGACGCTGTGCGTCGTGGCGCTCTTCTACGGCAGCGTGAAGGACAACGCCTACGTGCAGAAGATGCTCGTGGGCGTGCGCGCATCCGTGGTGCCCATCGTCATCGGCGCGGCGCTCAAGCTGCGCGAGGGCGCGCTCGTGGATAAGACCGCCATCGTCATCGCCGCGATCGGCTTTGCGCTGTGCCTGAGCGGCCGGATCAATAATCTGCTGCTGGTGCTCGCCGCGGGCGTGGCGGGCCTGATCATTCAGGGAAGGAGGGCGACGCGGTGATCTTTCTGGAGCTCTTCCTGGCCTACGTGCGCGTGGGCTTTTCCAGCTTCGGCGGCCAGTCGATGATCCCCCTGGTGCGCGCGGAGATGGTCGCGCACGGCTGGCTGACGCCGGCGGAGCTGGCCGACATCGTCGCCATCGCCGAGATGACGCCCGGCTCGTTCGGTATCAACTGCGCCACGTTCGTGGGCCTGCGCACCGCGGGCGTCGCGGGCGCGATCATCGCCTCTGTGGGCGCGATGTTCCCCTCCCTCACGCTGACGATGGTCGCCGCGTATTTCCTGGCGGCGTTCAAGGACAATCCGCTGGTGGAGCGCGGCATGTACGGCATCCGCGCGGTGTGCTTTGGCATGATCGTCTCGGTCGTCTTCTCGCTGGCGCCGGACAGCTACTTTCTGGGCGGGGCCATCTCCATTCCCGCGGTACTCATCGGCCTGGTGGCGCTCCTGCTCACCGTGTGGCGGCAGATGAGCATTCCCAAGGTCATCGGCATCTGCGCGGCGCTGGGCCTGCTGATCGGCTGATCTCATCCACACGACGGAAGGATCTGTTTGTATGCTGCCATGGATCATCGCCGCGCTGTGCGCCTACTTTGTCAAGGGCCTGTGCGGCTTTGCCAATACGCTGGTGTTTACGACCATTCTGAGTTTTTCCACCAGCAACGCGCTGATCTCGCCGGTTGAGCTGCTGCTGGGCTTCCCCACCAACGCGATCCTCGCCTGGCACGAGCGCGCCTCGCTGGAGCGGCGCGTCTGGCTGCCGCTGGCGGCGCTCGTCGTGGCAGGCAGCATCCCGGGCGCGATCTTTCTGAAAAACGCGGACACGAACGCCGTCAAAATCCTCTTTGGCGTCGTGATCGTGGCCGTCGGGCTGGAGATGCTGCTGCGCGAGCTGCGCCCGCGGCACGGGCGCGGATCCGGCCTGATTCTGACGCTCATCGGCCTGCTGTCGGGCCTGCTGTGCGGGCTGTACGGCGTGGGCGCGCTGCTGAGCGCGTACATCGGGCGCGTCACGCGCGACAGCCATGCGTTCAAGGCCAACATGTGCATGGTGTTCGTGGTGGAGAACGCGCTGCGGGCGGGCATGTACGCGGCCCTGGGCATCCTGACGGCGGACGTCGTGCGCAGCGCGCTGCCGCTGTTTCCCTTCATGCTGGCGGGGCTGCTGCTGGGCATGCGCAGCGGCAGTCTGCTCAACGAACGGACTGTCCGCCGGCTGGTCATCGTGGCGCTGATCATCTCCGGCGCGGCGCTGATCGTCAACAGTCTGTGAATCCAAGGAGGTGACGGCCTTGAAGCTGGCCATTGCCGAAGCTCCATGCAAGGTTTGAGGACGCTGCATGGAGGAATGAAAGGTCCTCAGGCTTTGCGCTTTTGATGATCCATTGCGATGAAATCAAAGGAGCGAAGTCTCATGAATGACGAACGAAGAAAACTGACGTCCTATCTGGCGCTGCTCGGCACGCAGTCGTTTTCGGCGCTGGGCAGCGGCATGACCCGCTTTGCGCTGGTCATCTGGCTGTATCAGACGAGCGGCTCCGCGCTGGAAACCGCGCTGCTGTCCGTCTGCTCCTACGCTCCCTACGTGACGGCGAGCATCTTTGCCGGCGCGCTGAGCGATCGCTGGGACAAGCGGCGCGTGATGCTCGCGTGCGACCTGTGCGCCGCGGTCTGTACCGTCGTGACGCTGTGCCTGCTGCGGGCGGGGGCGCTGCGCCCCTGGCACCTGTATGTGCTCAACGCGGTCAACGGCTTGATGGGCACCCTCCAGCAGCCCGCGTCCGACGTGGCCGCGACGCTGCTCGTGCCGCCCGCCTGGTATCAGCGCAGCAGCGGCCTGCGGTCCCTGTCGCATTCGCTCAACACGCTGCTGACGCCCGTCTTCGCCACGGCGCTGTTCGCGCTCGCCGGCATGGAGGCGGTCATCGCGTTTGACCTTGGCACGTTTGCGCTGGCGTTTGCCGTACTGCTGTGCTGCATCCGCATCCCGCCGGTTCCGCGCGCGGACGGCGCGGCGCGGCAGGGCGTCCTGTCCGACGCGCGGGCAGGCCTTCGCTTTGTGCGCGGGCAGCCGCTGGTGCTGACGCTGATGCTCTACCTGGCGTGCATCAACCTCGTCGCCTCGGCGTACGAGGCCGCGCTGCCCGCCCTGCTGCTCTCCCGCGGGGGCGAGGCGGCGCTGGGCCTGGTGAACGCCTGCGCCGGCGCTGCGACGCTGCTGGGCAGTGCGCTGGCCGCGCTGTTGCCCGCACCCCGCGAGCGCGTGCGCGTCATCCGCCTGACGCTGTTGCTGTCCATGAGCACGGAGAACTTCCTGCTCGCCTTCGGCCGTACGCCCATCGCGTGGTGCGTGGGCAGCGTGCTGGGCTGGCTCGCCATCCCGCTGATGAACGCGAACCTGGACGTAATCCTGCGCTCGTCCATCCCGCCAGGCATGCAGGGCCGCGTCTACGCCTGCCGCAACACGCTGCAGTTCTTCACCATTCCCCTGGGCTATCTGGCCGGCGGCCTGCTGGTGGACAGGGTGTTTCAGCCGCTGATGGACGCGTCCGACCCCACCGGCGTGCTCGCGCGGCTCTTCGGCAGGGACGCAGGCGCGGGCGCGGCGCTGACGTTCTTTGCGCTGGGCGTTGCGGGCGTACTGGTCTGTCTGATCTTCAACCGCCTGCTGCGCGGGCATGTCTGGCGCGACGCAGGCCGGGTCTGACTGAAGCCGATCGGGAAGGAGCCGCCGCTCCTTCCCCCTTTTCATTTCCGGCCGCGCCGGTGGAACGCCGGCCGCATGCGGGCATAGCTTGGAAGTGTCCGCTCCATGCGGACGATCCACGCGAAAGGAATGATTTCAGTGGCGACGGTTCAATCCGATCCCTGCGCATATCCGTCCCTGCCCCGGTGTCCCGCCCCAGCGATGGCGTATGTCCCGTGGCAATGCCTGGACGGCACCTATTCGCCGGAGCTGGCGCTCACGCGCGGCACGCTCTTCCCCGAGCTCGACAAGCCCTTTCAGGGCCACACGATGAAGGGAGGCGCGCGCCATGTGTGACGCCTGTGTGAACCTGGCCCGCTCCTTTGCCGCCTGGGAAGTGCGGCTGTATCTGGACACCCATCCCGAGGACATCTCGGCGCTCGCGCTGTACCGGCGGCTGTGCGCGCAGGAGTGCGGCGGCTATGCCTGCGTGCCCCACGAGCGCGACCGCTGGTCGTGGATCGACGATCCATGGCCGTGGGAGCTCGAAGCGAACCTGCCCGGAAAGGAGGCGTGAGCCATGTGGTCCTATGAGAAGCACCTGCAGTATCCCGTGCGCATCGCGCGCACGAACCCACGCCTGGCCCAGGCGATCATCAGCCAGTACGGCGGCCCGGACGGCGAGCTGGGCGCGTCGCTGCGCTATCTGAGCCAGCGCTTTTCCATGCCGTATGCGCGCGCCAAGGCGGCGCTGACCGACATCGGCACGGAAGAGCTGGCGCATCTGGAGATCGTGGGCAGCATCATCCACCAGCTCACGCGCGATCTCACGCCGCAGGAGGCCGTCGCGGGCGGCTTTGAGGCCTATCTGGTCGATCACACGACCGGCGTATACCCGCAGGCCGCCTCCGGCATGCCGTTCAGCGCGGCCGCCCTGCAGGTCAAGGGCGACCCCATCACCGACCTGAGCGAGGACATGGCCGCCGAGATGAAGGCGAGAACCACCTATGACAACATCCTGCGCATCAGCGACGATCCGGACGTCAACGACGTCATCCGGTTCCTGCGCCAGCGCGAGATCGTGCACTATCAGCGCTTCGGCGAGCTGCTGCGCCACGTGCAGGATCAGCTCGACGAGCAGAACTTCTTCGCCATCAACCCGGCGTTCGACCTGCGCGCGGGCGACAAGGGCGCGCGCGACAGATAGCAAAAAGGGGAGCGTCCCTCGGGGCGCTCCCTCATCCTTTTCATCTTTCAGGCCGGATACGTCATGCGCTCCGGCGTCCAGTCCGCAATCCGGCGGGCAAACGCGGCGGCCTCCTGCCGGGCCCCCGGCAGGTCATGCTCCAGGTAGTTGCCGCACTCGCGCCGCTGCGCGCCAGGGATCTCGCCCTCGAACGCCTCGATGAACGCGCAGGCCTCCTGCGTCAGGGCGATGGCGTCCGCCGGGCTGAGCGCGTCGCGCACGAGCAGGTAAAAGCCCGTACGGCAGCCCATCGGCCCGAAGTAGACGACCTGCTGGCCGAACCGGCTGTTGCGCGCGTACGTCGCAAACAGGTGCTCGATCGTGTGCAGCGCGCCGTTTTCGAGATAGTCGCCCGCATTGGGGCGCTTGAAGCGCAGGTCGTAGGTAATAACGTCCCCGTCCACGCGCGAGACGTACATGCCCGGCGTGAGCACGTCGTGGTCGATCTGAAAGCTCGCAATCGTTTGCATGGCTCCTCCTTTGGCGTCAGCGCGCCGTATCCATGAATCGTTCATATGTTCGCGCGTCCAGCCGGCCGCGCAGCGCGCCTGCCGCCAGGTCGAACGGGTTCTCGTGGTCGCCGAACGTCTCCGTCTTCAGCGGATAAAACCCCACGTCCATGAGCAGCGCGATCGCCCGCAGGCTCTTTACGGGCACGCGCGCATAGACGGGCGTCTCCCCCAGCCCCTCGAACAGGCGCATCGCCTCGTCCACCAGCGCCCGGCCCACGCCCCGGCCCTGCGACGCCGGTTCGACCGCCAGGCCGTGCAGCGAGGCCACGTCGCGCAGGCCCTGCGGCTCGCGCCAGGCCGTGCACACGCCCACCGCGCGGCCCACGCCGTCCACGGCCAGCAGGCAGCGGCGCGCGAGGGCGTCCGGGTCGTACCGGTCCAGCAGGTAAGCCTCCACCTGCGCCTGTACCCGCCCCGGGAACGCGCCGACCGCGCGCTCGATGCGCGCCCAGGCCGCCTCGTCGCCGGGCGCATAGCGCCGGATGCGGTGATCGGCCGGCAGCGTCCACCGCTCGCATGCGACCTCGTCGCAGCGCATGAGGATGTGAAAGTCCGGGGGCATCCGTCTCGCCTCGCCTCTTCAGTATTCGATGCCGCGGCGCGCCTGCACGCCGCGCTGGTAGGGGTGGCGCTCGCAGGCCATGTGCGTCACGTAGTCCGCAAGCGCGACGACGTCCGGCAGCGGCGCATGGCCCGTGATCACGACCTCCATGTTCGACGGCTTTCCGCGCAGGAATTCGAGCAGCGCCTCCTGCGAAAAGACGCCGACGCTGACTGCGGAGAGCGCCTCGTCCAGCACGAGCAGGTCGCAGCCGCTGTGCGTCGCCGCGCGGAAGTTGTCCTCGTGGATGCGCGCCGTCTGCGCGCGCTCCGCCTCGTCCATCTGAAAGACGAACTTGTCGTTCGCCTGTCCCCGCAGCACCGTCGCGCCGCAGCGGCGCAGCATCTCCACCTCGCCGGACGGACGGTTTTTCAAAAACTGCATCACCGTGACCTGCATCTGCGCGCCAAGCGCGCGCAGCGCCAGGCCCATCGCCGCGGTGGTCTTGCCCTTGCCGTCTCCATAGTAGACGTGAATCAGTCCCTGCTGCACGGGGCTCTCCTCCTCTCCTGAGGTGTGTCCATGTCCCACAGCTCCCGCGCGTCCGCCTGCACGATGCGCACCAGCTCCGGGTGCGCCCGCATCACGCGCTTGCCGCCCACGTCGCCCGAAAGCGCGCGCAGCTCCGGCGCAAAGCGCGCCGCAAAGATCACGGGATTGCCCGGCTCCCCGCCGCAGCCCAGGCACGCGATGGCGCAGCGCCCGCGCTCCCACGTCTCGATGAGCGCCCGCACGCTCTGCGCGCGCAGGTACGGCTGATCGCCGACCATGAACAGATAGGCATCGCATGCCCCGCCGGCGTCGCACGCCCCGCTGGCGTCGCACGCCCCGCTGGCGTCGCACGCATCCAGGCCCAGGCGGATCGAGCGGGAGATACCCGCCTCCGGCCGGTCGTTCAGCACGGGCAGAAGGCCCCGTGCCTTCGCCTCCAGCGCCCGCGCCGGATCCGACACGACGGCCACGCACCGGCTGGCGCCCAGCGCGGCGGCGACATCCAGCGCGCGCGCAAACAGCGTTCTGCCCTCCACGCATGCCGCGAGCTTGTCGCCGCCAAAGCGCACGCCGCGCCCGGCCGCGAGCAGGATTACGCCCAGCCTCACAGCCGTCCCATGCCCCGCAGCACCTTTTCAGGCGTGATGGGCAGGTCGGTCACGCGCACGCCCACGGCGTTGTACACGGCGTCGGCGATGGCGGGCGCGGGCGTGTTGATGACGATCTCGCCGATGGACTTGGCGCCGAACGGGCCCGTGGGCTCGTAGCTCTGCTCAAACTCCACGCGGATGCTGGGCACATCCAGGCGCGTGGGGATCTTGTACTGCATGAAGGAGTTGCTCATCATGCGGCCCCTGTCCGTCATGCGCACGTCCTCATAGAGCGCCATGCCGATGCCCTGGGCGATGCCGCCCTCAGTCTGCACGCGCGCAAGGTTTGGATTGACGACCGTGCCGCAGTCGACGGCCGCGCAGTAGTCCACCACGCGCACCTCGCCGGTCTCGGGGTCGATATCGACCTCCGCCGCGCCCGCCATGAACGGCGGCGGCGACACGGGCGAGCCGTGCGACGCGGACGCAAACAGCTCCTGCGCGCCCGCCGCGAGCGAGCGGTTGGCCACGTCGCGCAGGGAGACGGTCTCGCCGCCGCAGCGCACGCAGGTCCCGTCAAACTCCGCATCCTCCGCCGCGCAGCCGAGCAGCTGCGCGCCCGCCGCGACGATCTTTTCGCGCAGCAGGCCGCACGCCTTGACGACCGCCATGCCCGTCACATACGTCGTGCTTGAGGCGTAGGAGCCGGTGTCATAGGGCGACTGGTCGGTATCCACGCCGCTGACCGCGATGTCGGACACGTCGCAGTCCAGGCAGTCGGCGGCCATCTGCGCCAGGATCGTATCGCAGCCCGTGCCCATGTCCGTCGCGCCGATCATCAGGTTGTAGGCGCCGTCGTCGCCCACGCGGATGGAGGCCGACGCCGTGTCCACGCCCGAGATGCCCGAGCCCTGCATGGCCAGCGCCAGGCCGACGGCGCGAATGTGGCCATTTTCCAGTACGCGGCGGGGATACTTGTCCGTCCAGCCGATCATCTCCCGCACGCGCGCAAGGCAGCGGTCCAGCGCGCAGCTCTGGGCGGTCTCGCTGTAATAGGCGGGCATCTGCTCGCCCTCGCGCACCATGTTGCGCGCGCGCAGCGCGGCCGGGTCCATCTTCAGCGCGTGCGCCAGCTCGTTGATCGCCGATTCCATCGCAAACAGGCCCTGCGTCGCGCCGTAGCCGCGGTATGCGCCCGAGGACATCGTGTTCGTATAGACCACGTCGTAGGCAAAGCGGAACGCGTTTGCCCGCGAGTAGAGCGGCAGCGACTTGTGGCCGGACAGGCCCACGGTCGTGGGGCCGTGCTCGCCGTACGCGCCGGTGTTGGACAGCGTGTACATGTCCATCGCGCGGATGTCGCCCGCCCGCGTCGCGCCCAGGCGCACGCGGATCGTCATGGGATGGCGCGGCGAGGATGCGGTCATGCTCTCCTCGCGCGTGAAGACGAGCAGCGCGGGCCGTCCGGTCCGGACCGTGACCAGCGCCGGGTACATCTCGCACACGGCCGTCTGCTTGGCGCCAAAGCCGCCGCCGATGCGCGGCTTGATCACGCGGATGGCGCTCTTTTTCATCTCCAGCGCGTTGGCCAGGATGCGGCGCACGTGGAAGGGCACCTGCGTGGAGCTGACGACATTCAGCCGGCCGTATGCGTCCATGTACGAATAGGCGCGGAACGTCTCCATCATGCACTGCTGGTTGGCCTGCGTGCGGTAGGTGCGCTCCACGACCACGTCGCAGGCGGCCAGCTCCGCCTCCACGTCGCCCTGGGAGACGACCTCCTGCGCGCACAGGTTGCGCCGGTTGTCCGCGCCCACGTCGCACAGCGCCTTCCAGTCGTCCTCGGGATGCACGAGCACGGGATGGTCCAGCGCCTGCTCCGCGTCGAGCACGGCGGGCAGCACCTCGTACTGCACCCGGATCCGGCGCAGCGCCGCCTCCGCCGCGCGCTCGCTTTCCGCGGCGACGATGGCGACGGGATCGCCCACGTGGCGCACGTGCCGGTCGAGGATGAGCCGGTCATAGGGGCTGGGCTCGGGATAGGTTTGCCCGGCGAGGGTGAAGCGCGAGCGGGGCGCGTCCTCATAGGTGAGCACGCATGCGACGCCCGGCATCCGGCGCGCGGCGGACGCGTCGATCTGGCGGATGATGGCGTTGGCGTGCGGGCTTCGCAGGAGCTTGACGCACAGGCACTCCGCCGGCGCGAGGTCCTGCGTGTACACGGGCTTGCCGCACAGCAGCGCCATGGCGTCCTTCTTGCGCACGCCCTGTCCGACCTGCTTCATCGCGCTCCCTCCTCCCGCATCTTCAGATATTTGGCAATCGCCCTGCGCTGGCTCATGTAGCCCGTGCAACGGCACAGGTTCCCCGCCAGGTAGCGGTCGACCTGCTCCGGCGTCGGGCTACGCAGCTCGCGCGCCATGGCGAGCACGTTCATCACAAGGCCCGGGCTGCAAAAGCCGCACTGCTCCGCGCCTTCATCCGCCAGGCACTGCGCGAGCAGCTGCGCCTCGTCCTGCAGGCCCTCCAGCGTCACAACCTCGGCCCCGGCGCAGCGCGCCGCCAGCTGGCTGCACGAGAGCACGGGCCGACCGTTCAGGTGCACGGTGCACAGGCCGCAGTTCGTCGTCTCGCACCCGCACTTCACGCTCTTCATGCCCTGCGCACGCAGCAATTCATAGAGCGTCGCATCGGCCGGCATGTCGGCGCACACGCGCTGCCCGTTGAGCGTCAGTTCAATCCGCATCTTGCTTGCCCTCCATCGCGTCGCGCACGGCCCGGCGCACGAGCACGTCCGCAATCGCGCGCCGGTAATCCGCCGTCGCGCGCATGTTCGAGCCGAAGGCCATCCCCCGCAGCAGCTCCGCCCGCCGCGCGTCGCTCCACTCGCGCTCCTGCGCGCACAACAGCTGCGCGCGGGCCGGGCGCGCGCCCACCGCCACGCGCAGGCCGCCGGCCGCCTGCGCCGCGGCGACCGCGAGCACTGGAAAGTCCGTGGCGCTGCGCCGCATGGCGTGATAGCCCACGCCCTGCGCACCGCCCGGCACGAAGACGGACAGCAGGATGTCGCGCGCAAAGGGCGCCCGCTGAAACGCCTCCAGCGGCATTTCGCCCCCCTTGTACAGCCGCACGCGCGCATCCAGCGCCAGCAGCAGCGTCGCCACGTCGGAAAAGCCGAAGCGCGCAAACACGCTGCCGCCCACCGTGGCGGTGTTGCGGAACTGCACGCCCACAATCGGCGACAGCGCGCGCGCAAACGCGCCGGCATACGCCGCCTCCAGGCCCGGATGCGTCTCCAGCTCGCGCAGCGTCGCCATCGCGCCCAGTTCAAAGCCGCCGTCCCGCTCGCGCACGAAATCCAGCCCCAGGCCGGACAGGTCGATCGCCGTGCCGACGGCGCGCCTTTGCATCCGCAGCCACATGTTGCCCGCCATCACGACGTTCTGGCGCTTCTGGCACAGCTGCCAGGCCTCCTCGGCCGTCTCGGGACGGGCGTATTCGCGGATCGTCATCTCATTTCCCTCCGCTTTCGTTTTGCGCTTTCATTATAGAAAAGAAACCCCGGACTGTCAACGTGTTGACAGCGCCCCGCACGGATGGTATGCTATTCCCATCGCCATTTCGGGAGGGAATTCCATGCTCTTTTCCGCGTTGGGCGTTCAATGCGGCGACCTCGTGTGCGCCGTCGGCGGCGGCGGGAAGACGTCGCTGCTGCGCGCGCTTTCGCGCGCGGCTACGCAGCGCGGCCTGACCGCCGTGCTCACCACCACCACGCACATGCAAGCGCCCGAGCCCGGCGTGCCGCTGTGTTCCGCATTCGATCCGGACCGCCTGCGCGCGCTGCTGGACGCGCACGGCTTTTGCATGCTCGGCCATGCGGAGGGCCGCCGGCTCTCCAGCGCGCCCGGCACGGATTTCGCACGGCTGCGCGGCCTTGCGGATGTGACGCTGTGCGAGGCGGACGGCGCGCACTGCCTCTCGTGCAAGGCCCCGGCCGGTCACGAGCCCGCGCTGCCGCCGGAGGCGTCGCTCGTCGTGGGCGTGATGGGCGTCACCGCGCTGGGGCTGCCCATCGCCGAGGGCTGCCACCGGCCGCACATCGTCGCGCGCGTGCTGGACGTGCCGCAGGAGACGCCGCTTGCGCCCGAGCATGCCGCGCTGCTGCTGACCAGCCCGCTCGGCCAGCGCAAGGGTGTGCCGGACGGCGCGCGCTACGTCGCGCTGATCAACCAGGCCGACTCGCCCGAGCGCCTGGAGCAGGCGCTCCACATCGCCCGGCTGTGCGAACGCCGGGGCGTGCGCGCCGTCGTCACCGCGTTCCACCGGGGCGACAGCCCGCTGTACTCCACGCCATAAGTCCGGGCCCGCGCGGCATATGTCCGTGCGGGCCCGTCTGTCTGAGCCTGTTTACAGGGTATACCCGGCTTTCCGGGAACGCCGGCGCATCCTCAAAAGACCGTCTGCACCAGCAGCATGTATGCCAGCGTGCCCCCGCCGATGCTCAACAGCGTGTTTCGGCGCCACGCATGCAGCACAGCGACCGCCGCGACGGCGATCCCCTCGGGCAGGCCGTAGGGCGGCGACGTCAGATCGACGCCGCGCAGGCAATAGACGACCAGCAGCCCGATGACCGCATACGGCAGCGACTCGCTCAGGCGCGTCAGCCATGCCGGTCGCCTGCGCCCCTGCGGAAAGATCCAGAAGGGCAAAAAGCGCGTCAGGATCGTCGCCGCCGCGATCACGGCGACGGTCATCGCCTTTTCCATGCCGTTCATTGCGCCGCCTCCCTTCGCGCATGCAGCGCCTGCCAGATCAGCAGCGCGGCCAGAATCGCGGCCATCGCGGGCAGCATGAACTGCTCCGCGCCAAACGCGGCCAGGCACAGCAGCGAGCACAGGACGCCCACTGCCGCTGGCCAGCGGCCCGCGCGGCCGTGCCACTGATTCAGAAAGATCACCAGGAACAGCGCCGTCAGCACGAAGTCGATGCCCGCCACATTCACCGTGAGCACCGCGCCCAGCAGGCTGCCCGCCACGCTGGCCAGCACCCAGTACAGGTAATCCATCACCGCGATGCAGACCATGAAGCGCGTCCGGTCCACGCCGCGGGGCGGCTGCGCGTTGAGCAGCAGCGAAAACGTCTCGTCGCACATCAGGAAGATGAGCAGGTTCTTCCATTTTCCCGTCCCGCGCAGCCGGTCCAGCATCGAGATGCCGTAAAACAGGTGCCGCGCGTTGACCATCAGCGTCAGCAGAAAGGCGCTGAGCGGCGCAAACCCCAGCGCGAAGAGCGGCGCTGCCAGATACTGCATGGAGCCCGCGAACACGATCACGCTCATGCAGGCCGTCAGCACCAGCCCCTGTCCCTGCGCGCGCATGAGGATGCCGTAGGCGATCCCCAGAAACGCAAACCCCGTCAGCACGGGCAGCGTGTGCGGAAACGCGGCCCGCGCGGCCCGCATCCATTCGTCCCTGCGCGTCATGGCGCTCCCTCCTCCTCCAACATAGCGCGCAGGATCGGCGTATAGCGAAGCTCGCCGTCCACGCGCGCACTTTCAAACAGCGTCAGCTGCCCAATTTGCCATTCCTGTGGCGTCAGCTTCAACCGCTCCAACGCCGCCTCGTCCACACATACGCCCCGCGCGAGCGTGACGTGCGGCACAAACGGTGCCGGATCAAATGGAACGCCCCGCGCGGCCAGCGAAGCGCGCACTGCCTGCGCCGCGCACGCGACGCCGGGCTCCGACCGCACGGCACAGTACAGGATCGCGTGCTCGCGCCGCTTGAAATACCGCGCCTGCGCCAGCGCGCAGCACACCTGCCTGCCGCGCAGCGCACGCGCCGCCTCCCGCAGCGCGTCCGCGGCCGCAGCGCATGTCGCACCGTCCGCCTCGCCGATGTACGCCAACGTCACGTGGTAGTTCTCCGGCTGCACATACCGTCCCGGCATGCATACCTGCGCTTCCATAGCCAGCCGCGCCGCCGCCGCGCGCGCGCCGTCCGGCAGCTCCAGTCCGGCAAAGATCCGCACGTTCCACACCTCAGCTTTTGAAAAGTCCCTCCGGCAGGTACAGGTTGTCCCGGCGCACCCGGCTCCACGAGAACGTCTCCGCCAGCGCTCGCGCCTCGACCGGCGCCGCCGTCTCCCGCAGGCCCGTCAGAAAGGCAAGCCTGCCCAGGATCTCTTCCGCCCCGTAGCGCGCGCGCAGCGCGCCCATGTCCAGGTCGCGTTCACGCTTGGAGAGCCGGCGTCCGTCCGGCGCGAGCAGCAGCGGCACGTGGTAGTATGTGGGAGGCTGCCCGCCCAACAGCCGGTACAGGTACAGCTGCCGCGGCGTGGAATCGAGCAGATCGCGCCCGCGCACGACCTGCGTGACCCCCATGGCAATGTCATCCACGACCACTGCCAGCTGATAGGCGAACGCGCCGTCGGAGCGGCGCACGATGAAATCTCCGCACTCCTCTTGCAGGTTCTGCGCCTGCGGCCCGCACAGGCCGTCCACGAAGCGGATCGTCTCGTCCGGCACGCACAGGCGCAACGAGGGCCTGCGGCGGGCGCTCAGCTCGGCGCGCTCATGTGCGTTCAGGTTGCGGCAGCGACCGCCATAGATCAGCCGCCCGTCCGATGCGTGCGGCGCGCGCGTCACGTCGTGCAGCTCGGCGCGCGAGCAGAAGCACGGATAGAGCAGCCCCATCGCGTCCAGCCTGCGCAGCGCCTCCTCATAGACGGGCGTGCGCTCGCTCTGCCGGTAGGGACCGTGCGTACCGCCGGCGCCCTCGCCCTCGTCCCAGTCCAGGCCCAGAAAGCGCAGATCCTCCACGATGAGCCGCGCGTACTCGTCCCGGCTGCGCTCGGGGTCGATGTCCTCAATGCGCAGCACCAGCCGTCCGCCTGCCGATCGTGCGCTCAGCCAGCACAGCAGCGCGCTCATGACATTGCCCAGGTGCATCCGGCCGCTGGGGCTGGGCGCAAAGCGGCCCACGACCGAAGAAGCCATGTACATTCCTCCCGATGCCGTCCATCCCCCACGGGATGGCATAAAAAAATCCGCCGTTTACCCAACGCCTGCCAGCAGGCGAAGGGCAACGCCGGAAGATGTGGTGCGCCATCAGGGACTCGAACCCGGGACACCCTGATTAAGAGTCAGGTGCTCTACCAACTGAGCTAATGGCGCAAGGGACGGGCGTGGATTCCCTGCCCGTTGGAGCGGGTGATGGGAATCGAACCCACGTAGCCAGCTTGGAAGGCTGGAACTCTACCATTGAGCTACACCCGCAAATGGAGCGGTAGACGAGATTCGAACTCGCGACATCCACCTTGGCAAGGTGGCACTCTACCACTGAGCTACTACCGCATGCTTCAAATGATGGTGCGGGCGAAGAGACTTGAACTCATACGCCTTGCGGCACTGGAACCTAAATCCAGCGCGTCTGCCAATTCCGCCACGCCCGCAAAAACCGGTGTGCCCGGCAGTTTGACCTTTGCGCTCCGCGCGACGGACCCCGGCGAGCGGATTGGAACAGCCTCGCAACGTTTAAAAATTATACACGATGTTGCGCGCGCTGTCAAGCGGAAAACGCGCTTTATTTCAATATTTTTTCATTCTCCCTCGATTGACATTTTTCGCGGCGGGGACTACACTATGAACAACCGCATGCGTTCCCCTATGGTTCGCATCCGATGCACGACATGACGAAAGAGGGAATCCGCGATGAATCACATGCCCGTCACAGAGCGCCAGCTACAGGTATGGTCCGACGCCTACGCCGCCTGTCCGCAGCGCCGTCTGGCCACCCGCGCGCTGTCCAAGTGCGACCTGAACGACGTGGCCTTCGTCAGCGCAGGCGCGCAGGCGATGCGTCAAAAGTTCTCCCTGGAGATCGAGACGCTGGAGGTCACCAACCAGCAGTCCAGCGGCCGCTGCTGGCTGTTTGCCGCGCTCAACGTGCTGCGCGAGCGCATTGCCAAGGAGAAGAGCCTGGAGGCCTTCGAGCTGTCGCAGAGCTATCTGGCCTTCTGGGACAAGTTTGAGCGCTGCAACTATTTCTTGGAGAGCATTCTGGAGACGGCCGGCCTGCCCACAGACGACCGCACCGTCGCCCACATTCTGAGCACGGGCGTGCACGACGGCGGCCAGTGGGACATGTTCGTCAACGTCGTGCGCAAGTACGGCGTCGTACCCAAGGACGTGTTCGACGAGACGTACCAGTCCTCGCACACCGCCGCCATGAACCGCGTGCTCAACCAGAGCCTCAAGGCCTGCGCGGTCCGGCTGCGCGCGATGGCGGCCGCCAGCGAGGACGAGGACGCCCTCCAGGCCGAAAAGGAGTCGATGCTCGGCCGCATCTACGGCTTCCTGTGCAGTTGCTACGGCGAGCCGCCCGCATCATTCGACTTTGAGTATGTGGACAAGGACAAGGCCTATCATATCGAAAAGGGGCTCACGCCGCTGGACTTCTGCGCAAAATATGTCGGCGACCTGCTCGACAGGACCGTCAGCATCATCCACGCGCCCACGCAGGACAAGCCCTACCACAAGACGTACACGGTGCGCTTCCTGGGCAATGTCGTGGGCGGCGGCGACGTGCGCCACCTGAACCTGACGCTGGACGAATTCAAGGGCGCGATCCTGCGCCAACTCGAGGCGGGCAAAGTCGTGTGGTTCGGCAGCGACGTGGGCAAGTATGGCGAGCGCACGCTGGGGCTTTGGGACGACGGCTCCTACGACTATGAACTGCTCACGGGGCTGGAGCTGGGCCTGTCCAAGGCGGACGGTCTGGACTACGGCTTCTCGGCGATGAACCACGCGATGGTCATCACCGGCGTCAACCTCGAATCGGGCCGCCCCACGCGCTGGAAGATCGAGAACAGCTGGGGCGACAAGAACGGCCAGAAGGGCTATTACGTGTGCTCGGACAGCTGGTTCGACCGCTTCGTGTACCAGGCGGCCGTGGAGCGCGAATACCTGGGCGACCTGGCGCCGCTGGCGGATCAGACGCCCGTCGTGCTGGCGCCCTGGGATCCCATGGGCACGCTGGCGGACTGAGCGGACGGAGGCGTTGACATGCAGATTCAAACAGACCGGCTGATCATCCGCAGCCTGCGGCCTTCCGACGAGGGCGCATTCGTCGAGATGGCCTCCGACGGCAGCCTGACGGAGATCTTCGGGGACTGCAGCCGGTGCCGTGAGTGGATGGGCGGCTGGATTCGGGAGAGCCTGCAGCTGGAGGCCGAGGACAACCCGCGCCATGCCTATCTGGCCTTCGCCGTGGAGGAGAAGGCCGGTGGGCAGGTCGTGGGGAGCGTCGGCTCCTCCTACTACGAGGATCTGGAGCGCGTCGGCGTCACCTATTTCATTGGCGCGCCGTTCAGAGGCCGCCGGTATATGGCGGAGGCGCTGCGGGCGTTTAGCCGCTATTTCTTTGAGCGGTATGACGAGGACGCCCTCTTCGCCACCGCCGCGGCGGCCAACGCCGCCTCGTGCAGGACGCTCGAGCGCGCGGGCTTTACGCGGTTTGACACCCGCGTCTATCAGGATCTCTTTGACGGCGAGCCCGCCCTCAGCCACTTCTATGAATTGAAGCGGGACGCCCGCCCGTGAAGGCGGCGCCCCGCCGGGCCGCGCGTCCCATCCGGGCGCGCGGCCTTTTATGCAGCAAAAAGCCGGATCCTTCGATCCGGCCGCTATACAAAAAAATCCGGCGGTGTGCCGGCGCGTCGAATGGGATGGTGACCCATCCGAGATTCGAACTCGGGACACCTTGATTAAAAGTCAAGTGCTCTGCCAACTGAGCTAATGGGTCAAACGATGGCTGGGGTGGCAGGATTCGAACCTACGCATACAGGAGTCAAAGTCCTGTGCCTTACCGCTTGGCGACACCCCAATGCCCGTCTGCAAGAGACGGGAAGGAAGATGGGGTGAGTTGTGGGAGTCGAACCCACGACCTCCAGAGCCACAATCTGGCGCTCTAACCAACTGAGCTAAACCCACCACATTGGCGCGCCTGAAGGGATTCGAACCCCTGACCCACGGCTTAGAAGGCCGTTGCTCTATCCAACTGAGCTACAGGCGCATATGCCGTAAGTTCGCGCCGCGGCGTTTCCCGCTGACAGGAACAAATTATAGCAGGAAACGCCGCGCGTGTCAACCGGCAAATTCGCCTTTCTGAAAAATTTGCCCGCACGCAGCGCAATCCGTTCAAAGCCGAATCTGCGACACACGCATCTTCCCCGCCTCGTCAATCTCCAGCACCGCGCCCGTCGGGCGCGCGGCGCCCGGGAAGGCGCAGCCCGCCGCTCCGGGGTTGAGCAGCAGCACGCCCAGCTCGTACTGGCAGCAGCGCATGTGCGTGTGGCCAAACAGCGCCACGTCCGCCTCCCGCTCGCGCGCGGCGTACGTCAGGTGCAGCAGCCCGCTCTTCACGCGCCGCAGGTGCCCGTGCGTCAGGAAGATGCGCCTGCCGCCCAGGTCGAGCGTCAGCTCGTCGGGCAAGGCCGAGGCGAGGTCGTTGTTGCCGCGCACCGCGTAAAAGGCGGTCGGCGCGCCGCGCTGCTCGAGCCGCTCCTGCAGGTGCGCGCCGTCCGAGGCGATGTCGCCCAGGAAACACAGCGCGTCCAGCGCGCCCATGGCCGCCAGCAGCCCATCCAGGGATTCGCGATCGCCGTGGCTGTCGCTCAACACGCCGATGCGCACGCTCATTCCTCCCCTTCCAGCGCCGCCAGCACCGCCTCGATGCCGCGGCGGCGGTGGCTGATGCGGTTCTTGTCCTCTGCGCTGATCTGCGCGAACGTCTCGCCCGTCTCGCACAGGAAGAGCGGATCGTACCCGAACCCGCCCGTGCCGCGCGGCGCCTGCAGCACCTCGCCCTCGCACGTGCCGCGGCGCACGAGCGTCTCCCGACCGGGCCGGGCCAGCGCGATGGCCGCGACGTAGCGCGCCGTGCGCGGCGCGGGCACGCCCTGCAGGTTCTCCAGCAGCAGGCGGTTGTTGGCCTCGTCGTCCCCGTGGCGGCCACAGTAGCGCGCGCTGTAGACGCCCGGCGCGCCGCCCAGCGCGTCCACCTCCAGGCCCGAGTCGTCCGCAATGGCCGCGCAGCCGGTGCGGCGCATCACGTGCTCCGCCTTGATCGCGGCATTTTCTTCGAACGTCTCGCCCGTCTCCTCGATCTCGTCCTCCACGCCGGCCTCGCGCATGGACACGACGTCGTAGCGCCCGCCCAGGATCTCGCGAAACTCGCGCAGCTTGTTTGCGTTGCCCGTGGCCACGACGAGCGCCTCCCGCTCGCCGATCCGGCAGGCCGCCTCGCCCAGCGCCTCGCGCTGCGCGCGCATCAGCGCGCGGTTGCCCTGCTCCGCCAGCGCGAGCAGCGCGTCCAGCTCCTCGCGCGAAAACGAGCGGCCCTCGCCCGTCCCCTGCACCTCGATGAAGCGCCCGGCGTCGTCCATCACCACGTTCATGTCCACCTGCGCGCGGCTGTCCTCTGCATAGCACAGGTCCAGCAGCGGCTCGCCGCCCACGATGCCGCAGCTGACCGCGGACACCTGATGCGTGACGGGCGAGCGCAGGAGCCTGCCCGCGCGCACCAGCCCATCCACCGCCAGCACGAGCGCCACAAAGCTGCCCGTGATCGAGGCCGTGCGCGTGCCGCCGTCGGCCTCCAGCACATCGCAGTCGAGCGTGATGGTGCGCTCGCCCAGGCGGTACAGGTCGACCGCCGGGCGCAGCGAGCGCCCGATCAGCCGCTGGATCTCCACGCTGCGTCCGTCCTTCTTGATGCCGTCGCGCGCCTTGCGCTGGCCCGTGGATGCGGGCAGCATCGCGTATTCGGCCGTCAGCCAGCCCTGGCCCTTCCCCTTGAGGAAGGGCGGAACGCCCTCCTGCACGGACGCCGTGCAGATGACGCGCGTGCCGCCGCACTCCACCAGGCAGGAGCCCGCCGCCTTGCGCACAAAGCCGGGCGTGATGCGCACCTCGCGCAGCGCGTCCGCGTTTCGCCCGTCGATTCTCTCGTACATGCACCCGTCTCCTTTGCGTGATCTGGCGCCGTAGCGCCGTCCTCTCCCCATTGTAGCATTCCCGGCGGCGCGCGTAAAGCCGCAATGTCCCGGAAATTTCCCGCGCCCGTCCAAACGGACGCGCCCGCGGCGAAACGGTCCGGATCGTCCCATCGCGGGCGCGCGCGCCGCATGCCGGTTCACTCGACCTGCATGACCTCCGGGAACTGCTCGACGACCTCCGCGGCGACGTTGGCGAACGTCGGCTGGTCCTTCTGGCCTGTGGGCAGCTCATAGGGCTCGCCCTCGACCTGTACCTCCACGCGCTGCACGCCGGGGAACTGGCGGCAGGTCATGACCAGCGCGCGCATGGACTGCACGCCGCCGTCGGACTGTTCGCTGATCTTGACGAACTCCTCCGTGAAGTTGACCGTCGCGACGCCGTCCTTGATCGTGACGCCCAGCAGCGCCGCGTCGGAGGGCGCCGCCTCCTGCAGGCCGCTGTCGTCGCGCGGGCCCTTGAGCCACTCGAGCATGGCGGTGGCGACGTCCTCGTCCGAGTAGACGGTGCGCGTCACCGGCACGAGCAGCCGTCCGCTGTCGGAGGGGAAATAGAGCTGCACCTGGTTGGCGCCGGCGAACGTCTCCACCGTCTCCACGCGCTCCAGGTTCAGGCCCTCGCGCTGCATGCGCCCCTCGATGGGCGTGCCGTGCGGCAGCGTCTTGAGCTGCTGGCCGTCCACGAGGAACTCCACGTCGCTGACGGTGGGGAATTCCGTCAGCGCCCAGACCACCGCGCTGACCATGTTGCTCTCCTGCTCGGCCGTCTGGTTGTTGAGCGCCTCCGCGCTCAGATCCACGCGCGCGTGCCCGCCGGAGATGTCCAGGTCAAACGTCGTTCCCTCGGGCACGACGGTGAGCAACCCCAGCCGCGCGGCCTCCATGTCGTTCTTGGCGTTTGCGACCATCAGCGAGAGCGTGGCCTTGGCGATGCCCTCCTGCTGCTCGACCTCGCGCTGCACGGGCACCAGATAGCCGTCGCCATCCTGATAGTACACGACCGTCGGCTGGGTCGGCGTCTCGGCCGTGGTCGCGGTCTGCTCCGCGGGGATCTGGTCATACGGTTCCTCGTACATCTCCGTGGGGCCCCCGCCCCGCACCGCCAGCAGCACGACAAACGCCGCCGAGCAGGTGATCAGGATGCGTTCAACGTCCATGCGCCGGAGCTTGAACTTGAACTTGGGCATTTTGATTTTCACGACCGAATCACTCCTTGCCAGTCTGTTCCGATGGGAGCATATTCCCCGGCGCGCGGCGCTATGAGTCCAAAGCGCGCGTCCGGCGCATCTTTGCGCGCTTCGTTCAGGCTTTTCTTTGCGCAATGGCCGCATCTTTGGTATAATGGATGCCATCACGAGAATTCGGAGGACCTGTCCTATGCCATTTGACGGCGTGACGCTGGGCTTCGTGGCCCGGCAGCTGAAGGAAAAGCTCGTCGGCGGGCGCGTGGACCGCGTGTCCCAGCCCGAGCGCGACGAAATCCACCTGTTGATCCGCTCGCAGGGCGAAAACCTGCGGCTGCTGCTGTGCGCGGGCGCGAACGCCGCGCGCGTGCACCTCACCGCGCATTCCAAGCAAAACCCCATGGAGCCCCCGATGCTGTGCATGCTCATGCGCAAGTACCTGCAGGGCGGGCGCGTGACGGACGTGCGCCGCATCGGTAGCGACCGCATCCTGGAGATCGACATCGAGGCCCTGGACGAGCTGGGCGAGGCGCGCACGCGCACGCTCGTGGCGGAGATCATGGGCCGCCATTCGAACATCATCCTGCGCGGGGCGGACGGGCGCATCATCGACGCCGTGCGCCACGTCGACGCGGACATCAGCCGCGTGCGCGAGGTGCTGCCGGGCCTGCCCTACGCCTACCCGCCCAGCCAGGGCAAGCTCGACCCCGACACGGCGGACGCGCAGGCGCTTTTGCAGATGCTGCAAGGCGCCGGTGGAAAGCTGGCCAAGGCGCTGCAGGGCGGCATCGCGGGCCTGTCGCCGCAGGCCGCGCGCGAACTGGCCTTTCGCCTGACGGGCCAGCACGACGCGCACCTGGACGCGCTGAACGTTCCGCAGACGGCGCAGCGGCTGCGCGCGCTGCTGGACGGCCTGTATGATTTGCAGCCGCCGGTGCTGATGGTGGGCGAGGACGGCGAGGCCACGGACGTGTTTCCCTATCCGCAGCTGAGCCTCACCGGCATGCCCATGCGCGAGGTGCCGGAGGGCATCTCCCACGCGCTGGACCTGTTCTATGCCGGGCGCGACCGGCGCGAGCGCATGCAGCAGCGCTCCGCCTCGCTGCACCGCACGCTCAAGACGCACATCGAGCGGTGCGAAAAGAAGCTGGCCATCCAGCTGGAAGAGCTGGAGAACAGCCAGCGCATGGATGAATACCGCATAAACGGCGAGCTGATCCAGGCCAACCTGTACCGGCTCGAAAAGGGCATGCAGGAGGCCTGCGTCGAGAACTTCTACCTGCCGGACTGCCCCGCCGTGCGCATCCCGCTGGACCTCAAGCTCACGCCGGTACAGAACGCCCAGCGCTACTTCAGGCTCTACCAGAAGGCGCGCTCTGCGCGCGAGATGGCCGCGCAGCAGAAGGAGAAGACGGAGCAGGAGCTGCGCTATCTGGAGGAGCAGCTGGACGACCTGCGCAAGTGTACCCAGCCCGAGGAGCTCTCCGAGATCCGCGCGATGTTGGAGCGCTCCGGCCACGTGCGCAAGGTGCAAAGCCGCGTCAAGCAGCGCAAGGCGCAGCCCTCGCAGCCCTTCCACTACCGGGCCACGGACGGCACGGACATCCTCGTGGGCAAGAACAGCGTGCAAAACGACCGGCTGACCGGCGAGGCGCGCGGCGACGAGATCTGGATGCACGCCAAGAACATGCCCGGCTCGCACGTCATCATCTGCTCTACAAAGGTCAGCGAGCAGACGCTGCTGGAGGCCGCGAACCTGGCGGCCTACTACAGCAAGGGCCAGCAGTCCGCCCAGGTGCCCATCGACTATACGCTGCGCCGCTACGTCAAAAAGCCCGGCGGCGCGCCCGCGGGCTTCGTGATCTACACCAACCAGCGCACGCTCTACATCACGCCGGATGAGCACGCCGTCAAGCGCATGACGCTCGTGAGCGGCTGAAGTCGAAAGGGCGCTCCCCTGTCCACGGGGAGCGCCCTTTTCGGATTGTCTTCCCTTCGCATCCGTCCACCAGCTCAGGCGTTCTCGCACCGGATCTGGCAGACGGCCATCGCCTCCAGCGCGCGGCGGTGGTTTTCGACCGTCGTGCCGGCGCAGCAGGCCGCATCCACGACGATCTCCGCCTCCGGCAACGCCGCCTTGAGCAGCATCGCATTGGACAGCACGCAGATGTCCGTGCATACGCCCACGAGCTCCACGCGGTCATAGCCCGCCTGCGCGGCGTCCCGCATCAGTTCGACACAGCCGAACGCCGGCTTCTCGTATCGCCTGCCCGGAATGTCCTCCAGCGCGTCCACGAGCCGCCATCCGTCCGTCCCCCGGATGCAATGCGCGACCGGTAATTTCCGACCCTCCTGCGTGCGCAGATAGTCCGGCCCGTGCGTGTCCAGCGTGAAGACCACGTCCTCGCCGCGCGCCACGCCCGCGCGCGCCCGCGCCGCCACGCGCTCCACGATCGCCTGCGCCTGCGGCGTGCCCAGCGCATCCGTCACAAAATCCCTCTGCATGTCCACGACCACCAACAGCGACTTCATGTGCATCCCGTCCTTTCAAATGTCCCGAAACAGCACGTAATCCCGCATTTCGCGGTGAAAGCCGGCCCCCTCCAGCGCCTCCCGCGCCTGCGGCGGATAGGTCCGCACGCACAGGCGGCGCAGGCCCGGAAAGATCCGCCTGTGCCGGAAATCCCGCGCGAGCGCACACAGCGCGCCTGCGGCATCCGCCCCTGGCGTCAGGCGCAACTGCTCGCCCTGCCGCTCCAGGATCGCCTCCACCCGGCCTGCGCGCAGGCACAGCGCCGTGCCCGGCACGCACGTGAACTGCGCGTCCGGTTCATGCGGCAGGATGCGCCCCCACGGCTGGTCCGGATCGGCCGCGTTCAGCCAGACGGGTTCCCCGTCCGGCGACTCGAGCGCCGCCATGGCGGCGGCATGGTCGCCTTCGCGGATGAACTGCGCGCCCGACAGCCCGCGCACAAAATATCCGCGCCGCACGCGTCCGGTGTATTCCCACACGCGCAGCAGTTCCAGCGTCTGCGCCCACGGGATGTCCCCCGCCGTCTCGCGGCAAAGGAGCACGCGCCGGTCAAACGCGCGCTCGAGGCGCTCCTCCATCGTCTGCTCTCGCAGCGGACGCACGGCCTCCCAGCGCCCCGCCTGCTGGGCGGTGGCGCGCGCCATCGCGCGGCGCTTGACGCTGCGCGCGCCGCCTTCGTTTTCGGCGCGCCACTCCCGCAGCGGCGCAAAGCTGTCCGCATGCACGAGCCCTCGCAGCGCCAGCGACGTGAGCGCGTCCAGCGGGCGCACGCCGTCCGGCAGCGGCGCAAGCGCCTGCGCAAACAGCGCCCCACGGCGCAGCAGCGCATCGTACGCCGCCGCCTCCGCGGGCGTCAGATCGTCCGGCGCGGCCTGCTGCGCGCCCCAGTCGACGTCCGCGGTTGCGCGCAGGCAGATCTCAGGACGCTCGCCCGGGATCACCTGCCAGAAGACCTCGCCCTGCGCCAGCGCCGCGTCGAGCAGGCCCGGCCGGTATCCCGCCACGCGCGCGGGCAGCGCCACCTCCTCCAGCAGCCGCAGCGGCATGCGCGCGCCGGCGAGCCCCCGCAGCGCGGCGGCCACCTGGTCGGCCGGCGAACCCACCGTGCGCAGCCGGCCCGCCAGCAGCGCCGCGTATCGCTCCGGCGGGAACGTCTGCGCCTGCGCGCGGCGGGCGTGCACGGTCTCCCGCTGCGCGCGCGCATAGACGTCCGCGTGGTGATACCAGCCGTCGCGCGCGACCGCCGCGCCGGATGCCTCCAGCGCCGCCAGCAGCGCGCCGCAGTCGTCCTCCGGCCAGACATAGCGCGCGCAAAGGCTCTGTGCATTCTGCGCGCCGCGGTAGCGCAGGCAGCGGCGCGCGATGCGCAGCCGCTCTTCCCAGGCGCCCGTGGCGGCGGTCTCATACAGCGCCCGTTGCTCCGCGCAGATCCACAGCCCCGGCTCCACATACAGTGCGCGCCCGGCCCGCGCAAGCGATTCCAGCCAGGCCACCGGCGCGTCGGTCTCTCCCGCGATCAGGTCGCCCTCCGCCATGAGCAGCGCATGCAGCTGCTCCGCGTCATCCGGCTCGCGCCTGCGCCTGGCCGCGCGCTCCAGCGCCTCCGCGCCGGGAATGATGAGCGATTCCTGCGCGCGCAGCGCCTCCTGCACGGCCTGATGCGCAGCGGATGGGATCGGCGCATAGTCGTACATCATCGTCGCCTCGACCTGGCGGCGCAGCGGCAGCGCCATCGGCGAGGGCGCGTCCGCGTGCAGTTCCCGCACCGCGATGCGGCCTTCACGCACGCCGCTCAGCACCTCCTGCAAGGCCCGGATGTCCAGGATGTCCTCCATGCACTCGCGAAGCGCCTCCTGCATCAGCGGATGGTCTTCCCGCCGCACCGCCAGTGAAAGCGCCTCCGCCCCGCGCAGGCGCTGCACCCACAGCGGCTGTCGGCCGCCGCGCCGTACGCCCATCATCAGCGCGCGCCCCGCCGCATAGCGGAAGACCATTGAAAAGAGCGGCGTGCCCGGAAGCAGTGCGCGCAGCGTCTGCGGCGCTTCCTGCGGCGAGAGCGCCCGGAGCAGCCCGTCGGGCAGGTTGCGCGTGCCCATCACATAGAGCAGCACGCCGTCGTCGTCCTCGAAGGCGCGCACATCCAGACCCATCCGCACGCGCGCCTCGTTCGCCAGCAACAGCGAGAGCGCGGCGTTCACCCGGCGTCCGAAGACCGAGTGCACCATCAGCTGCCGCTCGCCCGCCTCGTCCGAGAAGTGCTCGCACACGATGACGCGGTCGCTGGGCAGACAGCCGGTCGCCTCCAGCTGCCGCGCCACATGGCGGGCGGCGTTCTGCGCGGCGTCCTCATCCATGTGCAGGCTGCGCAGCGCCGCCTCCAGCCGGCCCGCATGCGTCTCTTCCTCCAGCGCGCGCAGCGTCCGGCCAAAGCGCAGGCCGATCTCATAGTCGCGCCCCTGCCCGTCCCCCCGCCAGAAGGGCGACTGCGCGCCCTGCGCGCTCGCGGGCGTTACGACCACGCGGTCGCGCCGGATCTCCGCAATGCGCCACGCAAACGCCCCAAGCAGGAACTTGTCGCCGACGCGCGCCTCGAAGACGAACTCCTCGTCCAGCTCGCCCAGGCGCGTGCCGTCCGCGAGCGTCACGGGAAACCAGCCGCGGTCGGGAATCGTCCCGCCGGTGGAGACGGCGAGCATGCGCGTATAGGCGTCCCCGCTGACCGTGCCGTGCAGCCGGTCGTACAGCAGGCGCGGCCGCACGGGCTCGTCCCGCTCGTGTTCAAAGTCGCCGGCCAGCATGCGCAGCAGCGCCTCCACCTGCTCGCGCGTGATCTGCGCAAAGGGATACGCGCCCCGCGCGATGCGCACGGCGTCCTCCACCGTGTATGTGCGCGCCGCGGCCATGGACACCAGATGCTGCGCGAGCACGTCCAGGCACCCGCAGGGCGGCCGCGCCGGCTCGATCGCTCCCGCCATGGCGGCGTCGGCCAGCAGGCCGCAGCCAAGCGCCTCCGCAGCCGTGCGCGGATAGACGCACATCACGCTCACGCGGTCGGGCCGGTGTCCCGCGCGCCCCATGCGCTGCATCGCGCTGGACACGCGCACGGGGCATCCGATCTGCACGACCCTGTCCACCTCGCCTACGTCGATGCCCAGCTCCATGGAGGAGGTCGCGCACAGCAGACGCAACTTCCCCTCGCGCAGCTGTTGCTCGGCCTCCAGCCGCTGCTCCTTGGACACGCAGCCGTGATGCGTGCGCGCAAATCCCTCGCCCATCAGCTCGTTCACGCCGTGTGCGAGCCGCTCCGCCTGCGCGCGGCCATCCAGAAAGGCGATCACCGCACGCGTGCCCTGACAGGCCTCCGCCACGCATCGGGCGATTTCAGGCCAGATCGTGCCCTCCGGCAGCGCGCGCATATCGCGCAGTGGACTGACGATCCGAATGTCGGCCTCCTTGCGCATGGGCGGCGCGATGATCCGCGCGCCTGGCCCCAGGAAATCCGCGGCTCTTTGCAGCGGGCGCACGGTGGCCGAAAGCCCGATGCGCTGCAGCGGCCTGCCGCACAGGTCGTCCAGGCGGGAAAGGGAGAGCATGAGGTGCGCCCCGCGCTTGGTGTCGATCATCGCGTGCAGCTCGTCGACGATGACGGCCCGCGCGGTAGACAGCATGCGCCGCCCGCTTGGGGACGTCAGCAATAGGTACAGCGATTCGGGCGTCGTGATGAGGATGTGTGGCGGCCTTCTGCACATGCGCGCGCGCTCGCTCTGCGGCGTGTCGCCCGTGCGCACGGCCACCCGCACGCGCTGCGCGCCCTCGATGCCCTCGATGGGACGGCGCAGGTTTTCGCGGATGTCATTGCCCAGCGCCTTGAGCGGAGAGACGTACACGACGCGCAGCGTGTCCTCGGGGGCCTCCTCTCGCGCGATGGCGTCGACGAACCACAGGAACGCGCACAGCGTCTTGCCCGTACCCGTTGGCGCGCTGATCAGCGCATGCGTACCGGAAGCGACAGCCGGCCAACCCTCCCGCTGCACGGCCGTGGGCGTGCCGACGGCGCGCGAAAACCACGCCGCCGTCTGCGGCGAAAAGAGCTTCAGGGCCTCGTCCATGTACCATCCCTCCCCATGCCCTTATTGTAACATGAGAATGGATGTTTGTCATGCACGCCGCAAAAAATCCCCCGGAGACTGTCTCCGGGGGATTTCCCGCCTATCTGCGGCAGGAGTTGCAGCTGCAGTTGCAGTTGGTGTTGCAGTTCGTATTGCAGTTGTTTCCGCCGATCGTCGTGCAGCCGCAGTTGCAGCCCGTCTGCACGGTGCTGTCATCGCACAGCGCCGGCGGGAACAAAGGCAGGCTGAAGAATTCATCACAGACATTGTCCGCGAACTCCTCGCACGGCGGGACGGTGCAGAAGCCATAGGAGGGCACGAGGATCTCGACCTTGGCCAGCACTTTGAGGATGACGGTGACGCACACCGTCAGGCGGAAGACGTTGTTGCCGCGGTAGGTGCCGGACACGCAGATGGCGCTGACCATCGACTCAAGCGTATAGGGCACGATGGACTCGTCGGGGATGGACAGCAGGACGTCCTTGTTCACCGTCACCACGCCGCGTCCGATGTACTCGCGACAATTCGCGTCCGTAAACAGGATGTCGATCGGCACGTCGATCTTGCAGCGCACGCGCGCGAAGCAGGGCCGGTCGCACAGGCGGTCGATCGTCAGATCCCGGATGGTGCCCTCGGTGGACGTCGAGCGGCAGCTTTCAAATGCGATGGGCATGACCGGCTGCGTGTTCTCATTCGTGTCGTTCGTGCCGCACCCGCACGAGGGCACCAGACCGTAGCTGACGAGCGTCACGTCCACGTCGTCGATCTGCTCCTGTTGCAGGCAGGAATCGTACACGCGCTGCACCTGAATGCAGATCTTCTCGTTCAGGCCGTTGAGCACATCGTTCCCGACGATGCCGGGACATCCGGCGGCGTTGCCGTTCTTGTAGGAGTAAAAGCTCATGCTCGTTTGCGCCTCCTCGTCTTTGTCTATGAGGTGCTCCCTCACGCTATCATCGTATGCCGCGCGCGCAAAGGGGTGCAGGCGCAAAAAAGACGGGACAACCGTCCCGTCCATTTGGGGCCGCCTACAGCGAAAAGCTGTAGGCACGGCCGAAGATGAAATAGTTGACCGACAGGCTGGGCGTGCGCGCCGCGGCGGTCTGTTCGTCCAGGCGGCACAGCACCGTCGCGCGAAGCTCCGCGCTGCGCAGCCCCGCCACCTGCTGTGCGTCGCCGGTGAACAGCTGCGTCACATCGCCCTCCTGGGGCTGCACGGCCAGCTCAATCCATTCCGCGCGCAGCAGGTTGAAGTTGCGCACGGGCACGGTGTAGGCGACGAATACATAGTCCGCGATGTCGCCGATGGATTCGCCTGTAAACACGCGGCCCGTCAGGGCGTTGTTGGCCATGTCCGCGCGCAGCTGCTCAAAGAGCGCCTCATTCTGCGCCGCGGGCGTGACCTCCACCTGCACCTCGCCCGCCACGAGCCGCATCGTCGCCAGCTCATAGCCGGCCACCAGCAGCGCCACGGCCGTCACGACGATCAGCACCCAAGCCAAAGTCCGCATCGTCCTTCATCCTTCCCAGCCGCGTCCGGCGTCAATCGTTCTGTTCGAGAATGCTGCTCATCTCGGCGATCATCTCCGCGTCCTTGAGGCGGAACTTGAACTCCACGCGGCGGGAGGCCTCCATGTTGACCGTCCCGTCCTCGTTGTAGACCGGATCGACCCAGGAACGCCCGTTGGCCGTGACGATCGAGCGCAGCTGCTCCTTCTCCTGCGCCGTCAGGCCGTAGAACGTATCCGACAGGAAGTAGGACACGACCGACAGCGCGCGCTGCTGCGACAGGTTCAGGTTGCTCAGATAGTCGCCGCTCATGTCCGCGTGTCCCTCGATGATGATCTCGGCCACGTAGTCCTGGTTCTCCTCGGAGAGCAGCGTGTGCACGTAGACGGGCAAAAAGCTGTCCAGCAGCGCCTTGCCCGAGTCCTTGAGATCGGAGCTGTTGTAGTCAAAGAGCACGGAGCTGGTAAACGTGATCGCGCCGGTCTGCCGGTCGACGACGGTGTCAAGGTTGGCGCTGCGCATCTCATCGCGCAGGTCCTCGATGATGCGCGAGCGCACGCCGATCAGGTTGTCAATCTGCGCCTGCTGCTCGTCCAGGCGCAGCTGCTGGGCGTCCAGGTTCTGCTGGGCCAGAGCAATCTGCAGGCGCGCCTCTTCCAGCTCAACGCTCTGAGCGTCGAACGCGGTCTCGCGCTCCTCCAGCTGCGCCGCCGTCAGCGCCAGCAGCGCCGCCTGCTCATCCAGCTGCGTCTGCTGATCCTCCAGCAGCTGGGACGAGGTCGCCAGCTGCTCCTCTTTGTCCTTGAGCTCCGCCTCCTGATCGAACAGAAGGCTCTGCTGCGTCGCCAGCTGCGCCGCCTGCGTCTCCAGCTCGGCGGTCTTCTTCTCCTGCAGATCGACCAGTTGATAGATGCTGAAGAACAGGATCAGCGCAAACACGAACAGCATGCTCGCCATCAGGTCGGAATACGAGATCCAGAACGAGCTCGCATCGCCCCGGGCCCTTCTGCCATGTTGCGCGCGCATCAGCTTACCTCCCTCTGGGTCTGCTCACGGGAGGCGTCCTCCGCGGCCTGGGCCGTGCGCTCCAGCGAGCGCTGCAGCTGCTGCAGGGCGCCCACGAACTGGTCGACCTGCGCGCTGTACTTGCGCGCGCTTCCGGCCAGCAGCGCGGGCAGCGCGTCCGTCGTCTGGCGGATGCCGGCCAGCGTCGTGCCCAGCTGACGGGTCGTGGTGGTCACGTTTTCGTCCAGCAGCGCCAGTCCCTTGCTCAGGCCCTCCTCCAGCTGCTCGCAGAAGGACAGGTACGCGCTGTTGAGCAGCGCCGCGCTGTCCTTGACCGACGCGCTCACGCGCTCCAGTTCCTTGGCCGTGGTCAGGCTCTGCGTCTGCGCGCTGGCGAGGAACTTGTCCGTCCAGGCGACATACTGCTGCTGGCCCTGCTGCACCGCCGCCTGGTATTCCTGCAGCTTGGCCAGGTAACGCGTCTGCTGCGCGGCGGTCTGCGCCACCTTTTCCATCGAATTGGCCAGCGACGTCTCTGCCTCCTGCGTCATGCGCGAGAGCGAGGCCTGCGCCTCCTCGATCATGCGCGCGCAGCGGGCGGCGCTCTCCTGCACGTTCTGCTTGTTGAGCGACATGTCCGCGGTATAGGCCTGGAACTGCTCCAGGACCGACTGGGAGAGCGCGTGCATGTTGACCACGTCCTGCGTCATGGTGGCGATGGCCTCGGCCGCAGCCTTCATATCCTGCTGCGTGGCGCGGTTGGAGGCCGCCATCTCGTCCAGCTTGTCCGACAGGTTCTGCAGCCTGCCGCCCATCGCCGCGTCCATGCGCTCCACAAAGCGGGCCGCCACGCGGTCGATGCCCTCAACCTGCTCGCGCGTGGCCGCGACGATGAAGTTGTCCATCGAGCGCTGCACGGGCAGCAGCGCGCGCAGGATGCTCTGCTCGATCTGCGTGACCAGGCGCGCGGAGACCTCCTCGACCGCGGTGCGCAGGTAGGCCGTCTGCTCCTGCTGCATGGCGATCAGCTGCGTGCGGTCGTCCACGGGCTTGGGCATGCCGTACTGCTGGAATGCGTCGATGAAGTGCGAGAGCGCGCGCTGCGCCTTGCCGGTGTTGTAGCGATTGAGGAAGTTGAACGTCAGAGACGCGATGACGCCGAAGATCGACGTCAGAAACGCGGTGCTCATGCCGCCGATCAGCTGATCGATGGCGGAGAGCATCGTCGCCGTGTCGTCCGTGAGCGCCAGGCCCGACAGGCCCGTCACCAGGCCCAGGAACGTGCCCAGGATGCCCAGGGAGACCATCACGCCCGGGATCATCTCGGCCAGCTGCAGGTTGCTCGCCTCGTCGATGGCCGTGTCTTCGTTGATATAGTCCTCCACGTCGCACGAGCCGCCGTGCGCGTCGCGCGTCTGCGCGTTTTGCAGGAAGCGCATCCAGTCATCCTGCAGGCTACGGCCCAGAAAGTCCAGGCTGTTCCAGGAGGGGACGTCCACGCCGCGCTTGCCCTCGTCGATCAGGCGGCGCGCCGCCCGGCGCAAGGCGGAGGCGTTGCGCGAGAGCGGCACGAAGCACTTGAACGACGCGACGATGAAGATGAGCACGATCGCCGCATAGATGGCGAACGCGGCCAGGTTTTCCAGGATGCTTTTGAGGAGTTGTTCGGTCATGCCGTCGCACCTGCCGTTTCATATCTAAACTGATTTTGGTAGCATACGCAAAGGTCCGATGCCATGCAATGCGTTGTATCTTTCATTGTACCCCATTTCAGTTCGCCTGTAAATGCCTGAAACGCAGATCAATAAAAGTTCATCTTATATAAAGACGAATTCTGTCCAAAGCGTCTTCCCGTTTTGTCCGCAGTTTTCCTAAAAATTTTAAAACGCCGCGATTCGCCCGGAAAAGCCCTTGCCCTTCGGGCAAAAATCGTATACAATTCTATAGGTTTGCGCTGTAAATAAACATTATGAAATGGTATTATTTTGAATCCAAAGAAGACAGGAGACTCCATTCATGCCCAAGAGACGCGTCATTGACCCGCAGATGATCGACAAGCTCGCGCAGAACATGTTTCATGCGCTTCCGCTGCTGAAAAAACGCCTGCTGCACATGGACCTTGTCCAGTCCGAGCACGGCATTCCGCTTTCGCACGTACAGGTCCTGGCCATGCTGCAGGATGCCGGAACGATGTCCGTCTCCGAGATCTCGCGCCGCCTGGGCATCGCCAAGCCGAACATCACGCCGCTGGTCGACCGCCTGCTGGAGAGCGGCCTGGTCGACCGCCAGCGCGACCAGCACGACCGGCGCGTGGTGAACATCGTGATCCTGCCGGCGGGCTCGGAAAAGCTGGCCGCCATCCGCCAGACGATCGCCGGCCAGGTGCAGCGCCAGGTGGAAAACCTGTCCGTATCCGAGTTCAAGGAGCTCTACGACGCGCTTGCGTCGATCACCCGCATCCTCTCTGAACTCTGAGCGCCCATCTCTATTGTATTCACGCGCGCCCGCCGCATGACGGACGCGTATTTTTGTTTTGCTTTTTTGGCCACTTTGCGCTATAATGATGGCAGCGATTGTGGAAATTGTTTCCCCTGCAATTCCAAAGGAGGTTTTGTTCATGAAGCTTTGTGTCCTGACGGTCCCCCTCTATGGCATGAGCCTCGACGCAGCGTGCAAGTACCTGGCCGACTCCGGCGTACAGGCGCTGGAGATCGGCTGCGGCGGCTCGCCCGGACGCGGTCACTGCGACCCCGACGTGCTGCTGCACGACGACGCGAAGCTCAAGGAATTCGCCGACACCATCAAGCGCCACGGCCTTGAGCTGGCCGCGCTCAGCTGCCACGGCAACGGCGTGCACCCCAACCCCGAAATCGCCGCGCGCGATCATCAGGACTTCGTCAACGCCTGCCTGCTGGCCGAAAAGCTCGGCGTCAAGACGATCGTGACCTTCTCCGGCTGCCCCGGCGGCTCGCCCGAGGACAAGACGCCCAACTGGGTCACCTGCCCCTGGCCGACCGACTTCGCCGACGCGCTCAAGTACCAGTGGGAGGTGCTGATCGACTATTGGAAGAAGGCCTCGGCGTTTGCCATGGAGCACGGCGTGGAGCGCATCGCGCTGGAGATGCACCCGGGCTTCTGCGTGTACAACCCCGAGACGATGCTGCGCCTGCGCGAGGCCGTCGGCCCGATCATGGGCGCGAACTTCGACCCCAGCCACCTGTTCTGGCAGGGCTGCGACCCGGTCGAGAGCATCCGCAAGCTGGGCGAGGCGGGCGCGATCTACCACTTCCACGCCAAGGACACCAAGATCGACGCGGCCAACACCGCCGTCAACGGCGTGCTGGACAACAAGCACTACGGCGACGCGCTGCACCGCTCCTGGATCTTCCGCTCCGTCGGCTACGGCCACGACTACCAGCTGTGGAAGGACATCATCTCCATGCTGCTCAAGGTCGGCTATGACGGCCCGGTCTCCATCGAGCACGAGGACGCGCTCATGAGCGTCAACGAGGGCCTGCAGAAGGCGATCTCGCTGCTCAAGGAGGTCATGGTCTTCGAGGACAAGGCCGAAATGTGGTGGGCCTGATCCCCTCGACCTTGCTTTTTCTTCCTGAATCCGCTATAATGCAGGCGGGCATGTTCGCATGCCCGCCTGCGTTTGTGCGCAGGCTATTTCAAAACGAAACCGGAGGATACACCATGGCAAGACTATTCGGAACAGACGGCGTGCGCGGTGTGGCCAACGCGGAGCTGACCTGTGAGCTGGCCTTCAAGCTGGGCCAGGCAGGCGCTGCCGTGCTCGCATCCAACGTGCGCCGTCCGACGATCCTGGTCGGACGCGATACCCGTATTTCCGGCGAAATGCTCGAATCCGCGCTCGTGGCGGGCATCTGCTCCGTCGGCGCGCGCGCCGTGCTGCTGGGCGTGCTGCCCACGCCCGGCATCGCCTACCTGACGCGCTTCTACGAGGCGGACGCGGGCGTGGTCATCTCCGCGTCGCACAATACGGTCGAGTACAACGGCATCAAGTTCTTCGACCGCAGCGGCTGCAAGCTGCCCGACGCCATCGAGGACCGCATCGAGGACATCATCCAGGGACGCACGCCCCTGCCCGAGCTGCCCACCGGCGTCAGCGTCGGCCGCCCGATCCGTCAGGTCAACGCGCAGCGCCAGTACATCGAGTTTTTGAAGAACACCACCTCCGTGCGCTTCGACGGGCTCAACGTCGTGCTCGACTGCGCGCACGGCGCCTCCTCGTCCGTCGCCCCGCGCGCGCTGCGCGAGCTGGGCGCGCAGGTCAACGCGTACTACCACGAGCCGGACGGCACGAACATCAACGAATACTGCGGCTCCACGCACCCCAAGCGCCTGCAGGAGCTCGTCAGCGAGCTGGGCGCGGACGTCGGCCTGGCCTTTGACGGCGACGCCGACCGCCTGATCGCGGTCGACGACCGGGGGCAGATCGTCGACGGCGACAAGATCATGGCCATCTGCGCGACGCATCTGAAGAAGAAGGGCCGCCTGGCCAAGAACACGCTCGTCGGCACGATCATGAGCAACATGGGCCTGGACATCGCCATGAAGGAGCACAAGATCGAGCTGGTCAAGACCCGCGTGGGCGACCGCTACGTGCTCGAGGAGATGCTCGCCAACGGCTACAACCTCGGCGGCGAGCAGTCCGGCCACGTGATCTTCCTGGACCACAACACCACGGGCGACGGCATCATCACCGCCATCCAGCTGCTGACCGTGATGTCCGAGACGAAGCAGTCGCTCTCGCAGCTGGCCAAGGTCATGCACGTGCTGCCCCAGTCCCAGCTGGGCGCCAAGGTGCCGGACAGCCGCAAGGAGGAATACAAGGCGGACGCGGAGGTGCAGGCCGCCATCGCGCAGCTGGAGCAGAAATACGCCGGCCGCGGCCGCGTGCTCATCCGCCCCTCCGGCACGGAGCCGCTCGTGCGCGTGATGATCGAGGGCCCGGATCAGGCCGAGATCGATCAGGACGTGTATGAGCTGGCGATGCTCATCCAGAAGAAGTTCAGCTGAGGTCGCAGGCCGCGCAAACCCCCGGGAACGTTTCCCGGGGGTTTTTGTATGCAGGTCTCAATCCAGCACGAAGTTGATCTGGTACATCTGCGTATCGACGCTCTCCACGCGCACGCGCACCTTCTGGCCGATGCGGTAGCGCACGCCAGTGCGCTCGCCAATCAGGCACTGGCTGCGCTCATTGAACGTGAAGTAGTCCTCCAGCGTGCGCACGTGTACGAGCCCTTCGACGGTGTTGTCCAGCGTCGCGAAGAAGCCCCACTCGACGACGCCCGTGACCGTCGCGTCGAACGTCTCGCCGATATGCCCGGACATGTAGCGCGCCATCATCATCCGGTCCGCCTCGCGCTCGGCCTCCATGGCGTTGCGCTCGCGCTCGGATGCCTGCGCGGCCGCGGCCTGCGCGCTCCCCCGCAGCGCCGCCATATCCCCGCCCTCGAAGGAGCGCGCCAGCACCCTGTGGGTGAACAGGTCGGGATAGCGCCGGATCGGCGAGGTAAAGTGGCAGTAGTCCTTGGCCGCCAGGCCGAAGTGCCCCAGGGGCCGCGGGTCATATGCGGCCTTTTGCATGCTGCGCAGCAGCAGGCTCGCGACCGCCGGATACTCCGGCCGGTCCTGCGCCTGGACCAGCAGACGCTGCAGCGCCAGCGGCGTCGCGTCCTCGGACGCAGGCACGCGCAGGCCCAGGCTGCCCGCGAACTGCGCGAAGGAGGCCAGCTTATCCGGATCGGGCGCCTCATGCACGCGATAGAGGATCGGCAGCTCCCGCTCCCGCGCGTGGCGCGCGACAATTTCATTGGCTGCAAGCATGAAGTCCTCGATCATCTTGTGCGCCACGCCGCGCGAGCGCGCCCGCACGTCCGTCGGCTCGCCCGCCGCGTCCGTGTCGATCTGCGCCTCCGGCAGCTCAAAGTCGATGCTGCCGCGCGCCGTGCGCCGCGCCCGGATCCGCTCAGACAGGCGCGCCATCTCCCGCAGGTCGCCCTCGAGCATCGCATAGCGCGCATTTGCCGCCTCGCCCGTCTCCAGCAGGCGGTTGACGTCCTCGTACACGAGGCGCGCGCATGAGCGGATCACGGAGCGGCACAGGCGGTAATCGCGCACTTCGCCCTGCGCATCGAAGGAGAGGATCGCCGAGAGCGTCAGCCGGTCGACGTCCGGGTTGAGCGAACAACTGCCGTTGGAGAGCGCCTCGGGCAGCATCGGCAGCACGACGCCGGGCAGGTAGACGCTCGTGCCACGCGCATAGGCCTCGCGCTCCAGCGCCGTGCCGGGCCGCACGTAGTGGCTCACGTCCGCAATGTGCACGCCCAGCCTCCAGCCGTCCCCCTCGCGCTCGATGGACACCGCGTCGTCAAAGTCCTTTGCATCCGCTCCGTCGATCGTAAAGCAGCGCGCGCCGCGCAGGTCCAGCCGTCCCGCGAGCGCCGGTCCGATGTCCTGCGCAGCGGCCCGCTCCGCCTCCTGCAGGACCTCCTGCGCAAAGCCGCGCCGCAGCCCGAACGTATGCAGAATGGCGTTCATCTCTCCCCGCACGTCGCCCGCACGTCCGAGCTCTTCCGTCACCTGGGCCTGCAGTCCCCCCTCTTCTGGCCAGCGCACGACGCGTACGGCCACCAGGTCGCCCTCCTGCGCGGCGTCCAGGCTGCCCGTCAGCGCGACGGTCTCCGGCAGGCGCCTATCCTGCGGCTCCAGGTACACGCGCTTTCCGGCCCGGCGCAGCGTGCCGACCATCGTCTCATTGGCCCGCCGCACGACGCGCACGACGACCGCCGTGTCGCCGCGCTGCGGCGACGCCCACACCGTGTCCCCGTGCATCGCGCCGCCCAGCGCGTCCTCGGCCGCGCGCCATTCGCCGCCGTCCTCCGCGATCAGATACGCGCCGCCGCGCTGACTTTTCTGCACGCGGCAGACCTGATAGCCCATCGCCTGGGGCGTGGCGAACAGGCCCTGGCGCGTATAGGCGAGCAAGCCATCCCGCGCGAGCGCAAAGAGCAGCTGTTGCGCGATCCCCTCGGCAATACCGGTGCGCGCGGCCACATCCGCCGGGCCTATGGGCCTGCGGATGTCGCGCACAGCCTGCGCGATGCGCTCCTCCAGCGCCGCATCGCGCAGGCGCGGCTCCGGGATCTGCATCCTCTTCTTCCTTTTCTTTTTTTCCTGCGGCCGTTTTGGGGGCATGCGCCGCCGGCCGTGCATCTCTTTTCGCATGGCAATCCTCCTTCCGGCGGGTTCTGCCCGCCTATTCTGCCCCAACCGGGGCCAAAAAGACCAAACGGGGCCCAAGCGCTTTTGCGCCCGGCCCCGTCATATGTCTGGCAAGATCAGTAGATCGCTGCGAGCAGCAGCGCCATCACGATGAACACGCCCGCCGCGATCTTCGTCGCCAGCGCGAGCTTGCCCTCCATCGTCTTGGCCTTGCTCTTTCCAAAGAACGTCTCTGCGCCGCCAGCGATCGCGCCCAGGTTATTCGTCTCGCCGGGCTGGAGCAACACGGTCGCGATCAGCACCAGCGCAGCCAGCACGAGCAGAATGGTCGCGATAACCGAGATCACCGTCATGTCAATACGCCTCCTTGAATTGGGACAAGATTATATCATAGCACGACATGCGAACCCGTACAGGGACGCAAGGCGCCCCGTTCGAGTCAAAGCCCTCCCTTTCAGAAAAAGCCTCCCCTGTGCGGAGAGGCTGAAAGGGCGTGCATCAGCGCTTGCTGAACTGCGGCGCGCGACGGGCAGCCTTGAGGCCGTATTTCTTGCGCTCCTTCATGCGCGGATCGCGCGTGAGGAAACCGGCCTTCTTGATCGCCGGGCGCAGCTCGGGATCGGCCTTCACCAGCGCGCGGGAGATGCCGTGGCGGATCGCGCCGGCCTGGCCGGAAAGGCCGCCGCCGTACACGTTCACCAGCACGTCAAAGCGGCCGGCAGTCTCCGTCAGCGTCAGGGGCTGACGAACGGTCATCTTCAGCGTTTCAAGGCCGAAGTAGTTGTCGATATCGCGGCGGTTGATGACCACCTTGCCCTCGCCCGGAACGAGGCGAACGCGGGCGATCGCCTTCTTGCGGCGACCCACTGCTTGATACTGAGCCTGAGACATCGTTACTCCTCCTTCCGAATCACTTCAGCACGAGCACTTCGGGCTTCTGGGCCTCGTGCTCATGCTCGGTACCGGCGTACACGCGCAGCTTCTTGGCCATCTTGCGGCCGAGCGGGCCCTTGGGCAGCATGCCGACGATGGCATGCTTGACGGCGAACTCGGGCTTCTCAGCCATCAGCTTGCGGTAGGCGGTCTCCTTCAGTCCACCCGGATAGCCGGAGTGATGGTAGTAGATCTTCTGGTCGAGCTTCTTGCCCGTGAGGACGACCTTGTCCGCATTGAGGACAATGACATGGTCGCCGGTATCGACATGGGGCGTATAGGTCGGCTTGTTCTTGCCGCGCAGAATGCTGGCAACCTGGCTGGCCAGACGGCCCAGGACCAGGCCCTCCGCATCGACGACGTACCACTTGCGCTCGACGGTTTCGGCCTTCGCCATAAACGTTTTCACGTGAATTCCCTCCTCGGTGAATGTAGCAGGAACAAAAACCGCGCGCTGGTCAGACGCTTGGTTCGGCGCTGTCAACAGTCCCGGGGCTAATGGGAACCTATCGACACAACCGTTATTTTACTCGATTCTTCCCTGATTTGTCAAGCGTCTGCGCGCTTTTTTCGCGCAAAATTTCGGCGGTTTCCGTCCCTTCAAGGACATGGCGCGCGGTTCGCCGTCGCAACCCGCGCGCCAGGGGTATTATTCGCCTTCCAGCGCCGACTTGGGCGGCGCGTCGCACGTATCGCACGGCTCCAGGCGCGAGAACTTGTCGTCCGAGAGCACCAGCCCGAACTTGAAGCTGGTCAGCGGCAGGTAGTCCGCCGCGACGCTGCTGCACTCGGGGTTCGCATGGTAGAGCTTGCCGCCGTCGGGGTTGTAGTACATCAGCGTGTTGGCCGTGGGCACCTCCGTGGGCACGGGCGTGGGCGTGGCCGGCAGCGGCGAATAGTCCAGCTCCGGCTCAGGCGTGGTCCGCTCGATCTTGATGCCCGTGAGCGAGTCGGGATCGACATACCACTCGCCGTCCTCCTTGACGACCAGCGCCTGCGCCTGGAACGTCTGCTGGCGGTTGCTGGAGATCGCGTCGTAGATGACGGTGATCGTCTGGGCAGAGTCCGCGTCGGTTCCCTGGGGCGAGCCCTCATACTCCCAGCTCTGCAGGCGCAGGTTCTGGAATTTCCAGAACAGCTCCTGCGCGGGCTCGGCCTGCGCCGAGCGCCAGCTGGGCGGCGTGAGCGGCACCAGGTCCGCCATGATCGCAACCTGCCAGGTCTGCATAAACTTTTCCAGCACCTGCTGGCCCTGCGTCATGGCCTGCGTGGATCCCGCGGCGCCGGACTGCGCGTCCGTCCCATCCGTCCCGGTCATGGACGCATCCGCCGCGGCAGCCTGCACCCCCTCCACGGCCGTCAGGCCGTCGTTTCCGATGTTTTCGACCGTCGGCACGGGCGTGGAGACGATCGAGGGCGCGGAATAGCTGATCGGCGGGATCGTGCTCATCGTCACGGGCACGTTCACGCCCACGCCCGACTGCGGCGAGAGCGCGGAGACGAGCATGACGACCGTAAGCACGCTGAACAGCAGCGACATCGTCAGCCGGCCGCGCGCATTGAACCCGCGCTGATACCACATCAGCGCCAGCGCGGTCACGGACAGCACGATGAACACCCACTTCATGAACCCGAAGAACAGCGCAAGCAGCCCGCAAAACGGCAGGGCGATAAAGAACAGCAGCAGCAGAATCTGGTTCCAATTTGCGCGCGGCCGTCTGGGCGCGGGTTTGCGGTTGATCACCTCGCTGCGGGCGGGCGTATAATGGTAACTGGGCCTGTTGCGCATCGATTTCACCGGTTCCTTTCTGACCATCTATGAAGAGCCGGGGCGCCTTCCCGGTGAGCGGCGCGCATCCGGCATACAGGTCGCATTCCAAAAGATCATACCTAGTATATCACATATCGCGCGTATGTAAACCCCCCTGATCCGCGCAATCAGGCGATTCAAGGCGATTTTTCGAGCGCGAGGAGCCCCTTCAGCAGCAATTCGACGTCCGTCGGCAGCGGCATCGCGCGGTAGATCATCCGCTGCAGGCGCTCTTCGCCCATGCCGCCCAGCGCCTCCTGCAGGGCCGGCGCGACGGATTTTCGCCAGAAGACCTTGCCGTGGATCCACACGCGCAGCGCCTCGTCCACCGGCATGGCGCTCCCCTTCTCCTCAAACGCGCGGTAGTCCGCATAGATCCGCCGCGCGTCGAGCAGGCGATCCCATGACTTGAGCACCTCGAAGATCTCGCTGTCGCTGGGCACGTCAAAGCGCAGCAGCGCGCCGTTGAACCCCAGGCCCATCAGCTCGTCGTACAGCGGCTGCACCGCGCGCCACAGGCTCCCGTGGCGCACGGCGCCCGGGATCTGCGCGCGGATCGTCCGAAGCGCCTGCGAGAGCTCCTGCCCGCAGCCGCGCGAACCGAAGATCTCTTCCAATATATTGACGTCGATCAGGTAGTTTTCGATGCAATACCGCGGCAAAAAGTACAGATTCCGCAGCTTTCCCTCATAGGCGTCGCGCGTGCGGGCGCTCCAGGCGTCGCGGTCCACAAGCCCCAGCCACTCGGGCTCGCGCTCGAGCATGCGCAGCACGTTGTCCTTGCCGCCCGCCGCGCCGATGGCAAAGCGCGAGTAAAACCCGGCTGAGCGCAGCGGCTGTTTGTCGAGCATGTACGTCAGAAAGTCGACGTCCCCCCTGCCCTCCACGAGCAGCACGCGCTTGTTGCGCGCGGCGGCGGCCTCTTCGCGCATGGCGCGGTACGCGTCGTCAAAGCCGCTCATGGCCGTCCCCCCAATTCCACGCACAGCCCCAGGCTGCGGTAGCGGTCCCACACCTGCGGCGCGTGGGAGCTGAGGATCATCTGTCCGTCCGCGTCCAGCACCTGCCGCTCCAGGATCTCCAGAAAGCCCAGCAGCTGCGCCGGGTGCAGGTGCATCTCCGGCTCGTCCAGCAGCAGGATGCCGCCCGGGCGCAGCCCGCGCACGATGCGGATGAGCAGCGTCAGCGCGCGCAGCTCGCCGGCCGACAGCCCGCCCAGCGCGTGGCGGCTGCCGTCGTCCAGGGATACGTATGCCCCGTCCGCCTCGATGTGCACGCGCTTGCCCACCAGGAACAGCCCGATGGACTCCAGCAGCTCCTTGCAGCGCCCGGCGTCCTCCCGGTACAGCGCGGTCAGCTCGCGCTTGGCCTCGCGCGGGGTCATGTCATGCGCGCCATACACATCGCACAGCAGCGTGTTGGGCGCACCGTCCGCCGCGGGCGCGTCGCCGATGCGCCGCCCGCCCACGCTGCCGATGGGCTCGGCCTGCGGGAAGCGCGCGCGCATACGTTTGAAAAACGCCGCGCTGCGACAGCGCACGAGCAACGCGTCGCCCTGCGGCAGCAGCCCGCGCACCAGCAGCGCCACGTCGCCGCGCACGCTCGTCTGACGGCGCAGCACGACGGCGTCGAACGTATCCTGAATGCAGGCGAGCACCGTGCTCTTGCCCGTTCCGCTGATGCCCGTGAACAGCACGCGCTCGGACGGCTCGTCCCATTCGTCCATCATGGAGAGCAGATAGGGCTTGTCCGCACGCGCGAGCGGCGGCAGTTGCTGAAAGCAGCAGGCGCAAAGCTTCATCGCTCACCCTCCCCTTCCTTCTATGGTATAGTATACGCTTTTTCGGGCCGCGTTTCAATTCCCTTGCGCGGGCGCGCTCCAGACGGTATAATAGAAGGCGTGGGCGGCGCGCCGCCCTCATCACCCGAAAAGGATTGGAACGCATGATCATTCTTTCCATACAGAACCTCGTCAAATCATTCGGCGTCAACGTCGTGCTCAAGGATGTGAACCTCACCCTCCAGCAGGGCGACCGCATGGGCCTGGTGGGCGTCAACGGCAGCGGCAAGTCGACGCTCATGAAGATCATCGCCGGGCTCGACGCGCCCGACGGCGGCCAGTTGAGCCTCTCGCGCGGCCTGCGCGTAGGCTACCTCGCCCAGCAGGGCATGACCACCCCCGGCAACACCGTATGGGGCGAGCTGGAGCAGGTCTTTGAGCCGGTCTTTCGCATGGAGGAGCGCCTGCGCGCGCTCGAGCACGAGATGGCCGACGCGCACGACGACGCGGCCGCGTTTGACCGGCTCTCGCGCGAGTACGACCGGCTGACCTCCGCCTTTGAAGAAGCGAACGGCTACGGCTGGAAGAGCGCCGTCGCCGGCGTGCTGACGGGCCTGGGCTTCACCAGCGCGCAGTACGACCAGCCGGCCGATTCGCTCAGCGGCGGCGAGCGCACGCGCCTGTGCCTGGCGCGCCTGCTCCTGCAGCGGCCGGATCTGCTGCTGCTCGACGAGCCGACCAACCACCTGGACCTGGAGACGACCCAGTGGCTGGAGGGCTATCTGCAGAGCTATCGCGGCTCCGTCCTCGTCATCTCGCATGACCGCTACTTCATGGACAACGTCTGTACCTGCATGGCGGAGCTGCTCATGGGCACGGTCGAGCAGTATGACGGCAACTATACGCGCTACATGCGCCAGCGCGAGGAGCGGTTCGAGGCGCGCATGAAGGCCTACGAACTGCAGCAGAAGGAGATCGAGCGCCAGCAGGCGATCATCGCGCGCTACCGCATGTTCAACCGCGAGAAGTCCATCCGCGCCGCCGAGAGCCGCGAAAAGGCGCTGGAGCGCATGGAGAAGCTGGAAAAGCCGGTGGACGAGCGCGCCATCCGCTTCCGCTTCCGCGCGCGCCGGCGCACCGGCGAGGACGTGCTCGCCCTGACGGACCTGTCCAAGGGCTTTGAGGGCAAGCATCTCTTCGAACACCTGACGCTGCGCCTGCGCGCCGGCGACCGCGTGGCGCTGATCGGCCCCAACGGCGTGGGCAAGTCGACGCTGCTGCGCCTGATCGTGGGCGAGCTTACGCCCGACACGGGCGCGGTCCGCTTCGGGGCCAACGTCGATCTGGGCTACTACGACCAGCACCAGGCCTCGCTGCACGAGGACAAGACCGTGCTGGACGAGGTGTGGGACCGCTTCCCGCGCATGGAGCAGTCCGACGTACGCGGCGCGCTGGGGCTGTTCCTCTTCACGGGCGACGACGTGTTCCAGCCCATCCGCACGCTCTCCGGCGGCGAGAAGGGACGCGTGGCGCTGACCGCGCTGATGCTGCGCGAGGACAACCTGCTGCTGCTGGACGAGCCGACCAACCACCTGGACATGGACTCGCGCGAGGTGCTCGAGGCCGCGCTTTCCGACTTTCAGGGCACGATCCTCACCGTCTCGCACGACCGCTACTTCATCAACCGCGTCGCCAACCGGGTCGTGGAGATGCGCCCCGACGGCGTGACGGAATACCTGGGCAACTACGACGACTACATCGAAAAGAAGAACCGGCCCGTCGCGCCGGACGCCGCCGCCGAAGGCAAGACGCGCACGGAGCTGGACAAGGAGCGCCGCCGCGACCGGCAGAGCCGGCAGCAGCTCAAGCAGCTGCGCCAGCGCGTGCAGGAGGCCGAGCAGGCCATCGCCCGCCAGGAGGCGCTGATTGCCGAATTGGAGCAGAAGATGAGCGACCCCGCGCTCTACGCCGATCCCGCGCTGGCCGCCGAGACCTCGCGCGCCTATCAGCAGGCGCAGCAGGATCTGAGCGCGCTGTACGACGCCTGGGAGCAGGCCGAGGCCGAGGCCGCTGAGGCACAGTGACCCACCATTCAGGAGGAGGAATGCAAGATGTCCAGCTACGCCATCCGCCGGACGCCGGGCGACGCCTCGTGGTTCCGCCACGACCGCTTCGGCATGTTCATCCACTGGGGCCTGTATGCGCTGCCCGCGCGCCACGAATGGGTCAAGACGCGCGAGCGCATGTCCGAGGCTGACTACGACCGGTACTTTGCGCGCTTTGATCCGGACCTGTACGACGCGCGCGAGTGGGCGCGTCAGGCCAGGGCTGCCGGCATGCGCTACGCGGTCTTCACATCCAAGCACCACGAGGGCTTTTGCATGTGGGACACGCGTTACACGGATTACAAGTGCACCAACACGCCCGCCGGGCGCGACCTGCTGCGCGAGTACGTCGAGGCCTTCCGCGCGGAGGGCCTGCGCGTGGGCTTCTACTACTCGCTGATCGACTGGCATCACCCGGACTTCACCATCGACATGCACCACCCACGCCGCGACGATCCCGACGCCCGCGCGCAGAACGAGGGCCGCGACATGCGCCGCTACGCGCAGTACATGCGCGATCAGGTGACCGAGCTGCTCACGCATTACGGCAAGATCGACATCCTCTGGTTCGACTTTTCCTATCCCGACTATCACGGCGAGGGCGATCGGGCTTGGATGCGCGGCAAGGGCGCCGCGGACTGGGAGGCCGACGCGCTCATCGCGCTGGCGCGCCGACTGCAGCCGGACATTCTCATCGACAACCGCGCCGGCATCGAGCAGGACCTGTGGACGCCCGAGCAGTACCAGCCGCTGGAGTGGCTGCGCCACCCGCAGACGGGCGAGTATGTGACCTGGGAGGCCTGCCAGACGTTCTCGGGCTCCTGGGGCTACCATCGCGACGAGACGACCTGGAAGTCGCCCGAGATGCTCATCCGCATGCTCGTCAACACCGTCTCCCTGGGCGGCAACCTGCTCATGAACGTCGGTCCGACGGCCCGCGGCTGCTTCGACCGGCGCGCGCAGGACGCCCTGCGCGTCTACGCCGACTGGATGCGCTTTAACGGGCGCAGTATCTACGGGTGCACGATGGCCGAGCCGGAGCTTCTGTCCGCGCTGCCCGCCGACTGCCGCTTTACCCAGAGCGAGGACGGCAAGCGCCTGTACCTGCACCTGTTCGCCTACCCCTTCGCCCACGTGCAGCTGCCCGGTCTGGCGGGCAAGGTGGCGTACGCGCAGTTCCTGCACGACGCCAGCGAGCTGCACTTCACCGAAGGCCGGGTCGATCACTTCAGCGAGGGCGCGGCGCAGGGCGACGGCCTGCTCGTCATCGAGCTGCCCGCCCGCAAGCCCGACGTACTCGTGCCCGTCGTGGAGCTCTTCCTCAAGTAAGCATATCCGTTTCAGCCCGCGCATACGATGAATGCGCGGGCGCTTTTTTGGATGTCTGAAGGAGGCGATGCCATGGCGCTGACGATCAAACTCTTTCCCGGCGGCAACACCGGCCAGGGCTTCTACTCGTGTTTTTCCGGCGTGATGGACGGCAGGGAGCGGCTGCTCCTGCTCAAGGGAGGCCCCGGCGTGGGCAAGAGCAGCATGATGAAGCGCGTCGCCCGCGCGCTGGACGCCGCAGGGCTGGACTACGAGCTCTTCCCCTGCTCGAGCGATCCGGACAGCCTGGACGCCGTATGCGCGCCGTCCCTGGGGCTTTGCATGATGGATGCGACCGCGCCGCATGCCTACGATCCCGAGCTGCCAGGCGCGCGGGAGACGCTGGTCGCGCTGGGCGACTATCTGGATGAGAGCCGGTTGCGCCGCGACTGCGCGCGCATCGGCGCGCTGTCGCGCGAGATCGGCGAGCGCTTCCGCCGCGCCTATTGCTGCCTGGCTGCGGCGGCGCAGATGCAGCGGTCCGCCTGCGGCGCTGCGCCGGACGTGCGCCGCGCGCTGGCGCTCTCGGAAGGACTGCAACACGCCTACCTGCCCGACACGCCGGAATGTACGGCACAGCGGCGCGCGCTCTTCGGCGCGGCCTATACGCCGCATGGCCACGTGCGCCTGCTCGACAGCCTGCCCCGCCAGCGCACCGTCGTGCTCTCCGCCGCGTTCGGTCAGAGCGCCGACCTGCCCCTGCGCGTGCTGCGCGACCGGGCGCTGCAGCGCGGCCACGACGCGATCGCGCTGCGCGATCCCATCTGCCCCGAACGCCTTGCGCACCTGTATCTGCCCAAGCTCCGCCTGCTCTTCACGACCGACGAGTTAAACGATCCCGACGAGCGCATCGACCTGCAGCCCCTATTTCCCACGCCGCCGGCGGATGCGCAGGCCGACGAGGCGGCCTTCTCTCTGATGACGGCGCGCGCCGTGGGCGAGCTGCGCGCCGCCATGGCCCTGCACGACGAGCTGGAGACCTACTACACCGCCGCAATGGACTTCGACCGCTGGCAGGAGCGCCTCGAGCAAATCCTCGCGGATGTCCTGCCCCGCTGAGCTCTTTTGGCCGCCGCGTGCCATGCGGCGGCCCTTTTGCGCATTGACCCCCTTCGCTTTCTGCGGACATGTTGCGCTTTTTTCCTTTTTCTTTTCGCCACTTCATGGTATAATAATGCGTATTGGTTCCCCGGGATGGCGGATGTTCCGCCAAAAAACATAAAATATCCCGGCGCGTCTACACTCCGTTCATTTTTTTGCGCTATGGTAGCCCTGAAGAATCGGGCGCACACGGCGCAGGAGGGATCTTTCGTAATGAGCAAGACCATCGGCATCGACCTTGGCACCACCAACAGCTGCGTCGCCGTCATGGAGGGCGGCGAGGCCATCGTCATTCCCAACCCCGAAGGCGGGCGCACCACGCCCTCCGTCGTGGCGTTCAC
>DVFJ01000005.1 GCA_018713325.1 Candidatus Onthenecus intestinigallinarum | reverse complement strand
TCGATACATTCGATACAGCCGACGCAGGACCACCGGGAAACCGCCGGGACGGTCGGGCCGGTGACGCTGCCCGCGGGATGGGGCGGCTGGCGGTGACCCCGTCGCTGTCGCCTGGGCTGCTGGCGGGGTCGCCGCGGGGTGGCTGTTACAGAGGTTACGGCTGTTACAGTTGATACGGGCGATACGGTCGATACATTCGATACAACCGACGCAGGACAGCCGGGAAGCCGCCGGGACGGTCGGGCCGGATGGCGTTGCCGCCAGGTGGGGCGGCTGGCGCTGACCCCGCCGCTGTCGCCTGGGCCGCTGCGGACGAGGTCGCCGCGGGGTGGATGTTACAGGAATTACGGCTGTTACAGGGGTTACGGCTGTTACAGCCGATACAGGCGATACAGCCAATACAGCCAATACATTCGATACAGCCGGCACGGAGCAGCCGGAAAGCCGCCGCACGGCCTCCGCGGCCTCCGGATCCGCGCATCAACTGTAACATCCGTAACATGCGTGTCATTCGTACCGTCCGTATCATCCGTCACAGGCGTTACAGAGGCGCAAGGGCTACTCGTCCAGCAGGTCGCGCAGCGCCGCGCACAGCACCGCGTCGACCAGCTCCGCCTTGCCCACGCCCGCATACGCGCTGGCCAGGGCGATGCGCTTGATCGTCTCGGCGGAGAGGGCGTAGTTCTGCCGCTTGCGCGCGCCGGCCGGCGGGTCGAAGCGGCGGCCCTTGAGCACAAACGGCGCGGGTGCGTCAAAGCGGCGCACGTCGCTGAGCGCATCCGGCTGGGCGGTGACCACGCGGCCACGGGCGGCGCGGCGGGGGGCAGACAGCGGAACCGCATGGGCGGGGTCCGGCTCCTGCGCATCGAAGGCGTCGCGCGCAGGCTGCGGCCCGTCCGCAACATGCGACACATCGGCCACATCCGTAACCTCGGTAACGTCTGCGACATGTGGCACATTCGTCACATCTGACACATCCGCTACATCTGTTACATCCGTTACATTTGTCACCGCCGCCTCCGGCGGGGTCAGAAACGCGTCCAGCGCGCGCCGCACGCTGCGGTCGCGGTCCTCGCGGTCCTTAAGAGAGACGCGTCTGGATGCCGGCACGGGCGGCCACCTCCCTGCTAAAGTCCATATAGGCCTGGGCCTGCGGCGAGCCGGGGGCAAAGTCCATCACCGGCTGGGACGCAAGGCACGCGTCCGCATAGCGGACGGAGCGGCGAATCACGGTGTCAAAGACGGGGTATCGCTCGCGGATGGCCTCGGCGGCCTCGCGGTGATGGGTGGTGCGGGGGTCCATCTGGGTGATGAGCACGCCGAGCATCTGCAGGGCGGGGTAGAGCTCGCGCACCTGCGAAATCACGCTGAAGAGGATCTCCAGGCCCTTGAGCGCCAGGAAGCTGGGCTCGGAGGGCGCGACGACGGCGTCGGAGGCCATGAGCGAATTGACGGTCAGCACGCCCAGGGAGGGCGAGTTGTCGATGACGATGGCGTCGTAGTCGTCCAGCAGCGGGGCGAGGGCGCGGCGCAGCACGGTCTCGCGGCCGATGCGGGCGGACAGCTCCAGCTCGCCGGCGGAAAGCGTGATCGACGCGGGGAGCAGGTCCACGGCGTCCAGGCGCAGCACGGCCTCGCGGGCGGGGCAGCGGCCCATGAGCACCTCGTAGCTGGATCGCTCCAGCGCGAGGGGGTCGAGCCCGAGGTACACGGTGGCGGAGGACTGGGGGTCCATATCGACGAGCAGCGCGCGGCAGCCGAGCCTTTTCAGGCCGCACGCGAGGTTGACGGCGGTGGTGGTCTTGGCGACGCCGCCCTTGTTGTTGGCGATGGAGATGACCTTGGCCATGAGACGCCTCCCTGACGGGCCCGGGGGGAACCGGGCGAGCGCGAATTGAATGTATCCATTGTAACATATTTTACAGGCGTAACGCAACCCCGCGGGGACGGGGCGGCGGCGGGGCGCGGCGATGCAGGCGGGCCGGTTCCTCGTACCCCGATGCGCGCGCTGCGACCGGCAGGCGCGCGCCGCATACATGTCATTGATATGATTCCATGTAGTTAGCGGGGTAATAGAGGCGAAAAAGGCAGGAATTTCAAGCCTTTTGGCAGGAGGTCCCCACGGGATGGCATCGACGTCGCCACACCATGGCCTCGACATGCCCACGCGATGGTCTCGACATGTCCCCACGATGGCCTCGACGCGGGGGTAATGGCCGGGGCGTGCGGCAGGCGGGGGAGAGGGGAGGGGCGCGGACGGGGGAGGGGCCGCGCGGACGGTAATATTACCGAAAGTCGTGACAATCGCGTGGCGGTTTTCGCCACAGGATGAACTCGACGCGGCAATATTGCGCGCCGGGCCGTCACGGCCCACCGCCAACCCCCTAGCGCCCCCCGGCGCATGCCGGGCCCTTAGCGCCTCCCGGCGCATGCCGGGCCGCATGGCGGGCCGGGAAAAAGAATTCGCCCCGGCGGGCCCAATTCCCTGCCGGGGCAGATGGCTTTCGCTCGACGGCATTCGTCACGCCGGGGGAAATCGCCCCGTCCGTGCGAACACGCACGAACGCCGCGGCGCGCTGGGGATATCCCATGAAGACGCGAACACGCACGAACACGCGGGGAAGCGGGCCGCCACGGCCCAACGACACGAACACACACGAACGAAGCGGCCCACCGCCAACCCCCTAGCGCCCCCCGGCGCATGCCGGGCCCCTTAGCGCCCCCCGGCGCATGCCGGGCCGCCACGGCCCACCGCCAACCCCCTAGCGCCCGTCGCCGCATGGCGACTAGTCGACGCGGCTGCCGAGGATCTTGAAGACCGGCGTGTGCTCCAGCACAAAGGGCTGGTCGTGCACAAAGAACAGCGTGCCCGTGATGGGCGTGCGCAGCACCTCGCGCACGGAGCCGTCGCCGGGGTCCATGACAAAGGCGAGCTGCTCGCCGCGGCGCACGTGCGCGCCGGCAAACTTGACCCGCCGCAGCAGCCCGCCGCACGTGGAGGAGACGGCGTGCAGGTCCTCGTCGCCAATCGTCACGCTGACATGCCCCGGCGGCGTCGCGCAGCGCACAATGCCCCGCAGGTTCAAAAACCGCACGATGGAGCGGATGCACAGGTCCGCCGCGTTCTCGTCGATGGCGTCGGTCTTGCCCGCGTACAGCGAAAACGCATGCGTGCCCACGCGCTGCCAGTTGTAGCCCAGCGTCACCGTGTCATACGGCTTGGGCGTGCGCAGGTAGATGTAGGGCAGGCCAAAGTCCCGCGCCAGCTCCGCATCCTTGCCCGCCGGGCCCATCAGCCGCACGTGCGGGATGAACGTGCCCGGCATGTAGAACGACGCCAGCTGCACCCCGTGCTGATAGCAGCGCAGCCGCTCGAACACCTCGTAGGCGATGCGCTCCGTCGTCTCGCCCTCCCGCTTGCCCGGGAACATGCGGTTGATGTCCGTGTTGTCCGTCGGCCAGAAGCGCTTGCCCAGGTTCATGGAGAAGTTGTTGATCGTCGGGATCACCAGCAGGCTCTTGCCCTCGACGATGCCGCCCTCCTGCTCGATCTCGCGCAGCATCGACACCAGGCGCGAGCACACGTACAGCTGCTGCACCTCGTTGCCGCGCATCGCGCCCACGATCGCGCAGGCCTTCTCGCCCTTGCCGAACCGGTAGCCCGTCACGCGCATGGTGTCGCGGTAGGGCGAGGGCAGCGAAAACAGAATGTCCTTCCTCATGCGTCCCCGCCTCCCATCCGCAGCAGCCGCGCGATCAGCGAGCCCTGATACACGATCGGATACGCGCGCATCGTGAACACCAGCGCGTCAAACGGCGCGCGCACGTCCGTCAGCACCTCGCCCTGCAGCGGGTCCACGATGCGCCCCAGCCGCTCGCCCGCGCGCACCTGCCGCCCGCACAGATCCTCCGCCAGAAACACGCCCGACGATTCCGCATTGATGAACGTCACCCGCGCGTCGTCGTCGCAGACGATCGGGTCCGGGAACGGCGCGGGGGACGGATCCCCTGCGTCGCCGGTCCACATGCCCAGGTCCTCCATCAGCGCCAGAATGCCGCGCACGAGCCGGTCGCCCATCTCGCGGTTGATGCGCATGGCCACGTCCATCTCCACGACGATGCAGGGCGTGCCGCGCGAGTTGAGCGTGTGGCTGAGCGTGGCCTGCATGACCGTCGCGGAGGGATGGACCCACACGAAGTCCAGCCCCAGCCGCCGCGCATAGGGCAGCAGCCGCGCCTCGCACTCGCGCATGACGCGCCCCTGGAGCATCTCGCGCAGGAAGAGGCTGCTTGCGTGCAGGTCGAGCACGAGGTCCGCGCCCTCCAGGCTCTCGACGATGTCGCAGGCGATCTCCTCAAAGGCGGAGCCGTCGCGCCCGCCGGGGAAGATGCGGTTCATGTCCAGATCGAACGCCGGGATGCCGCGCGTGACGGAGTCAATGCCCATGGGGTTGAGCGCGGGGTAGATGTCGACCGTGCCGCGCAGGCGCTCGGGGTGCGCGGCCAGGAGCTGTGAGAGCGCAAAGCAGACGTATTGTCCGGCAAGCTCGTCGCCGTGCGTGCCGGTGACGACGCACAGCCGCCGTCCCTGCCCGGCCTGGTAGCGGCAGCGGCGGACCATCAGCCGCTCGTCCACGGGCAGCGCGACAGAGGCGACGGTGCTTACCTGTTTGATGGAGTCCAAAGCGGTCCCCCCTCCGGTGGTGATGATTCGATGGAATGCGCCATGCGTTTTGCAACCGGCATTGCAAAAGGATGGCGGGACTCATAGGCAGGATAGCATAAAACGCCCGCAAATGCAAGGCGCTACGCCCAAAAATCCGAAAAGGCCCCCCGGGGGCCCCCCGGGGCGCTGCCCCGGACCCCGGCAGGGGGACAGGGCCCCCCTGCACTCCCCACTAAGGGAGACGCGCGGAGCCCCCCGGGCGCTGACCGTCCGCGACGATTGAGTGGGGATGGAAAGCGTTCCACGCAAGGCTGCAATCATAAGAGCAAACCGCTATGTTGTGGATCATACAGACTACCTGATTGCCTATGCTTGGCGCCTCGTCAGCAACGCGCGAGAGCTGGCGGACTATGCCAAAGGACGTAAGAGCATAGGGAAAATTGCGATCACCGAGATTGACAGATTTCGTTTAAACGAATATACTAAGAAGTGAAAGTCTTGATTTATAGGCTGTGCAAGTGCGTATGGGGTGTTTTAAATGAACGGCTATATAACCGCACAAGAAGCTGCTGAAAAATGGGGCGTAACCGTCCGTCAAGTTCAAATTTTATGCAAAGAAAATCGCATTGAAGGCGCGACTAGGTTGAGCCGTATTTGGATCATTCCTGAAAACGCGCCGAAGCCCACGGGCGATAAGCGGGCGCAGACCAGGAGGAACGTATGATGCTTCAAAGCGCCACAAATCGAAAATTAGATATGGATCTGTTGTCTGCGCCTTGGACGATGCACGAATTTTTTGCTGGTAGCGGTCTTGTTGCGTATGGTCTAAGGGGAATGTTTGCGCCCGTTTGGGCAAATGACATCAGCGAACAAAAGGCTGCTGTCTACGAAGCCAATTTCGGGTGTGAGCGGTTTGTCCTTGACGACATAAAGAACATCAAAGGAAGCAACTTGCCCTTCGCTCACCTTTCCTGGGCCAGCTTTCCTTGCCAGGACTTATCCCTGGCTGGTTCCATTGGCGGAATCCATGCGTCCCGCAGCGGCTTGGTTTGGGAATGGCTCCGCGTGCTGGATGAGATGGACAATAAGCCAAAGATGCTTCTGTTGGAGAACGTGGCGGGGCTACTTTCAACGAACGACGGCGATAATTACCGAGTTCTTCATTTGGCGCTCGTAGAGCGCGGGTATCAATGTGGAGCTATTTTGCTGAACGCTTCCCATTTCGTTCCTCAATCTAGACCCAGGGTATTTATCATTGCTGTGCGGGAAGGGCGCCCCATTCCAGATGAATTGGTGGGGAGTGGGCCGTGTTGGTTGCACAACAACGCTGCAACACGGTTGGGACGTGAACTGCCAGGATGGATTTGGTGGCATACGGAAAAGCCTCCGCGTCGTGTCATATCGCTCAAAGATATTGTCGAGGATGACGCAACCTTTGACAAAGACAATGTTTTGCGGCTGGTTCCCGAGCGACATCAAGTAAAACTGCACGCGCATGATGCCGTGTACGCCACAGGCTATCGCAGAACGCGGAATGGAACGCAGCAGTTAGAGTTGCGCTTTGATGGGATTGCCGGGTGTCTGCGGACACCGGAAGGTGGGAGCAGCAAACAGTATTTGGTTGTTAAGAAGAACGGGCAAACCCATGCGCGCCTTTTGACTGTTCGTGAAGCGGCCAGACTAATGGGAGCGCCGGACAGTTTTGTGCTTCCTGGCAGCTATAATGACGGATATAAAGCGATGGGTGATGCCGTGGCCGCGCCAGTCGCTCAATTTATAGGGGAACGATTCCTGACAAAAATTGCGGAGGCGGTATATGATGATGAGTCCTGAGGAACGCTTAGAAGCGTTTCAATCTGAAAACCATATCACCACAAAAGGGCCGCTGTCTCTGGTTGTGCAGTTTACCCGAATGGTGAGAGACAAGAACTTTCCGCTGAATCCAGACGACTTTCAAACGAGCAGTAAAGGACAAGTCGCCGGGCTTGGCGGGGCCAATCTGAAAAAGATACTGAAAGAACACGGTATAACCCAACAACTGTCCTCCGAGGGTGGGAGAACCAGCAGAGGCAGCATGGGGCTGATGATCAAGTATGTAGACTTTTTGAACGCATGGAACGCAGTGGAATCGGTAGATTTTTCCGTGGTCGAGGAATTCTGGGCTGAGCAGGTACGCGAATACTTTAGAAATCAACCGTTCGTACTAACCGCCGATACTTCCAAAACGATCGGCGCAAATCTGGACGAACTATTTGAACAGGCGAAAAAGCGTCAGAAGCAAAATCCAGGCACGCAGTATCTCGGCACTGTGTTGCAACACCTTGTAGCCGCAAAGCTCTGTTTGATTATGCCGGAAAATTCTTTTGAAATCCACGGTGCTTCTGTGGCTGACGGCCCCACGGATCGCAATGGTGATTTTGTCATCGGTAGCACGGTTATCCATTGCACGACCATGCCTGGCGCGCTGCTGATCGAAAAGTGCAGGGCTAACCTCCGCGCCAGTTGCCATCCTGTTATCATCACGATTTTTGAGCGCGTACATACTGCCCTCAATCTTGCCGAGGACGCCGGCCTGGCCGGACGCGTCGAGGTATGGGACATCCAACAGTTCTTATCCGCAAACGTCTATGAGCATAGTTTTTTTGACGAGAGCAAGCGGAATTCCACGCTTTCTAGTATCATCGAACGATATAACAATATTGTGCTGGAGATGGAAACCGATCCCAGCCTCCGCATAGAATTCGAAGCCAGGTGATTTGTCGTGGCAGATATTTTTGATGCGGAAAAGCGGTCTGACATCATGCGGCAGGTCAAATCCAAAAAGAACAAGTCCACGGAACGACGGCTGATTGAAATATTTAAGCAGAACGGAATCACAGGTTGGCGGAGAAACTACCCGGTAAAGGGGCATCCTGATTTTGTGTTCCCAAAGAAAAAGATTGCCGTGTTTGTGGACGGCTGCTTTTGGCATGGACATGATTGTCGAAACACTCGTCCGGCCGACCATCAGGAATATTGGCAGAAAAAGCGCGAGCGGAACATAAAGCACGACAAAGAGGTGACGGCTATGTTCGAGGCGAGAGGCTGGACGGTGTTGCGGATTTGGGAGTGCGAATTAAGAAAGAAGAATGAGACGGCCTTAATACATAGGTTATTAAACCTTGTAGAATTGTGAGAAAACGCCTATATCCTTGGAGAAATCAAATAATGCCTAGCTTTTGTGTTTCCAAAAGCGAATTGAATCTTCCAAATTAACATGGTATTCCTATATTGTGGAAACGCCATGGAAACAAAAAATCAGATAGCCCCTACGATCTGAATAATGAAAATAATGCCAACCCCCTGAGCAAAATCCCATAAGCAAATCCGTTTAGAAAACTTCTGACAGGAGCGAGGCGGCGGGACACATGCCCTCCCCCGACACCCCCGCGCCATGGGGTACCATGCGGCCCGGAGGAGGGGAGAGGGCTTCGCCTATGACAAAGGCCCGCGCATTGCGCGGGCCGCTGTGGCGGGGTGTAGGGCTCGGAAGGGAAGCGGCGGCCCAGTGGGCCGATTGCCCCGAAGGGGCAAAGCGACCCGGACGAGGCCGCCGAAACGAGCGGCGGGCGCGGCAGCGCCTGAGGGAGGCGCAATGCGCCGACTAGCCGCCCGCAATTTGAGGGCTACGCCCGAAATATGCGGCGGCGTACCCCCGCGCCGCGCATGCGGGGCGGGGGCGAAATGCCGCGACGATTGAGGCGGCAGGACGACACTGTCCCCCTGCCGGGGTCCAGGGGCAGCGCCCCTGGGGGAGATCCTTTGCGGCGACATGTGCGGCGCAAAGGCGCGCTTTGCCCGCAGCGAAGCGCAGGGGAAAGCGGACCCGTGCCTGAGGCCGCCCGCAAAATCCGCAGATTTTGAGGCCGAATCCCCATTCACCGGAGGGCAGAGCCATCCGGTGAACGCGTCAAAAGGCGCAGGCTTTTGACGCGCGCGAAGCGCGTCACAGGCCGCCGTCCACGCCCAGCACCTGGCCCGTGATGAACGACGCGCTGTCAGAGAGTAGAAACGCCACCGCCCCGGCCACATCCTGCGGCGTGCCCAGCCGGCCCAGCGGCGTCTCATCGGCCAGCGCGCGCAGCGTCTGCTCGCCCAGCGGCCGCGTCATGGGCGTGTCGATCACGCCCGGGGCCACGCAGTTGATCCGCACGCCCGACGGGCCGGCCTCCTTGGCCAGCGCCTGCGTCAGGCCGATCAGGCCCGCCTTGCACGCGCTGTAGCACGCCTCGCACGAGCCGCCCACGCGCCCCCAGATCGAGGAGACGAACACCACGCCGCCCGACCGGCGCGAGATCATGCCCGGCAGGAACGCGCGCGTCACATAGACCGGCCCGCTCAGGTTCACGCCGACCATCCGCGCCCAATCCGCGTCCGTCACATCGCAAAACAGCTCCTGGCGCGCAAGCCCCGCGTTGTTGACGAGCGCGTCCACCCGGTGGTACACTGTCAGTATCCGCCCGGCCATGGCGCGCACCGCGTCCGGGTCGGCGATGTCCGCCTGCTCGACCGACGCGCTCAGCCCCTGCGACCGCAGATCTGCCGCCAGCGCCTCGGCCTCGCCGCGCGCCCGGTGACAGTGCGCGATCACGTGATAGCCGCGCGCGGCCAGCAGCTGCGCGCACGCGCGCCCGATGCCGCCCGTCGCGCCCGTCACCAGCGCCACCGGCGGCGGACCCGGGATTCTGTCCTGCATGGTGCAACCCTCCCTGCGCGCCGCGGCGCGCGAAAGCATCCCGTAAAATAATAAGAAGAAGAAAAGAGGAACGATGCGCATGATCCAGCTGTATGCGGGCAAGGGCTTTGACACCCAGAAGGCCGAACGGTATTTCAAGGAGCGCCGCATTCCCTATCAGCGCGTGGACGTGCTGCGCTTTGGCATGGGCCGGCGCGAGATGGAGAGCGTGCGCGCCGCCGTCGGCCTGCAGGCCATGATCGACCGCGAGGGCAAGGCCTTCCGCGAGTCGCCCTTCCGCTTCTCCGACGATGAGGCCCTGCTCTTTGCGCACCTGTGCGAGCGCCCGCAGCTGCTGCGCCTGCCCATCGTGCGCGACGGCCGCCGCGCCACCGTCGGCTACTGCCCGGACGTGTGGGAGTCCTGGCTGAAGAAGCAGAACGAATAGGTCACGCTCAGCCGCCACACCAGCTCCCGCGGCACGCGCAGCAGCCCCGGCTCGCCCGGCGCCTGTTGCAGCGCGCCGCGGTTGTCGCGCGGGTAGTCCTCCACCAGCTGCGGGTCGAGCAGGTACAGAAAGTCCGCGTCATACCCCGCGGCGACCACGTAGTGCCCATCGCCCCCGGAGAACGGCTGCGTCGAGCCCGCGCACAGCAGGATCGCCAGCCCGCCCGCGTCCAGCGCGTCAAACGCCGCGTCCGCGCCCTGCGCCGACTCCACTTTGAGCCCGTACAGCGCCGCCACCGGCTCAAACATCCGGTAGGTCGTGCCCCCCGGCGTCAGCCGGTAGCGCTCGCCCTGCGCGTTGAACCCCAGCGCGTACCGCCCCAGCGCCAGCGGCAGGAAGTCGTGCAGCAGCTGCGGCGTGTCCAGCGCGATGCGCACGTCCTCGTCGTCAAACTCGCAATAGATGTCCCCGACCGTGCCCCGGCACACCACCGGCGCCGGCTCGTTCAGCCCGTCCAGCAGCCGCGTCAGCTCCGCCTGCGGCACGAGCGTGGCGATCACCATCGCCAGCGCCGTCGGATTGCACCCCGTCAGCCCGAACGTCCGCCGCCTGTGGTCGCCGTTGCGCACCTCATAGCGCGCCAGGCTCCAGACCGGGTCGTTCTGCGCATAGTACTGCACCTGCGCGCCCGTGGGCAGCGTCACCAGCCGCCGCACCTGCGACGGCTCAAACGCCGCGCTCGCGGCCTGTGCGGGCGTCGCCGCCTCTGCCACGGCAGGGGAAACGGCAGGGGAGAGCGCCAGCAGCAGGCACAGCCCCAGCGCGATCGGCAAGCGGCGCATTCGCATCCTCTCCTTTCCCAGGGGCTCCGCCCCTGGACCCCGGCAGGGTCCCCCCGGGGGCGCTGCCCCCGGAGCCCCCGGCAGGGGGACAGTGTCCCCCTGCACCCCGCCGCTACGGGCCTACGCTACGCTCGGCCCGGTGGAGGGCGGGGTGTATGTGGGGTATCTTATTTTTTTCTGTGTAGGGGGTAGGGGAGGGGGGAGTGTGCCTCCCTGCACCACCCATAGGGGAGAGCCACCCATGCCGGGTGACGTAGGGCCAAGCGAAGCGCAGGCCCCTGTGGGGAGTGCAGAGGGGCAATGTCCCTCTGCCGGGGTCCGGGGCGGAGCCCCGGGATTATAGCTTGTCGCGCGCAGCCCGGCCGCAGGGCGTGGCCGCCAGGCCGCCCTCGCCGGTCTCGCGCAGGCTCGCATCCATCTTCTCGCCAACCTCGCGCATCGCGTCGACGACCTCGTCCGGCGGGATCGCCGAGCGGATGCCCGCCAGCGCCATCTCGGCGGCCGACAGCGCGACCATCGCGCCCCCGACGTTGCGCTTGACGCACGGCACCTCGACCAGCCCGGCGACCGGATCGCACACCAGGCCGAGCAGGTTCTTCAGCGCCATGGCCGCCGCGTGCGCCGCGGCCTCGGGCGCGCCGCCGCACAGGTCCGTCAGCGCCGCCGCGGCCATCGCCGCCGCCGTGCCGATCTCCGCCTGGCAGCCGCCCGCCGCGCCCGCGATGAACGCGCGCGTGGCCACCACCTGGCCCACGCCCGCGGCCACGAACAGCGCGCGCACCAGCGCATCCTCGTCCGCGCCGCGCGCATCCGCATAGGAAAGCAGCACCGCCGGCAGCACGCCGCACGCGCCCGCCGTCGGCGCGGCCACGATGCGCTTCATGCACGCGTTGGATTCGCCCATCTTCAGCGCGCGCGCGATCACGTCGCACACCAGCGGCCCGCAGACCGTGTGGCCCGAGGCCGCATACGCCGCCATGCGCCCGCCGTCGCCGCCGACCAATCCGCTGCGCGAGCGCTCGCCCGGCGCGTAGCCGTCGTCCGCCGCGCGCATCGCACGCAGCATGGCGCGCATGCGCTCAAACGACGCGGCCTCGTCCGCCTGGCGCTCCTCGCAGTCCGCCAGCAGCACCGCGCGCCACAGCGGCTGCTGCGCGCTCAGGCGCATCAGCTGTTCAAAGGATTCGATCTGCAAGCCCCTTCGCCTCCCCGCACGCGCCGGTCACTCGCCCTGCGCCTCGTAGGCCGCCAGCGCCGCCTCGTATTCGGCCAGCGCCGCCTGCCATTCCGCCGTGAACGCCTCGAGCGTCAGCCCGTTTTCCATGATGTACGTGGCCGCCTCCACGCCCACATAGCGCAGGTGCCACGGCTCATAGGGCACGCCGGTCACATCCTCCGCCTCCTTGGGATAGCGCAGGATGAACCCGTAGCGCGCGCAGTTCTCCCGCATCCAGACGGCCTCCTCCGTCTCGCCGAACGCCTCCACCAGGCTGTCGCGGTACGTCCAGTTCACCACGTCCGCCGCAAGCCCCGTCTGGTGCTCCGACGCGCCCGCCAGCTGGATCGATCCGCTGTCGTAGCCCCGCTGCTGCGTGCGGTTGTAGTGCATGACCTCCTGCGTGCGATAGCTGCGGTATGCCGAGTCCACATACAGCTTGTAGCCCGCCGCCTCCGCGCCCGCAAACAGCTCCCGCAGCGCCTGCGCCGCCACCGTGCGCAGCAGCGTCTCGCCCCGCGTCGCCTTGCGCAGGCCCACGTCCTCGAGCGCGTACATCGCCTGCTCCTGGTCGGGGTAGGTCGAGTCCAGCAGGTGGTCGCGGTTGACCAGGCGCAGCACGTCCTGCTCGTCCCGGATCACATCCAGCGGCACCGGGTACGTCCACGGCACGCCCTCCATCGACGTGTATCGCAGCGCCGCCCCCGCCGGGACGGCCCATGCAGCCAGCAGCAGCGCCAGCAGCGCCGCAAGCGCGCGCCTTCTCATGCGCCTCGCCTCCTTGCCGTATCAATGGGATTTGATGGAATGCGCCTCACGCGTCCGGGTTCAGGTATGTGACCGCCACAATGCCCGGCATCGCGCGCAGCGGCTGCGCGACCGCCTCGCCGACCGGCTGGTCGACCTCGATCACCATCACCGCATAGCCGCCGCGGTGGTCGCGGCACAGCTGCATCGTCGCCACGTTCAGCCCCGCCTGCGCCAGCAGGCCCGTCACGCGCGCCACGTGCCCCGGCGCGTCCGCGTTGTGCACCACCAGCGTGGGCAGCTCGCCCGTGAAGCTCGCCTCGAGCCCGTCGATCTGCGTCACCCGGATGCGCCCGCCGCCCACCGACGACGCCTGCACCTGCACCCGGCGGCCCGTCCCGCCCTGCAGGCGCAGCAGCGCCGTGTTCGGGTGCGCGCCGCGGATCGCCGTCGGCCCGATCGTGAAGCGAAGCCCCTGCTCCTGCGCGATCTCAAAGCTCTGCGGCAGCCGCGCGTCGTCCGGCAGCATGCCCAGCAGCCCCGCCACCAGCGCCCGGTCGGTGCCGTGCCCGCGCCCCGTCGCCGCAAACGATCCGTGCAGCAGGATCTCCGCCCGCACCGGCCGCTCGCCCAGCAGCAGCATCGCCGTGCGCCCGATGCGCGCCGCGCCCGCCGTGTGCGAGCTGCTCGGCCCGACCATCACCGGGCCCAGGATGTCAAAGACGTTCACCGTCGATCCCTCCCTGGATGAATGGGCAAAGTCTTCGCAAAAGCTGGCTTTCGCGCAGAGTTTTACGGCTCCTCCCCCGCATCCCAGCGGGCGCGGCGGGCGGCGGCGGCGCGGATGGCGTCCTCGTAGACGCGCTCGACGGCGCGGACGAATGCCTCCTTGGAGAAGCGCTCGACGCTTGGGGGCGCGGCCTGCGCGAGGGCGCGGCCGTCGGGGCCGAGGGCCCTTTGCAGGGCGGCGAGCATGGCGTCGTCATCGTCGGGGAAGAGCAGGCCGTTTTCGCCGTCCCGCACGACGCCGCGCAGGCAGGGGTCGTCATAGGCGACGAGGCACAGGCCGCTGGCGAGGGCCTCGATGTAGGTGAGGCCCTGGGTTTCGGAGTGGGACGCGCTGACGAAGGCGTCGCCGATGGCGTAATAGCGGTGGATCTGGGCATAGGGGCGCGGGCCGGGGAAGGAGACGCGCTCCAGGCAGCCCAGGCGCTCCGCGAGCTGGCGGAGGGGCTCGATCCAGGGGCCCTCGCCGAGGAGGACGAGGCGCGCGTCGGGCGCGAAGGCCAGCAGGCGGGAAAAGACGCGCACGACCTGGTCGAGGTTTTTCTCCTTGGAGATGCGGCCGATGCTCAGCAGCACGCGCTCGCCGGGGCGCACGCCGCACTCGGCGCGCAGGGCCTGGCGGTCGGCCTCGTCGCGCAGGGCGGGGTCGAAGCGCCGAAGGTCCATGCCGGAGGGCACGATGTCGATGGGGATGCGCACGCCGTAGCGGCGCAGCAGGTCCTCGATCTTCTGCGAGGGGGCGATGATGCGGTCGCAGCGGTTGCAGAACAGGCGGCTGTACTTCTGGGCGAGGAATCGGGCCTGCCGGTCGCCGTGGCCGTGGGTGACATAATAGGTATAGTCCTCCCACACCGTATGATAGGTATGGACGCTGGCGCAGGGCGCGCCGTGCGCGACGAGCCTTCCCAGGTAGCCGGCGGCGAATTCGCTGTTGGTGTGCACCACGTCCACGCGCAGCCTGCGCAGCCTGCGCACGAGCAGCGGCCCGAACATGGACAGGTTGCGGTCGCGCAGCAGCACCAGCGGCAGGCTGGGCAGGTAATGGACGCGCGGGTCGCTCTCCGCGCCCGGCAGCTTGCTGCGCGGCGCGAACACGTGCACCTCATGCCCGCGCGCCGCCAGGCCATGATAGAGCGTATAGACCGAGTTGGCCACGCCGTTGATCTCGGGATAGTACGAATCCGTGAACAGTGCGATGCGCATGAGGGCACCTCCCGGCGTTCGGATGCTTCGAATGATTCGGGTGCTTTTCATTGTATCATATTCCCCCGCCCCGGACAACCCCCCGGGGGCGCTGCCCCCTGGGCCCCCCGGCACCCGGGGGCTCTGCCCCCGGGACCCCCGGCACCCGGGGGCGCCGCCCCCGGGACCCCCGGCAGAGGGACATTGCCCCTCTGCACTCCCCACTATAGGCCTGCGCTACGCTCGGCCCCCTCACCCCTCCCTGTGGCGTATCCTTCTATAGCCCCGGCAGAAAGGATGCGCCCCGCTTCCCGGCAGAGGGACATTGCCCCTCTGCACTCCCCACCAGGGGCCTGCGCTTTGCTCGGCCCCCTCCCTGTGGCGCAGCGCTCTACAGCCCCGGCAGAAAGGATGCGCCCCGCTTCCCACAGGGCCAAGCGAAGCGAAGGCCCTGGCGGCGGGGTGCAGGACGACACTGCCTCCCCGACCGGGGGCCCTGGGGGCAGAGCCCCCAGGGGGGGTTGACAAAAGGAGCGGTTCCCTGTATATTGATGCGGGATTTGCGCGCAATTTGTCAGCGCGCGTAGAAAGAGAGAGAAATTCGCATGAGCGTCAAGCGCCCGTTCGCCACGCCCGAGCAGCTGCGCAGGCTGGCCGACGCCTACCCGACCCCCTTCCACCTGTATGACGAGGCGGGCATCCGCCGCACGGCGCGCGCGCTGCGGGCGGCGTTTGCCTGGAACCCGGGCTTTCGCGAGTACTTCGCGGTCAAGGCGACGCCCAACCCGTATATTTTGCAGATCCTGCGCGAGGAGGGCTGCGGCGCGGACTGCGCGACGTATACGGAGCTGATGCTCGCGCAGGCGGCGGGCCTGCGGGGCGAGGAGATCTTCTTCTCGTCGAACGTGACGCCGGCGGCGGACTACCGGCGCGCGATGGAGCAGGGCGCGACGATCAACCTGGACGACGTGACGCACGTGCCGTTCCTGCGGGATGTGGCGGGCATCCCGGCGCGCATCTGCTGCCGGTACAATCCGGGCGGGGCGTTTGTGGCGGGCAATGCGATCATGGACACGCCGCAGAACGCCAAGTATGGCATGACCTATCCGCAGCTCGCGCAGGCCTATCGCGAGCTGATGGCGCTGGGCGCGAAGGACTTCGGGCTGCACGCGCTGCTGGCGTCCAACGCGCTGTCGGGCGCGTACTACCCCGCGCTGGCGCGGCTGCTGTTTGAGACGGCCGTGCGCCTGCGCGATGAGACGGGCGCGCACGTGGCGTTTGTGAATCTGTCGGGCGGCGTGGGCGTCCCCTACCGGCCCGGCGAGCCGGCGGCCGACATCGCGGCCATCGGCGAGGGCGTGCGCCGCGCGTATGAGGAGGCGCTCGTGCCCGCGGGCATGGGCGACGTGGCCATCTATACGGAGCTGGGCCGCTTCATGCTCGCCCCGCACGGCGTGCTGGTCACCCGCTGCCTGCACCACAAGCACATCTATAAGGAATACGTCGGCGTGGACGCCTGCGCCGCGGACCTCATGCGCCCGGCCATGTACGGCGCGTACCATCACATCACCGTCGTGGGCAAGGAGGACGCGCCCTGCGACCACGTCTATGACGTGACCGGCGGCCTGTGCGAGAACAACGACAAGTTCGCCGTCGACCGCCCGCTGCCGCGCGTGGACGTGGGCGACCTGCTCGTCATCCACGACACCGGCGCGCACGGCTACTCCATGGGCTACAACTACAACGGCCGCCTGCGCAGCGCCGAGGTGCTGCTGCGCCCCGACGGCTCCGACCGGCTCATCCGCCGCGCGGAGACGCCGCGCGACTATTTTGCCACGTTCGACTTTCAGGATACGTTCACCTTCCGCTGAGGCGCGGACGTCCCCCGCCCCCGTTCCGGGGGCTTTTTTGATGCGCAAAATGTCGGATTGCGGAAAATGGGCGCACCGTTCCTTCACTTTTGATCTTTTTGGGGGTTATAGAGGGTCGTTTTGACGGAAAATGCATTTTTTACAGAATGTGTGTTGCATTTTCCGGGAGATCGTGGTATACTCGCCTCATACCCCATTTTCGGGGAAGAGCGAGACGAGGAGGCGCAGCCTATGGAGCGGACGGCAAACCCGATGATCTCCCTTTCGGACGTGCACCTGCATTTTGGGTCGCTGCACGTGCTCAAGGGCATCACGGTGTCGATTCCGGAGGCGTCCAAGACGGTCATCATCGGCCCCTCGGGCTCGGGCAAGTCGACCCTGCTGCGCACGATCAACTGCTTTGAGCGGCCGCAGCAGGGCACGGTGCTCGTCGACGGCATGGAGATGACGCGCCTGCGCCCGCGGGAGCTGCACCGGGCGCGGCGGGAGATCGGCATGGTGTTCCAGTCGTTCAACCTCTACCCGCACAAGACGGTGCTGCAAAATCTGACGATGGCGCCCATCCTGCTCAAGAAGGAGAAGCGCGAGGAGGTCACGGAGCGGGCGCGCATGCACCTGAAAAACGTCGGCCTGCTGGACAAGGCGGACGCCTACCCGGCGCAGCTGTCGGGCGGGCAGCAGCAGCGCGTGGCGATCGCGCGCGCGCTGAACATGAACCCGAAGGTGCTGCTGTTCGACGAGCCGACCAGCGCCCTGGACCCCGAGATGATCAAAGAGGTGCTCGACATCATGCTCGAGGTGGCGAAGGAGAACATCACCATGCTCTTCGTCACGCACGAGATGGGCTTTGCCTCCACCATCGCCGACCGGATTCTGTTCCTGGACGGCGGTGTGGTGATAGAGGACGGGCCGCCGGACCAGGTGTTCAACCGCCCCAGCTCCGAGCGGACGCGGCAATTCCTGTCGAAGATCCTGTAAATCACAAAGCATCGCAAGGAGGGAACCGTCATGAAAAAGTTGTTTGCCCTGATGCTCGCGCTGTGCCTGCTGGCGCTGCCCTGCCTGTCCCTGGCCGAAGGCGAGCTGGACGCCATCCGCGAGCGCGGCTACCTGAAGGTGGGCGTCAAGTCGGACGTGCCGGGCTTCGGCCTGCTCGACCCGGCGACGAACACCTACAGCGGCATGGAGATCGACCTGGCGCGCTACGTCGCGGCCGAGATCTTCGGCGTGGATGTGGCCGACGTGGGCGACTACATCCAGTTCTTCCCCGTGACCGCCAAGACCCGCGGCCCGGAGCTGGACAACGGCAACCTGGACATGGACGCCTCCACGTTCACGATCAAGCCGGAGCGCCTGGAGCTGTACGAGTTCTCCAAGCCGTACTACGTCGACTCCGTGGGCCTGATGGTGCTCAAGGATTCGGGCATCGCGTCCTTTGACGACCTGCTGGGCGACGAGACGATCATCGGCGTGGCGCAGGGCTCGACCACGCGCGACGCGCTGACCGCCGCGGCGGCCGAGAAGGGCGTGGAGTTCGGGCTGGACAAGTTCGACGAGATGGTCGACTACCCGACGATCAAGGAGGCCCTGCTCGCGCACCAGATCGACTGCTTCTCCGTGGACAAGTCGATCCTGGGCGGCTACCTGGATGATTCCGTCGTGATCCTGCCCGACAGCTTCACCGAGGGCGCGCAGCCCTACGGCATCGCGATCAAGAAGGGCAACACCGAGCTGCTCGCGCTGGTGGACGAGGTCGTCGCGCGGCTTCGCGCGGACGGCACGATCGACGAGATCGTCGCCAGCTATCCGGAGCTCGCGCCCGTGGACTGGGATGTGGTCGACGCGCACACGGCCGAGCTGTGGCCGGAATCCTGATTTCGCCAAAAGGCTGACGCCTTTTGACGAGTTCGCCGGGCGGCTCTGCCGCCGGCGAATGAGGATTCGGCCTCAGCCTCTGCGGAGGCTGCGGGCGGCCTCAGGCACGGGTCCGCTTTTCCCTGCGCTGCGCTGCGGGAAAAGCGCGCCTTTGCGCCGCGCATGTCGCCGCAAAGGAATGATGCGGGGAGGCTGCGGCCTCCCCCGGCCCCTCCGGGGCTGATGCTCCCATAGGTAACGGCCCGCGTCCCCCGGGGCGCGGGCCGTCGTTACGAATCACGCACACGGAATATATCGGAAGAAAGACACACCGCCGTATTTCCCCCGGCCGCGCATCGCGCGGCCCTGGCGGCGGGGTGCAGGGGGACACTGTCCCCCTGCCGGGGTCTGGGGCGGAGCCCCAGGAAGGAGGCGCGAAGCGCATGGACTTTTTCAGCGGGTTCCAGAAGATCTTCGGCGCAAAGCGCTGGCTGGAGCTGTACGACGCGCGCGAGGAGGTCATCGCAGGCTTTGTGATGACGGTGAAGGTCTCGTTTTTTTCGCTGATCTTCGCGCTGATCATCGGCGTGGCCGTCGGGCTGCTCATGGCCACGCAGCGCAGGTGGATCACGCGTGCGTGCCGCGCGTACATCGCGTTTTTCCAAAATACGCCGCTGGTGATCCAGGTCATCATCATCTATCTGGTGATCATGCCGGCGATGGGCATCTACCGCAAGAAGGTGGAGGCGGGCATCATCGGCCTGTCGATCTACACGGGCGCGTACTGCGCGACGATCGTGCACAGCGCGATCATGAGCGTGCCGGCCGGGCAGTTCGAGGCGGCCAGCAGCCAGGGCTTTGGGTTCATCGGGTCCATGGCGCACGTCATCCTGCCGCAGGCCGTGCGCATCGCGCTGCCGCCGCTGACCAATCAGGCGGTCAACCTGATCAAGAACTCGTCCGTGCTCTCCGTGGTCACCGCGCGCGACCTCATCTATTCGCTGGATTCCATCGCCGCCCGCAGCGACAACTACGGCCCGCCCCTGCTGATGACCGGCCTGCTGTACCTGTGCATCTGCCTGCCGATCTCGCTGCTCGCGCGCCGTCTGGAAGGGAGGCTCGTCCGCCATGGTTGAACTGCTTTCCTCCCTGCGCGATACGGTCGTGACCGTCTATACGCCGCTGTTCTTCAAGGTGCTCGGCGAGGGCCTGCTCGTCACGCTGCAGATCGCCCTGAGCACGATTGCCATCTCGTTTGTCGCCGGGTCCGCGCTGGCCATCATGCGCAACGGCAAAAACCCCGTCGCCCGCTGGGTCGCCACGATCTACGTCGAGACCGTGCGCAACATCCCCCTGCTCTTCTTCATCACCATGATGGTCTTCTTCTCGCCCTTTCCTTCCAATAAAATATTCAACGCCACGCTCGCCATGAGCATCTTTACCTCCGGCGTCGTCGCCGAGATCGTCCGCGGCGGCCTCAACGGCGTGCCCAAGGGCCAGTGGGAGGCCGCCAGCAGCCAGGGCTTTGGCGCCTTCCAGGCAATGGTGCACATCATCCTCCCCCAGGCCTACCGCCGCATCCTCGCCCCGATGATCGCCCAGTTCGTCACCACCATCAAGGACACCTCCTTCTGCGCCGCGCTCGCCATGGGCGACCTGTACGACCGCGCCAAGCAGGCCATCAATCAGCTGGACCTGCGCGATCACACCGCCGCCGTCTATGTCACCGTCGCCCTCGTATACTTCCTGGTCTGCTTCACCTTCACCAACCTGGCCAAGCGCGTGCAGCGCAGCTCCTACGTCATCAAATAGCCAGGGGGCTCTGCCCCCTGGACCCCCGGTCGGGGAGACAGTGTCTCCCCGACACCCCACCGCCAAGGCCGCGCTTTGCGCGGCCTGTCGCATTTCGGGGCGTTTGCGGGGATGCCCCTGTGCGGGGGCGTCGGGGGAGGGCATATGTCCCGCCGCCTCAATCGTCGCGCCATTTCGCCCCCGCCCCGCATGCGCGGCCTGTTGACTTTCGCGGCCTGTTTGCATGGGCGTTCAAGGGCCGAGCGCAGCGCAGGCCCATAGCGGGGAGTGCAGAGGGGCCATGTCCCTCTGCCGGGTCCAGGGCGGAGCCCTGGCGGAGGGAGTTTTTTTTTGTGGAAGCTCTACACAATCGGCCCAAAATCTGCTATGATAAGGACAGGAACCGGCGCCCGAACCGGCGGCGGCAAAAGCGAACGGGAGGGATTCCCTTGGCGCCTGTGGGATTGCAGCTGTATTCGCTGCGCGAGGTGGTGGAGGAGTCGCTCGAGCGCGCGCTGGATATGACGCGCGCGGCGGGCTATGACTGCGTGGAGTGGTACGGCTGCCCGCAGGTGACGCAGGATCCGGCGGGCGCGCGGGCGGCGTGCGAGGCGCGCGGGCTCGTGTCGTACAGCATGCACGTGCCGGAGGCCTGGCTGCGGGCGGACGCGCTGCCGGACACGCTGGAAGCGCTGCGCGCGCTGGGCGTGCGCTATGCGGTGCTGCCCTGGTCGAAGGCGGACAGCGCGGCGGCGTGCGAGGAGACGGCGGCGCTGCTGGCGGGCGCGAAGGCGTACCTTGCGCCGCATGGCATCGAGGTGGGCTACCACAACCACGGGCACGAGTTCAAGGCGCTGCCGGACGGGCGGCTGCCGATGGATGTGATCGTGCGCGGGTCGGGCGCGCTGGGCGAGGTGGATACGTGCTGGGCGCTGTATGGCGGCGTGGAGCCGGATGCGTACATCGCCTCGCTGGGCGCGCAGACGGGCCCTGTGCACTTCAAGGACATCAACGCGGACTACCGCACGCGCAGCCCGGAGGCGATCGACGTGCCGGTCGGCGGCGGGATCCTCGACTTTGAGCGGATCGCGCGCACGCTGGCGCGGGCGGGCCGGCTCGAGGCGGGCCTGATCGTCGAGCAGGAGGCGTATGCGGGCGACGTGCAGGCGGACATCGCCGCGTCGTGCGCGCACATCCGGGCGCTGCTGGCGCGGCTGGGCGCGTGACGCACAAGCTGCATTTCGGCGGGCGGCCCGGCGCGGGCGGCCCGTGGAAATAAGAACAACTGCAAGGAGGAGTTTCCCATGGCCAAGGAATTTCGTGTAGGCATCGTCGGATGCGGCGGCATCGCCAATGGCAAACACCTGCCGGCGCTCAAGGCGCTGCCCAATGTGAAGATGGTCGCGTTCTGCGATCTGATCCGCGAGCGCGCGGAGAAGGCGCTCAAGGAATACGGCGCGGAGGACGCGAAGATCTACGATACCTATGAAGAGCTGGTCGCGGATCCGACGATCGACGTCGTGCACGTGCTCACGCCCAACAAGGCGCACGCGCCGATCTCGATTGCGGCGATGGAGGCCGGCAAGGACGTCATGTGCGAGAAGCCCATGGCCAAGACGGCCGCGGACGCGCGCGCGATGGTCGAGTGCGCCAAGCGCACGGGCAAGACGCTGACGATCGGCTATCAGAACCGGTTCCGCCCCGACAGCCTGTACCTGAAGAAGTGCTGCGAGGCCGGCGACCTGGGCGAGGTCTACTACGCGCGGGCGCATGCGATTCGCCGCCGCGCGGTGCCGACGTGGGGCGTGTTCCTGGATGAGGAGGCGCAGGGCGGCGGTCCGCTGATCGACATCGGCACGCACGCGCTGGACCTGACGCTCTGGGAGATGAACAACTACGAGGTCGAGTCCGTCATGGGCAGCGTGTACCGCAAGCTGGCCGACACCAAGGACGCCGCCAACGCGTGGGGCCCGTGGGATCCCGAGAAGTTCACGGTCGAGGATTCGGCCATGGGCTTCATCAAGATGAAGAACGGCGCGACGATCGTGCTCGAGGCCTCCTGGGCGCTCAACTCGCTGGACGTGGACGAGGCCAAGACCTCCCTGTGCGGCACCAAGGCCGGCGCGGACATGAAGGACGGCCTGCGCATCAACGGCGAGCGCTTCTCCAAGATGTACGTCACCAAGCCCGACCTGGAGGCCGGCGGCGTCGCGTTCTACGACGGCTCCGTCAAGGATGCCAAGGACGTGGAGGCCGAGCAGTTCTACGCCGCGCTGGAGAACGGCGCCAAGCCCACCGTCCTGCCCGAGCAGGCGCTGGTGGTGACGGAAATCCTCGAGGCCATCTACAACTCGGCCAAGACCGGCAAGCCCGTCTACTTCGACTGATTTTCTCCCCGGGGGCGCTGCCCCCGGACCCCCGGCAGGGGCTCGGGAGGGGAGCGGCGGCCCAGTGGGCCGATTGTCCCGAAGGGGCAAAGCGACCCGGACGAGGCCGCCGAAACGAGCGGCGGCGCGGCAGCGCCCGAGGACAGCGCAACGCGCTGACCGCCCGCGACGATTGAGGCGGCGGGACACAGTGCCTCCCCGACGCCCCGCCACAGAGGGCCTGCGCTTCGCTCGGCCCACATGGGGTGGGGCCTCTGCTATCAGGAAAAAGGGCCGTGCGAAAGCGCGGCCCTTTTGGCGGGTGCAGGCGCGGCTGTTTTGTTAATCATTGACAAAATGCAAGAAATATGCTATGCTGTGCCCATCTGAATATGGAGGAGGACGGTCTCATGAAGCGGATGTTGTGTGTGTGCGCGTTGGTGCTGGCGCTGTGCCTGGCGGTCCCGGCGATGGCGGAGGACTACACCTACGAGACGACGGCGCTGTTCGTGGAGGCGCTGGACGCCGAGGACATGGTCTACACCTACGAGGGCATGGACAGCAACGACTACGAGCGGCTGGAGATGCCCTACGGCGCGGACAACCTCGATGTGGATGTGAAGCTGTTCTTTCACGAGAACGAGGAGCGCTGCGGCCTGCGCGTATGGGACGTCATCGAGTACGACGAGGCGATGAAGCCGGTCATTCTGAACCTGGTGAACGAGCTGAACGGCGAGTACATCCTCGCGAAGTGGACGGCGGACGACGACAACACGGTGACGGTCGCGATGGATGTGATCCTGCGCCCGGACGACAGCATGGCGGATATCCTGCTCGAGGCCGTGGCGCGGATGGTTGAAATCGTGGATGCGGGCTATCCGACGCTGGAGCCGTACGCCAAGTAACCCGGGGGCGCTGCCCCCTGCACCCCGCCACAGAGGGCCTGCGCTGCGCTCGGCCCGCATGGGGGGTTCGGTCATATGCAAAAGGGCCATGCTTTCGCATGGCCCTTTTTGTTTTTGTGGCGCGGGGCGCGAAGCCCCGCCGTTCTCCCCTTGGCGGGGAGTGCAGGGGGGCCTTGTCCCCCTGCCGGGGTCCGGGGCAGCGCCCCGGGGGCCCCGTTCCCCCGTTCCTCACCGGCCCCGGCGGCGGCGCGGCGGCGTGCGCGAGGCCGCCTCAAAGCGGCGCATCGCCTCGTCCTGCTGCTCGGGCGGGGCGATGTACGCCCGCTGATGCATCAGCAGCCGGGCGTTGCCCATCCGCTTGAAGTGCATCTGGCACAGCGCCACGCCGTGCTCGGGGCACAGGCTCAGCGACAGGTAGCGCTCATGCCCCGTGTCGAACCACGGCAGCTTGTACGTCGTGCGCCCGCCGCATACGGGGCAGCGCACGCGCACCAGCCGCTCGTCGCCGACCGCCTCCGTCTGGTATTTGTAGGGCGTGGGCACGCTGCGCACATCCGAGGCCGCGATGCGCGCCTCCTGCGCGGCCGTGCGCTCCAGCGCCTCCAGGGCCTGCGCGGGCGCGGCCTCCCATGCCGCGCGGATCACGCGCAGCACCTGCGCCGTGCACAGCGCGTCGTTGACCGCCCGGTGCGCCGGCAGCTCCGGCTCGATGCCCAGCGCCTCCATCGCCGCGTGCAGCCCCACCTGCCGCCCCGGCGCGTCCGTCAGCAGGTGCGCGTAGAGCAGCTGCGCGTCCAGCGGCGGCTCAAAGCCCGGCTCCAGCCCGTGAAAGCGCACGTTGCGCAGCAGCACCGGGTAGTCGTCCCGGCCCCAGGTGCACAGCCGCGCCCCTTCCCCACAGAATGCCCGCAGCGCCGCAAACGCCTGCGGGAATGGCTCGCCCGCGTCCACCTCCGCCTGCGTGATGCCCGTCACCTCGCGGATGTGCCTGTCCAGCGCCGGGTACGCCTGCGGCCGGATCACCCGCCCCAGCGTCGCCTCGGCGCGCAGGTTCGGCCCCAGCCGCACCGCCCCGATCTCGATGATCTCGTGCGGCATCTCATAGCGCGGCTTGTAGGCGTTCTGGTTCCACTCCAGGTCCACGACGACGATCGGCCGGTCAAACGGCTTGAACACCCGCCGCGCCCCCTTCCTTCTCCTTCGCATCTTTTTCTATTGTAGCCCATCCGCCCCGCTTTGGCGAGGGCGTTTTGCCGTCCCCGAAAAAAAAAATTTGCGTTTGACCTTGTATTTTGGCCTCCATGTTGGTATAACAGAGGATAAAGAGAACATCTGTTCTTATGCTTGGAGGATGACGATGAGCGAGGCGGTACAAAAGCGGATGGAGGCGTGGGCGGCGCTGCTGTGCTATGGGGCCTATGTCAGCCGGGGGGATCTGCGCCGGGCGATGTGCGCGCCAGGCCATGCGGAATGTACGGACGGCGCGCGGGAGAGAAGGGGCGAAAAGGGCGCGCAATCATTACGAAATTATGACGAAAACACTTGATATATTACAAATTTTCGTTTATACTAGAATCGTAAAGAAGTCCGCAGAGGAGGCGTCCGATATGACATGCCCTGTTTGCAATAGAGAGATTCCGGCAGGGTCGAACATCTGCCCGCAGTGCGGCGCGGATCTGACCAAGCTGCGCCCGGCGCGGTCCGCGCGGCCGGTGCAGGAGCGCCCGGAGCGGCCCATGCAGGGCCAACCGGCGCAGGAGCGGCCCATGCAGGGGCGTCCGATGGGACGCCCGTCCGGCCGGCCGGCCGGGAGGCCGCCGGTGCAGCTCAACCCGCAGGCGCTGATCGTGGCGGGCGGCCTGTTCATCGTGCTGCTGGTGCTGGTGGTGGTACTGGTGCGGTTCATGTTCGGCGGCGCGTCCGACCCGCAGCAGAGCCTGCAGGGCCAGGGCGTGACGAACCAGGGCGCGACCTCGCAGGGCATGGTGGGCCAGCCGCAGGCGACGTTTGCGGTCTTCGGGCCGACGGCAGAGCCGCCGATCAGCACGCCGCAGCCGGCTACGGCGGTGCCGGTCACGCCCACGCCCGCGCCGACGGCTGAGCCGACGTATGTCTCGCTCAAGAACGGCGACCGCAACGACCAGGTGAAGGCGCTGCAGCAGGCGCTGATCGCGCTGGGCTACCTGGAGGGCGACGCCGACGGCATCTTCGGCAAGAACACGGAGACGGCCGTGAAGGCGTTCCAGAAGGAGAACGGCCTGACCGACGACGGCATCGCCGGCGCGCAGACGCAGTCCGCGCTGTTCAGGCTCTACTCGGCCACGAGCGCCGCGCAGAGCGCCACGGCCCCGACGGCGGATCCCAACGCCGAGCAGGCCCCGAACCTGCCGGGCTGAGCCCGATCCCCTGCCGCCCCCCGTGCGGGGGGCGGCTTTTTGCGTGAGGCGTCCCCCGCCCCTTGAGCCTGTGCCGCGGTTGTGTTATAATGAACCGTGTGCGCACGCGGCGATTCGCCGCTTTGACGATCATCTGACGGAGGTTTCCCGATGGCAAAACGCATCTTTTCTCTGCTCCTGTGCCTGATGCTGTGCGCGGCGCTGCTGCCCGCCGCGGCGGAGGACGACTCCTTCTTCTCCGGCCTGCCCATCCAGTCCGCCGCGGCCGAGGAGGCCGAGGCGGTCGAGCCCACGGCCGCACCTACGGCCGCGCCGACGGCGACGCCCACGGCCACGCCGGAGCTGCCCACGCTCACGGAGATCCTGGCGGAGGACTCGGTGCTGATGCCGGGCGAGGAGTGGTATGTGGAGTTTCAGTCGAGCGTGGCGGGCACGGTGACGGCGACGCTCATCAGCCTGGCGGACGGCGCGTTCTACGCGGAGCTGGGCAAGCTGCCGGTCGAGGAGGGCCTGGGCCGGCTGACGTGGGACGGCTATGTCTCGGAGGATGCGCCGCTGTCCAACGGCATGTGGGGCATTGTGCTGCAGCTGATCGACGCGCAGGGGCTGGAATCCGTCGCGCAGGTGGTGGCCTTTGAGGTGACGGGCAGCTCGGCGGCGCCGCTGGAGCCGGAGCCGACGCCCTCGCCCGCGCCGACGGCCACGCCGGAGCCGACGCGCCGGCCTGTGCCGACGGCCTCGAGCTTCTGGGACATGGACCCGGACGACTACGACCTGACCGACCCGGACCATCAGCAGGCGATCTGGGACATCATGATGCAGCCGATGACCGTGCTGGACAAGGGCGAGCGCGAGCACGTCTACGCGACGTTCGAGGCGGGCGCGTCGCTGACGCCGCGCACGAACATCGCGGGCGAGCTGCACGGCACGTCGCAGGGCGTGAACGTGCTCTCCGGCGATGAGGACGGCTATACGCTCGTGGAGGCGTACTCCAACGACGGCCTGATCCTGGAGAGCAGCCATGTCGAGTCGCTCAACGCCAAGCGCATTCAGGGCTATGTGCGCACGAGCCTGCTCAAGGAGGTCGCGCCGTCGGACAAGTATGCGCTGCTCATCGACAAACTGACGCAGACGCTCTACATCTTTGAGGATGGCAAGATCATCGGCGAGTTGCTGTGCTCCACCGGCCGCAACACGAGCACGGAGCTGTGCAACGAGACGCCCGCGGGCGAGTTCTTCGTCGTCAGCTGGGTGGGCGAGTTCGTCAGCGGTTCCGGCTCGGGCACCATGTACTGCGACCTGGCGCTGCGCATCAACAGCGGCATCCTGATCCACGAGGTGCCCTACAAGAAGGGCGGCGACGGCGTCACGCGCATGTATTCCTACTTCGAGCCCTACCTGGGCACGAAGGCGAGCCACGGCTGCATCCGCGTGCAGCGCGCGCGCAATGAAGAGGGCCAGAACATGCATTGGCTGTGGGATCACCTCAAGCGCAACACCAAGGTGCTGATCTGGGACGACAGGGGCCGCACCATGCCCGCGCCGGAGATCCCCTCGGACGACCTGCAGCTGTACCGCAACCCGGACGGCGGCAGCATGTACCACACCGTGGCCGAGTGCCCCAACGTCAAGCAGCGCTTCCTGCCGCTGACGGGCGACTTCACCTATGGCGACCTGAACACCCCGCCCTTTGACGAGCTGACCCCCTGCCCCGACTGCGGCGCGCCCCAGCGCAAGGAGACCATCCTGCAAAACTGGGTCAACACCGCCGTGTCCATCGGCGCGGAGATCCCCGAGGGCTACCTGACCGCTGAGGAGATCGCGGGCATCGAGGCCGCGGGCGTGGAGATCCCCGCCGAGATCCTCGGCAGCGGCGATGAGGCCGGCGAGGCCATCGACGGCGACCCGCGCGAGGACGACATCTGATCCCCCATTTCACGGTATACGGAGGCGAATGCTGTGGACGCGCCCGAACCCTTTGAAGCGCAGATCATGGCCGAGTTTGCCCAGCGGCGCGAGCTGTTCGCGCACATGGCCAAGGATCTGCAGGACATCCTGCTCACGCTCATCGCCCGCGAGGGCGTGTCGATCTCCAATCTCTCCGTGCGCATCAAGGGCGAGGAGACGCTGCGGCGCAAGGTGCGCTTCAAGCACAAGTACACCCGCCTGGCCGAGATCACCGACGTCATCGGCTGCCGCATCATCACGCTCTTTGAGGATGATGTCGACCGCGTGCGCGACCTCATCTCCCGCGAGTTCGACGTGCTCGAGGTCGTCGAGCGCCGGCGCAAGCATCAGGAGGCCGTCGACTTTGGCTACAACTCCCTGCACCTGATCGTGCGCTTCTCCGGCGCGCGCGTGCAGCTGGCCGAGTATCAGGCCTATGGCGACATCCCGTTCGAGATCCAGATCCGCACGGTGCTGCAGCACGCCTGGGCCGAGATCGAGCACGGCCTGGGCTACAAGAACGACTTCGAGATCCCCCGCATCGTCCGCCGCCGCCTCTCGCGCCTCTCCGCCGCGCTGGAGCTGCTGGACGAGGAGTTTTGCAACGTGCGCGACGAGGTCGACCGCTACAACCACTCCATCGACCGCATCGAGCGCGTGCTCAAGACCGACATCAACCTTACCTCCCTGCGCCGCTACCTCGACACCTCCGAGACCGTGCGCGAGATCAACGCCGCCATCGCCGAGGGTCAGGGCCTGCCCATGACGTTCGATCCCGAGTTCCTCGTGCGCCAGAAGGTGCCCCAGAAGCTCGCCTTCCAGGGCATTCGCTACATTCACGAGCTGGACGAGCTGCTGCGCGCTCAGCGCGAGCGCATCATCTCCTTTGGCCGCCTGTGGCTGCGCGCCCGCCGGCCCGACGGGTTCAACTATTACGCCATCGTCCACTTTGCGCTGGCCGGCCTGGCGCTCAGCGAGGGCGAGGTCCCCGACGAGGGCCAGCTCAAGATGCTCATGGAGTCGGTCTACCGCCTGGCCGAGCGCAAGCCCGCCTCCGAGTGACCCGGGGGGCTCTGCCCCCCGGGACCCCCCGGCAGGGGAGGCAGTGCCTCCCCTGCACCCCGCCGCCAGGGGAACGACGCGGCGGACGGACTCCCCTGCACCCCGCCGCCAGGGGAACGACGCGGCGGACAGATTTTTTGCATCCCGTCACCAAGGGCCGCGCATCGCGCGGCCCGTTGTGCGGGGGTGTCGGGGGAGGGCATCCTCCCCCGACCGGGGTCCGGGGCAGCGCCCCGGGGGGCCCCGACCGGGTCCGGGGCGGCGCCCCGGGTGGCCCTGGGAGAAAGGAGAAGCTTTCACATGCAACAGAAGGTGAAGTCGTTGTTCGCGGACCGGGGCTTCTGGCGCTCGGCGCTGCGGCTGGCGATTCCGATCGCGCTGCAAAACCTGCTGCTCTCGTCGTTCACGCTGGTGGATACGGTGATGATCGGCTCGCTGGGCGACGTGCCGCTGGCGGCGGTCGGCATGGCGGGCCAGTGGTCATGGGTGATGAACATCCTGTTCTTCGGCGTAAACAGCGGCGCGTCGGTGTTCCTGGCGCAGTACTGGGGCGTGCGGGATGTGCGCGGCATCCAGCGCACGTTCGGGCTGCTGCTGGTGGGCGCGCTGGCGCCGGCGCTGCTCTTCACGGGCGTGGGCCTGCTGGCGCCGGGGTTTGTGATGCGCCTGTTCACCAAGGACCCGGTGGTCATCGAGCAGGGCTGCAGCTACCTGACGGCGGCGTGCTTTTCGTATGTGGCGCTGGCGCTGAGCCAGGCGGCGAGCACGCTGCTGCGCTCCACGGAGGAAGTGCGCCTGCCGGTGGTGGCGTCGCTGTGCTCGGTGCTGACGAACGCGCTGCTCAACTATGCGCTGATCTTCGGGCGCTTCGGCGCGCCGGCGATGGGCCTGCGCGGCGCGGCGATTGCGACGGCCATTGCGGCCTGGGTGAACGTGGCGGTGCTCTACGGCGCGGCGCTGGGACGGCGCACGATGCTGCGCATGCCGCCGCGGCGGATGTTCGCATGGGATGGGGCGTTTCTGCGCCACTTCCTGGCGATCAGCCTGCCCGCGCTGGTGAATGAGGGCATGTGGGCGCTGGGCACGACGGGCTATAACATGATCTACGGGCACATGGGCACGGATAACTACGCGGCGCTGACGATCTTCCGCACGGTGGAGAACCTGGCGTTCGTGTTCTTCGTGGGGCTGTGCCATGCGTGCTCGGTGCTGATCGGCAAGCGGATCGGCGCGGGCGACTTTGCGCGCGCGCGGCTGGACGCGCGGCGCTTCACCGTGCTGATGACGGCCATGTCGGTGACGGTCGGCCTGGCGCTGATCGCGCTGCGCACGCCGCTGCTGTCGCTGTTCAACGTGTCGGAGGGCGTGCGCGGCCTGACGCGGCAGATCGTGCTGCTCTACGGGCTGGAGATCGGCCTGCGCAATGTCCCCTACATCACGATCGTCGGCGTGTTCCGCGCGGGCGGCGACACGCGCATCGGCGTCATCCTGGATACGGTGTGCGTGTGGTGCATCGCGCTGCCGCTGACGTTCCTGTGCGGCATGGTGCTGCGCCTGCCGTTCGTGGCGGTGTATCTCATCATGCTGCTCAGCGAGGACGTCGTGAAGACGTTCTTCGCGCTGCGCTACTTCCTGCGGGATCGCTGGATCCATCCCGTGACCGAGCAGGGCCTGCGCGCGGCGAACAATCCATAGGACAGGCGAAGGCCCCGCGCCGTGAGAGACGGACGCGGGGCCTGTTTTTTTGTTTTTTTGGGGATTCAGTCGGCGCGGCGCAGCACGCGCACCATGCCGGTGTAGTCGCCCAGGCGCTCGCCGCCGGGCACGATGAACGGCAGCCCGGCGCGCTCGAGCACGGAGGCGTCATAGACGCGGCCGTCGTCCTCGTCGCGCCAGCGTCCGGCGGGCACGCCGCGCATGCGCACGCGGCACAGCTCGGGGTTGGCCTTCTGCGCGGTGACGAACGCGAAGAGCACGACCGTGTCGTCCAGCGCGAACTGCCAAGCGCAGACGTTGCCCTCGAACGGGCTGAGCAGGCGCGTGAACACGCCCTGCTGCGTCACGCGGCGGATCTGCTTGACGCGCGCGATCTGCTCGCGGATGACGTCCAGGTCCTCCGGCGTCTGGCGCGACAGGTCCAGCTCATAGCCGAAATTGCCGCTCATCGCCACCTCGCCGCGCACGCGCATGGAGGTCACGCGCCCGATCTGATGGTTGGGCACTGCGGACACGTGCGCGCCCATCGCGCTGGCGGGGTAGACGACGCTGGTGCCATACTGGATCTTCATGCGCTCGCCGGCGTCGGTGTCGTCGCTGGTCCAGGTCTGGGGCATGTAGTAGAGCATGCCGGGGTCGAACCGGCCGCCGCCGCCGGAGCAGGATTCGAACAGCACGTCCGGGAACGCGCCGGTCACGGCCTCCATCACGCGATAGACGCCGAGCATGTAGCGGTGGGCGACCTCGCCCTGCCGGTCGGCGGGCAGCCAGTCCGCGCCCGTCTCGGCGAAGTTGCGGTTCATGTCCCACTTGACGTAGGAGATCGGCGCGCTGCGCAGCACGCGGCTGACAGCCTCGATGACGTGGTCCTGCACCTCGGGCCGGCCCATGTCCAGGATCCACTGGTTGCGCGCCTGCGTGGCGAAGCGCCCCGGCGCGTGCAGCACCCAGTCCGGGTGCGCGCGGCACAGGTCGGAGTCCGGCGAGATCATCTCCGGCTCAAACCACAGGCCGAAGCGCAGGCCCAGCGCCTGCACGTCCTCCGCCAGGCCCTTGAGCCCGCGCGGCAGCTTGCGCCGGTCCTCCACCCAGTCGCCCAGCGAGCAGTCGTCGTTGTCGCGCCGGCCGAACCAGCCGTCGTCGAGCACGAACAGCTCCACGCCCAGCTCCGCCGCCGCCTTCGCGATGCGCAGGATCTTCTCGTGGTCAAACCCGAAGTACGTCGCCTCCCAGTTGTTGATCAGCACCGGCCGCTCGCGGTCGCGCCACGGCCCGCGGCACAGCCGCGTGCGGTACAGACGGTGGTAGATCTGCGACATGCCGTTCAGCCCGTCCGGGCTGTAGGCGAGCACCGCCTCGGGCGTCTGGAACGCCTCGCCCGGCTCCAGCTTCCAGCGGAACGTATCCGGGTTCAGCCCGCAGACCGCGCGCGTCTGGCCATAGGCGTCCTGGTCCGCGGTGATGCAGAAGTCGCCGCTGTACACCAGGCTGATGCCGTACGCGTCGCCCGTGTGCTCCGTCGCGTCCCGCGAGAGCAGCGCCATGAACGGGTTGTGCTGGTGGCCGCTCGCGCCGCGCGCCGAGCGGATCGCGCGCTCGCCGTGCATCGGCCCGATGCGCTCGACCTGCCGCTCCTTCGCCCATGCGCCGTGCAGGTGCAGCGCGTCATACTGCCCCTGCAGGCTGATCGCCACGCTCATGCAGCGCGTCAGCCACATCGGCTCCTCGCCCGCGTTCTCGGCCCGCACGCTGACGGCCACGGCGTCCACCTGCGCAAACAGCGTATACGACAGCCGCACGCGCAGCCCGGTCAGCGCGTCCTCGAGCGCAAAGGCGATCGTCTCCGCCTCGTCCGGCGCCTCGACATACGTCGCGGGCAGCCCCGGCAGCGGCTCCTTGCCCTGCCGCGTCTCATGTCCGCACAGCGACAGGCGCGTCGCGTACCGGCCCGATGCGGTCTGCGCGCCGATCATCGCGGGCCGGAAGTCGCCGCAGCGCTCCCCCGGCGCGGCAAACGGCAGCACCGCATTCGCCGTATCAAAGGACGCCAGATCCTTCGCCCCCAGCGGCGTGCCCGGCACCTCGTCCGCCTCCAGGCGCGCCCCGTAATAGGTCATCAGCAGCGGATGCGTGCCGTCCGGCAGCTCGCCCCGCTCCAGGATCAGGCTCATGGCCTTCCCCTGCAGGTGAAAGCGCCCCTTTGCCTTGTCCACATGGATGGGCATGTCCTTCCCTTCCTTTCCTTCCTGGCCGTTCGCGGCCTCTGCGCATAGGATAGCAGGAAACCCTTTTCCCGTCAAGCCCCCAGGGGGCGCTGCCCCCTGGACCCCCGGCAGGGGGACAGTGTCCCCCTGCACCCCGCCGCCAGGGCCTGCGCTACGCTCGGCCCTGTGGGGAGCGGGGCGCATCCTTTCTGTCGGGGCTGTAGAGCGCCGCGCCACAGGGGAGGCCTCCCGGGGGCGCTGCCCCCGGGCCCCCCGACAGGGGGACAGTGTCGTCCTGCACCCCCACCAGCCAGGGCCTGCGCTACGCTCGGCCCTGTGGGGAGAGCGGGGCGCATCCTATACTGCCCCTTCCCCCGCGCCCATGCTTCTGCCTGTAGAGTGCCCGCTTTCCTCGCCTGACTTTCGCCCAAAGCAAAAGGGCCGCGCCTTGCGCGGCCCGTGGTATGGGGTGCAGGGGGACAATGTTCCCCTGCTAGGGGTCCAGGGGACAAAGTCCCCTGGTCAGCGGTAGGTGTAGCCGGTCTCAACGGAGCGCCAGACGCCCTCGTGCCCGGCGCTGTACGCGCCGACGGCCAGGTGTAGCATGGCGATGCCGCAGTCGATGGGCGCATACTTGCGCGTGAGGAAGGACGGGCGGGGCAGGATGCCGACGCAGCCATCCTGTGCGGAGAAGCGCCAGGGCTGCTGGTTCATGGCGCTGGGCGCGACGCGGGCGGCGTCGAGCGCGGCGCGCTGCCAGGGCTGGAGCGCGGCGAGGGCGTCGGGCTGCAGGCCGGTGAGGTCCTCGAGCGCGCGGCGCTTGGGGGCGAAGGTCTGCTCGGCGCACTGGCCCAGGGCGATGACGATGCCGACCAGCTCGTCAGGGCCGGGCTTGACGGCGGTCTGCACGACGCCCTTGTAATAGGATGCGCCCAGCCAGCAGGTGCCCAGGCCCATGCTGACGGCCTCGAGCACGAAGGCCTCGCCGTAGAAGCCCATGAGCTCCTCGGGCGCGGACTTGCGGCGCAGGATGACGGCATAGACGTTGGTGCCGCGGATGGGGGCGCGCAGGCCGGGGCCGCGGAAGAGGCGGATGCGGATGCCCTGCCAGGAGAACTTGCGCGCGGCCTCGCCGAGGCGGTCAAGCTGCTCGTCGGTAGGCGCGGCGGTGAAGGTGCGCACGGAGGTGCGGGCGTAGACGGCGTCGCACCAACGCTTTTCAATCTTGATTTCAAACATGCTCGGCTTCATTCCCTCCGAAGTAATCGGGCGAATATACTGTAGCACGAAAAGACGCGCGTGTCAATCGGCACGCGCGGCCGTGTGCGCCGGGTTCACATCCAGAGGCGCTTGTCCTCGCTCTGCTCGACCAGGAAGGCCGCATAGCGGCGGCTGAGGTGGCGGGTGGAGAAGATGTACTCGTTCTTCTGCCCGCTGGTGTAGCGCTCCAGGTCGGCATATTCGCTCTGGCGCGCCATGCGCTCGAGCATGCGCCGCACCTGGATGACCGTATAGTGGTACGGAAAGCGCGTGAACGTCTTGATGTCCGTGGCGCGCGGGTACGTCTTGGACTCGTAGCGCACGACCTCCGCGATGATGCGCGGCAGGTCGTTTTCCTGCGCCATGGCCACGCCGCGCACGTAGTTGTGCGCCAGCTCCGGATAGATGTAGTAGTACAGATCCTTCGCGCCCTCGTAGACGTACACGTCGGCATACTCGGGGCGCGTGCGGGCCTCCTCCATCAGCGCGCGGGCCTCGTCGCGCTCCTTCTCCGTCTGGGCGCACAGGTCGGTCAGCGTCAGGTAATGGCGCTGGCGGGCCTGCGCGTGCACGGCCTCGCTGGCGGTCTCCCAAAAGGCGCGCTTCTCCGCGGGCACGTCGTCCTCGGGCGTTTCGGTCTCGGGCGCGTCGGGCGCGGCCGGCTCGACGGCCTCGTCCGGGGTCAGGCGCTCGTGGGTATCGTCCATGGAAAGTCCTCCCTTCCGGTCCGGCCACGGGGGCATTCACGCGGCCGGAAGCAAGAGAAGGGCGCTTGCGCGCCCTTCTCCGGGTATCGTGGGTCAAGCGTCAGGCGGGCAGCAGGCCGGCCTCGTCCAGGGCGTCGGCGACGTCCGCCAGGCCGAACTTCTCCAGCGTGGCGCGGGTCGGGATGCCGGTGGCCTTGTCCCAGCCCCACTCCTCGTAGTACATGTCCAGCGCGGTCTCCCAGTCGTTGCGCTCCAGCTTGGTGGTGCCCTCCGTGAACGCCTCGACGTCGGGATCGCGGTCAAACACCCAGTCGCTGACGCCGTCATGGTCGGCGCGCAGGTTCTTGGAGTTCATGCCCAGGGCGGTCATGGCGCGCTGCAGCTGCATGGCCTTTTCGCCGACCAGGTCGAGGGACTCCTCGGTCCACTCCTCGCCGGTGACGGCGGTCAGCAGCTGGGCCTCGAGGGAGGTATCGCCCTCGTAGTTGCGCTCCTTCTTCGGGGAGAAGGTCATCGGCCACACCCAGTTGCACAGGGCCAGCGTGTCATGCACGTTGTTGCGCACGATGGACCACTTGGCGAACTTGGCCTTGGCCTGGTTCATCGGGGTGTAGCTGCCGGAGGGATCCGCGCAGCCTTCGCCGAACATGCCCTCCAGGCGGGCCTTGACGATCTCGTACGGCAGGCCGTTGCCCAGGCAGTTCTGGTGCGTGTGGCACATGGAGTCGCGGTTGAACACGATGTTGATCAGACCGCCGACCTGGCCGAAGGACTCGCTGGAGTGATGGCGGATGTAGCCCTTCTTGAAGTTGAAGTAGATGCCGGTCGCCTCATTCCAGAAGGAATCGGGCAGCTCCCACTCCAGCGCGGTGCGCAGGGAGCCCAGGCCGAGCACGCGGCCGAACTCGCCCTTCTTGAGCGCGATGCGGCTGATCATGTCGTTGGCCCACAGCGGATCGCCGGCCTCCATGAGGTCCCACGGGATCTCGTTGTACTCTTCCTCGGACAGCTTCTGCTTGAAGACGTCATGCTCCACGCAGTAGCGGAAGGTGTAGTCCAGGTCGCCGTAGCCGCACCAGACGCCGTAGTCGTCCATCAGCCACTGGCAGTGGGAGCCGAGCGTCAGCGTGCCGTCGCCCTCTTCCTCGAAGTCCTTGACATGGCCGGCATAGAAGTCCTTGGAGCGGGTCATGGTCATGCAGGTGGCGGTGTTGTCCGCGGTGCCGTACTCCTCCAGGGCGTCAAAGTGCAGCTGCGGGTAGCAGCGGATCGGGCAGGCATGGCAGCCGCCGGTCTTGACCGTGTGCTTGAAGGCGACGTCGCCCTGGAAGAAGTTCATCGTGTGGTTGCGCATGCCGATGGCGTTGATGTCGCCGGGCACCTGCTCGCCGGTATCCAGCGGGCCACCGTGCGCGAGCGCCCACTCCTTGCCCGGGCCGCCCTGCCAGCGGGTGTTGCCGACGAACTCGTTCCAGCTCTGCTGGTTGGAGGGCATGACGTGGTTGTTGTTCACGCCGATGAGGTCGGACAGCTGGTAGTGGTTCAGCTCCATGAGCTTGGCCGCGTCGGCCACCTGGATGGAGCCCGTGCCGTGGATGACGATGGCCTTCAGCTTCTTGCTGCCGAAGATCGCGCCGGCGCCGCAGCCCGCGGCATGGCACATGCTGTTGACGATGATGGAATCGGGCACGAGGTTCTCGCCCGCGGGGCCGATGGCGCACACGCAGAACTCGGGGCCGGCCTCCTTGTTGAGCAGGGAGGTCGTCTCACGGGTGCCCTTGCCCCACAGGTCGGAGGCGTCCTCGAAGGTGACCTGGTCGTTGAGGATCTTGACCCAGACGGGCGTGTCGGACTTGCCCTCGACGATGATGGCGTCATAGCCCGCGAACTTGATCTGGGGGGCCATGTTGCCGCCCATGTGCGCGTCGGCGATCAGGGGCTTGTCCGTGAACGCGGACATCAGGCTCACGTTCGTGCGCCCGGAGCAGGAAGCGCTCGTGCCGGCCAGCGCGCCCGCGGCCAGCACGATCTTGGAGGCGTCGTCGGTCGGGTTCGTGCCCGCGGGCACCTCGTCGTACATGATGCGCGTGCCCAGGGCCAGGCCGCCCAGGTAGTCCTTGGCGTACTTGTTATCCTCGATGACGAAGCTCTTGTCCGTCATGTTCAGGCGCAGAATTTTCCCAGTCAAAGCGTACATCCTGGTTTACCTCCTTATATCACTGCCTGCCGGGCGATCACATGGCCGCGGCGACTTCCTCCCAGGTGCAGATCTTCAGCGCGCCGCACGGGCAGTTGGCCGCGCAGTAGCCGCAGGACACGCACTTGGTGGACTTGCTGGTCTCCGGATCGATCGTGGGCATGTGGAAAGGACACGCCGCCACACAGGCGCCGCAGCCCACGCACTTCTCCTCGTCGATCACGCGCACGCCGTCGGACTCGCGCACGGAGATCGCGCCCATCGGACAGGCCTTCAGGCAGGCCGGATCCTCGCACTGATGACAGGTGTCGGGCGTGTACATGAAGTCGCCGAAGATGCCGCCGGTCTCGCCGTCGTTGCCGTGGTAGAGGTTGCGCAGCACCTTCACGCGGCTGATGTAGGGCATGACCTTGCCGTCGTTGACCAGGGTGCAGTTCATCTCGCAGCGCTGACAGCCCGTGCAGCGTACGCCGTTGGCGACCAGCACGCCGTCGGCCGTGGCCAGCACGCTCACCGCGCCCGACTCGACCTCCGCACGGGTCACGCCGAACAGGCTCAGCAGGCTGGTAGACATGGCCAGACCGGCCATGCCCTTGCCGGTCAGTTTCAGGAACTGGCGCCGGGTCAGGGCCTTGTCAAAGATGCGCTCTTTCTCAGACATGTGTGTTTCCCTCCTGTAAAGGTTTTCCCTCCCCGCGTATTCGGAAGGGATCGAGGACAAAAAAACGGAGCCCGTCCTGCCCATACGCACGCCAAAAAATCGCTTGACGGCGATTGAGCGGGAAAGCCTCCTTCGCAAAATGGCAGGTGCGGCGGTTGCCCCCCGTACCCAATGGCGCAAACGGCCGCAGGGGTCGGTTACGCTTGGAGCCTTTCTGCACTTTTCATGTTTATTTTATCACAAAGCCTGTCCCTCTGCAAGTTCATTTTTCGGAAATTCGTCTTTTTTCCATGCAGCCCGGCTCCTGCAGCGCCTCGGAGAGCATGCAGCACACAGACGCCGCAAGCGCCAGGCGCAGCGCGTCGGCCGCGCCGTCGCCCGCAGGCAGCTGCTCGGCCACGATGCGCCGCACCGCCGCATGCGCCCGCACGAACGCCTCGTAGCGCGCGCGGATGTCCTCCGGCGCGCTGGGCGCGCGCAGCAGCCGCGCGATGGCGTCCATGCGCATGGACGCCTTGAGCGTGGTCACCATGACCAGCGCCGCCAGGTGCGCCCGCTCGTACTTCTTGCCCGCCGGGCGCGGCACCAGCCCCGCCTTGACGTAGTTGTTGATCATCGCGCTGGTGATGAGCTTCTCCGCCGCGTGCGGGCGCATCGGCGCGAACATCCGCTCCAGATAGGTGATGACCTGATCCATGTACAGCCCCAGGTCGGGCAGCTGATCCCAGGGCGCCAGCTCCGCCCGCAGCGCGCCCGCGGCCTCGTCCGTCTCGCGCATGTCCATCGCCCCCTCTCGCGCACAGTATAGCACGATCTTCCCCCGTTGGGAAGCGGTTTTGCGCGATCCATACCCGATCGCCTATGGTTTCCATCCCAAAAGCATACTTTACGCATACAGCCGCGGGGCGTATAATAAGAAGGTACGGGTTTACAGACCACATCGAGCAAGGGACGACGGAGGGGGTACCATGGACAAGCGACGCATCGCCCAAATCTACCTGGAAGAGGACAACAACTGCGCCGAGACGCTGCTGCGCGCGGCGTCCGAGGCCTACGGACTGGACGTATCGCCCGAGGACACGCGCCTGATCGCCGCATTCGGCGGCGGCATGGGCTGCGGCGGCACCTGCGGCGCGCTGGCCGGCGCGCTGGCCGTGCTGGGACGCGTGGCCATCGAGGGCCGCGCGCATGCGACGCCGGGCTTTGGCGATCGCTGCGCCGCGCTCGTGCAGCGCTTTGAGCGCGAGCTGGGCAGCCGCGAATGCGACGCCATCAAGGCGCGCCACTTCAAGGACGACGGCGCCCGCTGCCTGCACACCGTCTGCGCCGCCGCCGACCTGCTGGACGACTTCCTGCTCGAGCTGCGCGGCGGCCAGGCCGAAGCGGCCGCGCCCGAGGCTCAGGCCGCGCCTGAAGCTCAGGCCGCGCCTGAAGCCCGGGAAGTGCCTGCCGACATCCCCGCCGATGCGGACATTGCGCGCGTGAAGGGCCGGGGCTTTTTGCACAACAAGGGAACCGACCGCTTCAACGGGCGCGTGATCACGCGCGCGGGGCGGCTGACGGCCGACGAGCTGGCATGCATCGCGGATGCGGCCGGGCGGTTTGGCAACGGCAACGTGGCGCTGACCACGCGCCTGACGGTCGAGGTGATGGGCATCCCCTATGCGCAGATCGAGCCGTTCTGCGCGGCGCTGTCGGCGCAGGGGCTGAAGACGGGCGGCACGGGCAGCCGCGTGCGTCCTGTGGTCAGCTGCAAGGGCACGACGTGCCGCTTCGGCCTGATCGATACCTACGCGCTCTCGGACAAGCTGCATGAACTGTTCTATGAGGGCTGGTATGACGTCACGCTGCCGCACAAGTTCAAGATCGCGGTGGGCGGCTGTCCGAACAACTGCGTCAAGCCCGACCTGAACGACCTGGGCATCGTGGGCGCGCGCGCGCCGCGCTTTGAGCAGGACGCCTGCCGCGGCTGCAAGAAGTGCGGCCTGGAGGCCGCCTGCCCCACGGGCGCGGTGCGGCGCGTGGACGGGCGCATCCGCATCGACGCGGCGAAGTGCAACAGCTGCGGCCGGTGCGTGGGCAAGTGCGTGTTCCGCCTCAACGACGCGGCGCAGGGCGGCTACCGCATATTCATCGGCGGGCGCTGGGGCCGCGCGGGCGTGCCCGGCCGCGAGCTGAGCCGCGTGCTGTGCAGCGAGCGCGAGGCGCTCGACGCCGTGCGCAGCGCGCTGCTGCTCTTCCGCGCCTACGGCAACAAGGGCGAGCGATTCGCCGACACCGTGACGCGCATCGGCTTTGAGGAGGCAGACCGCCTCATCCTCTCCGGCGAGCTGCTCGCCCGCGAGCGCGAGATCCTCTCCCTGGATGTCGTCGGCGGCGCGTCCTGCTGAGCCGCATCCCCCGTTCCTTCCTACTATAATAAGAAAGAAGGCCGCGCCATGAACGATTCCCGGGCCGCCAGGCTCTACCGCCTGTTCGTCTCCATGCTCTCGCTGGCCACGTTCACCTTTGGCGGCGGGTTCGTCATCGTCTCCCTGATGAAGCGCCGCTTTGTCGAGGAGATGCACCTGCTGGATGAGGACGAGATGCTCGACATCGCCGCCATCGCCCAGTCCTGCCCCGGACCGATCATGGTCAACGCCGCCGTGCTGGTCGGCTATCGCGTGGCAGGCGTGCCCGGCGCGCTCGTCTCCGCGCTCGCCTCCGCGCTGCCGCCGCTGGTCATCATCTCCATCATCGCGGTGTTCTACGCGCAGTTCCGCGAGAACCGCTATGTCGCCATCGCCCTGCAGGTCATGCGCGCGGGCGTCGCCGCCGTCATCTTCGACGTCGTCGTCGACCTGTGCCGCGGCGTGCTCAAGACCCGCCGCGCCCTCTACATCCTCATGATGGCCGCCGCGTTCGTCGCATCCGTCCTGCTGGATGTGCCCGCCACCACCATCATCCTGCTGTGCCTGTGCGTCGGCGCCTGCCAGGCCGCCGCCATGCTCCTGCGCGCACGGAAGGGAGGCCGCCATGCTCTTTGATCTGTTCGTCAGCTTCTTTCAGATCGGCCTGTTCAGCGTCGGCGGCGGCTATGCCGCCATCCCCCTCATCCAGAGCCAGATCGTCGACCGCCTCGGCCTGCTCACCCTCGCCGAGTTTACCGACCTCATCACCGTCGCCGAGATGACCCCCGGCCCCATCGCGCTCAATGCCGCCACCTTCGTCGGCACCCGCTGCGCCGGGCTCGGCGGCGCGCTGCTGTGCACCGCCGGGTGCATGCTCCCCTCCGTGTGCATCTCCCTCGCCCTCGCCTACGTCTACTACCGCTGGCGCACCGTCTCCGCCGTGCAGACGCTCCTGTCCGCGCTGCGCCCCGCCGTCGTCGCGCTCATCGCGGGCGCGGGCCTGTCCATCCTCTGCCTGGCCGTGCTGCACGCGGATCTGGGCGCGCTCGTCGCCGGAATCTTCGCAGGCGCCCTCCCCGACCTGCCCGACGGCTTTCGCGCCATCGAGGCCGTGCTCTTTGCCGGCGCGCTCATCGTGCTGCGCATGAAAAAGGCCGGCGCCATCGCCGTGCTGTTTGGCACCGGCGCGGTGGGCACGGTCGCCTACCTGCTGCTGGGCCTGGCCTGACCAGGGGGCCGGGAACGTGCGGGGCTGCGCGCCCCGCGCCGCGGCAGGCCCCCCCCGGGGCGCTGCCCCGGACCCCGGCAGGGGGACAAGGCCCCCCTGCACCCACCCAAAAGGACCGTGCGTTGCACGGTCCTTTTTCTTCATTACAGAAAATCCCCGCTTCCATGGGGCCGCGCGAAGCGCAGGCCCTGGCGGCGGGGTGCAGGGGGACACTGTCCCCCTGCTGGGGGTCCAGGGGGCAAAGCCCCTGGTCACTCGGCGGCCTCGAACAGCTCGTCGCGGGTGATGTTGCGCAGCCAGTCGCCGCGGCGGTAGTGGCGGGCGATGAAGGGCATCTTCACGAACTCGTCGGTGCACATGAGCGCATAGACGGCCAGCACGGGCCAGTGCAGCACGAACGCGGCGATGAGCCCGGCGGGCACGGCATAGCACCACATGTCCAGCACGTCGCAGATCAGGCCGAAGCGGCTGTCGCCGCCGGCGCGGAAGATGCCGCAGATGAGCGTGGTGTTCATCGCGGGGCCGATGATGTAGACGCTGTTGATCATCAGCATGACGCGCAGGTAGTGGCGGGCGGTATCGGTCAGGTCTGCAAAGCGCAGCACGAGCGGGGAGATGAGCAGGATGATCAGCCCGCCGCAGATGCCGGTGACCAGCGTGGCGCGCCAGAGCTTCGAGGCGCCGGCGCGGGCCTCGTCCAGGCGGTTTTCGCCGATGATGCGCCCCAGCAGGATGGCCCCTGCGCTGGCCAGCGCGAAGCACGCGGTGGTGCCCAGGTTGCGCACGACCGTGACCAGCGAGTTGGCGGCGACGGCGTCGGAGCCCATGTGGCCGAGGATGAGCGAATACATGGAGAACGCCAGGCCCCAGACGATGTCGTTGAACAGCGCGGGCAGGGACATGCGCAGGAAGTCGCGGAACAGCGCGCGGCTGCGCACGAACATGTAGCCGAGGTTGAGCTTGACGTCGCGGCTGCGGGCGGAGACGGCCAGGCAACAGGCGAGCTCGACCAGGCGGGAGATGGCCGTGGCGATGGCCACGCCCGTGACGCCCAGGCGCGGCGCGCCCAGCAGGCCGAAGATGAACACCGCGTTGAGCAGCACGTTCAGGCAGAAGGCCACGATGTTGAGCGCCATGCAGATGGTGACGCGGCCGATGGAGCGCAGCACGGCCAGGTACACCTCGATGACGCCCCAGCACAGGTAGGCGACGCTCATCACGCGCAGGTAATCGCAGCCCAGCGCGATGAGGGCGGGGTCGCTGGTGTAGATGCGCATCATGCCCTCGGGGAAGAACAGCGCGGCGGCGGCGAAGAGCACGGACAGCGCGAGCGAGAAGCGCAGCGCGATGCCCTCGACGGCGCGCACGGCGCGCAGGTCGCCCTTGCCGTGGTACTGCGCGCAGAGCATGGTGGCGCCGGTGCCCAGGCCGTAGTAGATCATGAACAGGATGTTCGCGTACTGGCTGGCCAGCGAGACGGCGGAGATGGCGTCCTGGCTGACCGCGTTGAGCATGACCACGTCGGCGGAGTTGACCGCGGCGCTGAGCAGGTTTTGCACCACGACGGGCAGCGCCAGGCGCAGCAGCTCGGGATAGAACGTGGGCGCGGCATCCGGCTTGCGCAGCCTCATGCGGGCGCGCCCCCCTTCGCATCGCCGTCCCGGCGCATGGGCTCATCCTGGCCGAACTGCGCCTCGTACAGCGCGCGGTAGGCGCCGCCGCGGCGCATGAGCTCCTCGTGCGTGCCCTGCTCCTCGATGCCGTGCTCGTCGATGACGACGATCTCGTCCGCGCCGCGGATGGTCGAGAGCCGGTGCGCGATCACCAGCGTCGTGCGGCCCTGCGCCAGGCGGCCCAGCGCGCGCTGGATGCGCACCTCGGTGGCGGTATCCAGGGCGCTGGTGGCCTCGTCCAAGATGAGGATGGGCGGATTTTTCAGGAAGATGCGCGCGATGGACACGCGCTGCTTCTGCCCGCCGGAGAGCAGGATGCCCCGCTCGCCGACCATCGTCTGATAGCCCTCGGGCATCTGCAAGATGTCCTCGTGGATCTCGGCGAGCTTGGCCGCGCGCACGACCTCGTCCTCGGTGGCGTCGGGGCGGCCGTAGCGGATGTTTTCCATGACCGTGCCCGCGAAGAGGAACACGTCCTGCTGCACGATGCCGATCGAGCCGCGCAGGTCGGCCAGGCGGATGCGGCGGATGTCCTGCCCGTCCAGGCGGATGACGCCCTCGCGCACGTCGTAAAAGCGCGGCAGCAGCTGGCACAGCGTCGTCTTGCCGCCGCCGGAGGGGCCGACCAGCGCGAGCATCTCGCCCGCGCGGATGTGCAGGTTGACGTGCGAGAGGACGCTTCGGCCCTCCTCGTACGCGAACGTCACATCCTCAAACTGCACGTCGCCCTTGACATCCGAAAGCGGCACGGCGTCCGGCGCGTCCTGGATGTCGGGCGTCTCCTTCATGACCTCCTGGAAGCGGTGGAAGCCCGCCATGCCGGTGTTGAACTGCTCGACGAACTGCGCCAGGCGGCGGATGGGGCTTTGGATCGTGGCGATATAGAGGTTGAACGTCACCAGCTCCGGCAGCGTCAGCCCGCCGCCCATGATCAGCAGGCCGCCAAAGAGCAGGACCAGCAGGCCCATGAAGTTGAGCAGCAGCTCCATGCCCGAGTGGAACACCGCCATCGCGCTGTAAAAGCCGCGCTTGGCGCCCTTGAACCGCTCGTTGCCCTGGCGGAACTTCTCGATCTCGTAGCCCTCGTTGGTGAACGCCTTGGCCACGCGCACGCCCGAGATGCTCGACTCGATGTCCGCGTTGATGCCCGCCATGCGCTCCTTGACCTGCCGGCTCGAGGCGGACATGCGCCGCCGCTGCGAGACGGCGAAGCACAGCAGCGCCGGCACCATCACCAGCAGCACGAGCGCGAGCCGCCACTGCATCGAGAACAGCACCGCGAACGCGCCGATGAGCGTCACCGCCGAGATGAACAGGTCCTCCGGGCCGTGGTGCGCCAGCTCCGTGATCTCGAACAGGTCGTTCGTCACGCGCGACATCAGCCGGCCGGTGCGGTTGCGGTCATAATAGGAGAAGGACAGCCGCTGCAGCTGCGCGAAGATGTCGCGGCGCATGTCGGCCTCCATCAGCACGCCCATCATGTGGCCCAGGTAGGTGATCACCCACTGCATCGCGCAGCGCAGCAGGTACGCCGCGCCCATCAGCGCGATGATCCCGAAGAACGCGCCGTACATCTGCGCGGGCAGGTACGTGTCCAGCACCGTGCGGGTGACGACGGGGAACATCAGATCCACCAGCGCGACGATCAGCGCGCAGGCCATATCCAGCAGAAACAGCCGCAGGTGCGGCCTGTAGTAGCGGGCGAAGGCGCGCAGGTTGCCCCGCGTGCTGCGGGGCGCGTCGGCGTTGCGTTCGGCTTGCGCCATGGCTCAATCCCCCTTCTCCGCCGCCGGCTTGCCGGACAGGCCGGCGCCGTGCATGTGCATCCATCGGTCGGTGTGGAAGCGCGCGTAGACCACCGCCGCGCGCGTGGTCTGGTCCAGCGCGATGGTGTACCACGCGCCGTTGAGGCCCCAGCCCAGCGTATAGACGAACAGCGGCGCGATCAGCACGCGGAACACCCAGATGCCCGCCGCCGACGCGTACAGCGGAAAGCGCGTGTCGCCCGCCCCGCGCAGCGCCGCCGCGATGGGCAGCTGCGTGGCGATGCCCGGCATGCCCAGCGCGATGATGCGCAGCACCGTCGAGGCCAGGCGCTCGACCTGCGGGTCGTTGGTGTAGGCGCGCACGATCCACTGCGCGCCCACCAGAAACAGCGCCGCGATCAGCCCGGCGGCCACCAGCGAATAGCGCCAGATCACGCGCACCAGCGTCTTGGCCCGCTGCGGATTGCCCGCGCCCAGGCTCTGGCCCACCAGCGTCGTGGCCGCCACCGCGAACGCCTGGCCGGGCATCCACGTCAGGCCGTTGACCGACAGGCCGATCTGATGCGCCGCGAACACCACCGTGCCCAGCCCCGACACCGTGCGCGCGAACATCATGAACCCGATCTGCATGATGAACTGCTCCAGCCCGCTCGTCACGCCCACGCCCAGGATGCGCGAGAGCCACTGCTTGCGCAGGCGGAAGTCCTCATGCAGGTGCACCTGCACCTTGGAGTGCCCGCGGAAGATCACCAGCAGCGCCAGCGCGCACGACACGTAGCGCGAGAGCGTCGTGGAGATCGCCGCGCCCGCCACGCCCATGGCCGGCAGCCCGAAGTGACCGTAGATCAGCGCGTAGTTGCCCACCACGTTGAGCAGGTTGCCCGCCAGGTTGTACGCCATCGGCAGGCGCGTCAGGCCCACGCCGCGCAGCGACGCCGTGCACGCAAAGCCCACCATCGCCGCCGGCATGCCCAGCGCGATGATCTGCAGGTACGTGCGCGCGTACTCGTACGTGTCCGCCTGCGCGCCCATGAACGTCACCAGCGGCCCCGCCGGCAGGTACAGCAGCGCCGCCGCGCCCAGGCCCATCAGCACCGACATCGACAGCGCCGTGCGCGTCACCGCCCGCGCCGCCCGCAGGTCGCCCGCGCCCACCGCCCACGCGATGGCCGCCGTCGTGCCGATGTGCAGCGCCGTCAGCACGCCGTTGACCATGTTCACCGGGTTGTTCGTCAGGCCCACCGCCGCGATCGCCACCGCCGACATGCTCGTCTGCCCCAGCATGATCGTATCGACCATGGCAAACAGCTGCGTCAAAACCAGTTCCACCAGCGACGGCAGCACGATCCGCCAGATTGTCCGCCTGTCCGTGCGATCCAGCGCGAGCCCCCTGTGTAACACTTGCACGCAAATCTCTCCATTTTACGTATTCTTTATGTTTCTATTGTACGCCCCTTCGCGGCAAAAGGGAAGGGCCTTTTTTTCCTATTTTGCGCCCGGCCGCGCAGGATTTGTCCGCAGAGCGCGCAGACCGAGGGTCTGTTTGCGCCCCAAAACAGACCCTCGGTCTTGAACTTTGCCACAGCCGGGCTGTAATAGTAATAAACATCGATACCATCCCGTGGCCCCAGGGGCGCTGCCCCTGGACCCCGGCAGAGGGACATTGCCCCTCTGCACTCCCCACTAAGGGCCTGCGCTACGCTTGGCCCGAATGAGCAAAGAATTTCTGTCCCATGACAAAGGGCCGCGCCACGCACGGCCCTTTGGGCGGGTGCAGGGCAAAGCCCTGCCGGGGGGTTTGGGGGCGCGCAGCCCCCAAGAAGCGCCCCGGGAAGCCCTATTCGTTCTCCTGCTCCATGACCCACTTGAGGATGCGGTCGGCGGCGGGGCCGATGGGCTTGCGGCCCTTTTCGACCTGGGAGAGATAGCCCTGGGAGACGCCCAGCAGCTGCGCGAGCTGAACCTGGCTGAGGCCCTTGCGCTTGCGCAGGGCCTTGAGGCCCTCGGCGGTGAAGACGTGGGCCTGCGGCTGGGGGCGCTCGGCGGGGCGGGCGGCGGCCAGGCGCAGCGGGGCGGGGCGGCGGATGCCGGCATAGTGGCCGACGATGGCCTCCACGGGCGTGACGTGCACGCCCCAACGCAGCCACTGCTCGACCCAGCCGCGGCGGCCGACGATCTCGGGGCGGGCGTCTGCGCCGTAGTTCCAGGCGGCGATGATGTTCTCCTGGCGCAGGGTGTTGAGCGCGCGCTCGAGGCGCTCCTTGGTGCGCAGGGGATTCTTCTTGTCGGGGGCCTCGCCGAGCCAGTCGAGCAGCGTCTGCACGCGGTAGGGCGCGTCGTAGTCGCCGCGCAGCTGGCGGATGCGCCACTGCCAGGAGAAGTAGGTGGTCAGCCGCTTTTCGAGCTGCTGGCGGTAGGGGTCGAACTGCAGCGCCTTGACGGACAGCAGCGCGGTCTCGCGGCCGATGTTGGTCATCAGCAGGCGGGAGAACACGTCGCCGGGGCGCACGGTCCAGCTGGACTGCAGCGGGCGGCCGTCGATGATGTTCTGCTCGACATAGCCCGAGATGAGCAGGATGTAGCTGCGGTGGTTGTAGGTGCGCTGGGTGCGGCGGCCCTTCTTGTCCGTCTCGTAGACGTTCATCTGCTGGATGTGCGCGGTGATGTTGCGCAGCGCCTGCATGCGGTCGGAGATGTCGCGGTACTGCTTCTCCGTAAAGCCGCCGCGGCGGCCCTCGCCGTTCTTGCGCGCCTTGAGCCCGCGCGCGCGCAGGATGTCCGCGGCGCTGATCTTGATGAACGCGTCGGGCGAGGCCGGGTGCGAGCGGATCCACTCGGCGAACGTGATGTTGAGCACGTCCACGGCCAGATCGTCCAGGTGCTTGAGCGACCAGGTCGCCTCCTCGATCATGCCCGTGGGCAGGCGGTCGTAGTAGTCCGGATCGCCCGGAAAGCCCTGCGGCGCGATCGTGTAGCGCGCGCGCAGGTTCTGGCGCTGCACCTCGTGCGTGGGCAGCATGTGGTATTCGTCGGTGCGGAAGGTATCCTGCGCGTTGGCCAGCGCCCGCAGCAGCTCCGGATAACAGATGTAGCTCGGGATCGCCAGGAACTCCTGGTCCGCCAGGCTCTCCACCGGGTCCTCGTCGCCCAGGATGTAGGGCATGTCCTCCATCGGGATGAACGGCCGGTCGCCCACGTACGGGGCCGCGTCCTCCCCCTCCGGCACCACGCGCCGCCGCCCGTCGATCACGTACACATAGCCGCCGTCCGCGCGCTCCACGCAGCCCTCCGCGTCCGCCGCGAACGTCCAGTACCGCCCGCGCTCCACCGCCGCGCGCTCCCCCTGCAGGCGCGAGCGCGTCGCCTCGAGCACCTCCCGCAGGTGGTCCGCCAGGTACTGCACCTCGCCCGGGTCCGCCCCGCCGCCCTGCATCTGCACCACCCGGCGCATCGCCGTGCGCACCTCCTGCTCCGTGGCAGGGCCCGCGTCCAGGCGCAGCTCCGGCTCCAGCACGTCAAACCGCCGCGCCGCATCCCGCCGCAGCCGCAGCAGCCGCGGCACCTGCTCCGGGCGCAGCTGCCCCGCCTCGTACGCCTCCTCCAGGTGCACATAGGCCGCCGTGTCCGCGGCGCTCTCCTGCGCCGGGGCGTCCTGCCCGCCGGCCGCCGGGGCGGGCTTCGCTTCGGGGATCGGCTCGCGGATCGCGTCGCGTTCGTCCATCAGGTCCTCCATCGCCACAAAAAGCGGCTTCTCAGTAATAATGTATAGGATACAGCACCCCGCCCCGGTTGTCAAGGGGGGCGGGGACGTGGTATAGTAGCTCCATCTGAATGCAAGGGGAGGCGGGCGCATGGCACAGCTGCCGCAGGCGCTGCTCAACGGGATGGAATCGCTGCTCAGGGGGCATGCGCAGGGGGCGCTCACGGCGGACGCGCAGGCGGTCAGCGCGCGCTACCGCACGCAGACGGGCCGCGGGGCGCGGCTGCTGACCACGCCGGGCGAGGCGGCGGCCTATGCGGCGTCGCGCATGCCGGCGACCTGGGCGGCGGCGCAGCGGGCGCTGCAGTTGTCGGCGGCGTGCCTGCCGGGGTTTGCGCCGCGGGCGCTGCTGGACGCGGGCGCGGGCACGGGCGCGGCGGCGTGGGCGGCGTGCGGCGTGTTCCCGACGATCGAGCGGGCGGCGCTGCTGGAGCGCGAGGCGGCCATGCGCGCGGCGGGGCAGGCGCTGGCGCAGGCGGGGCCGGAGGCGCTGCGCGCGGCCTCGTGGACGGCGGCGGACCTTGCGGACCCCGCGCTCACACTGCCGGACCTGGGCGGCGGCCCGGCGCTCGCGACGGCCTGTTACGTGCTGGGCGAGCTGACGGAGGCGCAGCAGGACGCGGTCCTGCCCCGGCTGTACGCGGCCGCGGACGCGCTGCTGCTCGTGGAGCCGGGCACGCCCGCGGGCTTTGCGCGGCTTGGGCGGGCGCGCGCGCAGCTGGCGGCGCTGGGCGCGCAGGTGGCCGCGCCGTGCCCCGGGGGCAGCCTCTGTCCTGGGGGCAGCCTCTGCCCGATGGAGGGCGACGCGTGGTGCCGCTTTGCGGTGCGCGTGGAGCGCACGCGGCTGCACCGGGCGCTCAAGGGCGGCGAGGCGCCGTTTGAGGACGAGACGTTCTGCTTCCTGACCGTGGCGCGCGCGGGCGCGGCCCCGGCCCCGGCGCGCGTGCTGCGCCATCCGCAGGCGATGAAGGGGCACGTGGCACTCACGCTATGCACGCCGCAGGGGCTGCGGCGGCGGGTGGTCGGGCGCAGCGAGCGGGCGGCCTACCGCCTGGCGCGGGACGCGTTCGCGGGCGCGGCGTGGACGGAGCCGGACGAATAATATTACGCCAGTCGAGACCATCGCGTGGCGATATCGCCGCGCGGCCCTATCACGGCGAGTCGTCGGGACGGGCCTCCTTGAGCGCGCCGTCGCGGTAGGCGCTCAGCAGGGCCTCCAGGTCGGCGATGCGCGCGCGCAGGGCGTCGCCCTGGTCGGTATCGGCCACGAGCAGGCGGCGGGGCATCTTCTCCACGACGGTCTGGACGGAGTGGATGTCCTGCTCCTCGGTGATGGCGCGCACGGTGGACTCGAAGGGCTGGTGCGCGACGAGCGAGAGCTCGTGCGAGCTGAAGATGAGCGTATAGCCGGCGATGCCGGTGACGGGCTGATACGCGCGGGAGAGGCCGCCGTCGATGACGAGCAGGCGGCCGCCGGCGCGCACGGGGCTTTCGCCCTTGCGCAGGCGCACGGGCACGTGGCCGTTGACGATGTGGCCGCGCTCGGGCGAGAGGCCGAACGCCTCCAGGACGCGCGCGGCGAAGGCGGGGTCGTCCAGGCGGGCATAGTAGGGGTTCTTCGTCTCGCGCCAGGCGGCCTCGTCGGGGATGAAGCAGCGCTCGAACGTGGCCATGCGGTCCTTGCCAAACAGCGGCGAACACGGGCCGCAGCTGAGGTACCACAGGAAGTCGCGGCCCGCCTCGCGCGCGGCGCTGCCCTCGCGGGCGAAGTAGCCCTGGCGCGCGACGCGGTCGGCGCGGTCGAACGCGGCCTGCCACACGGGCTGGGCCTCGCCGGGCTCGAGCGGCAGCGGGATGGCGGCGAACTCGCCCTCGGGCGTGAGCGGCATGCAGCCGTGATAGAGCAGGTTGCCGTTGCAGCGCAGGTACAGCCCGCCGGCGCTGTAGAGGAAGCGCACGTGGCGCTGGAGCTTCTCGCTGTGGGCGAAGGCGGCGGTCAGGCGGTCGAGCGCCTCGCGCTCCTGCGGACACAGCGCGTAGGGATCGCGCCAGTCGACGGTGGGGAAGCTGCGCGAGCGCATGGGATAGACCGTGCCGTCCACCTCGACCGTACAGGCGTCGGGGTCGACGCGGTGCAGCAGGCGGCGGGCGTCCATGCCGTACTCGGGGCGGCGCGCGATGAGCTGGCCCTCGAGCTTGAATTGCAGCACCGCCGCGGCCTTGTGCATGCGGGCGAGGCGGCCGGCGTCCTCCTGCGCGTCCTGGCCGCCGCCGCGCGCCTGGAAGCCCTCGCAGGGATCGTCCGCGTACAGCTCGGCCAGGTTGGACAGCGGCCGCAGCGAGATGCCGTAGCCGACCTCGAGCGTGTCCAGGTTGCCGTACTTGACGGAGGTCACCAGCACCTGCGCGATGCACGCCTCGCACAGCGCGGCCGCGCCCATCCACGCGATGTCGTGGTTGCCCCACTGCACGTCCACCTGGTGGTAGTCCATCAGCGCGTCCAGGATCAGATCGGCGCGCGGGCCGCGGTCGTAGATGTCGCCGATGATGTGCAGCCGGTCCACGGCCAGGTACTGGATGGTCTGCGAGAGGGCGACGATCAGGTCGTCCCCCTGGCCGGTCTCGATCACCGCGCGCATCAGCTCCTCATAATACGCCTGCTTGTCGCGCCCGTCCTCGCGCGTGAGCAGCTCCTCGATCACGCCGCCCAGATCCCCCGGCAGCGCCGCGCGCACGCGCTCGCGCGTGTACTTGCCCGCCAGCAGGCGGCACACCTCCACCAGCCGGTAGAGCGTGATGCGGTAGAACTCCGCGTTCACCGCGCCCTGACGGCGCAGCAGCGAGAGCTTCTCCTCGGGATAGTAGATCAGCGTGCACAGCAGGTCGCGCTCGTGCGCGGGCAGCACGTTCTGATACAGGTCGCGGATCTTGCCCTTGATGACGCCGCTGGCGTTGCGCAGCATGTGCGAAAACGCGGCGTGCTCGCCGTGCAGGTCGGACAGGAAGTGCTCCGTGCCCTTGGGCAGGCCCAGCACCGCCCGCAGGTGGATGATCCGCGCCGACGCCGCGCGCACGGTCGGATACTGGCGCGCCAGCAGGCGCAGGTAGGCCTCGCGATCGCTTCCGTACATGCGCACGCCCCCCTCGCCGCCCTCGGGCGGCATTTTTTTTTGGATTTTTTGTGCAAACCATGAAACCAGAGCGCCCGCTTCTTCGTCTTATTGACAAGGGGACGCCCCTGTTATTGTACCAGCTTTGCGCCCGGGTTTCAAGCGGCGCGCCCGCGCGCTTTACAAATTCCGCGGTTATGGTATAATAATAGGGTTAACCCGCGCCCCATGCGGCGCAAGATCCCGCGCATTCCCTCGCGCAAGAGGAGGACTCTCCATGAAATATGCGTTATCCCACGCCCTGCGGCGCTGCGCGCTGGCGCTGGCGCTATGCCTTTCGCTCACGCCCGCGGCCGCGCTGGCCGAGGCGATCACCACCTATGACGGCCTGCTCGCCGCCGCCGACGCCGCACAGGACGGCGACGTGCTCGAGCTCTCCGGCGTCATCGTCGCCGGCGCCGCGCCGCTGTCCGCGCCCCGGCGCATCGTGCTGCGCCCCGCGCAGGGCGGCTCCGCCGAGATCAAGGGCCTGCAGCTCGACGACGCCGACGTCGCCTTCGACGGCCTGACCCTCTCCGGCGGCCTGCGCGTCAGCGGCGAATCCTACGTCGACCTCACCGGCGACACGTTCGTGCGCGGCGCGTCCGGCCAGACCGCCGTCTCCTTCGAGGGCAACGGCAGCCTGACCGTCGAGCGCGGCGCCAGCGTGCAGGGCGGCGCGGGCGCGTCCGCCGTGTGCGTGCGCGCAGAGGGCGGCGACGTACACGTGGCCGTCTACGGCGCGCTGCAGGGCGGCGGCGGCGACGGCGACGGCGGCTCCGGCCTGCAGCTGGAAAACCTCGCCGGCGACAGCACCGTCGTCGTCAGCGGCGAGGTCTCCGGCGGCTCCGGCCTGGGCATCGGCGGCAACGCCATCAACCTCTATTCCTTCGGCGGCGAGGCCAGCGCCGTGCTCGCCGGCGTCGCCCGCGGCGGCGAGGGCCGCGTCGGCGGCAGCGGCGTGCAGATCGTGGGCCTGTCCGGCAGCGCCAGCGTCGCCCTCAGCGGCAGCGTCAGCGGCGCGGGCGGCGAGGACTTCGGCGGCGACAGCCTCGTCGTCATGAGCGCGCAGGCCGGCGCCAGCGTGTCCGTCGCGGGCCAGCTGACCGCCGGCAACGTGCCCGATACCGGCGAGCGCCCCGGCGCCGCCCTGCGCATCGTCGACGAGGCGTCCGGCCAGCGCGTCTCCATCCAGGGCGCGCAGCTGCGCGACGGCGAGATCATCCCGCTGGGCGCCACCACCGCCACGCCCGCGCCCACCGCTACCCCGCCCGCCACGCCCGTGCCCGGCATCACCGCCAGCGTGCCCGTGCACACGCTCGCGCCCACCCCCTCCCCGCGGCCCGAGCACACGCCCGACGCCACGCCTGCGCCTGAGCACACGCCCGAGCCCGACGCCACGCCCGAACCCGACGCCACGCCCGAGCCTGAGCACACGCCCGCGCCCGAGCACACGCCCGAACCCGAGCACACGCCCGAGCCCGAGCACACGCCCGAGCCCACGCCTGCGCCCTCCGCGGAGCCGACCCAGAACCCCGCCACGCCCTCCGAAGCAAATAACGGTTGACAAGCGCGCGCAATGCGGGGTATAATGTCCCCAATTCCTATTTCGTGAACCCCAAGACCTCAACCCAAAGACGATGAAGGGGACATGGCCCGCGCGCCCGCGCGAAGAGAGCCGCCGTTTGGTGCAAGGCGGTCGGGGCGCCCGATGCCGCACTCACCCCGGAGTCGCCCGTGCGATGCGCCGCGGCGCGGAGTGCGGGCCGCGCGTCCGCGTTAAGGACAGGCCCTTGACGGAGGGCCGCAGAGGGCCGCGCCCGCAAGGGCCCGGCCGAAAAAGGGTGGTACCGCGCCATTTCCGGCGCCCCTTGCAGGGGGGCGCCTTTTTTGCGCCCCGATCCCCTCCCCCACGTCTGGATCGAAAGGAGCGTTTTCACCATGAACCAGGGCTTCCACAAGTACATCCCCTTTCAGCAGATCGACCTGCCCGACCGCCAGTGGCCCTCCCGCACCCTCGAGCGCGCCCCCATCTGGTGCTCCGTGGACCTGCGCGACGGCAACCAGGCGCTCGTCACGCCCATGAACCTGCAGGAGAAGCTCGACTTCTTCAAGCTGCTGGTGCAGGTCGGCTTCAAGGAGATCGAGGTCGGCTTCCCCTCCGCGTCCGAGACCGAGTACGAGATCCTGCGCGAGCTCATCGACGGCGGCCACATCCCGGACGACGTGACCATCCAGGTGCTCGTGCAGGCCCGCGAACACCTCATCCGCCGCACGTTCGAGGCCGTGCGCGGCGCGAAGAACGTCATCGTCCACTTCTACAACTCCACCTCCGCCCTGCAGCGCAAGGTCGTCTTCAAGAAGGACCGCCAGGGCATCATCGACATCGCCGTCGCCGGCGCGCGCCTCATCCGCCAGCTCATCGACGAGGACGACTCCGGCACCCGCTTCCGCCTCGAGTACAGCCCCGAATCCTTCTCCGGCACTGAGCCCGACTTCGCCGTGGACATCTGCCAGGCCGTCGTCGAGGCCGTCGGCGCCACGCCCGAGGATCCCATCATCCTCAACCTGCCCAACACCGTGGAGATGTGCACGCCCAACACCTACGCCGATCAGGTCGAGTACTTCATCCGCCATCTGCCCGCCCGGGAAAGCGCCATCATCTCCATCCACCCCCACAACGACCGCGGCACCGGCGTCGCCGGCGCGGAGCTGGCCATGCTCGCCGGCGCAGAGCGCGTCGAGGGCACCCTCTTTGGCAACGGCGAGCGCACCGGCAACCTCGACCTGGTCACCGTCGCGCTCAACCTCTACACCCAGGGCGTCGACCCCAAGCTCGACTTCTCCCACATCGACGCCGTGCGCGAGGTCTACGAGCGCTGCACGCGCATGAAGGTCCCCGAGCGCACCCCCTACGCCGGCAAGCTCGCCTTTACCGCCTTCTCCGGCTCGCATCAGGACGCCATCAACAAGGGCCACGAGTACATGCGCCAGTCCGGCAGCCCCTATTGGGAGATCCCCTACCTGCCCATCGACCCCGCCGACGTCGGCCGCGAGTACGAGCCCATCATCCGCATCAACAGCCAGTCCGGCAAGGGCGGCGCGGCCTTCGTGATGGACCACAACTTCGGCTATCACCTGCCCAAGGGCATGCACCCCGAGTTCGGCGCGGTCGTGCAGGCCGCCTGCGACCGCACCGGCCGCGAGCTCGAGGCCGACGAGGTCAAGGCCCTGTTCGACGAGGAATTCCTCGACATCGCCGCGCCCTACGCCCTCTCCCGCGCCAAGTTCTACGAGGAGGCCGTCGCCGGCGCCTCCGCCAACGTCACCCACTTCTCCGGCGTGCTGTGCGCCGGCGATGACTTCATCCAGCTCGAGAGCCGCGGCAACGGCCCCATCGACGCCTTCTTCGGCGCGCTCCACCTGGCCGGCATCGACGGCTACACCTTCCTCAGCTACAGCGAGCACGCCATCTCCCAGGGCGCGGACTCCAAGGCCGTCGCCTACATCGAGCTGCGCGCCCCCGGCGGCCGCCGCTTCTGGGGCGTGGGCACCGAGCACAACATCAACTTCGCCTCCGTCAAGGGCATCCTCTCCGCCATCAACCGCGCCATCCGCGCGGGCATGGGTAAGTAACGCCCCCCGGCAGGGACCCCCGGGGCGCTGCCCCGGACCCCGGTCGGGGGCTCGGGAGGGGAGCGGCGGCCCGGTGGGCCGATTGCCCCGAAGGGGCAAAGCGACCCGGACGAGGCCGCCGAAACGAGCGGCGGGCGCGGCAGCGCCCGAGGACAGCGCAACGCGCTGACCGCCCGCGACGATTGAGGCGGCGGGACACATGCCCGCCCCCGACACCCCCGCGCCAAAAGGGCCGTGCAATGCACGGCCCTTTTTCCCTGCACCAGGAAGCGTCAAAACAAGGGCCCAGCGAAGCGCAGGCCCTTGGCGGCGGGGTGCAGGGCTCGGAAGGGAAGCGGCGGCCCGGTGGGCCGATTGCCCCGAAGGGGCAAAGCGACCCGGACGAGGCCGCCGAAACGAGCGGCGGGCGCGGCAGCGCCCGAGGGAGGCGCGAAGCGCCGACCGTCCGCGAAGATTGAGGCGGCAGGACGACACTGTCCCCCTGCCGGGGGGCCCGGGGGCAGAGCCCCCGGGTCACATCATGGGGGCGAAGATGCGCAGCAGGGGCTGCACGGCCTTTTGCAGCGCGGGGCGGCGGCGCCAGGCGTCGTAGCGCAGCTCTTCGCAGCGGGAGAGGGTCTGCAGGATGTCGGCCTCGACCGCGCCGGGCACGGGGCCGCCGGTGAAGAGCACGCCGTCCTCGTAGTGCAGGTAGAAGGAGCGGTAGTCCAGATTGACGGTGCCGACGGTGGCGCGCTGGCCGTCGGCGACGCACAGCTTGGCGTGGATGAAGCCGGGCGTGTAGCGGTAGATGCGCACGCCGCTTTGCAGCAGCGGCCCGGCGAACGACAGGCTGACCTGCTGGACATACCAGTGATCGGGGATGCCGGGGATGACGATGCGCACATCCACGCCGCTGCGGGCGGCCATGCACAGGTCGGAGAAGAGCGTCTCATCCAGCACGAGGTAGGGCGTGGTGATGTACACGCTGCGGCGCGCGCCGCCGATGAGCTGGCGGTAGACGTTCTCGGCGGTGTTGTTCGGGTTGTTGTAGGGGCCGTCCTCATAGGGCTGCACGTAGCCCTCGCCCGCCGCGCACGGGGACGGACGGCAGGCGGCAAAGTCGGGCTCCTCGCCGGTGCAGGCCTGCCACATCTGCAAAAAGAAGACCGTCAGGCTGTACGCGCCCGCGCCCTCGAGCCGCACGGCCGTGTCCTTCCAGTGGCCGTGCTTGGGGTACAGGTTCGCGTACTCGTCGCCGATGTTCACGCCGCCGGTATAGCACACCTGCCCGTCGATGGACGCGATCTTGCGGTGGTCGCGGTAGTTGAGGTAGAGCTGGTGCACGTAGCGGTGCACGGGATTGAAGATCACCACGCGCACCCCGGCGCGCTCCAGCCGCTCCAGGAACGGCCGCGAGGTCGTGACGATGGAGCCCAGGTCGTCGTAGATGAGGCGCACGTCCAGGCCCTGGGCGGCCTTGCGGGCGAGGATGTCCAGCAGGCGCTCGTAGACCTGCCCCTCGAAGACCATGAAGAACTCCAGATAGATGAACCGCTGCGCGCGCTCCAGGTCCTCGCACAGCGCGTCGAACATCTGCTCGCCCAGGGGGAAGTAGCGCGCGCAGGTGGCGTCATAGGCGGGGAAGCCCTCGCGGGCGAGATAGCCGCTCAGGCGCTGGGCGTCCGGGAAGCCGGCCTCGAGGCGCTCGGCGACGCCTGGAGGCGGCACGAGCACCTCGCGCCGGCGGCCGAAGACCTCGCGGATGCGGCGGCTGAGGCGGTTGCGGCGCGTGCCGCGGCCCCAGAGCAGGTAGAGCACCAGGCCGAACACGCCCAGCAGCAGCACGCACACGACCCAGGCATAGCGGTAGGCGGCGTCCTCGTGCTCGGAGACGAGCGCGACGATGGCCACGGAGCAGCCCAGCTCCAGCAGCGTATACAGCGCGACGGCGTGTTGGCGCAGCAGGCGCACGCTCGCCACGAGCAGGAGCAGCTGCATCGAAAGCAGCAGCGCCACAAAGGCCATGCGCAGCACGGCCCCGAGCGTCAGGCCGGAACGGGGGGCGCGCCTGTCTGCGGGCATGGGGCATTCTCCTTTCGGGAAGCGGGGGCAGATTTCAGGGGATTCTCAGGATGTCCGGGGGGCGGTCAGAACTTGCGCGAGCCGCCGCCGCCGCCGCGGGAGCCGCCGCCGCCAAACCCGCCACGGAAGCCGCCAAAGCTGCGCGAGCCGCCGCCGCCGCCGCGGGAGCTGCCGCCGCCGAACCCGCCAAACCCGCCAAACCCGCCAAACCCGCCGGACGAACGCGGCGGACGCGGCGGACGCGGCGGACGGGGGCTGAACGGCGGACGGGGCGGACGAGGAGGACGGGGGCCGAACGGCGGACGGGGGCCGAACCTCGGACGGGGCGGTCTGCGCCAGCGCTCCAGCAGGCCGCCCAGGAAGATCCACTTCAGACAGCCGCCGCCGCGCGCGCCGCCGCGGCCGAAGAGCACGCGCACGAGCACATACAGCACCACCACGCCCCAGACGACGCCCCACACGCCGATGCCATCCGACGTGCGGGACGGGGTGCGGGCGTCATAGCCGGCATATCCGGTATATCCGGAGCCGTCATATCCGGCATATCCGGCAGCGCCGGAGACATCCAGCCGCTTGCCCACGGCGGCGGCGAGGTATTCGGCGGTCAGCTGATACAGGCGCGTCATGCCCTCGCCGAAGCGGTCGGCGGCCAGGTCGTCCACGACCTGATCGAGCAGGTCGTCCGTGACGGCGACGGTGAGCGTGCTGTCCAGCCCGGAGCCGGGCTCCACGGCGACCTCGCGGTCGGCCACGGCCAGCAGCAGCAGCACGCCGTCGTCGCGGCTGGCGTCGCCGATGCCCCAGCCGTTGAGCACGTCAAACGCATAGTCGCGCGCGGCCATGCCGTCCAAGCCGTCGACGGTGAGCAGCACCATCGACGCGCCGGTGGCATCCGCCAGCGCGTCGCCCCAGGCGGCGACCTCTTCCTCCTCCCGGGCGGAGAGCACCCCGGCCAGATCCACCGCATAGGCGAACGCAGCCGGCCGGTCGGGCACGGCGGCCAGCGCGTCCAGCGGCAGCAGGAGCAGCAGGGCCAGCAGACACGTACAGATGGAGCGCATGAAGCGCATCGGAGGCATGGGCGTCCACGTCCTTTCGATCGACAGAATCAGGGGCCGCGTCACAGGCCCGGATACGCCTGCGGCGCGGGCAGCACCAGCCGCGCGGGCAGGCGCGCATACACATCCAGCGCCTGCTGCGCCGCGCCGTTATACTGGCGCGCCCGCTGGCGCAGCATGTTGCCGCTCTCGGTAAAGTCATCCATCACCGAGGAGAGCGCGCGCTCGTCCGCCTCGCTCAGGCCCGCGGCCATCAGCCGCACCGACGCGTCCGACACCAGCGTCTGCAGCGCGTCCGACGCCGCCGCCGTCTCCTGCGCGCCCTGCGCCTCCTGCAGCGCCTGCGCGGCGTCCCGCAGCGCCTGCACCTCGTCCCCGCTCAGCGCGTCGTAGCGCGCCGCGATCTGCGCCAGGTTCAGCGCGTCGCCCGCACGCTCCTGCGCGCACGCCGCCACCTGCGGCCACAGCGCCTGCGCGTTCTCCCCCGCGCGCGCCAGCGCCCGCGCGTTGCCCGTGACCAGCGCCACGCACAGCAGCGCCGCCGAGAGCGCCACGCCCAGCGCGTGCGGGATGTCCCGCCGCGCCTTCTTGTCCGCCTTCTTGTCCGACTTTCCCCGCGGCCCCAGCGCCGGGCCCGCGGGCTTGCGATAGCCTGCCATTGCGTCCCCCTCCTTATGACGTGGGCGTCTGCGGCGCTGGCGTCTGCGCCGCCCTGGCGCGCGCCGTCTCCCCCGCGGCCAGCAGCAGCGCGCCCCGCGCCTCCTGCAGCGCCCGCGTCACCGCCTCGCCCTGCGCCGCGGCCTCCCGCAGCGCGCCCGTGCGCGCCGCCCGGCTCAGATGCCGCGCCCCTGCGCGCAGCTGCGGCTCCAGCGCCCGGCGCGTCGCCTCGTCCAGCCGCGCCGCCTCGCGCGCATTCGACAGCCCCAGCGCCACCATCATCTGCGCCCGCCACAGCGGGATCGTCGTGCGCAGCGTCGCCTCGATGCGCTCCGACGCCGTCTCCTCCGCCCCCAGCAGCAGCCGCAGCTGCGCCGTCAGCTGCAGGCTGGCCGTGCGCGTCAGCTCCAGATCCAAAAGCCGCCTGGCAAACCGCTCCCGCTCCTCGCCCGCGCCCTGCGTGCGCAGCCGCTGCCGCCCGCAGACCACATAGCCCGCCAGGCGGCGGTAGAGCGCCTCGTTCTTCTCCAGCAGCCGGCGAAGCAGCGCCTGATCGCGCAGCAGCCGCACGCGCAGGTCCGACAGCTCATCCGCCCGCGCGCTCACCTGCGGCGCGGCCCGCCGGTACGCCCGGCGCACCGCCCACGTGCCGCCCAGCAGCCGCGAGAGCAGCCCCCGCGCCGCGCGCACGGGATCGGCCGCGCGCACCGCGTCGCACAGCGCGTCCAGCGCGCCCGTCACGGGCGTGGGATCCGCCTGCGCCATCTGCTCCAGCGCCAGCGTCACGAACGTGCCCAACTCCTGCTGGCAGCGCGCGCCATACGCCGCAGGCTGCGACAGGTCGATCTGCGCGGCGTAGCGCTCCACCGCCTGCGCCGCCTCCGGCGGCAGCGCCGACAGCTCCGGCAGTTCCGCCTCGCCCGCATCCACGCGCAGCACCGGCAGCGGCGCGACCGCCGCCCCGGCGCTCACCGCGCGCCCCCTTCGGGCGGCTGCGCGTAGCCGTCGCGGCGGAGCATGTCCTCCAGGACGTCCATATCGGTCTGCAGGTCGAGCAGGCGGTATTCATCCAGCGCCGCCAGCTGGCGCGAGAGCGCGCCGTCGACCCTGCGCAGCGCCTCCTTTGCGCGCGCGCGCACGTCCTGCGCGGCGTCGCCGCCATCCAGCCGGACGCAGGCGTCCAGCAGCCGCGCGGCCGTGGGCAGGTAGTAGCGCAGGAACGTGCGCAGGTCCCCGGCCAGCGCCGGGCGCTCCTGCAGCCGCTGCAGAATCTGCCCGCCCCGCCTGCCGATGGACGCGGCCAGCGCGCGCAGCTGCGCGTCGTCCAGCGCGGCCTCGTGCGCCCCGATCTGCTCCAGCGCGGCGCGGCCCTCCAGGATGAGCGCGTCGCACGCCTCGTCGCCCGTGCGCGGCGGCAACTCCACCGTGCGGTCGGGGAAGCGGCGCTTCAGGAGCCCATACGCAAGATAGAACACGAGCGCCGCCATGACGTACGACCCCACGGACGAGAGCCCGAACAGCGCCGCGTAGACGAGCACGGCCACGGCGGCATACAGCGGCCGCTTGCCGCTGCGGATGCGTTGCTTTTGCATGGATCTGCCTCCTCATGGTGTCCTCATTATACCGCACGCGGCGCGCCGCGTCATGAAAATTCGATTAAAACCCGCGAAAAAGCCGCTGAACGCCGCGCTCAGTCCTGCGCGGGCGGCATGGCGCGGTACAGCTCCTCAAACGCCTGGCGCGCCGAGAGCAGCGCGTCGATCAGATCCGGATCGAACAGCGTGCCGCGCCCATCCACCAGCGAGGACAGCGCCTCGTCAAAGGACATCTCGCGCCGGTACACGCGCGGCCCCAGCAGCGCGTCCAGCACGTCGCACACGGCCACCGCCCGCGCCGCCAGCGGGATCTGCTCGCCCCGCAGGCCCTCCGGATAGCCCGAGCCGTCCCATCGCTCATGATGCGACGCCGTGATCGCCCGCGCCGCCTCGATGAGCAGGTCGCCCTCCGGCAGCGCCGGGCTGCTCAGGCTCGCCGCGCCCACGGCCGTATGCTTCTTCATGATGTCGTACTCCTCGGGCGTCAGCCGCCCCGGCTTGAGCAGGATTGAATCCGGCACGCCCACCGCGCCGATGTCGTGCAGCACGCTCGCCTGCACGATGGCGTCCTCCTGCGCCTGCGGCAGCGCCCGCTCCGGATACAGCGCCCGGTACGCCGTCAGCAGCAGGCGCACCCCCGTCCGGATCCGGTCCAGATGATGCCCGTGCGGCTGGTTGCGGTACTCGATCAGCGCGCTGAACATCTCCACAAACGCATCCCGCGCCGCCAGCGCCCGCATGCTCATCGCCTGCGCCGCGGCCCGCGCCTGCTGCTCCGCCCGCCGCAATCGCGTGAGCGTCGCCACGCACGTGCGCAGCCGCACCTCGCTGAACGGCCGCTCCAGCACGTCGTCGGCCTCCAGATACTCCGCGTCGGCGACCGCGCCCATCGGCCCGTCGCTCACCATCGCCAGCGGCGCGCCACGCGTCACCTCGCGCAGGCGCTGCAGCTGCGAAAGCGACGCCCCGTCCCCCGGCGCGTCGCAGATCACCACGTCCGGCCGGCGCATCGCCAGAAACGCGCGCGCATCCTCCTCGCAGCAGCACGGCGCCGCCAGCGCCGCGCCCGAGAGCGCCTGCTCCAGCGACGCGGCCAGCTGACGGCTCGTCAATGCCAGCATCACGCACGGCTTTTCCATCTCATGCGTCCCCCTTTTCCTCGTCCTCGCCGCCCGACAGCGCCGCCAGCTGGTCCAGGCACGCCTCCGCGCCCTGCCAGTCGCACGCGCCCAGCGCCGCCTGCGCCGCCTGCACGCACGGCCGCGACGCCTCGCCGCCCTCCTGCTCCAGGCGCAGCAGCGCCGCCCGCGCCCGCGGCAGGTCCAGCAGCCGCAGCGCCTCCCGCGCGTCCAGCAGCAGGTCGGACGCGTCCTCCAGGTCCGGCAGGTCCATCTGCCGCAGGCTCTCCGACAGCTGCGCGCTCACCTCGCGCATCCACGCCGCCACGCGCGGCAGCTGCTCGCGCACGCCCTCATACGCCCCCTGGCCGCACTGCATCCGCAATAGCCGCAGCTGCGCGCCCAGCGCGCTCCCGCCCACCGCGTCCAGCACGTCCAGCGCGCAGCGCAGCGCCGGGGCCACGCCCATCGCCGCAAACGGATCCGCCGCCGCGGCCGCCAGCCGCGCCGCATACTCCGGCAGCCGCCGCGCCGCGCGCGACACCGCCGCGATCAGCCGCGCCCGCTCGCCCGCGCCCGCGGACAGCGCCGCCCCGACGCCCTCAAACGGCAGCGCCCGCAGCGGCTCCGCCCCGCGCGCGCCCGCCGAGGCCGCCGGCGCCACGATCTTCTGCGCCGGCAGCACCCGCCGCAGCAGCCGCGACAGGTTCGCCAGCTCGATGGGCTTGGCGAGCGTGTCGTTCACCCCCGCGGCCAGGAACGAGCGCCGCGATTCGGGCATCACGTTCGCCGAGAGCATGACCACCGCCTGCTCCCGCCCGCGCGCGCCCATCTGCCGGATCGCCCGCGCCGTATCCACCCCGTCCATGCCCGGCATCACATGGTCCAGAAACACCACGTCGTAGCGCGCCCGCTCCAGCGCCGCCAGCGCCGCGCGCCCGCCGTCCACGCAGTCGCACGCGATGCCGTAGCGCGAGAGCAGGTTGGACGTGACCAGCTGCGCCACGGCGTTGTCATCCACCACCAGCGCGCGCACGCCCTGCGTCTGAAACACGCCCGCCTGCTCCAGCAGCGCGCCGCTGGGCCGCCGTCCCGCCGGCCGCTCGCCCAGCGCGCCCGCGAGCGCCACCACGTGCAGCGGCGGAAACAGCACCGAATCCCCCGGCCGGATGTACGCCGTCAGGCTGCTGGCCGGCGGCATCAGCAGCGTGCGCCGGCACCCCGGCGGCGTGGGCGTGCGCACCCACGCATACGCATGCTCGCCCGACAGGTCCACCAGCATGTGCGTATACGCCGCCGCGTCCCCCGGCAGCCCGCGCGCGGCCCGCACCTTCAGCCGCGCGGCCATGTCCACCGCCGCGCGCGCCAGCCGCTCGTCGTCCGCGACCACCAGCAGCCGCGCCTCGCGCGGATTCTCCACCCGCGCGACGGGCGTATCGCGCAGCACGCGCTGCGCAATCTCGAACGAGAACGTCGAGCCTTCGCCCACGCGGCTGTCCACCCGCAGCTCGCCGCCCATCAGCTCCACCAGCCCGCGCGAGATCGACAGCCCCAGCCCCGCGCCCTCGCGGTTGTGCGCCCGCGTGGAGGGCAGCTGCTCAAACAGCCCGAACAGCCGCCCCAGGTCCTCCTGCGCGATGCCGCAGCCCGTATCCGCCACCTCAAAGCGCACCAGCAGCTCGCCCCCGCGGTACAGCCGCCGCGCCGTGAGCCGCACCTCGCCCTCGTCCGTGAACTTGACCGCGTTGCCCAGCAGGTTGAGCAGCACCTGCCGGATGCGCGTGGCGTCGCCGAGCATCTCCTGCGGGATGTCCGGGTCCACGTCCGTCAGAAACAGCAGCCCCTTCTCCTGCGCGCGCATGCAGATGACGCTGGTCACATCCAGCAGCAGCGAGGGGAAGTCGTAGCGCTCCTCGTACAATTCCAGCTTGCCCGCGCGGATCTTGCTCACATCCAGCACGTTGCCGATCAGGCTGAGCAGGTTCTGCGAGGCGAGCTTGATGTTCTCCGCCTGCGTGCGCTCGGCGATCCCCAGCTGGTCGGACATGAGCAGCATGTCCGCCATGCCGCTGATGGCATGCATGGGCGTGCGGATCTCGTGCGACATGTTCGCCAGAAAGTCGTCCTTCGCCCCCGCCGCCTGCGACAGGCTCTCCCCCGTCTCCCGCAGCGCGTCGCGCAGCCGCTGCGCCTCCTCCATCGAGGAGAGCGTCTGCGAGAACATCCCGTCCAGCGTCCCGTAAAACGTGAAGCTCAGCACGATCGCGCCCGCATACGCCAGCGCGCACTCCAGCGGCGGATGCCCCAGCGCCAGCACCTCCGACGCCGCCATCGCCAGCAGCGAGCACACCATCACCGCCACGCCGCGCCCGCGCCCCGCCGCGTCCGTCCCCGGCGCGGCCACCATCGCCGCCGCCGGCGCCAGCGCGCACGCCGCCGGCAGAAACAGCCCCGCCTGCAGCCCGCCCAGCGCCAACTGCGCCGCGCACTCCGCCGCATACCACGCCCACAGCAGCCCCCGCAGCAGCTGCGCCCGCCGGCACAGCCGCGCCAGCAGCGCCAGCAGCGCCCCCGCGCACCCCGCCAGCGCCAGCAGCGCCGCAGACGCGCCGTAGCGCCCCGCCGTCAGCAGCGGCGCGCACAGCAGCACCGTCGCCGCCGCCATCGCCGAAAGCAGCGCCCGCAGCAGCGTCAGCCGCAGCCGCCCCGGCCGGCTGCCGGAGCCCGGCTGGCTGCCGGAGCCCGGCTGGCTACCGGACTCCGGCCCGGCCGCATCGGTTCGCCTGAAGAACGTCACCGCGCACGCCCCCTTTGCGCCCCGTCCGGCGCGTCGCCGCCCGGGGCCAGCTCGCCCTCGTCGGGCAGGAAGATCCCAAACGTGGCGCCCTCGCCCGGCTGCGAGACGACCTGCGCCCGCCCGCCGTGGCGCTGCGCCACCCGCTGCACGACCGCCAGGCCGATGCCGAAGCCCTCGGGCGAGTTCCACCCCTGATAGAACCGGTCGAAGATGCCCTCCTGCTCGTCCGGCGCGATGCCGCAGCCCTCGTCCGCCACGCTGACCCACACGCCGTAGCCCTCCCGCCGCGCGCCCAGCGTCACCGCGCCGCCCGCGGGCGTATAGCGCACCGCGTTGGAGATCAGCCGGTCCAATGCGTTTTGCAGCCAGCCCGCGTCAAAGCGCGCGGTCAAATCCGCCTCGCATTCGGCCCGGAAGACCACGCCGCTCTTTCGGTACACGCCCTCCGCCGCGCGCGCGCACTGCTCCAGCAGCGGCGAGAGCGCCCCCACCTGCGGCGCAAACGGCGTCTCATCCAGCAGCGCCAGCCCGCGCAGCGCCTTGACCCGGTTGGTCATGCGCAGGGCGTTCTGCTTGGCCATGTCCACATACGCGTCGCGCTCCTCGTCGGTGACCGGCACGCCGCCCGCCACCAGGTCCAGGCTGCCCCGGATGACCGTGAGCGGCGACTGCAGGTCGTGCGCAATGCGCGAGAAGAACTCCGAACGGCTGCGGTCGATGCGCCGCAGCTGCTCCTCCGTCTGGCGCAGCGCCCGCGTGCGCTCATCCACGCGCCGCTCCAGCTCCCGCTCCAGCGCCTCGCGCTCGCGCCGGTCGCCGGCCGCCTCGCGCGAGAGCGTGATCTGCTGCACCAGCGTCATCCCCGCGCCCATCAGCACCAGCGAGGGCACCGCCAGCCCCGACGCGCCTAGCACCGCCTCCCACGCCGCGCCCACCGCCAGCGGCGCCACCGCCGCCGCGTGCCCCAGCGCGTTGCGCCGCGCCTGCCGCGCCAGCCCGCGCCACGCGATCAGCCCCGCGTACACGCACAGCGCAACCGTCAGCGCCCGCGCCGGCAGCTGCAGCAGCACCCGCCCCGACGCCAGCAGCAGCAGCAGCGTCGCCGCCGTCAGCGCCACGCCCGCCACCAGCGCCGCCGCCACCGGCCGCGTCTCGCGCCCATCGCCCAGCGCCAGCCCCGCATAGCAGCACAGCGCCGCCGCCAGCGTCGCGCGCGACGAGCCCGCCAGCGCCGCCGCGCCCGGATACTGCCCCAGCAGCTCGCCCGCCTGCGTCAGCAGCAACAGCAGGCACACCAGCCCCAGCGCGGCCTGCTCCGGCCCCGCCTGGCGCGTCAGGCACAGCAGCAGCACGTACAGCCCCATCGTCAGCACATAGCTGAGCAGCGCCACATACGCCGCCATGCGCCCAAAGCGCAGCGCCGACAGCGCCTGCGGCGTGCCCAGATAGACCGCGTCCGCCCCCGCGGGCAGGCGCAGCGTCAGCGTCAGGCGCGCCCCCCCGCGCGGCATGTCAAACTCCACCTGCGCGCCGATCAGCGGCAGCCCCCGCCGCGCGCCGCCCAGCGACTGGCCGTCCAGCGCCGCCGCGTCGATGCCCGTCATGCCCAGCACCGCCGCCGCATAGCGCGCGCCCGCCTCGCCGACCAGGTCCACCCCGACCTCGCGCGCGTCGCCCGCCTCCACCGCAAGCGCCATCACCGCGCCCTGCGTGAGCGCCACCGCCCCGCGCGTGGGCGCCTCGCGCACGACCTGCGCATTCACCCGCGCGCACAGCGCCATCACAAGCGCGCACAGCGCCGCCAGCAGCAAAAGCGCCGCCGCCTGGCGGCGCACCGTCCGGTCCCTCATGCCTTCCCCTCGCCCCTCTCCCGCGGCACGAAGCGGTATCCCCTGCCCCACACCGTCTGGATGAACTCATGCTCCGGCACCGCCTGGTCCAGCGTGCGGCGCAGGTTGTACATGTGCACGTGCACCGTGCGCAGGTCGCCCACGCTGCTCAGCCCCCAGACCTCCTCATAGATCTCCTGCGCGCCCACGCACTCGCCCGGCCGGCGCGCCAGCAGGCACAGGATCAGAAACGCCTTGCGCGGCAGCGACAGCCGCTCCTCGCCCACGAACGCGCACTCGCCCGCCACATCCACCGTCAGCGGCGGAAAGCTGAGCACGCTCGCCGGCCGCGCCTGGCTCCCCTGCCCCGCCGAGCGGCGCAGGCATACCCGGATGCGCGCCTCGAGCTCCTTGACCGAGTACGGCTTGGTCATGTAGTCGTCCCCGCCGGTGAGCAGGCCCGCGATCTTGTCATCCTCCGTGTCCATGCAGCTCAAAAAGATCGTCGGGCACTCGTGCGCCGCCTTCAGCCGCGGGCACAGCTCCAGCCCCGAGCCGTCGGGCAGGTTGACATCCAGCACGATCACGTCCGGGCGCATCTGCGCGCACGCCTGCAGGCCCTGCTCGCACGTGTAGGCGCAGCGCACCTCGTAGCCGCGGCTGCGCAGAAAGAACGCGTTGATGTTCTGGATGTCCGGGTCGTCCTCGATCAGCAACAGCTTGTCCATGGCGAACTCCTTTCCCGCGGGCGGGGCCGCGGCGTCGTGGGGAGAGGCGGATGCGCAACAGTTGAGACGAATGTTACAGACGATACGGATGATACAGATGATATAGATGATACGGAAGATACAGGGGATGAGGTTGGATGCAGCTGCCCGCGGGGTGGGGCTGCTGGCGCTGCCCCCGTCGCTGTCGCCTGGGCCGCCGCTGGCGGGGTCGCCGCGGGGTGGCTGTTACAGGGGTTACGGCTGTTACAGAAGTTACGGTCGATACGGTCGATACATTCGATACAGCCGACGCAGGACCACCGGGAAACCGCCGGGACGGTCGGGCCGGTGACGCTGCCCGCGGGATGGGGCGGCTGGCGGTGACCCCGTCGCTGTCGCCTGGGCTGCTGGCGGGGTCG
>DVFJ01000027.1 GCA_018713325.1 Candidatus Onthenecus intestinigallinarum | reverse complement strand
TAGATACAGTGCGCTTCTCAAAGTCAAAGTCTGCCGGGGTCAGGGCCAGCAGCTCTCCCTCCCGGATACCGCACCAATAAAGCATCTCAAAGGCGTAGAAAGACAGCGGCTTGTCCATCATCACCTCGGCAAATTTCAAGTACTGCTCCTTGGTCCAGAACATCATCTCTCGGTTTTTCTTTTTGCCCATGCTGCCCGCCTTCTTGCAGGGATTCTCCCGGAGGTTGTAGTAACGAACCGCGTGGTTGAAGATGGCACTGAGCTGATTGTGGACCGTTTTCAGGTACACTGGTGAGTAGGGCTTGCCGTTCTCATCCTTATGGTTCAGCATCTCGTTCTGCCAGGTAATGATCTGCTGGGCAGTGATGTTGCACATTTTCAGCCTGCCGAAGTAAGGCAGCAGCTTGGTGCGGATGATGTGGTCCTTGGTAGCCCAGGTGTTCTCTTTGAGCCGGGTTTTCATATCCGCCGTGTAGAGGTCCACGAAACTCTTGAAGGTCATGTCCAGATCAGCGCTGGTCTTGTTGAGCTGTTCCCGCTCCCAGGCCTGCGCCTCTCGCTTGGTCTTGAAGCCCCGCTTTTGGGTCTGCTTGCGCTCGCCATTCCAGTCAGTGTACCGGTAGACTGCCCGCCGGGTGTTTGTCTTTTCTTCCTTATAGACTGCCATGATTAGCCCTCCTTTCCCGTCTTGCCATAGCAAAACTTCTCCATGAAAAAGTTCCGATTGACCCGCCCGGAGATGGTCAGATAGCCCTTCTCACGGAGTTCGGCGTTGAGCTTGTGGATCACCTTGTAGGCGTGGGACTTGGAGATGCCCAGCTCCTGGGCCACTTCCTCCACGCGCATAAAGTTTTGTGCCTGCATTGAAAACACCTTCCTTTCTTCGTTGATGGCTGCTGCGGCTGGATATTGTGTTCCATAAATGCCTCCTCACTTTCGTCTGCCACTTTTTCCTAGATGTATAATCAGGGATTGTGGCAGTTCTTTTTTGTTTATTTATACTAAGCTGATTTGCTTAGCCTATTGTCATTATACTAAGCAAAATAGCTAGTGTCAATCGGAGTACGCAAAATAAATTAAATAAAATTGTTTAAGATCCTCTTGACTTTACTAAGCATTTCTGCTACGCTTTTCCTAAGAACAACCAACGATTGGAGCTGATGATATGGCGATTGGCGAACGGATTCACTTTTTCCGTCTCCTGCGGGGGATGACTCAGAAATATCTCGGCATGGCGCTGGGCTTCCCGGAGAAGTCTGCAGATGTGCGTCTAGCACAGTACGAAACAGGATCAAGAACCCCTAAAGCAGAATTGACTGCTGCCTTGGCCCAGGTACTGGATGTTTCCCCGCACGCACTTTCTGTCCCGGATATAGACTCCTATGTTGGGCTCATGCACACCCTGTTTACCCTGGAGGACAACTACGGGCTCAAAATCAGCGAGACGGATGGAGAAGTCTGCTTGAAGGTGGATGTGCGGAAGAACAAGGACGCCGCCCGGCTGCACGAGATGCTCTGTTCCTGGCAACAGGCCGCAGCCATGCTGGAGGCTGGTGAAATCTCCAAAGAGGATTACGACAAGTGGCGCTACCGCTATCCGGAGTTTGACAAAGCCCAGAACTATGTGAAGGTGCCGCCCCAGGACCTCTTTTGACCCCCTCACTTGTAGGCCACGGGAGAGGCCGTTTGTTGCGTAATAAGGATAAAAAGATACATTTTATATCACTAAATGCTTCTATAAGAAAGAAGATGTTGAAATGAGCAAACTAATGACAGAAGAAAAAGTATTGAAAAAACTTGGCATTGATGATTTTAGGCATATTACCAAAAACAAGGTCATTAAAATGGCATCAATGCTTGATAGAGTAGACCCAGAGGTTGCCAAAAAAGCTATTGAGCAATTTCCTGATTTTTCAAATACGGCTAAAGAAATTTTAAAAGAATACAAAGAGTCGCTGGACAAATCACTCGAATTAAATGCCGATAGCGTAAAATCATACTACGATGCCTGTAATTCAATAATCAGCAGTTTGCAAAAGGAAGTAGAAAATGAAAATCTATCGTTTGAAGAGAAGAAATATTTTTTTGATCAGATGATTGAAGTCTCCAAAATGATGGGCGAAAAAGACTCGGAGAACAAGAAATTCATTGCTGGTTGTGTGGCCTTGGGTGCAGTCGTCGTAACAGGAGTAGTCGCAATTTTAGGTTCAGCATTAGGCGGGAATACGACCATCCGTGCGGATGACAGTGATTTGTTAGATGAGTGAGAACTCTGCTCAACAAATAAGTTTTAGTCGCATTGTAAATTACTTTTAAAATATAAAAAGAGAGCTAACTGACTAATCAAAATCAGTTAGCTCTCTTTTTATGAATAATGAAAAAGTGTTGCCAAATCGTTGCCACTAGCCATTCCTTAGCCGATAAAACCGCTTAACTATGCGATTTTTTCAGGCCTTGAAATTATTCGAACTCCACCGATGCCGGCGGCTTGGTCGTGATGTCGAACACCACGCGGTTGACGTGGGCGACCTCGTTGACGATGCGCGCGGACACGCGGGCGAGCAGCTCGTGCGGCAGGCGCGCCCAGTCGACCGTCATGAAGTCGTCAGTCGTGACGGCGCGGATGGCCAGCGTATAGTCATACGTGCGCTCGTCGCCCATCACGCCCACGGAGCGGATGCCCGTGAGCACCGTGAAGTACTGATTGACCGACCGGTCCAGCCCGGCCGCGGCGACCTCCTCGCGCAGGATCGCGTCGCTCTCGCGCACGATGTCGAGCTTCTCCTGCGTGATGTCGCCAATGATGCGGATGGCCAGTCCCGGGCCCGGGAACGGCTGACGCCAGACCATGTCCGACGGCAGGCCCAGCTCCTCGCCCACCTTGCGCACCTCATCCTTGAACAGCATGCGCAGCGGCTCCAGCAGCGCCTTGAACTGCAGGTCCTTGGGCAGACCGCCCACGTTGTGGTGCGACTTGATGACCGCGCTGCCCTTCACCGAGCCCGATTCGATCACGTCCGGATAGATCGTGCCCTGCGCCAGAAAATCAACCGCGCCGATCTTGGCCGCCTCATCCGCAAACACCGCGACGAACTCCGCGCCGATGCGCTTGCGCTTCTGCTCCGGATCGGTGACGCCCTCCACCTGCCTGAGGAAGCGCGCGCGCGCATCCACCGCGACCAGGTTGACCGGGAACAGGCGCGTGAACACGTCCACCACCTGTTCCGTCTCGCCCTTGCGCATGAAGCCGTGGTCGACGTATACGCAGGTCAGCCGCTCGCCGATCGCGCGCTGGATCAGCGCCGCGGCAACCGACGAGTCCACGCCGCCGGACAGGCCCAGCAGCACGCGCCCGTCTCCCACCCGCTCGCGGATGCTCTTGATCGCATCCTGCACGAAGGCAGCCATCGTCCAGTCGCCCCGGCAGCCGCAGATGTTCAGCGCGAAGTTGCGCAGCACCCGCTGCCCCTCCTCGCTGTGCGTGACCTCCGGATGGAACTGCACGCAGTAGATGCCACGCTCGGCGTTCTCCATCGCGCAAAACGCGCAGTTGTCCGAATGCGCGATCGACTTAAAGCCCGCCGGCGCCTGCGTCACGTGGTACGTATGGCTCATCCAGCACTGCGACGCGGGCGACATGCCGCTCAGCAGGCGGCTGTTTGCATCCATCTCGACGCGCACGCGGCCGTACTCGCGCTGCGCCGCGCGCTCGACACGCCCGCCCAGCAGATGCGCCGTCAGCTGCATGCCATAGCAGATGCCCAGCACCGGCACGCCCAGGTCGTACAGCGCCGGATCGACCGTCGGGGCGTCCGCGTCCAGCACGGACGAGGGCCCGCCGGACAGAATGATGCCCGCCGGCCTGCGGGCCTGAATCTCCGAAAGAGACGTGTCGTAGGGAACGACTTCGCAAAAGACGTTCGCCTCGCGGATGCGGCGCGCGATCAGCTGCGTATACTGCGCGCCAAAGTCCAGGATGACGATGCGCTGTACCTCCTGCATGAGGCTCCTCCTTCTTCGTCCATGAAAAACATGGCGTATACAACGTCTTATTCTACACAGATTTCCGAACCATTTCAAGGGGATGGACGAAAAAAAACGGCCTTTGCGCCGCCCGCAAAAGGAAGGGATAATCCGGGCGGCGCGCGCATACAAACAGGTACAAGCACATCAACACGGAAAGGACTGCCTTGAGATGACGAAGCGAACCGTTTGCTCCCTGCTGTGCGCGCTGCTTGCGCTTTCGCTGTGCGCGTGCTCCACCGCGACGACCCCCAGCATGACCGCCTCGCCTGCGCCATCGGTCACGCCCGAACCGACCGCACAACCGACGGATGCGCCGACACCCGCGCCGACCGACGTACCCACCGAGGCGCCAGCTGAGAGCGCCGCGCCTGCCATGCAGCCCGACATGGAGAACGTGCCGCCGCTGTCCCAGGCAAAAGACGGCACCTACACCGCGCGCATGTCCGACGCCTACACCCAGGAGGAGGGCCATGGCTGGCAGACGACGCTGACGCTGCAGATCGAGGGCGGCGTGATCGTCAGCGCGGACTTTGACGCCTTCCAGGACGGCAAGCGCAAGAGCGAGCTGTCGACTGAGGAATATCCGATGGATCCGCCGGCGAGCGAATGGATCCCGGAGCTCGCCACGCAGATCGAGGCGGCGAGCGCGCCGGGCGACATCGACGGCGTGAGCGGCGCGACGAACGCATCGAATGAAGCGCGCAAGCTCTTCGCCGCGATTCTGACCGCCGCAGCCGACGGCAACACGGAAGATCTCTACGTCGAATGACGGCTCCCGCCCAGCCCGCGCAGACGCGGGCTTTTTTTGTGCTTTCCTTGCGGCCGCGCAGCGGCTATAATAGGGGGAGGGAGGGGCTGCCATGCTCATCAGAACCGATACCATCGCCGCGCTTGCCACGCCCGAGGGCGAGGGCGGCATCGCCATTGTGCGCGTCAGCGGCGCGCAGGCCGCAGATGTGGTCGCGCGCGTGTTTCGCGCTGCCTGCGGCAGGCCGCCGCAGGCGTGGTCGCACGCGCGGATGTACTACGGGCACGTGATGGATGGCGACGAGCGCGTCGACGAAGGCATGGCCGTGCTGATGCGCGCGCCGCACAGCTACACGCGCGAGGACGTATGCGAGATCCAGTTCCACGGCGGACGCATGCAGGTGCGCCGCGTGCTCTCGCTGCTGCTGCGTGCGGGCGCGCGAGCGGCGGAGCCGGGCGAGTTCACGCGCCGCGCATTCCTCAATGGGCGCATCGACCTGTCGCAGGCCGAGGCCGTGATGCGCCTGATCGCCTCCAGCAGCGAGCGCGGCTCGCGCGAGGCGATGCGCCAGCTCGAAGGCGGCGTCTCGCACTTTGTGGCGCGGGCGCGCGCGGAGATCGTCTCGCTGCTTGCGGGCGTGTCGGCCGCGGTCGACTTCCCGGACGAGGTGGACGAGGACGAGGCCGCCGGCGACCTGCGCGCGCGCGCGCTGTCGCTGTGCGAGCTGCTGCGCCGCGCCTGCGACGAGCGCAGCGGCCGCATCGCGCAAGAGGGGCTCAACGTCGTCATCGCCGGCCGGCCGAACGTGGGCAAGTCCTCGCTGCTCAACGCGCTGCTGCGCGAGGAGCGCGCGATCGTCACCGACCTGCCCGGCACGACCCGGGACGTGCTGACCGAATCTATCCTGCTGCGCGGCCTGCGGGTGAACCTGTCCGACACGGCCGGCCTGCGCGAGACGCAGGACGTGGTGGAGGCCATCGGCGTCTCCCGCGCGCGCACGGCCATGGAGCGCGCGGACGTGCTGCTCGTCGTGCTGGACGGCTCGCAGCCGCTGTCCGGCGAGGACGAGGCGCTGCTGCGCGCGCCGTCCGCGGCGCGCAAGCTGGTCGTGCTCAACAAGAGCGACCTAAAGCAGGCCGTCGACGAGGCGCGCGTGCGCGCGCTGTGCCCGGGCGCGCAGGTGCTGACGCTGTGCGCGCAGCGCGGCGAGGGCGTCGACGCGCTGTGCGAGCGGCTGCTGTCCTTCGCGCCGGAGGACGGCGCGCAGACCGCCACGCTGACGCAGGCGCGGCACGTGCAGGCGGCGCGCGGGGCCTGCCAGGCGCTGGAGGACGCGGTGGCCGCCATCGACGCGGGGCTGCCGCTGGACGTGACGGCCGTGGACCTCACGCGCGCGATGCACATTCTGGGCGAGATCACCGGCGAGACGCTCGACGAGGACGTCATCGACCGCGTGTTTGCGACATTCTGCGTGGGCAAATGACCCGCGCCATGCACAGGACGAGGAGTGAATGCACATGGAGATTCCCCTATGGGCGCAGGACGCGCCCGGCTTTGACCCCGCGATCGGGCAGTCCGCGCCGGGCCTGACGCCCTGCCTCGTGGAGGGCGCACGGGGCGCGGTCATCGTGCTGCCCGGCGGCGGCTATGCGATGCGCGCCGATCACGAGGGCCTGCCCGTGGCCGAAATGCTCAACCGCGCGGGCATCAGCGCGTTCGTGCTCTCCTACCGCGTGGCGCCCTACCGCGACCCCGTGCCGCTGCTGGACGTGCGCCGCGCGCTGCGCCTGGTGCGCCATCACCGCGCGCAGCTGGGCATTGAGCGCGTGGGCGTGCTGGGCTTCTCGGCGGGCGGCCACCTGGCGGGCTGCGCCGCGCTGCTGGAGGACGGCTGGGCGGGCGATCCGCAAAGCGACGACCCCGTCGAGCGCGAGAGCGCGCGTCCGGACGCCGCCGTGCTGTGCTATCCGGTGGTGACGGGCCTGGAGCACGCGCACCGCGGCTCCTTTGAAAACCTGCTGGGCGGGCGCGCGGACGACCCGAACGAGCTGCGCCGCCTGTCGCTGGAGCTGCGCGCCGGCCCCCATGCGCCGCCGTGCTTCCTGTGGCACACCGCGGACGACGGCTCCGTGCCCGTGGAGAACAGCCTGATGCTCGCCGCGGCCCTGCGCCGCAATGGCACCCCCTTTTCGCTGCACATCTATCCCCATGGACGCCACGGCCTGGGCCTGGCGCAGGGCGTAGCGCAGGCCGAAGCCTGGCCGGACGAATGCGTGCGCTTCCTGCGCGGCGCCGGCCTTTGACACATCACGTTTCCAGAGGAGATGCACATGCTCTATCCATTCAACGTCGTCTTCACCCTGCTCATGATCGCGATGCTCGCCATCGCCGCCTGTCCGCCCGCGCAGCGGCGGCTGAACGCCGTCGGCTGGATCGCCCGCCTGGGCGGCGCGTGCGAGCGCTTCGCCCGGCGCTTCTACTGGCCGCTGTTCGCGCTGATCCTGCTCCTGGGCGTGCTGTGCCGCGTATACCGCTTCGGCGTGCTGCCCATGGGCCTCAACCAGGACGGCGCAATGGCCGCCGTAGACGGCTATGCGCTGGCGATGTACGGCACGGACCGCTTTGGCACGTCCTATCCCGCGCACCTGTGGGCCTGGGGATACGGCCAGATGAGCGCGCTGTACTCATACCTTTGCATCCCGTTCTTTCGCGTGATGGGCCTCTCGCGCCTGTCGATGCGCCTGCCCATGCTGTGCGTGAGCCTGGCGATGCTGCCGGTCCTGTGGGACCTGGCGCGCAGGATGCGCGGGCGCGGATTTGCGCTGCTGGCGCTGCTGCTCGTGTGCGTCAACCCCTGGCAGATGATGCAGAGCCGCTGGGCGCTGGACTGCAACATGATGTCCCACTGCCTGCTGCTGGGCGTCTACCTGCTGGTCATCGGCGCGCAGCGCCGGCGCACGTGGGCGCTGTGCCTGTCGATGGCGCCCTTTGCGATGAGCATGTACGCCTATGGCGTGGCGATCTACTCCACGCCCGTGCTGCTGCTGTGCGCGGCGGTCTACCTGCTGTGCAAAAAGCGGGCCTCCCTTGTGCAGGTGCTGCTGTGCGCGGCAATCTGGCTGCTGCTGTCCGCGCCGATCATCCTGACGATGATGATCAACTACTTCCAATGGGATACGATGCAGCTCGGCCCGATCACCCTGCAGCTGTTCGATGAGAACGCGCGCACGCAGGAGATCGCGTTCATGTCGGACGACATGTACCGCGCGTTTGCGCAAAACGCGCTGGAGTGGCTGCGCGTGACGTTCCTGCAGGGCTACGACTCCTCGACGTTCAACTCCGTGCCGGGCTTCCGCACGCTGTACATCTTCTCCTTCCCCGCGCTGATCGCCGGGCTCGTGTGGCTGGTGCGCGACCGGCGCCGCGCGGCGCTCGCGGGCCTTGCGCGCACGCAGGACGGCCTTGACTGCGACGCGGGCATGATGCTGCTGTGCTGGCTGATCGCCATGGCCGTATGCGGTCTTTTGACCAGCTCGCCCAACGTCAACCGCGCCAACGGCATCTACTATGCGCTGATGCTGCTGTGCGCCTACGCGCTGTACCGCTGCGTGCGGCGCGTGCGGGCGTTCGCGCCGCTGATCGCCTGCATGTACCTGCTTGCGTTCGGCGGTCAGTGCGCCGTGTACTTCAGTCCCGGCTACGCCGACTACACCGCGCAGAACTATCAGCCCGGCCTGTACGAGGCGATCGCGTCGGTGAAGACCTTCCCCTATTCGTTCGACGTCGTCTACATCACATCGCCCGGCGAGGACGAGAACGAGAACGTCGTCTCGCGCATGATCGCCGCGGTGGCGCTGGGGCTGGACCGCGACGAGATGAACGACGAGAAGGAGCTGACCGACGCGTCCGGCGAGCCCATCGGCTACTACACGGACTGGTTCTGGTTCCAGGATTTCTCCAACTTCACCCCGGATCCGACCGGATGCGCCGTGTATGTCATCCCGCAGTCGGCCAGGGCGCTCTTTGACGAGGCCGACTACCTGATCTGGGATTACCAGCAATTTGCCGTCGCCTATCCCCGCTACTGGGCCGAAGACTGAGGAGGGACGCCCTTGAACATGCCGCTCATCACCGCATTGCTCTTCCTGTGCGCGGGGCTGTGCGCGCTCGCCGTGCATCCCCGCCCGTGCGCCGCGCTGCGCCGCGTGCGCCCGCTGCGCGCGGCGGATGCGGGCCTGTCCCGCCTGTGCGTCCGCCTGTATGTGCCCCTGATCCTGCTGATCGCTGCGGCGGCGCTGTTTGCGCGCCTGTACGCGCTCACGGCCGTGCCTGCGGGCCTGTCCGCCGAAGAGGCGCTCGTGGGCGTGGAGGCGAAGGCGCTGCTGCAGACCGGCGGCGAGGCCTTTTCCGGCGCGCTGACCGCCCAGTTGGACGTGTGGCGCACCTCGCAGACGGGGCCGCTGCTCTCGGCGCTGGCCGTGCCGTTCATCGCGCTGCTCGGCCCGACCGCCCTGGCCGTCCGCCTGCCGATGGCGCTGCTGCACCTGCTGTCCGCGGCCGCGTTCTACGGCCTGTGCCGCCGCGTCGCGGGGCGCGCGGGCGGGCTGTGCGGGCTGTTCCTCTATGCGCTCGCGCCGGGCCTGATCATGCAGAGCCGCTGGGCCTACAGCGCGCAGGCGCTGGGACCCATGCTCGTGATCGGGCTGTGGCTGCTGGCGGTATCGCAGCGGCGGCGCGCGCTGTATCCCGTGGCGATGGCCATCTTCGGCCTGGCGACCTATGCCTGCGACGCCGCCTGGTACGTACTGCCGCCGTTCGTGCTGCTGCTGACCGTCTATGCGCTCGTCTCGCGCCGCGTCGCCCCGCGCGCAGCGCTGCCGGGGGCCGCGCTGTACCTGCTGCTGGCGCTGCCCGCGCTGCTGACGCTGGCGGTCAACACGCTGGACCTGCCGGGCTTTACGCTGCTGGGCGTTCAGATCCCGCGCTTTGACGCCTTCGAACATGCGGGCCGGGGGCCGTTTGCGCCCTATGATGCCCTGATCCGCGGATCGGATGCGTTCGACGCCATGATGGACAACGGCTTTTCGTTCGTGCGCCAGACGCTGCTGCAGCTGCCCGAGGAGGAAAACGTCCTCTCCGACCTGTTCGCAATGCCAAACTTCGGCCTCTACCAGCTGTTCATGCTGCCCGTGGCCGTACTTGGCGGCGTGGCGTACCTCGTGCGCCTCGCGCGCGAGCGGGGACGCGCCGCGCGGCCCCGTCAGGTCATCGGCGTGCTCGCGGCGGACGGGCAGGAGGGCGCGTGGTCACTGCCCTGCGTCGCCTGCGCGCTGCTGCTGTTGTGCATGGCGGGCTACGGCGTCCTCTTCCGCGGCCTGAACGCCGGCCATCTCTCCATGGCGCTGCCGCTGCTGATCCTGCTGTGCGCGCAGGGCGTCTCGTTCATCGCGCGGCGCGTGCCGCTGGGCGGCGCGCTGCTGTGCGCCGTCTATGCGCTGGGCTTTGGCCTGTTTCTGGGCGCATACTTTGCCGAATACGCCCCGGCGCGCACCGCGACGACGCACTATGCTGGCTTTGTGGAGGCGGCCGCCTTTGCCGACACGCTCGACGTGGACGAGGTGCACGTCACCTCCAACGTCTATCCGCACGAGAACCCCGACATGGTCGTGCGCGTGCTGACGGCCTTCGGGTTTGACCTGCCCACGTCCGACCTGCTGGGCCAGACGCAGGGTCAGACGTTTGCCGGCCGGTTCTCCGTCTTCTATCCGGAGAGCCAGACGATCGAACCGACGCCCCGCACCGCCTACATCCTGCGCGGCAGCGACGCCTACATGCAGGATACATCCGGCTTTGAGCGCCGCGATTTCGGCGACTGGTGCGTGCTCTGGGTGCCGTAAGCCCCTCTTTTCCCTCCGTCAAAACCCCCCTGCTCCGGCGCCGCGCGCTTGTGTTATGCGTCCATTTCCTGTATAATGGATGTACACGGCGCGCGGCGTTTCCGCGCGCACGCTTACGAGGAGGATGATGGCTATGGCGGCGACCGAACGGCGCAAGAAGCGCTACGGCATTCTCACGATCGATCCCTGGCTCGAACGCTATGAGGGCGACATCGACCTGCGCATGGGGCGCTACAAGTCGGTCAAGCGGTCCCTGCTGCCTGCCGGCACGAAGCTGCAGGACTTCGCCAACGGCGATCTGTATTATGGCTTCCACAAGACGGACAAGGGCTGGGTCTACCGCGAATGGGCGCCCGGCGCCTCGGCCATGCACCTCATCGGCGACTTCAACAAGTGGAACCGCGAATCCCACCCGATGAAGCGCCTGGCAAACGGCGTATGGGAGATCGAGCTGAAGGGCAAAAGCGCGCTCAAGCACCGCTCGCACGTCAAGGTGCAGGTGACGCACGACGGCGGCGTGGAGGATCACATCCCCCTGTACATCCACCGCGTCGTGCAGGACCCCCAGACCAAGACGTTCGACGGCCAGATCTGGGCGCCCGCCAAGCCCTATGAGTGGCACGACCAGCGCTTCTCGCCCAAGGCCAACGTGCCCCCGATCATCTATGAGGCGCACATCGGCATGGCGCAGGAGAAGGAGGGCGTGGGCACTTACAAGGAATTCACGAAAAACCTGCTGCCGCGCATCAAGAACGACGGCTACAACACCGTGCAGCTCATGGCGATCATGGAGCACCCGTACTACGCGTCGTTCGGCTATCAGGTGACGAATTTCTTTGCCGCCTCCTCATGGTACGGCACGCCGGACGACCTCAAGGAGCTCATCGACACTGCGCACGGCATGGGCCTGAGCGTGCTGCTGGACCTGGTGCACTCGCACGCGGCCAAGAACACCGCCGAGGGCATCAACCGCTTCGACGGCACGGACACGCAGTTCTTCCTGCCCGGCAGCGCGGGCAACCACCCCGCGTGGGACTCGAAGCTCTTTGACTACGGCAAGCACGAGGTGCTGCACTTCCTGCTGTCCAACCTCAAGTTCTGGCTGACCGAATATCACTTCGACGGCTTCCGCTTCGACGGCGTGACGAGCATGCTCTATCACGACCACGGCCTGGGCCAGGCGTTCGACGGCTACGACAAGTACTTCTCCATGAACACGAACGTCGACGCCGTGACGTATCTGCAGCTGGCCAGCGAGTTGTGCCATGCCGTCAAACGTCACTGCGTGCTCGTCGCCGAAGACATGAGCGGCATGCCCGGCATGTGCCTGCCCGTCAAGGAGGGCGGCCTGGGCTTTGACTACCGGCTGTCCATGGGCGTGCCGGACTTCTGGATCAAGATGCTCAAGGAGCGCCGCGACGAGGATTGGGACATGGGCAAGATGTGGTATGAGCTGACCACCCGCCGCCCGCAGGAGAAGAACATCGGCTACTGCGAGTCCCACGACCAGGCGCTGGTCGGCGACAAGACGATCATGTTCTGGCTGGCCGACAAGGAGATGTACTGGGGCATGAACCGCGCCTACCCCAACCCGGCGGTCGAGCGCGCCATGGCCCTGCACAAGATGATCCGCCTGGTGACCTGCTCGCTGGCGGGCGAGGGTTACCTCAACTTCATGGGCAACGAGTTCGGCCACCCCGAGTGGATCGACTTCCCGCGCGAGGGCAATGGCTGGAGCTTTGCGCACGCGCGCCGGCTGTGGAGCCTGGCCGAGGACGGCTTCCTGCGCTATTCGTACCTGGGCGACTTTGACAAGGCCATGCTCGCGCTCATCAAGCGCCGCGGCGTGCTCGCGGCCGGCTCGGCGCGCAACCTGTGGCAGGAGCAGGAGCGCAAACTGCTCGCCTTTGAAAAGGCCGGGCTGATCTTCCTGTTCAACTTCCATCCGGTGCAGTCGCTCAAGGACTTCTACCTGCCCGTGGTGCAGGAGGGCCGCTACCGCGTCGTGCTGGACAGCGACAGCGCCTGCTTCGGCGGCTATGAGCGCATCACGCACGACTATGTGTACGAGGCGCGCGCGCAGAACAAGCGCGGCATCGGCTTTGAGATCTACATCCCCGCGCGCACGGCGCTGGTGCTCGAGCGCATCGAGGACGAGGCGTAACGCGCTTGGGGAGGGCTGCCCATGTTCGTCAGCGTCAGCCGCCGCACCGACATCCCGGCGTTCTACGCGCCCTGGTTCATGGGCCGCGTGCGCGAGGGCTTCTGCCTCGTGCCCAATCCCTACGACGCGCGGCGCTTCTCCCGCGTGCCGCTCTCGCCCCGGGATGCGGAGCTGATCCTCTTCTGGTCCAAAAATCCCGCGCCGCTGCTGCCCTGTCTGGACGAGCTGGACGCGCGCGGCTACGCCTACGCCTTCACCTTCACCCTGACGCCCTACGGTCCCGAGCTGGAGCCGGGATTGCCGGACGCCGGCGCGCGGGTGGAGACGTTTGAGCGCCTGTCGCAGCGCCTGGGCCCGCTGCGCGTCGACTGGCGGTACGATCCCGTGCTGCTGGACGCGCGGTTTACGGTCTCCTATCACGAGGAGCGCTTTGCGCGCCTGTGCGAGCGCCTCGCGCCCCTCACCACGCGCTGCATCTTCAGCTTTGCCGATCCCTATCCCCACCTGCACGGCCGCGTGCGCCCCGCGCCCGAGGGCGAAATGCGCGTACTTGCCGCCGCGCTCGTCCGCATCGGATCGGCGCACGGCCTGGCGCTGGAGACCTGCTGCGAGCGGATCGATCTGTCGGATCTGGGCATCGCGCACGGCGCCTGCGTAGATGCGGGGCGCGCCGCGCGCATCCTCGGCCGTCCGGTGTCCGCGGCGCATGACGCAGGCCAGAGGCCCGGCTGCGGCTGCGTGCGCAGCGTGGACATCGGCGCGTACGACACCTGTCCCGGCGGCTGCGCCTACTGCTATGCGACGCATGCCGCCGCCCGCTCCCGCGCCCGATACGCGGCGCACGATCCCGCCGCGCCGTCGCTGACGGGGCCGCTGCCGTCCGGCGCGCGCGTCGATGAGCGCGCCATGCCGCCCCTGTGCGAGGCGCAGACGCGCCTGCCGCTGTAGGTGCTCCTGCTTCCCACCACCGTCCTCCGGCTTTGGCCGTCTGGGCGGCTTTTTTGCGCTTTGCACGGCGGCGCTTTTATGGTATCATGAGGCCAGAGCACTACGGGCGCGGCGTCGTCCGCGTCCCATCAGAAGGAGGTTCTCTTCATGCCCACGCTTTACTTCACCGGCGACGTCGCGCAGGTCGAGGCGGGCCTTGCGCTGCTGTGCGACGAGCTTGGCATCCGCCGCGCCCCGGACGGCCTGCCCGTTTGCATCGAGCTGGATCCCAAGGCGCCCCAGACGCTGCGCGTCGACGTGGAGCGCACGCACGCCGCCATCGTCTGTCGCGACAGGGCGTCGTGCTTCCGCGGCCTGTCCCACCTGCTGGCGCACCTGGACGGCGAGCCCTTCTCCGTGTGCGAGGCGCGCCGCTTCATGCGCAACGGCATCATGTTCGACTGCTCGCGCAATGCGGTGGCAAACCTCGACGCGCTGCGCTACATGCTGCGCCGCATGGCGCTGATGGGTCTGGACTGGGCGATGATGTACACCGAGGAGACGTACGAGCTGGACAGCGAGCCCTACTTCGGCTATTGCCGCGGCCGCTACAGCGAGGAGGAGCTGCGCGCGCTGGACGACTATGCCGACGCGCTGGGCATTGAGCTCATCCCCTGCATCCAGACGCTCTCACACCTGGAGCGCTTCCTGCACTGGCCGGCGGCGGCGCGCTATCGCGACACGCAGGTGACGCTCATGGTCGGCAACGAGGACGTCTATGACCTCATCGAGCGCATGCTGCAAAGCGCCGTGCGGCCGTACCGCTCCCGGCGCATCCACATCGGTATGGACGAGGCCTGGGATCTGGGCCGCGGCGAGCGCCTGAGCCGGCGCGGCTACACGCCCCCGTCCACGCTGATGGCCGAGCACCTGCGCCGCGTGCGCGAGATCGTCCACAAGCTCGGGCTGCAGGCGATGATGTGGAGCGACATGCACTTTGAAAACGCAGGCCCCGGTGGCTACTACGGCGAGGACAAGGTCTTCACCGACGAGATCGTCCGCAGCGCGCCCGCGGACATCGACCTGGTCTACTGGGACTACTATCACGAACGCGAGGCGGGCTACGACCGCATGCTCACGCTGCACGAGCAGTTCAGCGCCAAGACGGTCTTCGCGGGCGGCATCTGGACGTGGTCGGGCATTGCGGCGGACTATCGAAAGACCATGACGGTCATCGGGCCCGCGCTGCGCATGTGCCTCAAGCACGGCGTGCGCGAGGTCTTCGCCACGGCCTGGGGCGACAACGGCGGCGAGTGCCCGTTCTCGACGATCCTGCTGGGCCTGCAGGCCTACGCGGAGTTCGACTACGCCGGCACACTGGACGAGGCGCATCTCATGCGCCGCTTTGCGCAGTGCACCGGCGCGGACGGTCGTGCATTCCTGCGCATCGGCGAGCTGCACCATCCCTTTGAGCGCGAGAAGCCCGAGCGCGGCGTGGTCAACATCTGCAAGCCGCTGCTGTACGAGGATCCGCTGATTCCGCTCTTCGAGCGCGACTTTGCGGGCGAGTCGATGCAGGCGCACTATGCCGCGCTGCAGTTGGCCTTCCTGCGCGACGCCGACGCCGCGCCGCAGGCGCTGCAGCCAATGCTGCGCATGTACGAGGCGTTGGCGGAGGCGCTGCGCCTCAAGTGCGCGTGGCGCGACGGCGCGGCGGCGGCTGTGCGTGTGCACGACCAGAAGGCGGCCCGCGCGCTGCTGGACGTGGCCGACGCCAACATCGCGGCGCTGATGGAGTTGGCCGAACGTTGGCGCGCCGTGTGGATGGCGGAAAACAAGCCCTTCGGCTTTGAGGTCGTAGACGCGCGCGTCGGCGGCGTCATCGCGCGCTTCCGCTCCGCCAAGGCGCGCATGCAGGCCTTTGCGGACGGCGCGCTTGCGGACATTCCGGAGCTGTCGTGCGAGAAGCTGCCCTGCCTCGTCGACGGCGAGGGCCTGTACATCGCCGAAACGCGCTGGAGCCACCTGGTCTCCGCCAGCAACGTCTGAGCGTTCAACGTAGCACGCCCCCGCGGCCAGGCCGCGGGGGCGTCTCTGTGCTCGCTCGTCCCACGCAAAATTCCCCCATTTTACAAAATTCCCCCTTCGCGGAAAGCAGCGCGCATGATACAATAAGGACAAGATCTGCACCCAAAAAAAGAATCGCAGGGGATGTCTATGCTGCGCACTGCCATTCGTCGCCATCCGCTCCTGGCCACCCATGCGGGCCGCATCACGCTGCTCTTTGCGATCGAAGGCGTTCTGCTCCAATACATCACTTCGATCAATGGCTTTGGCAACAACCTCTATGCCCTGAACATGGGCGCCAGCGATCTACAGATCGGCCTGGTGCAGACCGTGGCAAACCTGGCCGCCGTCGCGCTGTTGCTGCCCAGCGGTCTGTTCGGCGAACGCCTGCGCTCGCCGCGCGCACTGCCGGCATTCACGCTCGCGTTCATGGGCGTCATGTATTTCTTCTACGGCACCGTGCCCGCCATGGGCGACATGCGCATGACGTTCTTTTTCGTATTTCTGGCGCTGACCAGCGGTGTGCTGGCGGTGTATAACGCGCAATGGCAGACGTTTTTCGGCGAGGTCGTCACTGATCCGCGCGAGCGCAACGGCGTCTATGCGTCCCGCAACCGGTTCATGTTCGCCGTCGGGACGTTGACGCCGCTGCTGTGCGGCGCGGCGATGTCGGCATGCACGCAGAGCGCGGAAAAGCTGTCCGTCCTGCGCGGATTTTACTACACCTGCGGCGCGGCGATGCTGCTGGCCGCGCTGATCCTCTCGCGTATGCCCGTTCAGGCTCGTCCCGCCGGTGCAAAGGGATTCTCCCTGTCTGATGCCGCAGCTGCGCTGAGCACTGCGGCACGCAGCCGCAGGTTCCGATCGTTTTTTGGCTGCATCATGTTCTTCTACCTGAGCTGGCACGTCGATTGGAGCCTGTGGTTCATCGCGCAGACGCAATACTGCGGCATGTCCGAGCTGAACATGAGCGTGCTCAATGCGCTGTGTTGCGTCACGCAGTTGCTGACCATCGGCTGGTTTGCCCGGCTCAACCAGAAGCGCGGCGTGGGCTTTTCGCTGCTCTTTGGCATTGGCGCTCTGGTGTGCTGCCCGCTGACCGTCTGCCTGTGCCTGGCCCTGCCGCATGCCGCGCGCCCGTTTGTCTTTATCGCGGTGGTCACGTTGCTGTGCGCGCCGCAAAGCTGTATCAACCTGTGCATCGTGCAGATGCTGCTCTCCGCCGTGCCCGAGCGGGGGAGCTCACTGATCGTCAGCCTGTATACGATCGTCGTGACGCTCTCCAACAGCCTGATGCCGCTCTTTGGCGTTCAGCTCTACACATGGTGGGGCGCCGACGCGCAGTCGCTGCTCGCCGTCAACCTGTGCGTTTTTGCATGGCGAGCCGTCGTCCTGGCCATCTTTACGCTGCGATGGCGGCGGCTTCGCACATGACGCGGCGCGGCACAAATGCCACGTCCCGCGATTGCAACCGCGCGCCGAATGCGCTATAATGGAACGGTACTGAAAGGATGACCCACGCATGCTGAACCGTTCGGAAATCAAGCTCGGCGCGCGCGCAGCGGTGTGGCAACGGCCGCTCGGTCCCGTGCTGGCGGTGTTGCTTGCACGCCTGCCAGGCATCGTACTGGGCGTCTCCGCCTACTCGATCGTGCGCTATCTGATCGCAGGGCGCATGGATCTGCACGGCTTTTTTGTCGGCCTGTTGGCGCTTTGCGTCTCCCTGTTTGTGACACTCCCGCTCAATGTGTCGCTGGCCGGCTATTTCATCGCGCTTGTCAGCGGCAGTCCGCAACGCGTGCCCGCGCTGCTCGCGATCTTCTCGGACATGGCGCAATACCGTCACGCCTATTTCACCGGGCTAAACGTCTTCGCACGCCAGGCGGTCTGGTGCGGCCTGGCGTTTTTGCCATGCGCACTCTCTCATGTATTGCGCGCCGCCCACGCCGTGCCGCCACCGGCGTTGAACGCGCTGTGGCTGGCGGGCGCCGTGCTCTTTCTCTCCACCATTGTCCTGTGCACGCTGCGCTACGCCTTTGCCGCGCACTTTGCATGGGAATATACCTACCTGACGGCCGCCGAGGCGGTCGACATGTCTGTCGCCGCCACGCGCGGGCGGATGAGTGAGCTTCTTCTGCTGCTGGCCAGCTTTCTGCCCTGGTTGTTGCTGTGCGTGGCGACGGCCGGTCTGGCCTCGCTGTGGGTGATGCCCTATCTGGATGCGACGCTCGCCGCCTATTATCTGATTCTCAAGCGGCAGGAGGGCATCCGTCTGCCCACGCCCAAGGAGTACACCGATGTCTGACTTCATGCGGCTGGACCGCTTTCTGGCCTTTCTGGGCTGCGGCACGCGCGGCGAGGTGCGCGACGCCCTGCGCGCAGGGCGCGTGACGCTGGACGGTCGCCCGGAGCGCGACGGCGGCCGGCGCATCGACGCCCAGTGCGCGTGCGTGACGTTCGACGGCGAGGCGCTCGCGTACAAGCCCCATCGCCACCTGATGATGAACAAGCCGGCCGGCGTGCTGACCGCCGCGCGCGACGCGCGCCAGCCGACCGTGCTCGACCTGCTCGCCCCGCTCTACCGCGCCTGCGGCTGCATGCCTGTGGGACGGCTGGACAAGGACACGGAGGGCCTGCTGCTGTTTACCAGTGACGGCGAGCTGGCGCACCGGCTGCTCGCCCCAAAACGCCATGTGGACAAGGTCTACCTCGCCTGCGTGGACGGGCCGTTGGGCGAGGCCGACGTACAGGCCTTTTCCGAGGGACTGCAGCTCAGCGACTTTTGCGCCATGCCTGCACGCCTGGAGATCCTGCGCAGCGCGCCGGACGGCGCCGAGGCGCAGGTGACGGTGCAGGAGGGCAAGTTTCACCAGGTCAAGCGCATGTTCGCCGCGCGCGGCGTACAGGTGACGCATCTGAAGCGGCTGAGCGTCGGGCCCGTTCCGCTCGATCCCGCGCTTGCGCCGGGCGCATACCGCGAGCTGACGGATGCGGAGCTTGCCGCGCTGGAGGGCTGCGTGCGGGCAGATGCGCCGTAAGGAGGACGCCATGGCAAACGATCACTATTACACACAGGACCCCGCTTCCGCGCATGACGTGCGGACGTTTTCCTTTACGTTCGAAGGGCGTACGCTCTCGTTCACGACGGATGCGGGCGTCTTTTCGAAGGGGCATGTCGATCCGGGTACGCTGCTGCTGGCCCGCTCGTTGCCCGCGGACCTGGCCGGTCGCGCGCTCGATCTGGGCTGCGGCTGGGGTGCGCTGAGCGTGCTGACGCTGTGCCGCTTCCCGCAGCTGGAGCTGGTCATGTCCGACGTCAACCGCCGTGCGCTCGACCTGGCGCAGCAAAACGTGCGGGCCAACGGCATGGCCGCGCAGGCCGTGCTCAGCGATGGGCTGCAGGCGGTCGAGGGCATGTTCGACGTGGTCCTGACCAATCCGCCCATCCGCGCGGGCAAGCAGGTGATCTACGCGATGTTCGCCGACAGCCGCGCGCGGCTGAATCCAGGCGGGCGGCTGATCCTGGTCATCCGCAAGCAACAGGGCGCGCCCTCGGCGCAGAAATACCTGAGCACGCTCTTTGGGCAGGTGGAGTTGCTCGCGCGCGACGCAGGCTACTGGATCCTGTGCTGCACGGCCTGAACACGTTGTCCGGTTCATCTTGAACACACATAGGAGGATGCGATCCATGGAAACCTTCGACTTTGCCTATTTTGACCGGGGAATCGACCGCGTGGGAACCGACTGCGAGAAATGGGACTTCCTGCGCCTGCGCGAGGGCGCGGACGTGCTGCCCATGTGGGTGGCGGATATGGACTTCCCCTCGCCGCCCGCGGTGAGCGAGGCGCTCGCGCGCCGCGCCCAGCACGCGACCTACGGCTACACCGAGCCGGTCGATGCGGACTTCACCTCGGTCATCGACTTCTGGCAGCGCCACCACGGCCTAACGCTGGCCAAAGAGGAGATCACGCTGCTGCCGTGCGTGGTCACCGGCCTGCGCATGGGCGTGCGCACGATGACGCAGCCGGGCGACGGCGTCATCATCCAGCCGCCGGTCTACGGTCCGTTCTTCGCCTCGATCCGCGACAACGGCCGGCAGATCGTCGAAAATCCGCTGCTGCGCAATGGCGACCGTTGGGAGATGGACTTTGACGGCCTGGAAAACTGCCTGCGCGGCGGCGCCAAGCTGCTGCTGCTGTGCAACCCGCACAACCCGGTCGGCCGCGCGTGGGATGCGGACGAGCTGACCCGCGTGGTCGAGCTGTGCGCCCGCTACGGCGCGAAGATCGTGTGCGACGAGATCCACGCGGACTTTGTCTTCACGCCCAAGCGCCACGTCCCGATCCTGTCCATCCCCGGTGCGGAGCACGTCGCCATCTCGCTGGCCGCCGCGAGCAAGACGTTCAACGTCGCAGGCCTTAAGCAGGCGGTGATGTTTGCCAAAGACGAGGCGATGCGCTCCGCCATCGCACGGGAACTGACCGCCTGCGGCGTGGTCAGCGGCAACCAGTTCGCGCTGGTGGGCACGCGCGCGTGCTATCTGCACGGCGACGCATGGCTGGCCGGGCTGAAGGAATACCTCAAGGCTTCGCGTGAGATCGTCTACGACTTCCTCCGCGAGCGCCTGCCCCACATCGGCGTGTCCGAGCTGGAGGCGACCTATCTGATGTGGCTGGACTGCCGCAGCCTGGGCGTCTCCGGCGAGGAGCTGCGCCGGCGCACGATCAAGGGCGCAGGCGTCGCGCTGACCGACGGCGAATTCTTCGGCACGCAGGGCGAGGGCTTCCTGCGCCTGAATATCGGCTGCCCGCATGCGCAGCTGCGCGAGGCGCTCGTCCGCCTGGAGAAGGCGCTGAAGAAGGACTGAGTTCCCCCGGGCGTCAGTCCCTGCCGGGCCGGCGCCCTGACATTCACTTTGCAAGGAGGTCGTCATCATGAACAATCCCGCTCTGGACAAGGCCGTCGAGGCCCTGCGTCCCCAACTCGAGCAGACGCTCGCCGCATGGATCCGCATTCCCTCCGTCAAGGACGCCCCGCAGCCCGGCGCGCCCTTCGGTGCGGACGTGCGCCGCATGCTCGACCGCGCGATCGAGGACGGCCGCGCGCTGTTGGGCAATGCGCGCGACGTGGACGGCTATGCCTGCGACATGGAGATCGGCCAGGGCGAGGACGTGATCGGCATCCTGGCGCACCTGGACGTGGTGCCCGCGGGCGACGGCTGGCAGGTCGATCCCTTCGGCGCGCAGGTCGTGGGCGGCAAGATGTACGGCCGCGGCACCAGCGACGACAAGGGCCCGGCGGTCGCGGCGCTGTACGCGATGAAGGCCGTGCAGGATGCGGGCATCCCGCTGGGCAAGCGCGTGCGCCTCATCCTCGGCTGCGACGAGGAGAGCGGCATGGAGGACATCGCCTACTACGACAAGGCGATCGGCCTGCCCGCCGTGGGCTTCTCGCCCGACGCAGAGTTCCCCGTCATCAACACGGAAAAGGGCATTTTGCAGATGCGACTGCATGCCCCGCTCACGTGCGACCGGCTCGTGTCCATCCAGGCGGGCACGCGGCCCAACGTCGTGCCGGGCACGGCGACGGCCGTCGTGCGCGGCGAGGATACGGTCCAGCGCGCGGCCGCGTTTGCGCAGCAGGCGGACATCCGCCTGGGCAGCGAGCCGGCAGAGGGCGGCGCCTTCCGCCTGACGGTCACGGGCGTGCCCGCGCACGCCTCCACCCCCTGGCAGGGCGTCAACGCCGCCGGGCAGCTGCTGCGCGTGCTGCAGGCCGCGGGCGTGGGCGGCGACTGCCTCTCCACGCTGGCCGACGCCATCGGCCACGACTCGGACGGCACGGGCCTTGGCATCGCCGGTTCGGACGGCGTCTCCGGCCCGCTGACGGTCAACCTGGGCCTGCTCTCCTACGACGGACAGGCGCTGCAGGCCACGCTCGACTGCCGCTACCCGGTCTTCTTCAGCGACGCGCAGATCGTGCGCTTCGTCAAGCTGCGCCTCTCCGGCGTGGGCTTTGAGGTCGAGACCGGCCACGGCGCGCAGCCGCACCACGTGCCCGCGTCCAGCTTCATCGTGCAGACGCTGCTCAAGGTCTACGGCGAGCTGTCCGGCCGCGAGGCCAAGGTCATCGCCATTGGCGGGGGCACGTACGCCCGCTGCATGAAGCAGGCGGTCGCGTTCGGCCCGCTCTTCCCCGGCGAGGAGGAGCTGGCGCACCAGGCGGGCGAAAACGTCGACCTGGCGCAGCTGATGCTCAGCGTGCGCATCTTCGCCTACGCCATCGCGGAGCTCGCCGGCGTGTAAGCCCTCCAAAAAAACATCCCCGGCAGTCTCACGGCTGCCGGGGCTTTCTGCGGGGTTCACAGTTCGAGGGTCATGCCGTCGTACGCGGAGCGTACGCACGTGCCCTCCAGCATCGGGCACAGCAGGTCGTAGGGCGGCGTGCGGTGCGGGCTCATATGCGTGAGCCACACCTGCGGCTCGCCGTTGAACAGGCCGTTCTCCTCAAAGAAGCGCACCTCGTCCCACACGCGCCCGAGCGTCATGTGTCCGCGCCCCTTGTTCACCTCGCCAAACGTCGCCTCCATGATCACCGCGTCCACCTTGTGCGCGCGCAGGCAGTCCCGCGTGCGCTCGACATACGTGTCCGAATCGGTCGCGTACAGGAACGTCTTGCCCTGCGCATGGATGAGGTAGATCATGCCGCGCTCGCCGCCCTCCATGTGGCTGGCGATCATGGGGATGAAGTCCACGCCCGCGTGGTGATACTCCTGGTAGACCTGCGGGATCGTGAAGTCCATCGCGTAGTCCGCGACCTCGCGGTTCCCAAAGATGGCATTCATCCGCGCCCAGACCCCGCGGTTGCCGAACACGCGCAGCAGCGGCAGCTCGCCAAAGCGCGCGCAGGGCGCCGCGTAGCGCTCCGACTCCGGCAGCGCATCTGCGCCATAGGCCCGGTAGCGCCAGTAGAGCATCTGCGGATCGAAGTGATCCTCGTGCGGATGCGTGCACAGCAGCAGCTCCGTGCACAGCAGGTCCACGCCATACTGCGCCGCCTTGTTGAACACATCCGCCGGGAAGTCCACCAGGCATTTGTCCGCAAAGTGGATGGAGCTGGTGAAGCGCACGTTGCGCCCGCCGTGCGTGCGCGCATACGTGCAGTAGTCGCATTGACACCATGCGCCGGGGTAGAGTTCGGCCGCGCCGGTTCCCAAAAAAGTGATCTTCATTGCCGTTCTCCTTTCCATCATGTGCCACCCCGCGCCCATTCGGAGAAAGGACGCGGTTGCGGCCATTTTCAATCCGCACAGCCGGCTGATGCCGGCCATCACAAGGGAGGCTTTTGTCCATGTCCATGTCCACTCTCGTCCGGCTTGAAACCCACCTGCACACCAGCGAGGTCAGCCAATGCGGGCGCATCCCCGCGCGCGAGATGATCCGCAGGTACCATGCCGCTGGCTATGGCGCGGTCGTCGTGACCGATCACTTCCTGCCCGGCCGGTTTCGCTGCCGCGCGGCGCGCGAGGCGTTCCTGACCGGCTATCGCCTGGCGGCGCAGGAAGGCGAGGCGCTGGGGCTGACGGTGCTGCCCGGCATGGAGCTGCGCTTTGCGGGCGGGGACGAGGACTTCCTCGTCTACGGCCTGACCGAGCAGGACATCATCGAGCGCCTGCCCGACGCCGTGTGCGAGGACGGGCTGCCCGCCTTTCACGCGCTGTGCCGGGCGCGCGGCTGGCTGATCTACCAGGCGCATCCCTTCCGTCCGCATCTGCGCGCCATGCCCGCGCAGGATCTGGACGGCGTGGAGACGCGCAACTGCAATCCGCGCCATGACAGCCACAACGACCTGGCAGCGGCCTATGCGGCAAAGTGGGGCCTGCGCACGCTGTGCGGATCCGACGCGCACCAGCCGGAAGACGTGGCCGCCGGCGGCATCCTCGTGCCCGAAGAGGTGCTGACGCCCGCGGGCCTTTCGCAGTATCTGGCGCGCACGCCGGCCCCGGCGTTCATCCTGCCCTGACGCGCATCCCCTCCACCCGTGCGGGCGGAGGGGATGTGCTTATTCTGCGATGGGCATCTCGGTCATGCGCAGGTTCGTGCAGCCGTAGGGGATCATGCGCACCGCGCGCGCCGGGCCGGTCGCCTGGCGGCTCTCGGGCGCGGGCGTGCACACGCCATGCGCCTCATGCCACTCGACCGGCGCGAGCTGCGCGGTGATCTCGACCGGCGCCTGCGCCGGGTCAAACGGACGGTCGCCGACCTCGCGCTCGCGCACGGAGAACTCCGCGCCCGCAAACGCGTAGTTCCAGGCCGACTCGGGGAAGATCTCGTAGTCGCAGTAGGGATACTTGCGCTCCACGCCCTTGTCGGTATACTCGCGCTTCTCCCAGCGCTCGTCGATGGCCACGCTGTACAGCAGCGGGCCGCGCCACAGGCAGCGCATGTCGCCCGGCCGCTCCACGAGCGCGCAGTCAAAGTCGAGCGCGACCTCCACCTGCTGCGCGCCCTGCCATGTGCGCCGGATCGCGAAAAACGCGCCGGGCTGCGCGGCCGCGCCGTCAACGCGCGCGCCGGACGCCGCCGCGGGGATGCGCACGTAGAGCGTGAACGCAACGGGCCTGTCCGTCTCCACCTCGTAGCGCAGCGAGCCCTTGAACGGATAGTCCGTGCAAAGCGAGACGCGCACCTGTGCGCCGTCCTGCTCAAAGCGCACCTCGCCGGGGGCGATCAGGCAGGAGGCCAGGCCGTCCTGCGCGCGCATGAACAGCGAGCTTGCGAACTTGGGCCAGCCCTGATTGAAGTTGGCGGTGCAGCAGCCGAAGTTCGGCTCCAGGCCGAACAGATGCGAGTCCGGCCCATTCGTGCCGAAGACGACGTGGTCCTCGGGCAGGCGCTCGCACCGGATCTGGTTGGTCATCTGGTCATACTGGTGCGTCCACATGTCGGGGCTGATCGTGGCCGGCAGCGCGTTGAAGGCCAGGCGCTCCGCCTCGTCCGCCCAGTGCGGATTGCCGCTGACGGCGAGCATCTGTTCGAAGGAGTACATCGCCTCCACGACGCTGCACAGCTCCGAGCCCTGCACCGGGCTCAGGCCCGCCGTGCACTCGTCGCCCGTGAAGTGCCCCACGGCCATGCCGTGGTGGCGCTTGAGCGTCCCGTGCGCCAGCAGGCCGAACGCGTCGGGATCACCGCCCGTCAGGCGGCTCATGAGCGACTCCTGCTTGAGGCACATCGCCAGATTGACCACGTGCGTGTCAAACGTCCACTCGCGCCGCGGCTCGGCGTCGCGATAGGGCGTGAAGATCTGCCGGTAGTCCATGCCCTGCGTGCGCAGGCGGTAGCACAGGTCGATCAGCCATTCCTCGCCCGTGCGCTCGTAGAGCCAGTAGATCGGGATCAGACACTCATACCAGCGCGCCGCGCCCCAGCCGAAGAGGGTGTGGAAGTGCATGTGCTCCTTCAGCCGCCACAGCGCGCGCTCCATCGCATCCGGGATGCGCTCGTCGCCGCTCAGGTCCGCATACGTCGCCAGCACCTTGAGGATGAGCATGTACGCCCACACGTCGTACGTGGCGCGCTCCTCCTGCGCGCACGGGCAGATCCAGCCGTCCTCCTCCTGGCGCGCGAGGATGCCGTCGATGTAGCGCCTGGCGCGCGCCTTGAGATCGTCGTCGTCCAGCAGGTAGGCCAGCGGCACGAATCCATCCAGCCAATAGGGCACGCGCTCCCAGCCGTCGCGATCGCCGCCGATCCAGCGGCTGTCGCGGATGTCGGGCCAGATCTGGTCCAGGTGGCCGCTCAGGCCGTCGGCCTGGATGCGCAGCTGGCGCAGCAGCCAGCCCTGAGCCTTGACCTCCCCGTGCGTAAACGGCGTGAAATACGTCTTACCAAGCATCCGTTCTCTTCCTTTCTCTATCTCAGCCGCGCATCTGGATGCGCAGCGGTCTCTCTCCGGTCAGGCGCGCGCTGCGCGCATCCGGCTGGCTGCCGCCGACGTACAGGCTGTACGTGCCGCCCGGGCGCACCCGCGCGCCCGTCTCATCCACGACGGTGAACGCCTCCGGCGCGAGCTCCAGCGCCACGCGCCGCTTCTCCCCTGCCGCCAGGCGCACGCGCGCAAACGCGCACAGGCGCGGGTTGGGCGGACTATAGGGCGAATCCTCGGCCTTGATGTAGACCTGCACGACCTCCTCGGCATCCATCGCGCCCACATTTTGCACCGATACCCACAGCGCGCCGTCCTCCACCGCCGCGTCCGAATAGACGAAGCGCGTGTAGGACAGGCCATAGCCGAACGGATAGAGCGGCTCGCCGGTGAAGTAGCGGTACGTGCGGCCGGCCATCGCATAGTCCTCAAAGGGCGGCAGGTCGTCCACGCTGCGGTAGAACGTCACCGGCAGGCGACCCGAGGGCGACACGCGCCCAAAGAGCAAGTCGCACAGCGCCGTGCCGCCCGCCTGGCCGGGATACCAGGCCATGAGCACGGCGTTCCCCTCCTCCACGCGCAGGGCGCTACCCGCAAACACGACGGTCACGACGGGCTTGCCGACCTGGCACACGGCCTGCAGCAGCCTGCGCTGGCAGGCGGGCAGCTCCAGGTCGCGCTTGTCGCCCGCATCGCCCTCCTCGCCCTCGACGGTCGCATCCAGGCCCAGGCACAGGATCGTCACATCCGCCGCCTCCGCCGCGGCGACGGCCTCGGCGATGCGGTCGCCCGGCAGCGACTCGGGCGTGGAGCGCTCCTTCGTCAGTTCGCATCCGCGCGCGTAGATCACGCGCGCCTTGCCCGCCAGCTCCGTACGCAGCGCCTGCAGCGGCGTCACAAAGCGCGAGGACTTGCCGTTGTAGTTGCCCTCCAGCGCGGCCTGGCTGTCCGCGTTGGGCCCGACGATCGCCACGCAGCGCAGCGCGTCTGCATGGAACGGCAGCACGCCGTCGTTTTTCAGCAGCACCATCGACCGGCGCGCCGCCTGCAGCGCCTTGTCCGCGTGCGCGTCGCAGTCGCACGCGTCAAAGCCGATGCGGTCGTACTCGCAGTCGCCATCCATCATGCCCAGCTTGATGCGCGTGGCCATGACGCGCTCGGCGGCCCGGGCGATGTCCTCGGCGGAGATCAGGCCGTCCCGATACGCCTGCAGCAGGTGCAGATAGGTCACGCCGCAGTTGAGGTCGCAGCCGCGCTTGAGCGCAAGCGCCGCGCTCTCGGGCGCGGTGGCGGTGACGAGGTGGTGCATATGAAAGTCCGCGATCGCCCCGCAGTCGCTGACAAAATGCCCCTCAAAGCCCCACTCGCCGCGCAGGATGTCGACCATCAGCCGCTTGGATGCGCAGCAGGGTTCGCCCTCAAAGCGGTTGTACGCGCCCATGACGGCCTCGACGCCCGCCTCCTTCACCAGCGCCTCAAACGCCGGCAGGTACGTCTCCTGCAGGTCCTTTTCGCTCACATGCGCGTCAAACTCGTGGCGCAGGCGCTCGGGGCCGGAGTGCACGGCCATGTGCTTGGCGCACGCGGCGGCCTTGAGGTAGCGCCCGCGCCCCTGCAGGCCGCGCACGAAGCGCACGCCCAGGCGCGCGGTCAGATAGGGATCTTCGCCGTAGGTCTCCTGTCCGCGGCCCCAGCGCGGATCGCGGAAGATGTTGACGTTGGGCGACCAGAACGTCAGGCCCTTGTAGATGCCGCGGTCCCCGTGCGCGCGCGCCATGTTGTACTTGGCGCGGCCCTCCGTGGCGATGGCATCCGCGATGTCCTCCATGCCGTCCTGGCTGAACATCGCCGCCAGCGCAATGGCCTGCGGAAACACCGTGGCCGTGCCCGCGCGCGCCACGCCGTGCAGCGCCTCGTTCCACCAGTTGTAGGCCGGGATGCCCAGACGCTCGATTGCGGGCGCGTCGAAGCGCAGCTGCGAGGCCTGTTCCTCCACCGTCATCTGCGCGACGAGCGCGCGGGCGCGCGTCATGGCTTCCTGCGTCGTCATGTGTGCACCTCATTTCTGCGCGCCTTGGCGCGCCTCTCGTTGGCCTTATGATACGGCCTGCGCGACGGCGTGTCAAGCGCACTTTTCTTTGATTATTCGCTTGAACGCGGGCCGTGCGGGCGGTATACTGGACACAGCGCAAATCCTCTCTTGCGGAAGGACGGATGGAATATGTACACGGATGGAAGGCGGGCGTGGGACGTGCGCATCGCCCTCATCGGCGGTGCGGCGGACGGGCGCGCGCTGCCGCTGATGGGCGACCTGTCGCTGGAGGAATCGGTCGCCGGCACGGTCGCGCTGTGGGATGCAGACGCCGCCGGCTGCGCGCGCGCCGCGGCGCTGGGCGCGCGGATGCGGCGCGAGCCGGGCGCGGCGGGACGGTTTGCCTTCACGGCCTGCCGGTCGCAGGCCGAGGCGCTGGACGGCGCGGACTTTGTGTGCGTATTCGGCCGCGCGCCCTCGCCGCGGGAGCTGGAGTCCGACCTGCACGCGCCGGAGCTGTGCGGCGTCTATCAGGGCGCGGGCGACGCGGCAGGGCCGGGCGGACTGATGCGCGCGCTGCGCATGGGGCCGGCGCTGGAGCGGCTGGCGCTGGACGTCAAGGCGCGCTGTCCGCGGGCGTTTGTGCTGCTGCTGTGCGATCCCATCGCGCACGGCCTGCGGGCGATGTACGCCGCCTACCCGCAGATCCGCGCGCTGGGCCTGACCGCCGATGTGCCCGACGCGCTCGCACTGCTGTGCCGCGCGCTGTACGAGATGCGCGGCGTGGCGGGGGCGCGGGCGCGCGAGGTCGTCTACGCCGCATCCGGCGTCAGCCGCTTTTGCTGCATCACGCGGGCCGCGTGGCATGACGTCGATCTGATGGGCGTATGGCAGGACTTCGCGCGCAAATTTGCCGTGTCCGGCTATGCCGAAGGCCAGGAGGACGCGTGGCTTTCCGATCCCTCCGCCTGCGCGCGCCGCGTGCAGCTGGACCTGAGCCTGCGCCTGGGCGCGCTGCCTGCGGGCGAGGACCGGCGGCTGGCGGACTTTCTGCCCAGCACGCGCTACCTGCGCACGCCCGAGTGCGCGCTCGAATGGAAGTTCGGACGCACGGGCGCCTCGTTTCACCGGGAGCGGCGGCGCGCGTTCGACGCGCACGCGGCGCGGCTGCTCTCGGGCGAGGAATCCGCAAGCCCCGCGCCTTCCGGCGGCCCTGCCGCCACGGCGCTGCGCGCGCTGTGCGGCCTGGGCGACGCGCTCGTCAGCGCCAGCCTGCCCAATGCCGGACAGATCGAGAACGCGCCGCGTCAGGCCGCAGTGGAGACGCCCGTACTGCTGCGCGCCGGGTCTGCCGTGCCGCTGATGGCCGGGCCGCTCGCCCCGCCGCTTTCGGCGCTGCTCGCGCCGGCCTTTGCCGCGCAGGAGGGCGTGCTCGCCGCCCTTCGCGCGCGCGACGCGCAGCAGGCCGTCTCGGCCTTTCTGGGCGACCCCATGCTCTGCCGCGTGCCCGAGCGCGCCGCGCTCAAGCTCATGCGCACCATGCTGCAGGACAGCGCCGAATCGCTGCGCGGCTGGAACCTGGAGGTCCGATAGGGCAAGACAAGGGCGCGGGGGAGACGAACGTCTCCCCCGCGCCCTTTTGACGCTCACTCGTGGCGCAGCGCCTCGATGGGATTGAGCTTGCTGGCCTTATTGGCCGGATAGATGCCAAACAGCACGCCGATGCACACCGCAAACGTGAGCGCGAGCGTCGCGCTGCCCGGCGAGACCGCCAGCGTCGGGATGCCCATGGGGCCGCGCAGCGCCAGCAGCAACGCCGCCGAGACGGCCAGGCCGATCAGCGCGCCCGCCACGGACAGCACGATCGCCTCGATCAGGAACTGCATGAGGATCGCGCTGCGCGGCGCGCCGATGGCCTTGCGGATGCCGATCTCGCGCGTGCGCTCCGTGACCGACACGAGCATGATGTTCATGATGCCGATGCCGCCCACGAGCAGCGCGATGCCGGCGATGCCGGTGATCAGCGTGGTGAGCGTGGCGGTGACCTCATCCATCATGTCCAGCACGGCGGACTGGCTGGTCAGGGAGAAGTCGTCGTCCGGATCGCTCACGCGCGCGGAGACGAAGCGGCGCAGGCGCTGCTCGGCCTGGTCCATGACGTCCTCCGACGCGCCGGAGGCGTAAAAGCTCGTGATGGACGTGGAGCCGAACATGCGCTGGGCGAGCGTAAAGGGAATGATGATCTTCTCGTCGTCGGAGATGATCATGCTCGAGCCCTGCTCCTCCAGCACGCCCACGATGCGCAGGTCGTACCCGCGCACGGACACGCTCTGGCCCAGGACGTCGCGCGTGCCGAAGAGCCGGTCGGCGACCTTGACGCCAATGACGCACACCGGCAGGCGCAGGTCGTTGTCCAGCTCGCCGACGGTCACGCCCTGCTCGACCTCGAGCTGGCGGATATAAAAGTAGGACGCGCCCACGCCCTCCAGCGTGCAGTCGTAGGTATCCAGCGTGGACTTGGCCGTCACGCTCTGGCTGAGGACGGGCGACACGGCGCTGATCGTCTCCCCATCGGCGAGCGAGGCGAGGTTGTCCAGGTCGATACCGGTGTAGCGGTCGGTCTTGACCGTCACCTGCATCAGGTTCGCGCCCAGATCCTCGATCTGGCCGGTGACGCTGTCCATCGCGCCCTCGCCCAGCGAGGAGAGCACGACCACCGCCACCACGCCGATGATGACGCCCAGCACCGTCAGGAACGAGCGCATCTTGTTGGAGAGGATCGAAGAGAGAGCCATCTTGATCGACTGCTTCATGCGCCGCCTCCTTCCACGGCCCGGCTGCCGCCCGGCTCCACCTCGCTCAGGCGGCCGTCGCGGATGTGCACGCAGCGCGGCGCGCGCGCGGCGATCTCCGGGTTGTGCGTGATGAGCACGATGGCGTTGCCCTGCGCGTGCAGCTCCTCGAGCATGTCCATGATCTCCACGGTGGTCTTCGAGTCGAGGTTGCCCGTCGGCTCGTCGGCCAGGATGATCGACGGGCGCGTGACGACCGCGCGCGCCACGGCCACGCGCTGCTGCTGGCCGCCCGACAGCTGGTTGGGCCGGTGGTGCATGCGCTGGCCCAGGCCCACACGGCCGAGCGCCTCGCCCACGCGCACGCGCCGCTCCTTCTCGCTCACGCCCTGATAGATCAGCGGCAGCTCGACGTTCTCATAGGCCGTCAGCTTCTGCAGCAGGTTGAACTGCTGGAACACAAAGCCGATCTTGCGCCCGCGGATGGACGCGAGCTGGCGCTGGCTGTAGCGCGCGATGTCCACGCCGTCCAGCCGGTAGACGCCGCCGTCGGCCGCATCCAGGCAGCCGATGATGTTCATGAGCGTGGACTTGCCCGAGCCCGACGGCCCGATGATCGACACGTACTCGTGGTCGCCGACCGTCAGGTTCACGTGGTCGAGCGCCGTGACCGTCTCGCCGCCGAGCACGTACCGCTTTTGGATGTCATCCAGTTCGATCATAATCACATGCTCCTCATCGACATCATGGTATCCAGCAGGCTGTTGCCGCTGCGCACAAGCACGACCTCGTCGCCCTCGGACAGGCCGGAGAGGATCTGGGCCTGCTCGCCCGCGACCAGGCCGACCTGCACCGGCGTCATCAGCTGCGGCGCGATGGATTGCAACAGCGCGGCGTCATCCGGCTGCGCGAACGGATTGGCGCGCTGCGAGCGCGGCACGCTCGCGCCCGCCAGGTCCGCATCGGTGGGCATGCGCATGACATAGTAATCCTCGCCCACGGTCTGCAGCGCCGCCACCGGCACGAGCAGCGTGCCCTGCGCGCTGTCGACCTCGATGTCGCCGGAGGCGCTCATCTGCGGCAGCATGCCATCCTGGCCGTCCATGTAGAGAAGCACGTCATAGCGCGTGATCTCGCCCGTGCGCTCGCCCAGGGGCAGCACGCGGTCGACCACCGCCTGATAGGTGTGGCCCGGCAGCGCGTCCAGCTTGACCTGTGCCGTCTGTCCCGGCTGCACGGAGGCGATGTCCAGCTCATCCACGGCCAGGCGCACCTTCATGCGCGTGGCGTCCAGCACCGTGGCGGCGACCGTGCCCGCCTGCGCGCTCATGCCCTCGTACAGCGCGACGGCATCCACCGTGCCCGCAATGGGCGCGCGCACCTGCAGGTTTTCAATGTCGCGGCGCACGGCCTCGACGTCGCGCCGCTTCTGCTCCAGCTCGAGCAGGCGCTCCTCCAGCGTCAGCGAGACGGGACCGCTCTCGAGCGTGAAGAGCGTGTCGCCCGCGTCCACCTCGTCGCCCTCCTCGACCGACACGCGCCGCACGGTGCCCGACACGCCCGTGATGCGCACCGGCTTGCTCACCTCCAGCGCGCCCGTGCCGACCTCCTCGCCCGACGTGAGGCGCACCGAGGCCGTCTCGCCCGCCGCGTATTCGTCGTTGCGGATCGTGACGACCGCCTGGCCGTCCGCCACGGACGTCACCGTGCCCTCCTCGACCTTGCCGTCCACGTGGACGCGCACCTCCTGGCCCGCCTCCAGCGCCTGCGCCGGCACGGTCACGTTCATACGCCCGTCAGAGGAGATCACCATCAGCGCGCCATACTGGCCCTGCACGGTCTCCAGATCGTCGCCCTCGTCGATGCGCAGCGCCTTCACGCGCCCGCCCACCGGCGCGCGCACCGTCGTGGAGCCATCCCGAATGCCCGCGGCCGACAGCTCCAGCTCCAGCTGGTACAGCTCGTCCTCCAGCGCGCGCAGCTGATCGCGCAGGTCCTCATCCTCCAGCGTGAAGAGCAGCTGCCCCGCCTCTACGGCATCGCCGTCCTCGACCCAGACCGTCTCCACGCGCCCGCCCGTCTGCAGGTAGACGTCGCGCTCCTCGCACGCCTCCAGCGTGCCCGTGCCGTGCACGGTCGCGGAGATATCTCCGCGCGTGACCTGCGCGCCCTCCAGGTTCAGCGAGGCGGCCGTCAGTGTCCCGCCGCCGCGCGTCGCGCCATACAACAGCGCCGCTGCCGCCACGGCGGCGACGGCGATGATCGCGATTCCCTTTTTCTTCATGCTCAATCTCCCATTCCTTCGGTTTTCGGCAGAGGATAGTATACATTAGCCGCCTAATCATTGCAAGAGAAATGCGCTCACATACGCCCTTCCGCGCGCGAAATGTCGGATGCGGCGCTCCAAGCCTATGCCCGGCCCGGCCGGACGATGCGAAAAAAGACTTGCGCAATCCGGGCGAAGGGATGATAATAGAGAGAAAGGGCACGCGCCCGCCAAAATGCCGGCCGGGCGCATCAAAGAGAGGTTTTGTGCATATGTCGTATCAGGCGCTCTATCGTCAATGGCGTCCCGCGCGCTTCGACGACTTCGTCGGGCAGGAAAACGTCATCGCCACGCTGCGCAATCAGGTGCAGTCCGGCCGCATCGCCCACGCCTATCTGTTCTGCGGCAGCCGCGGCACGGGCAAGACCTCTGCGGCCAAGGTGCTCGCCCGGGCCGTCAACTGCGAGCGGCCCGAGCGCGGGGAGCCCTGCGGCGCGTGCGCCACCTGCCAGGCGCTGCAGGCGGAAAACTGCCTGGACATCGTCGAGATCGACGCGGCGTCCAACAACGGCGTGGATGAGATCCGCGACCTGCGCGAGAAGGTCAAGTATCCGCCGCAGAGCGGGCGCTATCGCGTCTACATCGTCGACGAGGTGCACATGCTCTCCGCGGGCGCGTTCAACGCGCTGCTCAAGACGCTGGAGGAGCCGCCCGCGCACGTCGTATTCATCCTGGCCACGACCGAGCCGCAAAAGCTGCCCGCGACGATCCTCTCGCGCTGCCAGCGGTTCGACTTCTCGCGCATCCCAACGCGCCAGATCGTCGGGCGGCTTGCGCAGGCCGCGCAGGGCGCCGGCGCCCAGGCCTCGCCCGCCGCACTGGAGCGCATTGCGCGCGCAGCGGAGGGCGGCATGCGCGACGCGCTGTCCATTCTGGACATGTGCCTGGCCTGCGCGCAGGGCGGTTCGCTGGATGAGGCGGTCGTGCTGCAGGTGCTGGGCGCGAGCGACCGCGGGTTCCTGTTCCGCTTTTCCGGTTCGCTGCTCTCCGGCGATGCGCCCGCGTGCCTGGCCATGGTGGACGAGCTGATGCGCCTGGGCCGCGAGGCGCAGGTATTCGCCCGCGAGTTGAGCGGGCACCTGCGCGCGCTCATGCTGGCGCAGACCTGCGGCGACGCACTGCCTGAGCTGCTGGACGTCACGCAGGAGGACGCCGCGCAGTACCGCGCGCAGGTCGAGGGCTGCTCGCGCGCGCGCCTGCTGCGCATGCTGGACGTCTTCCTCGCGTGCGAGACGGACATGAAGTGGGCCTCCCAGCCGCGCATCGCACTGGAGGTGGCCGTCGTGCGCGCCTGCCAGCCGGAGGAGTCCGTCTCGCTCGCCGCGCTGGAGGAGCGCGTCGGGCTGATCGAGCGCCGGCTCGCGCAGGGCGTGCCTGCCCCGCAGCCCGCGACAGCCTCGCAGCCCGCGCCTGCCTCACGGCCTGTGGCCGCCCCGCAGTCCGTAGCCGCCCCGCAGCCCGTGGCCGCCCCGCAGCAGCCCGCACCCACCCCGAAGCCCGCGTCCGCCCCGCAGCCCACGCCCGCCGGGCGTGCGCCGGACGACGTGTGGGATGCGGCGATGCGCGATCTCAAGCGCAGCGCGCCGCTGATCTTCGGTTCAGTCTCCATGGGGCGCTATCAGGGCGTTCGCGACGGCGCCTATGTGCTGACCTTCGCCAAGGATCCAGCCGTGGCCATCTACATGAACATGCTCCGGCGGGACGACAAGCGCGCGGTCGTAGAGGAGGCGCTGGCCCGTGCGGGCGGCGCGCCGGCACGCCTGTGCGTCGAACATGAAGGAGAGGCTCCGCAGCCCCGCGATGCGCAGCAGGCGGCGCAGCAGCGGCTGGACCGCGTATTCGGCGTCTTTGGGCGCGAAAACGTGCAGGTGACGGACGAATAGATTGACCGATTGCCAACGGCCGCGCGGCTGTGTTATAATCGGTGCATCCATTCCAAGCCATTCTTTCCCGCGTTTTCCACGGACAAAAAGGAGGAATTCTCCGTTGAAGGCAATTCAGCGTTTGACTTGCGGCCTGCTCGCCGTGCTGCTGGCCTGCTTCTGGCTGCATGGACTGGCCGACACGCAGCAGGTTTCCTGCCCCACGTGCGGCGGGCGCGGCAGCGTCGGCGGCGCAACGTGCGCGCTGTGCGGCGGCTCAGGCTCGATCCTGATGTCCGGCTCGCGCGACGGGCGCGACAGCGCCAACGGCATCACGGGCACGCTGCCGGACACGTCGTATCAGAACCTGCTGATCGACGGCGATTACCTGTCCGTGCATCTGTTCGCAGACGGCACGCGCAGCATGATGTATCAGAAGCTGCGCGCGCTCAACGTCTCGACGGTGGTGCACCTGCGTTCCCCATACTCGCCTCAGACCTATGACACCCTCAGCGCCGTGGGGACGATGCAGTCGCTGTCCGAACTGCTCTCCAGAAACGTCAACGGCTTCCAGCTTTCGCTGACAGACCGCTTCAGCGAAGAGGACTATGACAACGCGCGCGCGATGTTTGCCTCCTCTGCGGACGGTCCGCTCTCCTGCCTGTACCTGATGTTTGCGCAGGGCAAGCGCAGCGCGTTCATCCTCACGCAGGATGGCGTGGCCGAGACGCGCGAGGCCGCGCTGGCGGAGGCCCTCTGTGCATGGCTGGACGCCGGGCTGGTCTCGGCGCTGCCCGCCGGGCTGGAAGAAGCCTGCCTGATCTGCGCGCGCCTCCCGCGCGACCCGGAGGCCGACAGCGCCATGGTGCCGGGCGCCATGCGCCTGGACGGCGACAGGCTGGCCGCCGCAGAGGTGGACGGCCTGTGCTCGCTCTTCCTGACCGGCGGCGAATCCGTTGAGCCGTCGTCGTATACACTGGCCGTCGAGGGCACGCAGACCGCCTTTGCCGTGACCCGCTGGGCCGCCGCGGACGCCGACTATCTGCTGCTCACGCGTCAGGCGGCACAGGCGGAGGACGCGCGCTAACCTGTTGACAGAGCCCGCAATTTTTTGTATAATAAGCCATAACCGCTTCGGCGGTTCCGACACGGCGGGTGGGGATGACCGCCGTGTCGGCTTCCTTCCCCCCCCACGTTGCGCGCGGCCGCATGCCGGCGATTCTTTCGCGCGCGTTTCACATTGCGCCGGTGTGGCGGAATTGGCAGACGCACCGCACTCAAAATCTACTTCGTAGAATGTTGGGTGCCCTGGTAAAACCCTTGATAAATCGGCGTTTTCACAACTTCATAATTTCATTTGATTTTAATATCCCTCCCGCACATCCCTCCAAAATCTGAGATGTGCGGGACACAAGGGAAATTAAAATATAAATGCCGGTGTGTCGGAATTGGCAGACGACCGCGACTCAAAATCGTGTGGAGAAATCCGTGT
>DVFJ01000026.1 GCA_018713325.1 Candidatus Onthenecus intestinigallinarum | reverse complement strand
CCGGTACAGAAAAGTCGTGGTGGATATGTGTTTCATATGGGGAATCAAACCAAGAAAGAGAAGCTGAAAGCTCTGTTGAAAACATATGCAGCATATTCGTTCACAGGCCTTATCTTGAGTGAATTGCTTTTATATGTATGGATTAGCATTTTTGAGATATCGGTGTATGTTGCTCCTGTAATCAATCTCATCATTTGTTTGCCGATCAATTTTTGGATCAATAAGATTTGGGCATTTAAAAACTGAGTATTTAATAATCTATTCAGTTGATGCCAGTGTATTGATGGCTAATATAATGCGTCCTTGCACGGTATTGGGAGACTAAGAGGATTGGAGAAAATTTATGAAAGGCATCATTCTTGCAGGCGGCGCAGGCACGCGCCTCTATCCACTTACCATGGTCACTTCCAAGCAGCTTTTGCCCGTCTATGACAAACCCATGATCTACTACCCGCTTTCAACGCTTATGTTAGCGGGGATACGGGATATCCTCATCATCTCGACACCGGAGGATACTCCGCGTTTTGAGCACCTGCTTAGGGATGGAAGACAGTTCGGTGTAAATCTATCCTATAAGGTTCAACCCAGTCCGGATGGTTTGGCACAGGCGTTTTTGCTGGGTGAGCAATTCATCGGGGACGATGCCTGCGCCATGGTGCTGGGCGACAACATCTTCTACGGTAACGGCTTTGGCAAGCTGCTGCGTGCCGCCGTGCATAACGCAGAGGAGAATCGCCGCGCCACTGTCTTTGGTTACTATGTCAATGACCCGGAACGCTTTGGTGTAGTGGAATTTGATAAAGGTGGTAAAGCCCTCTCGATCGAGGAAAAGCCCAAAGTGCCTAAAAGCAATTATGCTGTAACCGGCTTGTACTTTTATCCCGCAGGCGTCAGCGCCATGGCACATGCTGTGAAGCCGTCGGCCAGGGGCGAGCTGGAGATCACCACGCTCAACGAGATGTATCTCCATAAAGGGTTGCTTGATGTACAGCTGTTAGGTCGTGGCTTTGCCTGGCTTGACACGGGTACAATGGACAGTCTTGTGGATGCGGCAGATTTTGTGCGTATGGTCGAGCAGCGCCAGAGCATCAAGATCAGCGCACCGGAGGAAATCGCCTATAAGAACGGATGGATTGACCATGAGTTGCTGTTGGAGAGCGTGGAACGCTATGGCAAAAGCCCATATGGTGCGCATCTGAAGGCTGTTGCGGAAGGGAAGGTGCTATACTGATGAAAAGGATTGAAACCAGGCTTCCAGGGGTTTACATCATTGAGCCTCAGGTCTTTGGTGATCATCGTGGTTATTTTATGGAAACATACAATGCGGAAGCCTTCCGTGAGATGGGCATTGACACAGTATTCGTACAGGATAACCAGAGCTTCACAACCCAAAAGGGAACGCTCCGAGGCATTCATTTCCAAAATGTACCTATGGCGCAGGCTAAGCTGGTAAGGGTCATGCGCGGAACGGTGATGGATGTAGCGGTTGATTTGCGAAAAGGCAGTCCTACCTATCTGAAATGGATTGCTGCAGAACTCAGCGCAGAAAACAAACGCATGCTTTTTATTCCGCGAGGCTTTGGACATGGATTTAAAACCCTGACGGATGATGTGGAGTTTTGCTATAAGGTGGACAATCTTTACAGCAAAGCACACGATCGCGGCATACGTTTTAACGATCCTGCCATTGGGGTGGACTGGGGCGAAGTGACAGAGGAATTGTTGTCGCAGAAGGATATGACTGCGCCTCTTCTCTCAGACAGCGACTGCAATTTCATCTACGGGGAAATCTGACAAGGTAAAAGGAGGACATCCTATGACTATCATCGTGACTGGCGGCGCCGGATTTATCGGTTCCAATTTCATTTTTTATCAGCTGAAACATCATCCGGAGGATCGCATCGTTTGTCTGGATAATCTGACATACGCGGGCAATCTTTCTACCCTCGCTTCCGTGATGGATCGGCCGAATTTTCGTTTCGTCAAGGCTGACATCTGCGACCGCGAGGCCGTGAACAGATTGTTCGATGAGGAAAAGCCAGAGATCATCGTCAACTTTGCTGCCGAGAGCCATGTGGATCGTTCTATCGAAGATCCCGGTGTATTTCTGCGCACCAACATTCTGGGTACACAGGTGCTCATGGATGCCTGCCGCAAGTATGGCATCGGGCGGTATCATCAGGTATCGACTGATGAGGTTTACGGCGATCTGCCGCTGGATCGCCCGGACCTGTTTTTCACCGAGGAAACGCCCATTCATACTTCCAGTCCCTATTCGGCATCCAAAGCTAGCGCCGATCTGCTGGTGCTGGCCTATCACCGTACCTTTGGCCTGCCGGTAACGATCTCCCGGTGCTCTAACAACTATGGCCCATATCACTTTCCGGAGAAGCTTATCCCGCTGATGATCGCCAATTGCTTAAACGACAAGCCGTTGCCTGTCTATGGTAAAGGTGAGAATGTGCGTGACTGGCTGTATGTGGAGGATCATTGTAAGGCAATTGACCTGATCATCCGAAAGGGCCGTGTGGGCGAGGTGTACAACATCGGCGGCCACAACGAGATGAAGAACATCGATATTGTGAAGCTCATCTGCAAGGCCTTGGATAAGCCGGAAAGCCTGATCACCTATGTAACTGACCGCAAGGGCCATGACATGCGCTACGCCATCGACCCGACGAAGATTCACAATGAATTGGGCTGGCTGCCGGAGACAAAGTTTGCCGATGGCATAAAGAAGACCATCCAGTGGTATCTGGATAATCGGGATTGGTGGGAAGAGATCATCAGCGGGGAATACCAGAACTACTATGAAAAGATGTACGCAAACCGGTAAGTCGGAGGGGGCGGACAGATGAAAATATACGTTACGGGTGTCTGTGGTCAGCTGGGCCATGACGTGATGAACGAGTTGGCCAGAAGAGGGTACGAGGGACTGGGGAGCGATCTTGCGCCCGTGTACAGTGGCGTGCAGGATGGAAGCGCAGTGTGTACCATGCCCTATGAGCAGCTGGACATCACGGATGCGAAAGCGGTGCAGGAGCGGCTTCTGAGCGCACAGCCCGACGCGGTGATTCATTGTGCGGCGTGGACGGCAGTGGATGCGGCCGAAGCCCCTGAAAATCGGGAAAAGGTATGGGCAATCAATGCAGGTGGCACACGGCATATCGCACAGGTCTGCCGAGAGCTGGAGTGCAAGCTGATGTACATTAGCACAGATTATGTGTTCGATGGTCAAGGGAATACGCCATGGCAGCCTGATTGTGAGGACTACGCACCGCTAAATGTCTATGGGAAGACCAAACTGGAGGGCGAGCTGGCGGTGCGTGAATTGGTAGAAAAGTTTTTTGTTGTACGCATCGCATGGGTATTTGGGCTGAGCGGAAATAACTTTATCAATACCATGCTGCGCCTCGGGCAGGCGCATCCCACGTTGCGCGTGGTGAACGATCAGGTTGGCACGCCTACGTATGCGATGGACTTGGCTCGGCTATTGGTAGATATGATTGAGACGGAAAAGTATGGAATCTATCATGCTACCAATGAGGGCGGTTACATTAGCTGGTATGATTTTGCCTGTGAGATATTCCGTCAGGCGGGCAAATCCACATTGGTAATTCCTGTGACGACTGCGGAATATGGCTTGTCCAAAGCGGCGCGCCCATACAACAGTCGCCTTGACAAGCGTAAGTTGGTGGAGAACGGGTTTGAGCCACTGCCGATATGGAAGGATGCGCTTGCGCGGTATCTGCACGAAATCAGTTAAGCAGACATATGGGGTTATACACTTTCTGGAATGTATGGTCAGAATCGGATCGGGAAGATACGAGAAGAAGGCTATGAGAATCTCGCTGATATCCATACGTTGAATACGTGGCCTATATCGATAAACTGATCCACACGCTGCTTGGGCAGACGATGGTGCCGGGTGAAATCATCGCTATGGACTTGCAGAACGAGGACAACGCAGTTTGTGTCGGTTCCAGATCATGGGATTTGTTTTCGCGCTCTCCTTTGTAATAGCACGGCCGCACGAGATATTCGCCCCACGATATGGGTGATGAACGGGTGCAATGCGCCATTCCATGTGCCCTCAGGGCGTAACATCCCTTGTATCAAAATCAACCGGATGGACAGCAACGGACGTCGATATGGATATCATGTCGGCGTCCTTTTTTGTTTGTTATTCCATGGGCTGTGCGGCATGGCGTCTCGTGAATACCGGTAAGGTAGAATAAGTTTCGCAAATTAGAAAAGCAAATGAAAAGACATGGTTTGCAAATCTCTGGTAGAATGAAGTCGCGACACACCATTCTGAAAGGAGACAGCAAACCATGTCCGAAAAGATTGTACAGCTAAATGAGGAAGTTATCAAGGGGCAGATTAAGGAACTGGTGCGCGGTAGCGTAGAGGAAACGCTCAACGAACTGCTGGAGGCTGAGGCAGAGAAACTGACACAGGCAGCCCGGTACGAGCGCAATGAGCAGCGTCAGGGTTACCGCAGCGGCCACTATAGCCGCAACCTCACCACCACTTCTGGGGATGTCACTCTCAAGGTACCCAAGCTCAAAGGGATCTCCTTTGAAACTGCTATTATCGAGCGGTACCGCCGCCGGGAGAGCAGTGTGGAGGAAGCCCTCATCGAGATGTACCTGGCAGGGGTATCCGTTCGGCGCGTGGAGGACATTACCGAGGCTCTCTGGGGCAGCAAAGTCTCTCCCTCTACCATCAGTGAGTTGAATAAGAAAGCGTATGTCCACATTGAAGATTGGCGGAACCGTCCTCTGCAGGGCGGGCGGTATCCGTATGTCTATGTGGATGGAATCTACCTGCGCCGCAACTGGGGCGGAGAGTTTGAAAATGTAGCCATTCTGGTAGCCATTGCAGTCAACGAGGATGGCTACCGCGAGGTTCTTGGCGCAGCTGAGGGCATGAAAGAAGACAAGGCCAGTTGGGTCAATTTCTTTCAGTGGCTCCGTGACCGTGGTCTGGATGGGGCTAAATTGGGGGTTGGTGACAAGTGTCTTGGTATGCTGGAAGCCGTGGGAGAAGTGTTTCCTGAGGCCAAATACCAGCGGTGTACCGTCCGCTTCTACCGTAATGTGTTCTCTGTAACGCCACGCTCCAAGGTAAAGCTGGTGGCCAAGATGCTCAAGGCGATCCACGCTCAGGAGAGCAAGAAAGCTGCCCGCGAAAAGGCCAAAGCTGTGGTAGAAGAGCTACGCTCTATGAAGCTGAAAGAAGCGGCCAAGAAGGTGGAGGACAGCATTGAAGAAACGCTAACCTACTGCGATTTTCCCAGCGAGCATTGGACCCGTATCCGCACCAACAATGTCATTGAACGACTGAACCGGGAGATCCGCCGCCGCACTCGCGTGGTGGGTAGTTTTCCGGACGGCAATTCTGCTCTCATGCTGGTCTGTGCTCGGCTGCGCCATGTGGCCGGCACCCAATGGGGCAACAAGAAGTACATGAACATGAAGCACCTGGAGGCGGCTCTTGAGGATGCCTCCATTGCTGGCTGACTTCATTCATGCCAGAGGCTGCAAACCAATTTGCGAAAAATCCTTGACACTACCTGAATACCCGTACCCCCTGCGATTTGGCCTCATGCGCCGTCTGCCCGCTCCCGGACCATGCAGCTGTCGCCGGACAGGAGCAGCGTCGCGCCATCCGCAAAGGTGTAGCAATCCGCGGTCGTCTGATACCCGGCGTCGTGATAGACGCGGTGTGCAGGTCGTGCGCGGGGGAGAGGGCTTTGCGCATCATGGTCACATCCGGGGACGGTCGGGGCTGCGGGTTCCGCGGCGCGGGGGAAACGGAGACGCCTGTCCCGCCATGTCTTCTGCAAATCAAACGCGCGGGAAAAGCCGGCTGTATACGCCTCCTGTTTTGACGCTTTGTATCCCAACGGCGGGCTGCGGACAGCCCGCAAAAAAGGGGCGGCATCCCGAACCGGGATACCGCCCCTGCAGGGCCGGTGGATTTACTTCAGCCTGGCCCACTGGCTCTTGAGGAACAGGCCGGTGATCAGCGGCACGAGCGCCGAACCGATCAGCGACATGCCCACCGCGAGCGCGACCGAGAGGCCGCCCTGGACGCTCTGGATGGACCCGACGAGGAACGAGGCCACCGCGCACACGCACATGAGCAGGAAGCCGGTCCTCTTCTTGGCAAACAGCAGGGCGCACAGCCCGGCGAGGGAGACCACCGCGATGGCGACGGACAGCCAGCGCGCCTGCGTCATATTCATCACCGTCGTGCAGGCGCACAGCGCCAGCGCGATCCACGGCCAGATTTTCGTTGCCTTGTTCATGTTGACATGCTCCTTATCTTTTACTTGTCCTCTTGTCTGATATTGAATGTGGGGGTGACGGCTCGAATCAGCCGCTCCAGGTCGGCGCCGTCCGGATGGGACGCCGCCCGGTCGAAGTTGTCCAGCAGCTCGCGCAGGTTGGGCGCGGGGGAGGGGGAGGCGAGCATGCGCTCATAGCGCGCCCGCACGGCCGCGGGCATCTTGCCCTGGCACATGTACGCGCCTACGAGCGCGTTGCCCTCGGGCAGGCAGCGGCGCGTGCGCTGCACGATGCCCTCAAAGTATTCGGGCGCGCCGCCGAAGCCGGCCGTGCCGAACAGGAAGACCTCCTTGCCCGCAAGCTTTGACAGAAAGGCCGCTGTATCCGCGTCGCATATGCCCTTGTCCGTCCAGAACCCGACGTACAGCCGGTCCGCTGCCAGCGCTGCGCCGTCCGGTGGACCGAAGTAGACACATGCCTGCGGCGGCAGCGCCGCGCGCAGCGCCTCGGCCAGCATGCGCGTGTTGCCCGTCCGGCTGCTGTAGACGATCGCGTAGCTCATCTTGCCTCGCATCCTTTCCCGCCGTCCCAGTCGTCCGTCCGCTGCGCCGCGACCTTACGCAGCAGCGCGGACAGTTCATCCCGCTCCGCCTGCGTCAGCACGGACAGCCGCTGCGCATCCCAATCGAAGAACACCTGGTGGCTGAGCTCAAACGCCTGCTCGCCCTTGGCGGTCAGGTTCAGCCGGTGGGTGCGGCCGGCGCGCTCCTTGGTCATGAAGCCATCCTCCACCAGTCGGGCGACGCTGCGCTGCGAGTGCCCCCAGTCCACGCGCAGCGCCTTCGTCAGTTCCGACGGCGTGCATCCCGGGTGCTTGCCCACGTAGATGAGAAAGAACAGCGAGCCGTAGTTCAGCCCCAGCGCCTGCAGCTTTTCGCCGGTGTAGTGGGTGAAATGCCGGTAGAGCACTGAGGAGTAATAGGCCAGGGTGTCGAACACTGAATCACCTCCGCTTGACGAAGTCAAGTATAATATACAAACTTGACTTTGTCAAGAATAAAATCAAAAAAAGGCGCCGGAACCAGCCGGCGCCTTTAAAGAAATCAGTGAATGGACGCACCCATGCGCTCCAGAGTCTGCTGCACGCGCGCAACGGGCAGCGCGCGCACCGGCAGATCCTGCAGGCAGCTCAGCGCAGCAGCTGTGCCCGCCGCCTGGCCGACGGCCATGGCGATGGGCGTCACGCGGATGGCGGCCGAGGCCTCGTGCGTGGCCGAGATGCAGCGTCCGGATACGAGCAGGTTGTCCAGCCCTGCGGCGATCAGCGCGCGCAGGGGGATGTAATAGAACTGACCGGGGCGCAGGTGCACCGTGCTGGTGTGCGCGCCCGTGGAGTTATGGATGTCGATGGGATAGCCGCCCAGGGCGACGGCGTCCTCGAAGGGGCGGGAGGAGAGTAGATCCTCCTGCGTGAGGACATGATCGCCCATGACGCGGCGCGACTCGCGCACGCCGATCTGCACGCCCGTGCTGACCAGCTGCGCCTGCGCAAACCCCGCGCAGCGCTTTCGGAAGAACGCGAGCAGCTCATGCACCTGCCGCCTGCCCTCGCGCTCGGCCAGCGACAGATCCCACGGGTCGACAGGGTTGAGCCGGACGATGCGCGTGGTATTGACGACGACCTCGCCCGGGCGCACGGTCTCAAAGAGCAGCACATCCTCGCGCTGCGTGCTGATCTCGCCTGCGGCCTTGGCCTCGTTGAACTCGCTGTAGAAGCCGGCCATGGACAGGCGCGGCGCGCGGTCGATGGAGGACAGATCCCGGATGTTGAAGTTCTCCGGCCGCCGGCGGATCTCCGCCTTGAGGCGGTCCATGTCCACACCGTTCAGCCGGAAGTTGGCCGTCATGGGCTGGCACAGCCCGTCTTCGTCGCGCCCCTGACGCACGTCCGCCCCGGCGGCGACGGACAGATCCGCATCGCCCGTGGCATCCACGAACACGCGGCCCGCCAGCTCCAGCAGGCCGCCCTTCGTCTGCACGCGCACTGCCTGCAGGGCCTGCCCGGCGCGGCGCACGTCGACCAGGCGGGCATGCAGCAGCACCTGCACGCCGCTGCGCTGCGCCATCTCGTCCAGCGAGAGCTTGAGGACCTCCGGGTCAAAGGGCGTGACGGAGGAGGCATAGCCGGTCGTGTCCTCGATGTGGCCCAGACATCCGCCGTGGGCGCACATGAGGTCGACCAGCTCCTGCGGCAGGCCGGTCACGACCTGGCGCGTCCCGGCGTGGAAGGTCATCATTGGCCCCACGCCCGCGTTGGCCAGCGCGCCGCCCAAAAAGCCGTAGCGCTCGATCAGCAGCGTTCGGGCGCCCAGCCGTGCGGCCGCTACCGCCGCCATGCAGCCCGATACGCCGCCGCCGACCACCACGACGTCCCATGCGCCGTCTGATTTCATGGCAATCATCCTTTCGTTGTTGCTGTGTGCGGGCATCCGCATACGCCAGATCGTGATATCCATATTGTACCACGCTACACGGGCGCGGACAACCGTGCGTACGGTTTGCGGACGGAAAGCAGGAAAAAAGGCGGCTTGCGCGAAATCATCAAGGGAAAAACGCGCTGCGTGCGCGCAGAGAGGAGCGTCAGGAGATGCGCAGGATCCTATTCGTCTGCCACGGCAACATCTGCCGCAGCCCCATGGCCGAGGCGATCTTCACCCACATGCTGGAGGAGGCGGGGCTGACGGACCGCTATGCGGCGGATTCGGCCGCCGTGAGCGACGAGGAGATTGGGCGGCTGGTCTACCCCGAGGCCAACGCCGAGCTGGTGCGACGCGGCCTGAAGCGCAGCAGCCACCGCGCGCGCCAGCTCACGCGGGAGGACTATGCGCGCTACGACTTCTTTGTGGGCATGGACATGGACAACGTGCGCCGGATGCGCGTGATCTTTGGCGGCGATCCTCAACGCAAGATCGGGCTGCTGCTGGCCTACACCGAGCGCCCGCGCGAGGTGGAAGACCCATGGTACACCGGCCGGTTCGGCTTCGTGTACGATGAGATCGCCGAGGGCTGCCGGGCGCTGCTGGAGCAGCTGCTCCAGGACGACGCGCGCCGCAAGGGAGAAGGAGGGGGAACGGCATGGAGAGCGTAGAGGCCTGCAACCTGTTCATGATGTGCCGGTCGCTGTGCAGGCAGGCGCTGTCCGAGATCCCGGAAGGCTATCACGTGCGCACCTGCCGCCGGGACGAGCTGGAGCTGTGGTACGCCTTTCCCTATGACGAGGGGGCGCAGGAGCATCGCGCCGCCATGGCGCGGTATTTTGACGCGGTGTACAGGCCGTATGGGGATGCCTTCTGGCGCAGCTGCCTGTTCGTGTGCGACGCGCAGGACACGCCGGTGGGCACGTGCTTTGCCTGGAAGGCCTACGGATGCGTGACCACGATCCAATGGTTCAAGGTGCGCAGGGACTGCGAGGGGCATGGCCTGGGGCGCGGGTTGCTCTCGCACGTGATGCGCGCCCTAAACGAGAATGACTTTCCCGTGTTCCTGCACACCCAGCCGGGCAGTTTCCGTGCGATCAAGCTCTACACCGACATGGGCTTTGCGCTGCTGACGGATCCCGAGATCGGCTATCGCCCGAATGAACTGGAGGCTGGATTGCCCTTCCTGCAGGCGCACATGCCCCCGGACGCCTACGCACGGCTGCGGTTTGAACGCGCGCCGGAGGCGTTCCTGCAGGCCGTGCGCAGTTCCCGGACGAATGAATTCTGAGCGGCAGCCGCCGCAGGCAATGCGCTTGCGGCGGCTGCCGCTTTTTATCCGTCTGTGCTCACGTTGTGCGCCGCAGCTTCACAATCGTCAGGTTGATGTCGGCCTCGACGGCGGATCCCGAACCCGAATAGGACAGGAAGAATACCGTCGCAGCGGGCGCGTACAGGATGAGAAACGCCGAGCCGTACGCGCTGGAGCCATTCGCATTGGTCGCAAAGTAGATGCCGAACGTCAGATGAGGAACGTCGTTGTAGTAGGGCGTCACCTGCATGTAGTTGGGCGTGCGGAACAGGCCGGACACCCTGTAGGACACCAGATAATATCCCGGCTGCAATGCGATGCGCTCCAGATCCTGGGGGACGATATGGCCGGTCGGGTCGGTTACGTCGGGATACATCGTGATCAGGCTGCCGGGCGATAGCGTATACTGCGTGTTGGCAAACGAGGCAAAGACGTCATCGGGCACCGCCCCCTCCGGACCGGTAGGCCCGGTTTCGCCCGCGAGCCCGTCGGCGCCTGCGGGGCCGGTGGGACCGGTAGGCCCGGTGGGACCAGTGAGACCGGTGGGACCAGTGAGACCGGTGGGACCGGTAGGTCCGGTGGGACCAGTGAGACCGGTGGGACCGGCGGGACCGGTAGGGCCGGTGGGGCCAGTGGGTCCGGCAGAGCCGGTGGGACCGGCAGGTCCGGCAGAGCCGGTGGGACCGGTAGGTCCGGCAGAGCCGGTGGGACCGGTGGGCCCGGCAGAGCCAGTGGGGCCGGTAGGTCCGGCAGAGCCAGTGGGGCCTGTTGCGCCCGTGACGGAGCCTGCAGGCCCGGCGGGACCGGTGGGACCGGTGGGACCGGTGGGACCGGTGGGGCCGGTGGGTCCGGTGGGGCCGACGGGGCCGGCGGAGCCTGCGGGACCGGTGGGGCCGGTGGAACCGGTGCGGCCGGCAGGGCCGGCGGGCCCTGCGGGACCACGGAAGCCCGCGCCGGATGTACAGGTGACGTGCATGCGGCCTGATTCGTCCGCGCGAGGGCAACACGCCGGCGCCTGTGTCCAGGGGCGCAGACAGCAGCGGCCATAGCGGCAGTGCAACACGGCTTTTCCCGCCTTTCAAATGGATTTCTCCCTTTATCCTATTCGGGTGGGCGCGGACGCGTGTTGCGCTGGAAAAAGCAAAGCGGCCCCGCTCCGGAAAACCGGGGGCGGGGCCGCGCGGGGGGGGCTATCAATCCCGAAGGAGGGTGTCCTTGACGTAGGCGGTCAGCCGGGCGAGCTGGTCGACCTCGTCGCAGACCAGCGGGGTCAGCTCATGATGGTTGCGCGTGCGCGAATACAGGTCGATGGGCACGCCCGCGCGCTGCATGGCATACTTGGCGCACACGGGGTAGTGGTGCATCTCGATGAGCGAGGCCATGGTCAGGATGCTCTGCAGCGTCTCGGCCTTTTCGGGCTGCTCTTCAAAGTGGCGCAGCAGCCACGCATACAGCTCCGGATGGAAGTTGGCCATGACGCCGGAGAAGCCCGCCGCTCCTGCGCGCAGGGACGAGAGCAGCGTGGCGGTGTTGGCGTTGTACAGGCCCAGGGAGCTGTCCGCGAGCACCTGCAGGCGCTTTTGGATCAGCGAAAGGTCGCAGCAGGTATCCTTCAGGAAGCGGTAGCGCGGGTCGGCTGCGACCTGGCGCAGCTCGTCCAGCGAGAGCAGGCGCTTGTAGGGATAGGGGCACTCATAGAAGCCCAGCGGCATGGCGGGGTCGAGCGCATCCGTGACCTGGTGCAGGTGGTCCATCCACACTTCGGGCGCGGCGTGCTCTTCGGCCAGACGGTTGGTGATGAGGATGACGGCATCCACGCCGGTATCGCTCACGCGGCGCAGCTCGTCGATCTGGTCTTCCAGCGCATAGGAGACGTGGCCCGACGCGATGACGGGCACATGCGCGCGTTTCTTCAGGAAGGCCGCGATGCGCACGCGCTCCTGCAGGCTGAGGTAGAACACCTCGCTGGACTGGCAGATGGCAAACAACCCGGTGGAGCCGTTTTCCTCATACCAGTCTACCATGCGGGCGAGCGCATCATAGTCCACGTCGCCGCTGGACGTGAACGGAGTGAGCATGACGGGCCACAGTTCTCTTGTGGGACGGGCGAATTCCACGACGATCACCTCTAAAACGATAGATTGGTCGATAACATCTGAACGTTTTGTGTACAAAACAACGTATACCATAGTTGAACACATTCAGTATAACGCGCGCTGGAGGGGATTGTCAATACATCTCCTGAAAATACCGGAGTATTTCATAAAGTACATATAATACATAGAAGAATTGGATGCGGCGCAAATTTTGATAACATTTTCAAAAAGGTTCTTGACAATTTGCCGGGGTGATGGTATGCTGTTTTTATAAAAGAACCGCGTACATCATTGTTGAACAACCCAGAACCCAGGAACTCGCCGGAGGTGGTTTTCCCCATGCTAGCGACCGTTCGCAATCCCAGGAGACAGATTCTCAAGCAGATCTCCAGAAGCAGATACCTGTACCTGCTGTTCCTACTGCCAATGATCTACTTCGTCGTCTTCAAATACGGGGCGATGATGTGGCTGACGATCGCGTTCAAGAACTTCAAGGCGACCCGCGGCCTGTGGGGCAGCGACTGGGTGGGGCTGAAGCACTTTGAAAAGTTCCTGACGGACGCCTACTTCTGGAAGCTGGTGCGCAACACGGTCCTGCTCAACCTGTATGGACTGATCTTCTCGTTCCCGGCGGCCATCATCCTGGCGCTGATGATCAACGAGGTGCGCATGCAGCGCTTCAAGAAGCTGGTGCAGACGGTCAGCTACATGCCCTACTTCATCTCTACCGTCGCCGTGTGCGGCCTGATCACGACGTTCCTGTCCTCGGACGGCCTGATCACCATGATGCTTCGGACGCTGACGGGCAAGTCCTACGCGCTGCTGACGGACGCGGGCGCGTTCCGCAGCATCTACATCATCTCCGACATCTGGCAGCACGTGGGCTGGGGCAGCATCATCTACCTGGCGGCGCTGACCGGCATCGACCCCGGCCTGTACGAGGCCGCCGAGATCGACGGCGCCAGCCGCGTGCAGCAGACGCTGCACGTGTCCCTGCCCAGCATCGCCTCGGTCATCGCCATCCAGTTCCTGCTGACGGTCGGGCGCATGATGGACATCGGCTATGAGAAGATCCTGCTGCTCTACACCGGCTCCACCTACGAGACGGCCGACGTCATCTCCACCTACCTGTACAGGCGCACCATCATCCAGGCTGACTACAGCTACGGCGCGGCGATCAGCCTGTTCCAGGCGGTGCTCTCGCTGGTGCTGGTCTCCGGCGCAAACAAGATCGCCCAGAAGGTGGGCTCTACGAGCCTGTGGTAAGCGGGCTGACATTGAAGAAAGGACGAGTGCGATGGACGGCGTCATGAAACACACCCGCTCCAGCAAGGTGCGCCTCAGCACGGGCGACCGGGTGTTCGGCCTGGTGAACGGCTTCTTCCTGGTCGTGCTGCTGCTGCTGATCCTCCTTCCGCTGGTGCACATGCTGGCCGTGTCGGTCAGCGATGCAAACCTGGTGCTGCGCGGCGAAATCACCTTCATCCCCAGCGGCATCAACTTCAAGTGCTATGAGGCGCTGCTGGGCGGCAGCGAGATCCCCCGCGCCTACTACAACACGATCCGCTACACGTTCTTCGGCGTGCTCATCGACGTGGCCATGACCGCGCTGTGCGCCTATCCCCTCTCCCGGCCCAACTTCTACGGCCGCAAGTTCTTCAACTTCTTCGTCGTGTTCACGATGCTGTTCAACGTGGGCATCGTGGCCAACTTCATGATCGTGTTCCAGCTCGGCATCAAAAACACGGTCTGGGCCATCCTGCTGCCGACGGCGATCAACGTGTACTACATGGTCATCATGCGCACGTTCTTCCAGAACATCCCCGAGGAGCTCTACCAGTCCGCCTACGTCGACGGCGCCAGCGACCTGCGCATCTTCGCACAGATCATCCTGCCCATCTCCTCGCCGGTCATCGCCACGATGTTCCTGTTCTACGCCGTCTCCCACTGGAACGCCTACATGCCCGCGCTGCTGTACCTGGACCACAAGGAGCTCTATCCCGTACAGCTGATTCTGCGCAACATCGTCATCAGCGGCACCGTCTCCGACAACGCGACGACGGACACCGCCTTCATGACCCAAGGCATCAAGTACGCCGCGATCTTTGTGACCATCGCGCCCATCCTGTGCGTGTATCCCTTCGTGCAGAAGTACTTCACCAAGGGCATCATGGTCGGCTCGCTCAAGGGATGACCCATCGTTAGCAAAGCGGAGGCCCGCGCCGCGGCGCTCTGGCGGGATGGCCGGAGCGCATGCGGGACGGATCCGTTTCGTTAAAAAACTCAGAAAGGAAGTCAACGTATCATGAAGAAACTGACCGCGCTATTTCTGGCCCTGCTCTTGGCCGTCACCGTGATGCCCGTCGCATCGATGGCCGAGACCTACGCCGAGGACGACCTGGTGACCGTCACGTTCATGATGAACGAGAACGCCAACCAGACGCTGCTGCAGGACACCATCGTCCTGAACTACATCAAGGAACACTTCGGCCTGGACATCCAGATCATGGCCATCCCCGGCAGCGACTTTAGCACCAAGCTGTCCACCTCCTTTGCGACGAACGACATCGCCGACGTCACCTACGGCGTGACGACCGCCAACATCGGCGCGTTCGACCTGGAGTACATGCTGGTCAACCTGATGGACTACGCCGACCAGCTGCCCAACTACTTCGGCCTGGCCTTCGACGAGAACAACCCCACCCGTTACGAGGCGACCAAGTCCTTCATGTCCCAGAACAGCGAGGGCAAGGACGCGATGTACATCCTGCGCAAGATGGAGTATGACCGCGTCGACATCGCGCCCATCAGCGCCATCCGCGGCGACCTGCTCGACGAGCTGGGCCTGGAGCGCCCCACCTCTTGGGCGGAGCTGTACGACGTGATGCTCGCCATCAAGGAAGCGCATCCTGACGTCTACTTCTTCAGCAGCCGCGCCGGCGCGCAGCGCATCCTCGCCTGCCTGGCCTACGGCATGGGCTCCGGCGGCTTCGGCACCTTTGACACCATCGGCATCTACCTCGAGCCGGAGACCGACACCTGGACCTACGGCCCGACCCAGGAGAGCTTCCGCAGCGTCGTGCAGTACCTGGCCAACGCCTGGCAGGACGGCCTGGTCGACCCCGACTACGCCAGCAACGACGCCAACAACCTCTGGGAGAAGATCTCCACCGGCAAGGTCGTCTACTACAACGACAACAACTCCTTCATCTCCCGTATCTTTGAGCCGGCCTTCACCTCCGCGGGCAACGACGACTGGTACTTCGAGCTGCTCGCCCCGCTGGCCAACGACTACACGCCCACCCGCACCCTGCGCTATGAGCTGGACTGGTCCGACGGCGTGGCCATCAGCAAGGACTGCCCGGCCCTGGACCGCGTGCTCGCGCTCTTTGACTGGATGTACACCGACGAGGGCGCCCGCGTCATGAACTTCGGCGTCGAGGGCGAGAGCTACTACATCGACGAGAACGGCAACCCGATGATCGTCGACGAGATCATGGAGGCCACCGCCGGCGCCGCCGACCAGTACGCCGCCATCAACTCCGTCATCGGCACGGGCATCTGGGGCATGGCGCTGTACATCGACGAGGGCATCTACCGCCAGATCTACGGCGACCTGTTCTTCGAGCAGGGCGACATCATCCGCGGCTGGACCGAGGAGGGCCTCATCGACTACAAGTACATGACCCCCGCCTTCACCCTTGAGGAGCAGGAAGAGGTCACCGAGCTGACGATGGAGCTGCAGACGCAGTTTGACAGCAACATCGACGCGTTCATCACCGGCACCCGCAGCATGGACGAGTGGGACGACTTCGTCCAGGAGCAGCTGGACGCCGGCAGCGAGCGCCTCGAGGAGCTGTACAACACCGCCTACAAGCGCTGATCGCAGCGCTTCGGGCGAGGCGGGCCCGCCATCCCACCCCGTTTCGCCCCCGGCTCCGGCCTGCAAAGCCGGATGCGCCCCGCGCGCTGATGCGCAAAAGAGACGCCGCGCCATTGCGGCAGGGGAAACGGCGTGCCGTTTCCCCGTTTTTTATCCCCACCGACGAAGGACGCCCCTTCATGGAGGACGGCGGCGGGCCCGCCGATCAAGGAGGTCACGATGAGCAATTTGGTCTTGGTTCAGCCCCGCGCGGACGGCGAGGGCCGCCTGGCGCTGGACATTCTGCGAAAGGAGCTGCAGGCGCGCACGGGCCTGTGCCCATCCGTCGCGCCTGAGGCCCCGGACGGCGCGTTCGTCGCCGTGGGCACCGAAGGCGAGCTGGACCTCTGGCAGGACGCTCTGCGCGCGCTGCCCGCGCCCGGCCCTGAGGGATACCGCCTGTGCGTGCTCGGCACCGAACCCCTGCGGGCCGTCGTCTGCGGCGCCGACGCCCGCGGCTGCCTGTACGGCTGCGGCGCGCTGCTGCGAAAGCTCGAGCTGCTGCCGGGCGTCATTCGCGCCTGCGCCGAGCTGCGGAGCGGCTCCGTCACCCCGCGCTACCCGCTGCGCGGCCACCAGCTGGCCTACCGCGACAAGCAGAACACCTGCCCCAACTGGACGCTGCAGGACTTTGACGACTACATCCGCACGCTGGCGCTCTTTGGCGTCAACGCCATCGAGATCCTGCCCCCGCGCACGGACGACCGCCTCTTCTCGCCGCTGTTCAAGACCCATCCCCTGCAGATGATGGTCGACCTGTCCCGCGTGATCCACGGCTATGGCCTGGATGTGTGGCTGTGGTATCCCAACATGGCACGGGACTACGCCGACCCCGAGACCTTCCGCGCGGAGATGGAGGAGCGCGAGCAGGTCTTCGGCGCGATCCCGTTCCTGGACGCGATCCTCATCCCCGCGGGCGATCCCGGCGAGCTGCAGCCCCGGCAGTTCTTCCAGGTCGCGGGCCGCATGATGGCCGTCGCGCACCGCTTCCATCCGCAGGCGAAGGTCTACGTCGCGCCCCAGTCCTTCGCGCCCGAGGCGGACTGGTACGACGCCTTCTACCGCGAGGTCAGCCGCGAGCCCGACTGGCTCTACGGCGTGTGCTACGCGCCCTGGGTGCGCGACACCCTGCCCGAGATGGCCGCGCGCCTGCCCGAAAAGTACCGCACGCGCATCCGCCACTACCCCGACATCACGCACACGGCCTCCTGCCAGTTTGAGGTGCCGCTGTGGGACGGCCCGCTGGCCATCGTGCACGGCCGCGAGAGCTGCTGCCCCCGCCCGCGCGCGATGAAGGCCATCCACAACCTGCACGCGCCCTACTGCATCGGCTCGCTGACCTACAGCGAGGGCATCCACGACGACGTGAACAAGTTCCTGTGGACCGACCAGGACGTGGACCCGGACCGCGACGCGCAGGGCCTCGTGCGCGACTACGTGCGCCTGCTGATCGATCCCGAGCACGTGGACGAGCTGACGGACCTGATCTTTGCATTGGAGGACAACTGGAAGGGCCGCCTGGCGGACAACGGGGCCATCGAGCAGGTCTTCGCCCGCTTTGAGCGCCTGGACGCGGCCCTGCGCCCGCAGGTGCGGGACAACTACCGCTACCGGATGCTCTACCAGCGCGCGATGCTGGACGCCTATGCCCGCCGCCGCTTCCTGAGCGACGCGCGCCTGGAGCGGGAGGCGCTGGAGGCGCTGCGCCGCGCGCCCCAGACCGGCGCGGACGCGGCCGTGCGCGCGGCATGGGCGATCTTCAACCGCACCTTCAACGAGCCCGTGGCGGAGGACCTGCGCTTCCGGCTGCAGGAGCTGGGCCAGAAGCTGTACGAGACGCCCGGCTGCCGCATGCAGCAGAGCACCTCCATGCATAACGCGCAGGCGTGGATCCGCGGCGCGTGGCTGGACACGCTGGACACGCCGCTCAACGACATGCAGTTCTACACCTGCCACTTTGGGCGCATCCTGCGGCTGCCCGGCGAGGAGGAGAAGCTGGAGGCCATCCGCGCGCTGCTGCACCGCACCGACCCCGGCCCGGGCGGGCGCTACGTCAACCTGGGCGACCTGGACGACTTCCAGCGCTGCGTCGTGCCCGGCAAGCCCTATGAGCAGGACCCCGGCATGCTCCGCTCGCCGCACCTGTTCCACGACCTGTACGGCCTGATGATGCGCTTCTACGCCGGGCGCGGCTGGGCGGGCGAGTTCCCCATCCCCATGCGCTGGGTGCACCGCGCGCGCACGATCTACGGCACGCCGCTGACGGTGCGCGTGGACGGCCTGGAGCCCGGCGCGCGCTACCGCCTGCGGGTGACCTACCCCGACATGATCGGCCAGACGCGCGAGCGGCTCGAGGTCGCGCTCTACGCCGACGGCCGCCTCATCCACGACGCCGTGCGCCGCGACGAGGTCGGCCCCGGCGAGCCGGTCTACGGCTACGACCTGCCCGCGCCCGTCGGCCCGGACGGCGCGGTGACCCTCACCTGGCAGGCCTATGACACCCTGTATCCCACCGCCGTGTCCGAGCTGTGGCTGATCTGCGCCTAACGAAGGAGGTATCGTGATGAACAAGTTGGTGTCGGTCCGGCCGGTGCTCGTGTGCCCCCCGGACGCAGCCCCGCTGACCGCCCGCGCCGCGCAGGTCTTCGCTGAGGAGATCCAGCTGCACACCGGCCTGCGCCTTGCCGCCTCCGCCTGCCCCGTCGGGGGCGTCGAGATGGCCGCCATCCTCACCGAGGCGGACTTTTGCCGCCTCTTCCCCGAAAAGGTCGCCCTGCTGGAGCGCCTCCCCGCCCCTGGCCCCGAGGGCTTCCGCCTCTTCTTCGAGCAGGAGGACGGCGTGCGCCTCAACCTCTTTGCCGTCGGCTGCGACCCGCGCGGCGCCTTCTACGCCATGGGCAAGCTGCTGCGCCTGCTGCGCCTTTACGAGGGACGCATCTGCGCCGACTGGCTCTTCGACGGCCTGAGCAGCACCCCCCGCTACGCCATGCGCGGCCATCAGCTGGGCTACCGCGACAAGCAGAACACCCTGCCCTGCTGGTCCGAAGCCCAGTTCGACCGCTACATCCGCGATCTGGCGCTCTTCGGCTCCAACAGCATCGAGCTGCTCCCGCCCCGCACGGACGACAACCTCTTCTCCCGCGAGATGCAGCTCGATCCCTTTGACATGATGGTCCGCGTCGCCCGCATCGTCAAGAGCTACGGCATGGACCTGTGGCTCTGGTACCCCAACATGGGCGAAAACTACCCCGAATGCCTGCCGCAGGAGCTGCAGGAGCGCGAGGCCGTCTTTGCCGCGCTGGACGAGGTCGACGGCATGCTCATCCCCGCCGGCGATCCCGGGGAATTATTTCCTGAACAACTCTTTCCAATTGCGGAACAATGTGCTACACTATTGCACAAGCACCATCCCAATGCCAAGGTCATGCTCGCGCCGCAGTGCTTTGCGCCCGAGCCGGGCTGGTATGAGGCCTTCTACCGCGAGGTGTGCAAGGAGCCGGCCTGGCTGTGGGGCGTGTGCTTTGCGCCGTGGGAGAAGGACTCCATTCAGGAGATGGTGGACAAGCTGCCGCCGGTCTACCGCGGACGCATCCGTCACTACCCGGATGTGACGCACGACATGGGCTGCCAGTTCGCGCTGCCGCACCGCGATCCCGCGTTTGCCATCGTGGAGGGGCGCGAGTGCTGCGACCCGCGGCCGCGGGCGATGAAGCACATCCACAACGCGTTCGCGCCCTACTGCGTGGGCTCGATCACCTACTCCGAGGGCGTGCACGACGACGTGAACAAGTTCGTGTGGGGCCAGCAGGACTGGGACGACGCCCAGTGCGCGCAGGACACGGTGCGCGAGTACGTGCGCTACTTCATCGACCCGGCGCTGGAGGAGGAGCTGACGCGCGGCATCCTGCTGCTGGAGGACAGCTGGGCCGACCCGCACCCCATCGGCGAGAACGGGAGCGTGCAGGAGGCCTATCGCCTGTTTACGGACGTGGACGCGCGCGCAACCGAGGCGGTGCGCGGCAACTGGCGCTATCAGCTGCTGCTGCTGCGCGCGCTGGCCGACCGCTACATCCAGCAAAAGCAGCGCTATGACGACGGCCTGGAGCGCCAGGCGCGCGAGCGGCTGGCGGGGGCCGCGCAGGAGGGCGCCGTGCAGGCGATCCGCGGCGCGTTCGCCCTGCTGGACCGCGGGCGGGACGAGCCGTGCGATCCGCTGCTGCGCGCGCGGCTGCTGCGCCTGGCCGACGCGCTGCACGCCTCGTGCGGCATCAAGCTGACCACGCGCCGCCATGGCGGACAGCGCTGGGGCCGCGGCGCGTGGCTGGACATGATCGACGTGCCGCTCAGCGACGCGCAGTACCTGCGCGTGACGATGAAGCGCATCCTGCGCCTGGAGTCGGAGCCGGAGCGCCTGGCGGCGATTGAGGCGATGCTCACGCGCACGCAGGTGCGCCCGGGAGACGTCTACGTGGATGTGGGCAGCGTGCAAAGCCGCGCGCTGATCCGCACCGACAGCTGCTGGGCGCGCGACCCCTCGCTGCTGCGCACGCCCTTCACGAGCGTGGACACGCAGGCGCTGGACCGGCTGCACATGCACACCGGCACGTGGCGCGAGGCGCCGGTGCCGCGCGCGCTGCTGACCTGCGCGCTGTCCTACTACGACACGCCGCTCACGCTGTGCATCCCGGGCGTGCAGGAGGGGGCGGACTACCTGCTGCGCGTGGCGTATGGCGACGGCGGCCGCGGGCAGGACGTGCGGCTCACCTGCGGGGAGACGGTGATCCACGAGCGGATCGAGCCGTGCGACCCGGCTGCGCCGTGGCGCGAATACCACGTGCCCGCCGCGTGCGTGCAGGACGGCGCCATGACGCTGACCTGGCAGCCCTACGGCAAGGTGCGCGGGGTGCGCGTGAGCGAGATCTTCCTGATCCGCCAGGACGGCCGGCAGGCCTGACGGGGCTTGGGCGGGAGAGGGGACGCCCGGGCGGGCGAACGAGATGAAAAGGAGCGCGGAGCCATGCTTCAAGCCAATCTTCAAACCAATGAGTGCAAAGTCAAGTCGCTGGCCAAGGCCATGCACGTGCTGGAATGCTTCTCCGTGAAGGCCCGGGAGATGGGCGTCTCGGAGATCGCGCAGCAGCTGGGCTATCAGAAGAGCACGGTGTTCAACATCCTCTCCACGTTTGAGGACCTGGGGTATGTGGAGCAGAACCCGCAGACCGGAAAGTACTACCTGTCGCTGAAGATCATGCACTTCAGTTACATCGTCAACAGCCACCTCGACTTCCGGCGCATGTTCCAGGAGCCGATCAACCAGATCGCCCACGAGGCCGGCGAGGTCTGCTACCTGGGCATCCCCTACGACCGCAAGGTGCTCTACCTCGACTCGGCCTTCCCCCAGGGCGGCGGCAACTACCGCTCCATCGCCGGCGAGACCGCGCCCATGTACTGCACCGGCCTGGGCAAGGCCATGCTCGCCTTCCTGCCAGAGGACGAGCGCGAGCTGATCCTGCGCGAGCCGCGCGTCAAGTACACCGACAACACCATCGTCGAGGAGAGCATCCTGCGCGAAAACCTGGACGAGGTGCGCAAGAACGGCTTCTCCGTGGACAACATGGAGCACGAGTTCGGCATTCGCTGCGTGGCCGTGCCCGTCTTCGGCGTGAACCGCGACGTCGTCGCCGCGGTGAGCGTGTCCGGCCCGTCGCTGCGCTTTGACCCCGTGTCGATCCTGCACAACTATCAGACAATCGCCAGAATCATCCAGCCGCTGCAGTACAGGCTGTGAGCCCCGGCGCATCAAAGGAGCGTTTTCCATGAACCGCAAACCCCGAATCCTGGTGGTCGGCAGCTTCGTGATGGACCTGATCACCTCCACGCGCGTCTTCCCCGGCCCCGGCGAGACCGTGCTGGGCGAGACCTTCACCACCGCGCCCGGCGGCAAGGGCGCCAACCAGGCCGTGCAGGCCGCCCGCCTGGGCGCGGACGTGACGATGGTGGGCAAGGTCGGCCGCGACGCGTTCGGCCAGGCGCTGACCGCCTCCATGCAGGGCGCGGGCGTGCACACCGAGCACGTGGCCCTGGACGAGCATGCGCCCTCCTCCATCGGCAACATCACGCTGGAGCGCTTCCCCGACGGCTCCAGCCGCAACCGCATCATCGTCGTGCCCGGCGCGAACATGACCATCACGCCCGAGGACGTCGCCTTCCTGGAAAAGGAGATCGCCTCCTTTGACATGGTGATGCTTCAGTTTGAAATCCCGATGGACATCGACGTGCGCGTGGCCAAGCTGGCCCAGAAGGCCGGCGTGCCCGTCATGGTCAACCCCGCGCCCGCCGCGCCCATCCCCGAGGCGCTCATGGCCTGCGCGACGTACCTGTCGCCCAACGAGCACGAGGCCGCCGCGATCACCGGCATCCCCATCCGCGTGGAGGGCGGCGTCAACCTGCAGGACGTGCAGGCCGTCGCCGACGCCCTGCGCAGCCGCGGCGCGCGCAACCTGCTGGTGACGCTGGGCGAAAACGGCGCGGCCATCGCGGGCGAGGGCGGCGTGACCCACGTGCCCAGCGTGCCGGACGTCGCCGTCGCCGACCCCACCGCCGCGGGCGACAGCTTCGTCGCCGCCTTCTGCACCGGCGTGTGCGCCGGCCTGGACCCGCGCCAGGCCATCGACTTTGCGCGCAACACCGCCGCCATCACCGTCTCGCGCATGGGCGCGCAGCCCAGCCTGCCCACGCTGGACGAGGTGATCGCCGCCATGCAGGCCCACGCAGAACCCGGCTTTGACTTTGCCAAACTCGACTGCCTGCGCTGACGCGCGGCATGCCAATTCGAAAGGAAGCGTCTTTGTCATGAACCACGATGCGTGCAAACCGGCCCTGGAGGCCTTCAAGCGCTCGGCCCGTCAGGAGGTCGAACGCTTCATCGACGGGATGGACTACGAATCGTTCCTGCCCGCGGCCGAACTGATCCTGCAGGCGCAGCAGCGCGGCAACCGCGTGCACATCACGGGCATCGGCAAGCCCGGCCACGTGGCCAGCTACATGGCCTCGCTGCTCTCCTCCACCGGCACGCCCACCTACTTCCTGCACGGCACCGAGGCCGTGCACGGCTCCTGCGGCCAGCTCGTGCCAGGCGACGTGGTGATCTGCATCTCCAACAGCGGCGAGACCGCCGAGATGAAGGCCACGGTCACGGCCATCCACAACAACGGCTGCCAGGTCATCGCCGTGACCGGCAACCCCGCCTCCTGGCTGGCCCAAAATGCGCAGGCGCACGTGTTCGCCGGCGTGGGGGAGGAGGGCGGCCCGCTCAACCGCGCGCCCCGCAACTCCATCCTGGCCGAGTGCCTGGCGCTGCAGGGCCTGAGCGTCGTGCTGCAGGTCAACCGCGGGCTGGATCCCAAGCAGTACGTCAAGTGGCATCCCGGCGGAACGCTGGGCCACCTGCGCGACAACGAAAAGTAAGGAGGCGCGACCATGTTCAAGGACGGATGCATCCATCCCGGCATCATGCAGGCCCTGTCCCGCTGCGGACACGGCGACAAGATCCTCATCGCAGACGGCAACTACCCGCTGCAGGGCCGAACCGGCGCATGCGAGCGCGTCTACCTGGGCGTGCGCGCCGGCCTGCCGCAGGTCACCGACGTGCTGGACGCCCTGCTCCAGGAGATCAACGCCGAGGCGGCGCAGGTCATGCAGCCCGCCGACGGCTCCGAACCGCCCATCTTTGCCGAATTCCGCGAGCGCCTGCCCGGCCTGCGCCTGGAGATGCTCGACCGCTATGCCTTCTACGACGCCTGCTGCGAGCCGGATGTGCGTCTGGCCATCTCCACCGGCGAACAGCGCGTCTTCGCCAACATCCTGCTCACCGTCGGCGTGGCCTGAGCCGCGCCGCCACGGCCGCAAACGCTGCGTTTGCGGCCCTTTTTCAGTGATGGGAGGAAAATGCAATGCGCCGTGCAAACGCGCTCCTGGGCCCGCGGGTCCTGCTCGCCGCAGCCATGGTGATCTTCGGTACAATCGGCCTGATGCGCCGCGCGATCCCGCTGGGCTCCGCCACGCTGGCCGCCGTGCGCGGCCTGACCGGCATGCTCTTCCTGCTGCTCGTGATGCGCGCCCGCGGCGAGCGCCTGCGCCCCAGCGCCCTGCGCGCAGAGGCCGGGCTGCTCATCGCCTCCGGCGCATGCCTGGGCGTCAACTGGATCCTGCTGTTTGAGGCGTACAACCACACGAGCGTCGCCGTGGCGACGATGTGCTACTACATGGCCCCGACGATCGTGCTGCTGCTCTCGCCGCTGCTGGGCGAACGCCTGGGCATGCGAAAGGCGCTGTGCGCGCTGGCGGCGCTGGCCGGCATGGCGGCGGTGAGCGGCATCCGGCCCGGAACGGGCACCGGCACGGCGGGGGACCCCGCGGGCGTCGCGCTGGGGCTGTGCGCGGCGGTGTTCTACGCCGGGGTGATGCTGCTGGGAAGGCGCATCCGCCGCACGACGGCCCTGGAGCGCACGATCTGCCAGCTGGGGGTATCGGCGGCGATCGTGCTGCCCTATGCGCTGGCGCGCGAGGGGCTGGTGGCGCTGAACGCCGGGCAGGCGCTGGCCGTGGCGGCGGTGGGCGTGGTGCACACGGGGCTGGCCTACGCGCTCTACTTCAGTGCGCTGGCCCGCGTGCGCGCGCAGACGGCGGCGCTGTACGGCTACATCGACCCGGTGGTCGCGCTGGCGCTCTCGGCGCTGGCGCTGGGCGAGCCGATGGACGGCTGGCAGGCGGCGGGCGCGTGCTGCATCCTGCTGGCGACGGCGGCGGGGGAGTGGTGGCCCGAAAAAGCGCGCTCCGGCAGGAGTTTGTGCGCAAAATGACTATAAAACGTGATGGAAATATGGTATAATGGGGAAAAGACGCCAAGGGAGGCGAGCAGATGAACGGCGAGGAGCGGCGGCGCGGCCGCGTGACGATCCCCACCGACCTGGACGTGGTGCCCCAGACGCTGGAACTGATGGAGCGCTGGGGCGCGGACGCGATTCGCGACTGCGACGGCACGGACTTTCCCGCGGCGCTGCGGGAGACGGGCGCGAAGGTGTACGCTACCTATTATACGACGCGCAAGGACAACGAATGGGCCCGGCAGAACCCGGACGAGGTGCAGCAGTGCTACATCATGACGGGCTTTCACGCGGCGGGGGAGGGGCCGCTGGCCATCCCGCTGATGCAGGGCGTCAGCCCGGAGCTGATGCGGGTCAACGACCGGGACGACATCGCCCGCTGGTGGGAGGTGATCGACCGCACGAGCGGCGAGGCGCTGCCGCCGGAGGGCTGGCGCTACGACGCGCAGGGCGGCTGCGTGGTGATCGAGCGCCCGCGGCCCATGCACGAATACACGGTCAGCTTCCTGGCCTACCTGATCTGGGACCCGGTGCACATGTACAACGCCGTGACCAACGGCTGGACGGACGTGGAGCACCAGATCACCTTCGACGTGCGCCAGCCCAAGACGCACCGCTACTCGATGGAGCGCCTGCGCCGCTTCATCCGCGAGCACCCGTACGTGGACGTGATCCGCTTCACGACGTTCTTTCATCAGTTCACGCTCGTGTTTGACGAGCTGCGCCGCGAGAAGTACGTCGACTGGTACGGCTACTCCGCGTCGGTGTCGCCCTACATCCTGGAGCAGTTCGAGCGCGAGGCGGGCTACCGGTTCAGGCCGGAGTTCATCGTCGACCAGGGCTACTACAACAACCAGTACCGCGTGCCCTCGCGCGAATTCCTGGACTTCCAGGCCTTCCAGCGCCGCGAGGTCGCGCGGCTCGTGCGCGAGATGACCGACATCGTGCACGAGGAGGGCCGCGAGGCCATGATGTTCCTGGGCGATCACTGGATTGGCACGGAGCCGTTCATGCCCGAATGGCGCGGCGCCGGCGTGGACGCCGTGGTCGGCAGCGTGGGCAACGGCTCGACGCTGCGCCTGATCTCCGACATCCCCGGCGTGCGCTACACCGAGGGCCGCCTGCTGCCCTACTTCTTCCCTGACACGTTCCACCCCGGCGGCGACCCCGTCGGCGAGGCGCGCGAAAACTGGCTGACCGCCCGCCGCGCCATCCTGCGCAAACCCATCGACCGCATTGGCTACGGCGGCTACCTCAAGCTGGCGTGCGAATTCCCCGCGTTCCTGGACTACGTGCAGCAGGTGTGCGACGAGTTCCGCGAGCTGTACGACAACGTGCGCGGCGCCACGCCCTGGTGCGCCCGCCGCGTGGCCGTGCTCAACTGCTGGGGCCGCATGCGCGCCTGGGGCTGCCACATGGTGCACCACGCGCTGTACTACAAGCAGAACTACAGCTACGCCGGCGTCATCGAGGCGCTCTCCGGCGCGGCGCTGGAGGTGGACTGGGTCAGCTTTGAGGAGATCCGAAGGGATCCGGACCGCCTGCGGGGCATCGACGTGCTGATCAACGTCGGCGACGCGGACACCGCCCATACCGGCGGCGTCTGGTGGGAGGACCCCGACGTGTGCGCGGCCGTGCGCGGCTTCATCCACGGCGGCGGCGGGTTCATCGGCGTGGGCGAGCCCTCCGGCCACCCAAGGCAGGGCCGCTTCCTGCAGCTGGCCGCCGCGCTGGGCGTGGAGAAGGAGACCGGCTTCACGCTGGGCTACGACAAGTACAACTGGGACGAGCACCCCGACCACTTCATCCTGGCGGACGCCGGCGGGGCCGTCGACTTCGGCGAGGGGAAGAAGGGCATGTATGCCCTGCCCGGCGCGCAGGTGCTCGTGCAGCGCGAACGCGAGGTGCAACTGGCCGTCAACGAATATGGAAGCGGCCGGTGCGTCTACCTCAGCGGCCTGCCCTACAGCCGGCAAAACGCGCGCCTGCTCTACCGCGCCGCGCTCTGGGCCGCCCACGCCGAGGGCGAGCTGCGCCGCTGGCTGAGCGAAAACCCCGACGCCGAGGTGCACGCCTACGTGCAAAACGGCAAGTACTGCGTGGTCAACAACACCTATGCGCCGCTGGACACCACCGTCTACCGCGGCGACGGGTCGTGCTTTGACGTGCATCTGGAGCCCGGCGGCATCCGCTGGTACGCCATCTGATGCGCCGGGGCCAAAAAATGACGTACGATTTCCAGCAGATTTGGCCGATGCCGTATTGCGCCGTGTTCGCATTTATGCTACAATGTACGGTAAACAGGGATAGCGATATCCGTGTATTTCACTTTTTGAAGGGGGAAACTTCATGAAGAAGCTGCTTGCCATGCTGCTCGCGCTGGCCATGCTCTTCAGCGTAGCCCTGGCCGAAGAGGCCGTGACCTCGGAAAAGGGCGTCGTCATCTACGGCTCCAGCACCGAGATCACCGGCGACTTCGCGCCCGGCGCCTGGTGGTCCAACGGCGCCACCGACATGATGCTGCGCGAACTGTCCAACGACTATGACACCGTCGTCACCAACCAGGGCGGCGAGCTGGTCGTCAATCCGACGGTCACCAAGAGCCTGGAGACCACGGAGAACGAGGACGGCACCAAGACGTACACCATCCAGATCAACGAGGGCCTGGTGTACAACAACGGCGACGCCATCACCGCGAAGGACTTCGTGTGGCATCAGGTGCTGCTCAGCAGCCCGCTGATCACCGATCTGGCCATCACCTCCTCCGCCTACCTCAACTACGAGGGTGGCCAGGCGTTCTATGACGGCGAGACCACCGCGCTCAGCGGCGTGCGCCTGATCGACGACTACACGTTCTCGCTGACCATCGCGGCCGACAAGCTGCCCTACTTCTACGACCTGAACTACGCCGCTGTCGGCGCGTTTGACATCGAGTACTGGCTGGGCGAAGGCTACGACGTGGCCGACGACGGCGAGGGCTGCTACATCACCGGCGGCGAGTTCACCGCCGCGGCGATCCAGGAGCACCTGAACAACGCCCGCTTCTACGCCGGCCCCGACCGCGTGTCCGCCGGCCCGTACAACCTGGTGGAGTTCGACCAGGCCGCCCTGCAGGCGACCCTGGAGATCAACCCCAACTACGCCGGCAACTTTGAGGGCCAGAAGCCTTCCATTGAGAAGATCGTCGTCGTGCGCGCCGAGGATGCCACCTGGGCCGACGCGATGAAGACCGGCGCGTTCAACTTCTACGACACCGTCACCGACGGCACGCAGATCAACACCGCCATGGACATCATGGAGGACGAGGCTGTCGCCGCTCAGCTGGGCTACGGCTTTGACTACGTCACCTTTGACCGCCCGGGCTACGGCAAGATCCAGTTCCAGTGCGACTTTGGCCCGACGCAGTTCGTCGCCGTGCGCCAGGCGGTCGCCATGCTGCTGGACCGCAACGAGTTCGCCAACACGTTCTGCCAGGGCTGGGGCAGCGTCGTCAACGGCCCGTACGGCACCGGCCTGTGGCAGTACATGGACTCCGAGGAGTGGCTCAACGAGAACCTGAACGCCTATGCCTATGACGCCGCCGGCGCTGTGCAGCTGCTGGTGGACGACGGCTGGGTGTACAATGCGGACGGCTCCGACTACACCGAGGGCGTGCGCTACAAGAAGGTCACCGCCGAAGAGGCCGGCACCTACGCGCACAACGTCACCCTCGCGGACGGCACCATCCTCATGCCGCTGATCATCGAGTGGTCCTCCTCTGAGAACAACTCCGTCTCCGACCTGCTCAACGTCATGCTCGTGCAGAACCCCGACGTGGCGGCCGCCGGCATGGAGATCCGTCAGAACATCATGACGTTCGACGAGATGCTCAACTTCATCTACCGCGACGCGACCCAGGGCGAGAAGTACGGCGTGCCGACCTACGGCATGTACAACCTGGCCACCAACTGGACGCCCATCTATGACGTGGCCTACAACTTCACCGACGATCCCGAGATGGTCGCCGCCGGTTGGAACACCAACTACCTCTTCGACGAGACGATCGACCAGCTGACCATGGACATGGTCTACGGCGTGGAGTCCGACGACGTGGATACCTACCTGAGCATCTGGCAGCAGTACGTCCAGCGCTGGAACGAGCTGCTCCCCGAGATCCCGCTCTACTCCAACGTGTACGTGACCATGTACCCCGATTGGCTCGAGGGCTATACGCAGGATTCCTTCTGGGACTTCCAGCAGGCGATTCTGTACTGCACGGTCGCCGAATAATCCCGGCCGGCCGCCAAGCATAGGTTCCCAGGAGAGGGTGGGCATCGCTTGCCTGCCCTCTCTTTTACGGGGCCTGAGAAGGGATGGAAAACGATGGGCAAATACGTGCTCAAGCGCATCGGGTACATCGTGCTGGTCTTCCTGATCATCTCGCTGCTGATGTATGCGCTGTACAATCTGATTCCCTCCGACCCCGCGCGCGCGCAGCTGGAGGGTGTCAGGCAGACCCTGCGCCCCGACGAATACGAGACCATGTACCGGCAACTGCGCGCACAGCTGGGCCTGGACGATCCGCTGATCGTACGCTATCTGCGCTGGATGGGCCTGTGGACGGACGTGGACGGAACGTTCAACGGACTGCTGCAGGGCAATCTGGGCTATTCCCAATTCTTCAAAAAGGACGCCGTCGACGTCATCGTCGAGCCGATGAAGAACACGATCTTCATCAACATCTTCTCCACGATCCTCTCGCTGGGCATCACGATCCCGGTGGGCATCTACTGCGCCGTGCGCAAGGGCAAGAAGTTCGATCAGAGCATGCAGGTGGTCACCATCCTGGGCTACAGCATCCCGATCTACATCATCTCGCTGATCTTCATGTTCTTCTTCTGCGTGCTGTGGCGCATCTTCCCCATCATGGGCAGCCGTACTGCCGGCATCACCTACGCAAACGACTGGGAAGCGTTTGTGGACAAGCTCTACCACATCACGCTGCCCGTTATCGTCATGACGTTCGCCTCCCTTGGCGGCATGACGCGCTACGTGCGCTCCGCCATGATCGAGGCGCTGAGCATGGACTATATCCGCACCGCGCGCGCCAAGGGCCTGCGCGAAAAGGTCGTCATCTACTCCCACGCCTGGCGCAACGCGCTGCTGCCGGTCGTCACCAGCATCTTCGGCTGGTTCCTGAGCATCTTCAGCGGCTCGGTCATCATCGAGAACACGTTCGCGCTCAACGGCATGGGCCGCCTGTACTGGCAGGGCCTGAACAATCAGGACTTTGAGCTGGTACTGGCCATCCAGATGTTCTATACGGTCGTCTCGCTCGTGGGCAACCTGCTCATCGACGTCAGCTACGGCCTGGTCGACCCGCGCGTGCGCGTGGACAAGTGAGAGAGGAGGAAGACAAGTGGCAAAGAGCAAGAAAAAGGGCTTCTTCCTCTGGCGCTGGCTTCGCCGCGGTGTGATGGGCGGCGACGCCGAGGTGCGCGACATCCTGCAGGAAGAGCAGGTGCAGACCCCGCTGCGCACCGTCGTCAACAACTTCCTGCACAAAAAGCTCGCCATGACCGGCCTGATCGTGTTCCTGTGCATCTTCCTGCTGGTGCTCATCGGGCCCCGCTACTGGGTGCTCGACCTGAGCGAGCAGGATAGCACGCTCACCAACCTGCCCCCCGGATACAACATGATGAGCCTGCCCAAGGAGATGATCGGCAACGTCGCCGACATCGCCGCCGGCCGCACCTACGGCATCGGCATCGACCGGGACGGCCACATGTACACCTGGGGCCACACCCGCATCACCGACAAGATCGACCTGGCCGACATCCCCGACGAGGTCCGCGAGGCTGACCTGACCATGATCGCCGCCGGCGAGGACCACGCCGTCGCGCTGGCCGAGGACGGGCAGCTCTACGTCTGGGGCAACACCCGCCTGCGCCAGGACCAGTTCTCCTCCGACATGAAGCGCGCCATGCAGAGCGGCGAGGACTGGGACATCGTGCAGCTGGAGGCCGGCAACCAGTTCTCCGCGGCCGTGTCCGCCGAGGGCACGCTCTACCTGTGGGGCAACACCAACATGGCCGACGCCAAGATCCGCAGCGAGTACCAGGGCAACATCCAGAAGGTCGCGCTGACCTCCAACGAGTACATCGCCCTGCTCAAGGACGGCACCGTCGCCTACACCGGCTACAAGGGCAGCGGCAACCCGCTGGCCAGCATCCCCGCGGGGCTGGAGGGCAAGAAGGTCGTCGACATCGCCTCCACCGCCAAGACCGCCGCCGCGCTCACCGAGGACGGCGAGGTGTACGTGTGGGGCAACACCGGCTCCGGCGAGGGCAACATCCCCGCCTTTGAGGCCAGGGTTACGCGCCTGTACGGCGGGCGCGCCCACTACACCGCCCTGCTCGAGGACGGCTCCGTCGTCTCCTGGGGCAACAACAAGTACGGCCAGACCGACGTGCCCGACAGCCTGGAGGGCAAGCAGGTCACGGCCATCTACACCGGCAACTTCCAGAACTACGCGCTCGACGCCGACGGAAACGTCTACACCTGGGGCCTCAAGGGCTTCCCGCTGGGCACCGACGACCTGGGCCGCGACATGCTCACCCGCATCATCAACGGCGGTCGCGTCACCATGACCGTCGGCGCCATCTCCGTGGTCATCGCCACGCTCATCGGCGTGATCCTGGGCGGCCTGGCCGGCTACTTCGGCGGCAAGGTCGACATCCTCGTCATGCGCATCTCCGAGATCGTCGGCGGCCTGCCCTTCATCCCCTTCGCGATGATCCTCTCCGCCGTCATCGGCACGCGCATCGACCCCACCCGACGCATGTACCTCATCATGGTCGTGCTCGGCGTGCTCAGCTGGACCGGCACCTGCCGCCTCATCCGCGCGCAGATCCTCGCCCAGCGCGAGATGGAATACGTCACCGCCGCCAAGGCCATGGGCATTCGCGAGGTCTCCATCGTCTTCCGCCACATCCTGCCCAACGTGTTCTCCCTGCTGCTGGTGAGCATGACGCTCGACTTCGCCACCTGCATGCTGACCGAGTCCACGCTCTCCTACCTGGGCTTTGGCATCCCCCTGCCCACGCCCACCTGGGGCAACCTGCTCGACGGCGCCAACAACTCCGTCGTCATCCAGCAGTACTGGTGGCGCTGGGTCTTCCCCGCCGCCATCTTCGGCGTGTGCACCATCTGCATCAACCTCGTCGGCGACGGCCTGCGCGATGCGATCGACCCCAAGTCCAATGAACGCTGAGGAGGTGTGACGAATGGCATTGCTGGAACTGGACAACCTCAAGACATTCTTCACCACCAAGCGCGGCATCATCAAGGCCGTCAACGGCGTCTCCTACAGCGTCGACGCCGGACGCACGCTCGGCGTCGTGGGCGAGAGCGGCTCGGGCAAGAGCGTCTCGGCCATGAGCATCCTGCGCCTGCTCGACGGCAACGGCTACATCGACAGCGGCAACATCCGCTTCGATGGCCGGGAGCTGACCACGCTGCCCATGCACGAGATGTACAAGATCCGCGGCAACCAGATCTCCGTCATCTTCCAGGAGCCGATGACCAGCCTCAACCCGGTTTTCACCGTCGAGCGCCAGGTCGCCGAGCCGTTCATGATCCATCAGGGCATGAACAGGCGCCAGGCCGCCCAGAAGGTCGTCGAGATGCTCAAGGACGTCAAGATCCCCAACCCCGAGACCGTTGCCAAGCAGTATCCCCACCAGCTCTCCGGCGGCATGCGCCAGCGCGTCATGATCGCCATGGCCCTCGCCTGCCGGCCCAAGCTGCTCATCGCAGACGAGCCCACCACCGCGCTGGACGTCACCATCCAGGCCCAGATCCTGCGCCTGATGAACGACCTCAAGCGCGAGCACGGCACGTCCATCCTCTTCATCACCCACGACCTGGGCGTCATCTGTCAGATGGCCGACGACGTGGCCGTCATGTACTGCGGACAGGTCGTGGAGATGGCGCCCGCGCGCACCATCTTCAGCAACCCCAAGTTCTCCCACCCCTACACCGAGGGCCTCATGGTCTCCATCCCCAGGCTCGACACCCCCGCCAACGAGCGCCTCGACGCCATCCCCGGCGCGGTGCCGCATCCGCTGGACCTGCCCAAGGGCTGCAAGTTCGCGCCGCGGTGCAAGTACTGCACCAAGCGCTGCCTGGAAGAGGAACCGGAGTTCCTGCGCGTGAGCGACACGCAGCAGATTCGCTGCTTCTACCCGGAGAAGGAGGCGCGCCATGCAAACGGCTAACGACAACCCGCGCGTGCTGCTGCGCATCACCAACCTCAAGCAGTACTTCCCCCTCAAGCGCAGGGGCCTGTACGTGCGCGCCAACGACGGCATCACGCTGGACATCTACGAGGGCGAGACGCTCGGCCTGGTCGGCGAGTCCGGCTGCGGCAAGTCCACCTTGGGCCGCACGCTGCTGCAGCTCTACCGCCAGACCGACGGGCGCACCATGTACTATGGCCGCACGCTGGACGACCTGGCCCCCAAGTACGTCGGCCAGACCCTCGCGACGCTTGACAAGCGCCGCGCGCAGCTCAAGACGCTGCGCGAGCGCCGCGACGCCGTGCGCCGCGAGTACGACGCCCTGCCCGACGGCAAGGCCAAGTACGCCAAGTACAACGACCTCACCCGCGCCGAAAAGGAGGCCAACGACGCCTTCCTGGACATGGCGAATCTGATTGGCGGCTTCATCAACGCGCCCGACCTCAAGCCCGTGTCCGAGGCGTTTCTCAAGGTCTACCGCATCTCCTCCAGGCTGTGCGCCGCCGAGCGCAAGCTGGAGGACCTGCGCCTCGCCTTTGACGACGCCGACTTTGCCGCCGCCGAGGCCGTGCGCGCCGGCAAGAACCCCGCCGCCCAGCGCGCCCGCGCCGAAAAGCGCAAGGCCGCCGTGCGTGCGCAGGAAAAGGCCATCGAGGACCTGCGCGCGCAGGTCGCCCAGGCCCGCGGCGAGATCGAGCGCATGCGCGAGCAGTACCGGGACGACCCCGAGTTTCAGCGCCTGGAGGCCTTCCGCGACGAGGGCGTCGACCTGGCCCGCCTGCGCTACGACGAGATCCGCCGCCTGCGCCGCGACCTGCAGATGATCTTCCAGGATCCCTACTCCTCGCTCAATCCCCGCATGACCGTCGGCCAGATCGTCGGCGAGGGCATGCGCGCGCACAAGTTCTTCAAGCGCAACGACAAGCGCATGCAGGACGAGATCCTGCGCGTGATGGACGAGGCCGGCCTGGCCAGCTACTTCCTGCACCGCTATCCGCACCAGTTCTCCGGCGGCCAGCGCCAGCGCATCGGCATCGCCCGCTCGCTGGCCGTGCGCCCCAAGTTCGTCGTGTGCGACGAGGCCGTCAGCGCGCTGGATGTATCCATCCAGTCCCAGATCATCAACCTGCTGCGCGACCTCAAGGAGCAGCAGCACCTCACCTACCTGTTCATCACGCACGACCTGTCGGTCGTCAAGTACATCTCCGACCGCATCGGCGTCATGTACCTGGGCAACCTCGTCGAGCTCGCGCCCGCGCAGGAGCTGTTCGACCACCCGCGCCATCCCTATACCGAGGCGCTGATGGCCGCCATCCCCACCACCGACGTGGACAACCCGCGCGAGATGCGCATCCTCGAGGGCGACATCCCCAGCCCCGTCAACCCGCCCGCCGGCTGCAAGTTCCACACCCGCTGCCGCTACTGCACCGAGATCTGCGAGCACGCGGTGCCCGACTGGACCCAGGTCGGCCCCAATCACTTCGTCGCCTGCCACCACATGCTCGGCGCGCAGGACGAGGCCAAGGCCGGCGACTGACGAAAGGAGCCTCCCATGATCTTTCAGCGCAAATACGAGCGAGCCATCCGCTTCCTGCGCGAGCGGCGCGGCAATTCGCCCGCCGCGCTCACGGACGAGACCCTCGGCGACCAGATCGAAAAGGGCGACGTGCCCGCGCTGATCCTCTCCGCGCTGCTGGTGATCGTGCCCGTCTGCCTTGTGCTGCTGGGCGGCGCGTCGCTGCTGGCCTACTTCTTCCTCGTGCGCTGAGGAAAGCCCACATCAAATCCCCCCGCCGGTCGGCGGGGGGATCTTTTTTTTTCGGCAGACGTCGCGGGATGGGGCAAAGGGCATTGCCCTCAGCCCATCTGCTTGCCCTCGAACGCCACGCGCCGGCGTACGTCCTGCATCACCTGCGCGAAGGACGGCATGTCCAGCGACTGCGCGCCGTCGCACAGCGCGCACGCGGGGTTATTGTGCACCTCGATCAGCAGGCCGTCCGCGCCCGCGGCGATCGCCGCACGCGAGAGCGGCTGCACCATGCGCGCCATGCCCGCCGCGTGGCTGGGATCCACGATCACGGGCAGGTGCGACTTCTCCTTGATGAGCGGAATGGCCGAGATGTCCAGGTTGTTGCGGATCATCTTCTCAAACGTGCGGATGCCCCGCTCGCACAGGATGACGTTCGGGTTGCCGCCGGCCAGGATGTACTCCGCGCTCATGAGCAGCTCCTCGATCGTGTTGGCCAGGCCCCGCTTGAGCAGCACCGGCTTGCGGCTGCGCCCCAGCTCCTTGAGCAGCCGGAAGTTCTGCATGTTGCGCGCGCCCACCTGCACGATGTCCACATCCGCAAAGTCGTCCAGCTGCGATTCGCCCATGATCTCCGTGACGATGGGCAGGCCCGTCACCCGCCGCGCCTCCCGCAGCAGCCGCAGCCCGTCCGTCTCCAGCCCCTGGAACGAATACGGCGACGTGCGCGGCTTGAACGCGCCCCCACGCAAAAACGTCGCGCCGCTCTCCTTGACCGACTGCGCCACCGTCAGCAGCTGCTCCTCGCTCTCCACCGAGCACGGGCCCGCGATCACGTGGAAGAATCCTTCGCCCACCGTGCGCCCCGCCACCGACACGTGCGTGTCGTCCGGGTGGAAGCGCCGGTTCGCCGCCTTGTACGGCTCCGAGATCCGCCGCACGTCCGCCACGACCTCGTTGGCGCGCAGCGTGTCCGGGTTCACGTGCGACGTGTCGCCCACCAGGCCCAGGATGGTCGACTGCGTGCCCGCGCTGTAGTGCACCTTCACGCCCAGCCGCTCTACGTCCCGGATGAGTTGGTCAATCTTCGGCTGCGGGGTTCCATGTTTGACGATGATGATCATGTGCGCATCTCCTTCCGTCCTGCGTCGTCAAATGAAAAGGCAGCCCCGATGAAACGGGACTGCCTGTGCCGCGAAGCCCTGTGCCGCTACGCGCAACGCAAACAGCCCGTACTGCCAAAGCAATACAGGTACACGTAAGCATAGCGCGAAGCGTACGTCATGGCGCGGTCCTCCATCTGTTGATGGGTTCAGTATACCCCGCGCGCGCGCCGGTGTCAATCCCCCTTGTCCTGGGAGGCCCGTGCCCGGGGCATTTTTTTTGCAAAGGACTTGACGGTGCGGTGAAACGATGCTATACTTAATTACACAAGTAATGAACCACTTGACGACAGAACCGGAAAGGAGGTGCGTCCGTGGCCTTCGAGGAGGGCGTGAGCATCTACCTGCAGGTCGCCCGCATGGTCGAGGACGACATCCTCGCCGGACGGCTGGGGGCGGAGGACCCGGTGCCGTCGACCAACGCGTTCGCGCGGCACTTCAACATCAACCCGGCGACGGTGGCCAAGGGCTTCGCGCTGCTGGTGGACGAGGGCATCATCTACAAGCGGCGGGGACTGGGCATGTTCGTGACGCCGCAGGGGCGCGAGATCGTGCGCGGCAAGCGACGACGCACGTTCTTTGAGACGCGCATCCCGGCGCTGTGCGCGGAGGCGCGGGCGCTGGGCGTCGAGCCGGCGCAGTTTGCCGCGGCGGTTCGCAATTGCATGGAGCAGAACGGAGGAGAGAAGATATGACGGACATTCCGGCGATCGAGGCGCGCGACCTGTCCATGCGCTTTGGCAGGACGCAGGCGCTGGATCACTTCAATTGCAGGATGGAGGGCGGGCACATCTACGGCCTGCTGGGGCGAAATGGCGCCGGCAAGTCGACGTTTCTGCGCCTGCTGACGGCGCAGGCGTTCACCCGCACGGGCGAGGTGCGCGTGCAGGGACGCCGGCCGGGTCTGGGCACGCTGGGCGAGATGTGCTTCATCAGCGACACGCCGGACTTCGGCGGGCTGACGCGCGTGCGCGACGTGCTGAACGCCGAGCGCAGGCTGCACCCCAACTGGAGCGACGCGGTGTGCAGCCGCATGGTCGAGCGGTTCGAGCTGGACGTGCGGCGCAAGACCAAGGGCCTCTCGCGCGGCATGCAGACCGCCGTGGGCCTGGTGTGCGGGCTGGCCTCGCAGGCGCAGATCACGATCTTCGACGAGCCGAGCCTGGGCCTGGACGCCGTCAGCCGCGAGCGCTTCTACGACGCGCTGATCGACGCCTATGCCGAAAGGCCGCGCACCATCGTGCTGAGCACGCACCTGATCGACGAGGTCGCGCGCGTGCTGGAGACGGCGGTCATGATCGATCACGGCAAGCTGATCCTGCAGCGCGACGTGGACGAACTGCGCCAGCTGTGCGTGACCGTCAGCGGCGCGCCCGAGGCGGTGACGGCCGCCACGCGCGGCCTGCGCGTGCTGCACGAGGAGAGCTTTGCCGGGGCGATGGCGCGCAGCGTCTTTCTGGACGCGCCGCAGCAGTTCCCGCAGGACGTGAAGACGGAGCCGATCGGCCTGCAGCGCCTGTTCGTGCTGCTGACCGACGCGCAGAGAGGAGGAGAAGCCGATGGTTACGGCAATGCGGCAATCGCGCTTTGAGGGAACGGCCCGATACCTGTGGGCTAAGGGCTGGAAGCTACTGCTGCCCGGGGCGGTGGCGATATTCGTAATGGAGCTGCTGATTTATCTGATGCCGGCGCTGGGCCTGGGCACGGCGGAGCAGGGCGTCTCGACGGTGTTCTGGTATGTGAGCGTGTGCGCGCTGATCCTGATGTACCGTGCGGCGAATGTGGACGCGCGCTTCCTGATCACGCGCCTGACGCCGCGCCCGTCGGTCTACGCCGGTGTGGTGCTGGAGATCCTCACATTCACCGCGCTGGGCGCGCTGCTGGCCGCCGCCGTCACGCTGGCGGAGACGGGGCTGGTGGCCGCGCTGTCCGGCCTGGCCCCGGGCCGCTACTCGGTTTCGATGTGGGATTTGCTTGGCCAGGCGCGCGCGACGGCGACGGGTGAAGTTGTGGGCTTCCTCGTGCCCTATACGGGCCGGTTCTTCCTTTCTACGGTGGAGTACTGCTGCTTCTACTACCTGTACTTCTGCCTGCTGCGCCGTTGGAAGGTGCAGACGTTGGCGGTGACGATCGGCGTGCCGGTGCTGATGGTCGTGCTGGTGGTCGTGCCTGCGGTCAACGGCGTCTTTGACCAGATTGCGAGCATGAGCGAGCAGGAACTTTGGCAGTCGATGCCGGTATTGATGAACCTGCTTCGTTTTATGGAAGAGGCGGTTCGGTTCATGATCGAGCGCTGGCCCGTCATTCGTGCGGTTGCGGCGGTCGCCTGCCTGGCGCTGAGCTATCCGGTGATGGCGGGCACGCCGCAGCCCAAATGACTTCGTTTCCCCTGGCATACGCCTGAAAAGAGATTCGGAAAGGATGGAGAAGACATGCGCAAGGAACTGCAAAGAGGAACCAAGAAGATGCTGGCACTGCTGACGGCGCTGATGCTGTGCCTGCTGCCGGCCTGCGCGCCGGCGGAGGAGGCCCAGCCCACGCCCGGCACGCTGTACACGCAGCTGATGCTGAACGCGCTGGCGGCCGGCCGCGAGGTGTACGGCGACACGAGCATGCAGATCAGCATGCCCACCGTCGCGGAGGTGGGCGACGACGAGCTGGAGGTCGTGCAGGCCGTGCTGGACCTGCTCTCCTGCGGCAGCGTGACCTACAGCGGCGCGGTGACGGCCGAAGGATTCGACGGGCGCATGGGCCTTTCGATGAAGGATGGCGACGGCCTGACGAACATTGCGGACGTCGCGATCTCGCTGAACGGCGAGCGCGCGCTGCTGACCACCAGCCTGATGCCGACCACCGCGCTGGAGGTGCGCTATGACGAGATCGTCCAGCTGCTGGGCCTGGACCAGATCGACTGGGAGGCGCTGGGCGCCGCGCTGGGCGAATCGCTGGCCGGCTATGCCAACGCGCTGACCCAGTGGGCGGCGACGCTGCCTGCGCCTGTCGAAGGCGGCGCGGTTGCGGCGACCGACACCTGCGACGCGGCGGCCTCCACGGCGACGATCCAGCTTACCGGCGACGAACTGGCCGCGCTGGGCCAGGCGCTGGGCGAGGCCGCGAAGAACGACGGCTTTACCTCCAGCCTGTACGCCATGACGAACGGCGGCGACTGGAGCGAGGCGGTCGACGAGGCCGTCGAGAACTGGCGGATGAGCACGAGCGGCGCGGAACTGGAACTGCGCATTCTGATGAACGAGGCAGGCTCGCCCGTGGCCTTCTATCTGAGCGGCAGCGGCGACGTGATCGGCCTGGAGAGCAAGACGACCGAGAACGGCGCTCTGGTGCGCCTGTGCTTCGCCAGCGGCGGCGAGACGCTGTTTGACCTCGTGCTGGATGTGAGCGCGCTGCTGGACGAGACCTTCCGGACCGACGTGCGCGTGGCGATGGTCGCCGGCGAGGCGGACGAGCGCGTGACGCTCAGCGAGCAGATCAGCACCGAGGCGGCCATTGTGGACGGCGTGGAGACCATCACCGGCAGCGGCACCGTGGAGTCGGTCGCAGAGCAGGGAACGGACGAGGCGGCCACCCAGGTGCGCACGACCGGCACGTATCAGAGCGAGCAGGTCACCAAGCCCGTGGGCGACGTGGACTTTGAGACCGTCAGCACCGCCAACATGCAGATGACGGTGGCACAGGACGGCACGGAGCTGATGACGATCGCCTACGACGTGCGCTCGAACCTGGCCTCCCGCGAGTATGTGCCGGCGGATCTGTCCGGCATGAAGACGATCGGCCTGACCGACCTGCTGGACGAGGCGACGCTCACCTCGCTGACCGCGGAGCTGACCTCCGGCGGCATGCTCGCGCTGAGCAAGGCCATGAGCCTGCTGCCGCAGGAGACTCTGACCCACATCATGGAGCTGGGCGCGGCGCTGTAAGCGCGGCCCGGACATACCAAGGCCCTCCCGGCTGGACTGGGAGGGCCTGTTTGCTGCGATGGAGGCGTCAGGCCAGGTCCGTGCGCTCCAGGCGGCCGCCCACCTCGCGCAGCGGATAGAAGTGCGGCCGCTCCTGCGGGTTCGCGTTGGGGCTGTGCAGCGTCAGGTACAGCTGCCCATCCAGCGCACGGAACACCATGCCGTGCCCGCCGTCCCGCCTGAACAGCGGCTCCACCTGCGTGAAGCGCCCGTCCAGATCGCCCGTGTCCGACACGGCCAGCGCCTGCGTGTACCCGCCCTCGGAAAAGCTGGCCCACAGGCACAACAGCGTCCCGTCCGCCGTGCGCCACAGGAACGGGCCGTCCGTCACCAGGCCCGTGCGGCCATCCTGCTCCACCGGCCGCGCCCACGGCGCATCCGACGCGTGGAACAGCACCCGCGGCGCGCCTGCCGCCGCGCGCAGGTCGTCCGTCAGCGGCACCGCGCAGACCTCGCCGTCGCCCACCTGCAGCCACTCGTGGCAGAACACCATGTGCGGCCGGCCCGCGCGGTCGACGAAGAACGTGCCGTCCAGGCACTCCCAGTCCGCCGGCGTCACCGGCCCCTGCGAGTGCGGCGCGAACGGGCCCATGGGGCTGTCCGCGCACAGGACCGCCGTGCCGCGGCACACGCCCTCCGCCTTGAAGCTGGCGAACAGGTAGAACCGCCCCTTCCACGCGTGCACCTCCGGCGCCCAGTAGTGCCTGTCCGCCCAGAACGTGCCGTCGTTTTCAAAGCACGCGTGCGGGCCGTCCCAGTGCTCCAGGTCGTCCCCGACGTACACGTCAAAGCCCGTCGCCTTGCCCCAGCACGTCTTCCCGCGCGTGCCATACAGATAGTACCGCCCTCCGTGCACGAGCACGAACGGGTCCCGGATGTGGATGTCCGATCGATTCACACAAAAGCCCCCTTTACTCGGCAGCCGGCGTGGCCCCGGATGTCTGCCGGTCCAGCGCGCTCATACGCCGCGCCGGCGCAAAGAACGCGACCAGCCCGATCGCAAGCATCAGCCCGCCCAGCCCGAACACCGCGCCCACGCCGATCACATCGCCCAGCGCGCCGCCCAGCAGGCAGCCCACCACGCGCGCGATGCCGAACGACACGAAGTTCAGCGTCGTCTGCGCCGAGCTGAGCAGCTCCGGCGCCACGCGCTCGCTCAGATACAGCGCCGGGAAGTACTCAAAGCACGCCAGCACCGAAACGCCCAGCAGTTGCAGCGCCAGCAGCGCCATCACATTTTGGGTCAGCGCCACGCCGATCCACCGCACGGCGTTCACGGCCATGCCCAGCAGCAGCCACTGCCAGACCGTCAGCTTGCGGTACAGACGCCCTGAAAACAGCAGGAACGGCAGCTCCAGTCCCACCGAGAGCACCGACATCAGCCCCACCATTGCGTTGGATGCGCCGCAGCTGGCGAAGTGCTTGGTGAAGAACGACTGATAGAACATCGACATGATTGTGCCCGGAAACACCATGAGCAGCAGCAGCAGCACCCGCCGGTCGCGCAGCAGCGTCACCGGCGACACGCGCACGCCGCGCTCCCGCTGATGGCCCGCGATCGGCGGCAACAGCAGCGCCAGCCCCGCCGCGAGCAGCTGGAACACGCCGATCATGCGGTACAGCCCGCGCATGCTCGTGGTGAACACCACGCCCGCCAGCAGCGCCGACACCTGAAACCCGACGCTGCCCGCCATGCGGATCGGCCCGAATGAACGCCCGACGCTCGCGGTATACTCCATCGACAGGCTCGAGGACAGCGGCAGCACCGGCTGGCTGAACAGCGCCGTGCCCGTGCAGATGACCATCAGCAGCGCAAAGCGGTCCGTCAGGTCGTACAGGAACGAAAAGCCCGCGCACAGCGCCAGCACCAGCGCGATCACGTTGCGCCGCCGCCGCGCGTTGTCGCTCAGTATGCCGAAAACCGGCAGCGCCAGCATCCCCAGCAGCACGGGCAGCGACGTCAGCAGACCGATCTGTGTGTTGTTCAGGCCGATCTCCTCATAGAAGATCGCTGCAAAATTGGCCGTCGGCCCCATCGACATGAAGTAGATGGCATAGTAGGCGTACAGGATGCAAAGACGCATGGCGCGCGCCCCTCTCTCATTGTCGCTACGACCAGTATACCACGCCTGCGCCTGCCCCGGTAGGGGAATTTCACGCCCGCGCGAAATTTTGCAGGGATGCGCCCGCATCACGGCGAATATATCCTGCCGGTATCCACGCGCGCAAAGGAGGCACAATATGGACGAACGCGAAACCCTGCACTATGTATGTCCCAAGTGCGGCTGCACCCGCTTTGAACACGACCAGTTTCAGGCCACGGGCGGCAACCTGGCCAGGCTGCTGGACGTGCAGAACAAGAAGTTCATCACCGTCAGCTGCGCACAGTGCGGCTATACGGAGCTGTACAGGGCGCAGACCAGCACTGGATGGAATATCCTGGACGTACTGCTCGGCGGCTGAGCCGGGCTTACCTTACATCATGAGGAGGCATACCATGCGGGAACTGCTCCAACTGTTCGGCACGTTCTTCTCCATCGGCGCGCTCACGTTCGGCGGCGGCTATGCCATGTTGCCCATGCTGCGCCGCGAGGTCGTGCAAAAGCACGCCTGGGCCACCGAGGAGGAATTGCTCGACTACTTCGCCATCGGCCAGTGCACCCCCGGCATCATCGCCGTCAACACCGCCACATTCGTCGGCTACAAGCAGCGCGGCGTCGCGGGCGGCATCGTCGCCACGGCCGGCGTCGTCGCGCCCTCGTTTATCATCATCACCCTGATCGCAATGCTGCTGCAAAACTTCATGGACATCGCCTGGGTTCAGAATGCCTTCGCCGGCGTGCGCGTGGCCGTGTCCGCGCTCATCGTCATGAGCGTATGGCAGCTGGTGCGCAAGAACGTCAAGAGCCCCCTGCAGATCGCCCTGGCCGTCGTCGCGTTCGCGCTCGTGGCCGTGCTGGGCGCCTCGCCCGTCTATGTCGTGATCGGCTGCGTGCTGCTCGGGCTCATTCTCGACCGCGCGGGGGTGAAGGCATGACGACGATTCTGCTGCTGTGCTGGGAGTTCTTCAAGACCGGCCTGTTTGCCGTGGGCGGCGGCCTGGCCACGCTCCCCTTCCTCACCCAGATCCAGGCCCGCTACGGCTGGTTTTCTGCCGACATGCTCGCCAATATGATCGCCATCTCCGAGTCCACCCCAGGCCCGATTGGCATCAACATGGCCACCTATGTCGGCTATACCACCTGCGCTACCATCGGCGGCGTGTCCCTGGGCATCCTTGGCGCGCTGTTGGCCACGTTCTTCCTCGTGCTGCCTTCGGTCGTCGTCATCCTCGTCATCGCGCGCTTCCTGAAGGCCTATCAGCAGAACCGGCTCGTTCAGGGCGCCTTCGCCTGCCTGCGGCCCGCCGTCGCCGGCCTGATCGGCGCTGCCGGCTTCTCCGTGCTCAAGATCGCCCTGCTCTCCGGCGCGCCGCTCGCCGACGGCCTGTTTGCAGCGCTCAATCTGCCCGCGCTGGCGCTGTTTGCCGTGCTGCTCGTGTTGCTCAACGTCAAACGCGTCAAAAACCTGCATCCCATTCTCTTCATCGCCGCGGGCGCGGTTGCCGGCGTGCTGCTGCGCATGCACTGAGGGGCTTTGGGCGTGTGCCGATAAGACAGTAATTTGAAAAAATTGCGAAATCGGCATCTGTCAAACAGGACTGGACAACAAACAGACGGCATTCAACTTCGGTTGGGTGCCGTCTGTTTTTGTGTGCGTTTAAGGGCCGAAAACTGCTTACTTTTTGCCCTGTGGTGTGTTTTGTGAAAGTGGCCCATACCTGGGTGCGTTTATTGCTGTTAGTTGATATGGCGGCGTAAAAAGGAGATTTCCCTATTCATAAAATCGCCGAGCAAAAATCGCAAGAAATTGCGAAAACACATCTACTAAACATCTAATTATCTTGATTTCTAAGGCAGTTTCCTGTATAATAGCTCTTGTAAGAGTCAACATGCGGATTT
>DVFJ01000025.1 GCA_018713325.1 Candidatus Onthenecus intestinigallinarum | reverse complement strand
CAGGGCGCTCCGCATGTTCGAGAAACGTGCCGGGGGAGGACAGTCGGCGTGGGCTCAGGCGTCGGGGTCGGAGTCGGCGCGGGCTCAGGCGTCGGGGTCGGAGTCGGCGTGGGCACGGGCGTCGGCTCGGCGGTGGGCGCGGGCGTCGGCTCAGCGGTGGGCGCGGGCGTCGGCTCGGCGGTGGGCACGGGCGTCGGAGTCGGCGTCGGCGTGGGTTCGGGCGTCGGGACCGGCGTAGGCGTCGGCAGGACGCTGCCCGCATGCGCGGTGAGGTCATAGGAGACCTGCGCGCGGATGGCTTCGTTCATATCGCGCACGATGAAGGACAGACGCACCTTCGCGCCGTCGCGTGCGCTTTCGGGCAGGGAAACGACGATTTCGCGCTCGGCGGGCGTGCCAATCTTGCTGTCGGCAGAGATGCGGCCGATGCGCTCGCCGGAGAGGTAGACGTCCATGTACGTGTCGATGCGCGCGTCTTCAGCGGCGAGCACCTCAGAGGAGAGCGCAAGGTCGACGTCGCCACGGGCGTAGACGGGCAGCGTAGACCACGTGTAAACGTGCTCGACACGCGCGCCGGTCACCGTACGGGTGATCTCCACGCCGATGGAAGCGCCCTGCGCGAGCAGTTCTTCCATTTCATAGCCGGCCAAGGCGTCCTCATCGGACACGGGCTGCACGCCCGAGACGCTCGAGGAAGCCTCGAACGCCCGATGTGCAGATGCCTGCGGGGCGTCGATCTCGATGCGCTCGATCTGCCAATACACGGCCTGCACGGACGACGTGGTCGGCTCGTCCAGGAGATAGGCGCCATCGGCCAACGCCCCCGCCAGAACCGCCAGGGACAGGCACGCGCACAGCAGCGCAACGATCAGCGCCTTTCTGCCTTTGTACGTCAACATGGGATGCCTCCTTCAGCGGCATGCACGCATAAAACGCCGCCAGAATGAATATACTGGTCTATCTTCCATTTATACCACAGTTTCCCCTGAAAATCAATCGCTACGGCTCAAAAGAATAAAATATTGCCGTGCTGACCTTCGCCAAATCCGCAACCTCCACAGAAAATTGGTACTAGCAAAATGCGCCCCGTTGGGTTATAATGAAAAAAAGAACAAAAGGAGGGATTGACCATGATCCAGATCATCTTCGGGAAAAGGGGATCGGGCAAGACCAAGCGCATTATAGACATGGCGAACGCGTCCATCGCGGAGCAGAAGGGCAGCGTTCTGTTTATCGATGACGACAAGCGGTATATGTACGACCTCAAGCATCAGATCCGCTTCATCAATGCCAGCGAGTATGACATCAAGGGCGAGGCGCTCTTTACGGGCTTCCTCAACGGCATCCTGGCCAGCAACTTCGACGTCAGCCTCATCTTCATCGACGCGTTCCTGCACCTGGTCGACTGCGACAAGCCCGACATCTACAAGCTCGAGGGCTTCTTCCAGATGCTCGAGCGCCTTTCGGAGCACTCGCAGGCCAATTTCGTCATCAGCCTGAGCGAGGATCCCGCCCTCGTGCCCGAGAGCATCCGCAAGTATCAGATCTGATTGCACGGCGTTCCAGGGTCGCTTGCCCCCTCTCCGCTCATACCGGGGAGGGGGTTTTCGCCTTGACGGCCGCCGCGCGCTTCATCCATCCGCTTCTTCATGAAGGAGGAAACGCTCATGCAATTCATCAGCACGCGAACCGGTGGTGCGTCCGTCGGCGCGGCCGAGGCCATCCTGCGCGGCCTGGCGCCGGACGGGGGACTGTACGTGCCCGAATGTCTGCCGCGCCTGAGCCTGGAGGACATCGACGCTCTGCGCCCCCTGACATACGCGCAGCGCGCGCGCAGAGTGCTCGGCGCGTTGCTCGACGGCCTGCCCCGGCGGGAACTGGGCGAGGCGATCGACGCCGCCTACGCGTCCTTTGACGACCCGCGCGTGGCGCCGCTCGCGCCGCTGTCGGACGGCGTGTATGCCCTGGAGCTCTTCCACGGGCCGACGCTGGCGTTCAAGGACGTGGCGCTGCAGCTGCTGCCGCGCCTGATGACGCTGTCCATGCGCGAGCGCGGCGAGACGCGCGAGGCGCTGATCCTGGCGGCGACCTCCGGCGATACGGGCAAGGCCGCGCTGGAGGGCTTTGCGGACGTGCTGGGCACGCGCTGCGCCGTCTTCTATCCGCGCGCGGGCGTCAGCGAGGCGCAGCGCCTGCAGATGGTCACCCAGCGCGGCGGCAACACGCACGTCATCGCCGTGGAGGGCAACTTCGACGACGCGCAGACGGGCGTCAAGCGCATCTTTGCCGACGCGGAATTCGGACGCCGCCTGTCGCAGCGGGGGATCGTCCTGTCCTCGGCCAACTCGATCAACTTCGGCCGCCTGGCGCCGCAGGTCGTCTATTACTTCTCCGCCTATGCCGATCTGCTGGAATCGGGCGCGATCCGCGCGGGCGAGGAGGTCAACTTCTGCGTGCCGACGGGCAACTTTGGCAACATCCTGGCCGGCTGGTATGCGCGCTGCTGTGGACTGCCCGTGGGGCGGCTGATCTGCGCGTCCAACCGCAACAACGTGCTCAGCGACTTCCTGGCCTTGGGCCGCTACGAGGTGGCGGACAGGCCGTTTTACCGCACGGCCTCGCCGTCGATGGACATCCTGATCTCCTCCAACCTGGAGCGGCTGCTCTTTGAGCTGTGCGGGCGCGACGCCGCGCGCGTGCGCGACTGGATGGCGTCGCTGGCCGCAGACGGGCGCTACGACGTGGGCGCGCAGGCGCTGGCCGCGCTGCGGCAGACGTTTGCGGGCGGTTTTGCGGACGACGCGCAGACGCTGCAGGAGATCGGGCGCGTCTTTGCGCGGGACGGCTATCTCATGGACACGCACACGGCCGTCGCCTCGCGCGTGCTCGCCGATTACCGCGCGCGCACGGGCGATGCGCGCACGACGGTCCTGGTGTCCACGGCCAGCCCGTACAAGTTCGGCCGGGCGGTGCTCGGCGCGATCGCGGGCGAGCAGGCCGCCGAGGGGCTGGACGACTTCGCCTGTTGCGACGCGCTCGCCCGCGCCACCGGCACGCGCGTGCCCGAGCCCATCAAGCAGCTGCCGCGCCTGCCCGTGCGCCACACGCAGGTCTGCCAAAAGGACGACATGGAGGCGGCGCTGCTGCGCGTCCTCCCCTGAGCGCATGTAAAGAGGGAATGCCATGAAAGGGCTGAAGGGAAAGGCGAAGAGCCTGTTGCGCCATGCGCTGTCCATCGCCGTCAGCGCGGCGCTGCTCGCGTTCGTGTCCGCCGGGGCGGACTTTGAGCAGTTGGCCCGAACGCTGCGCGCGGTGCGGCCCGGCTGGCTGCTGCTGGCCGGCGCGCTGCTGGTCGTGGCGGATCTGCTCATGGCGCTCAAGTGCTGGGTGCTGCGAAGGAGCATGTCCGTGCGGGGGACGATCCTGAGCTACTGCCGCATGCGCTTCTTTTCGCTGCTGCCCGGGGGCAACATCACCGGCGAGGCCGCGCGGCTGATGTATCTGCGCAATATGACCGACGGCTATGTCGCCACGACGCTCATGATCATCGACAAGCAGACGCAGATGATCCCGCAGCAGACGCTCTGTCTGATCGGCCTCGCGCTTGCCGGCGCGCGCGGACACTGGATCTTCTTCGGCCTGTCCGGTTTCACGCTGGGCTGGGCCCTGCTGGTGCCCGGCTCGCTGTTCATCCCGTCCGCCCGCCGCACCGCGCTGCGCATTGCCGCATGGCTGGACCGCCTGCGCTTTCGCTGGGGCGCCGTCGCCGCTGAGGAGCTCCGCCTGCTGTGCGGCGCGTGCGAGTCCCTCGCAGACCAGCGCGGCACCGTCCTGGCCCATCTGCTGCTGGGGTTGGCGTCCGACCTGCTCCTCATCGGCGCGCAGATGCTCATCGGCCACGCGCTGGGCTTTTCCATCGCCCTGACCGACTGGCTGTGGATCAACGGCATCGTCAGCATCGCCATGTGCCTGCCCTTCTCGGTGGGCGGCATCGGCCTGCGCGAGGGCGCCATGACCTCGCTGCTGGCGCTGTTCGGCGTGCAGCGCTCCGCCGGCATGCTGCTGCCGCTGACCGTCTCCTCGCTGACGCTGCTCAAGGGGCTGACGGAGGGCGCTGTGGAGGCCGTCGTCGCCCAACGGGCCAAAAGACGAAGAAAAGACAAAAAAATTTAAAAAATACGCAATATTTTTCCTGCCTGTCGCATCTTATCTATGGAATCATCTCTACGGAAAGAGAAAGGCTTGCGCAAAGCCGGAACGAGGAGGAAACGACATGAAGCACGCAATCCACCGCGCGGTGACGCTGCTGCTGGCGCTGACGCTGCTGGCGGCGCCCGTCGCCCCGCATGCGGAGACGGCCGACGCCGCGGCGCAGACGGCCGCGGAGCCGGAAGTGATCGAGTATCAGAACTTCAGCGTCATCTGCGAAGAGGACGAGCTGCGGGTCGCGCAGGACATGATGGTCTACTATGCGGATCCGCTGGAAGAGGCGCCCGGGACGCTGACGTTCTTCACGCTGGCGGAGGACTATGAGACGCTGCTGATGACCTACGAGCGCGAAAACGCGCAGACGGGGGAGACGGAGCGCGTATTCGTGAGCATGCCCCACGCGGGCGACGTACTGCTGGAGGGGCGCTTTGAGGACATCGTGTTCGTTGCGGAGACGACCGACGTGCGCCTGGACCTGGATGACGACGCGCGCGTGGGCACGATGACCGTCGCCGCGCCGCTGATGCTCGAGATTCGCGGCGAGCTGGACGGCCTGTACTGGACGGACGACGTCGAGCTGATGATGCTGGGCTATGCGGCCGAGCGCGGCTCGGTCCAGACGGAGGAGGTCCTGACGCAGGAGACGCTGGACCTGTGGACGGCGCAGCTGGCGGGCGAGGAGCCCGGCGCGGTGCTGGCGCTGGTCGACTGGGCGCGTCCTGTGGAGATGCGCACCGAGCCCTATACCGTCACGGTCGCATACGACCGGCCGGCGCCCGTGACGTACTGCTCGCAGTGCGGCGAGCCGGGCCACAAGGCCACGCTGCTGCCCTGCGGCGAGTACGTGTGCAAGACGGACAATCCGGACGATCCGATCCACTGGAATACCCTGGCCTGCGGCAAGCACTACGCGTGCACGTCTTCGGGCAATCACGGCGCGCTGCCCTGTGGGGCGCACTATGCGTGTCAGGGCGGCGACGCTGCGTTGCACGGGCTGTGCGCGGCCTGCGGCCAGGGCCTGTGCTCCGGGGATCACAGCCTGCTGCCCTGCGGGGCACACCACGCGTGCCAGGGCGTAAGCGGCTCGCATGAGCCGTGCGCGGCGTGCGGCCAGCCGCTGTGCTCCGGGGATCACAGCCTGCTGCCCTGCGGGGCGCACCATGCGTGCCAGGGCGTCGGCGACGCATCGGCGCATGGACTGTGCGAGGCGTGCGGCCAGGGCCTGTGCTCCGGGGATCACAGCCTGTACCCCTGCGGCGTGCATCACGTGTGCCAGGGCGGCGATGCGGCGGCGCACGAAGGGACGTGCACGGCGTGCGGCCAGCCGCTGTGCTCCGGGGATCACAGCCTGCTGCCCTGCGGAGCGCACCATGCGTGCCAGGGCGGCGACGCATCATCGCACGGGCTGTGCACGGCGTGCGGCCAGCCGCTGTGCTCCGGCGATCACAGCCTGCAGGCGTGCGGGACGCACTACGCGTGTCAGGGCGGCGACCACAGCCTGCAGGCGTGCGGGACGCACTACGCGTGTCAGGACGGCGACCACAGCCTGCTGCCCTGCGGAGTGCACCACGCCTGCCAGGGCGTCGGCGGTTCGCACGAGCTGTGCGGTACGTGCGGCAAGGGCCTGTGCACAGGCGACCACAGCCTGCTGCCGTGCGGGGTGCACCATGCGTGCCAGGGCGTCGGCGGTTCGCATGGAACATGCGGTACGTGCGGCCAGCCGCTGTGCAACGGTCAGGACCATACGGCCTGCGGCGGGCAGCCCGGTGGAGAACAAGGCGGAGAGGAAGGCGGGGAAGGAGAACTTCCCCCGGCGACGAACAGCAACGCGGTGTAAATGAAAAGGGCCGCTCCGAATCCAGGGATTCGGGGCGGCCCTTTGCTTGATCTCAGGCGCGCCGCAGGGCGCGTTCGTCGGCCTCGGTCTGCAGCTCCGGCAGGGTGTCGAGGTATTCGGCGGGCAGGTTTTGCGGATGGTAGGTGGGCACCGCGCGCTGCAGGCAGTTGCGGATGTGGTGAGGATCCTGATCGATGCAGGCGCGTAGCGCGTCCATGCGCGCGCACACGTCGGCGTAGGAGAGGTCCAACGGGCGTCCGACCTTGATGCCCTTGCGGCCCGTGTCGCGCAGCCCCTCCTCGTCCATGAGGACTTCCTCATAGAGTTTTTCGCCGGGGCGCAGGCCCGTATAGACGATGGGGATGTCCACGTCGGGCTTGTAGCCGGACAGGCGGATCATGTCGCGCGCCAGATCGTCGATGCGCACGGGCTGGCCCATGTCGAGAATGAAGATTTCGCCGCCCTCGGACAGCGAGGCGGACTGAAGCACGAGCGACACGGCCTCGGGAATCGTCATGAAGAAGCGCGTGATGTCCTTGTGCGTCACCGTCACCGGTCCGCCCTGCGCAATCTGGCGCTGGAACGTGGGAACGACGCTGCCGTTGGTGCCCAGCACGTTGCCAAAGCGCACGGCGGAAAAGTGGGTGACGCTCTCGTGCTCGTAGCTCTGCACGATCATCTCGGCCATGCGCTTGGTCGCGCCCATGACGCTGGTGGGGTTGACCGCCTTGTCCGTGGAGATCATCACAAAGCGCTCCACGCCGAACTCGTTGGACACGCGCGCGAGGTTATGGGTGCCGAATACGTTGTTCTTGACCGCCTCGCAGGGGCTGTGCTCCATGAGCGGCACGTGCTTGTGTGCCGCGGCGTGGAAGACCACCGCCGGGTGTTCCAGTTCGAACACCTCGCGCAGGCGCTTCACATCCTGCACCGAGCCGATGTACACCCGCAGGCGCTCTGCGTTCTCCGGGTTTTCCAGCAGCTCCTGCTCGATGGCAAAGGCGTTGTTCTCGTAGATGTCAAAGACGACCAGGCGTGCGGGATGGTAATGCATGATCTGGCGGCACAGCTCCGAGCCGATGGACCCGCCGCCGCCCGTGACGAGCACGACGCGCCCGCGCAGGATCGACGCGACTTCGCTGTTGTCCAGGCGCACGGGCTCGCGGCCCAGCAGGTCGGATACGTCGACGGGCCGCACGTTCTCCACGCGGCAGTCGACAGTCTCCTCCACGCTGAGCAGCCGGCGCATCTCGCAGCCGGTCGACTTGCACAGCGTGAGGATGGACCGCATCTGTTCGCCGGTCGCCGTGGGAATGGCGATGATGATCGTGTCGATCGCCTTGCGCGCGACGATGTCCAGCAGCTGCGCGCCCGTGCCCAGCACCGGCACGCCGCGCACGCTGCGCCCGACCTTGGACGGATCGTCGTCGACGAGACAGACGATGCGGTCGGTCGTGTCCGGGGAGAGCCGGATGGAGTCGATCAGCGCCGCGCCTGCGATGCCCGCGCCGTAGATCAGCAGGCGGCGCGCCTCGCCGCCCCGGGCGCTGCGCCGAGCGTTGCGGTGCTTTTGCTTCTTGCCTGCCAGCAGCATGTAGCGGTACATGAACCGGACCATGGACGTCGTGCCCGCAATGCACAGGAACGCCAACAGGAAGATCTTGTTGGAGCGCACCGGCATGCCCAGCAGATAGACCGTCAGCATCACCAGCCCGAACCCGATGAAGCATCCAACGATGTGCGCGATGCGGTCGGTCGGATCGGCGTAGAGCCACAGCTTGCTGTACGAGCGCATAAAGAAGCAGGGGGCCAGCGTACAGACGATCTGCAGGGGAAGCAGATCGCGAAACTCCTCCAGGTAGCGCGCGGGAATGCTGCCCTCGAAGCGCACCCAGTACGCAAAGTAAAAGCTCAGCGTGACCAGGCACGCGTCCAGAACCATGAGCAGGAGATTGGGACGGTAACGTTTCATTTGATGCACACCTCGCTGGCGGACTCCAGGGCGGGGGGAAGAAAGACGGGGGTGGGAACGTGTTGCGTATGGGGGAGGAAGACGTCAAAAAAGTCGCGCATGGACAGCACCACTGTGGCGGTATTGACGCAGGGGTGAAAGGCGACGCGCTCGTCACGCGCAAGATCTGCATCGACCAGCAGCCGCACACGTGCCTGCGGGTCAAAGAGCAGGCCAAACGGGCTGACCGCGCCCGCAAGCAGCCCCAGGTAGTCGGGCAGCAGCCGCTCGGGCGCAAAGCTCAACCGGGAGACGCCCAGCTGTTTGGACACATCGGCCGTGCGGAACGCCTTGTCCGGCAGCGCCAGCAGCAGGTAGAAATGCGTCTGCTGCCGGTTGCACAGGAACAGGTTCTTGCAGTAGGCGACGTCCGGCGCAAGGCCGAGCGCCAGACAGTCGGTCATCGTGTGGGCCGGGGCATGGCGTCGGACCTCATATGCGACGCCCAAGGAGCGCAGGGTATCATAGACTGTCTGTTCGTGCGCATCCAAGGCGGACAACCTCTCTTCCCGGCGTCGCCGGATTGTATCCGGAGCCAATCATCTATTATACACGCGATTCAATCTTTTGGCAAGCATAGGCAGATTTTTGAAGAGATCTTGTGCGCTGCGCTCAAACATGGTAAAATAAAACCAAAATCAATGACGGCGGGAGATGTATCATCAGATGAAGAGAAGAATCGGCATCCTGACCAGCGGCGGCGACTGCCCGGGCCTCAACGCCGCCATTCGCGGCGTGGCACGCGCGTCGTATTCCATGTTCGACGCGGAGATCATCGGCATTCAGGATGGCTACAGCGGCCTCATCGACGGCGACTACCGCCCCATGCGCCGCGAGGAGTTCTCCGGCATCCTGACGCTGGGCGGCACGATCCTGGGCACCAAGCGCACGCCCTACCGCAACATGCGCGTCATCGGCGACGACAATGTCGATAAGGTCAAGGCCATGAAGGAGAACTACAAGCGCATGAAGCTCGACTGCCTCGTATGCCTGGGCGGAAACGGCACGCACAAGACCGCCAATCTGCTCTCCGAGGAGGGGCTCAACGTCATCGGCCTGCCCAAGACGATCGACAATGACATCTGGCTGACCGACGTGACCTTCGGCTTCCATACGGCTGTGGACATCGCCACGGACGTCATCGACCGCATCCACACCACCGCCGCCAGCCACGGTCGCTGCATGGTCATCGAGATCATGGGCAACAAGGCCGGCTGGCTGACGCTCTATTCCGGCATTGCGGGCGGCGCGGACATCCTGCTGCTGCCCGAGATTCCTTATGACATCGAAAAAGTCGCCGCGGCTGTCGAGGCCCGCGCGCGCAGCGGCAAGGACTTCTCCATCCTCGCCGTCGCCGAGGGCGCCATGACCCGGGCTGAGGCGGACATGAAGAAAAAGGAGCGCGCGCAGGCGCGCGCGGAGGCGGGCTTCAGCGGCATCGCCGCGCGCATCGCCAAGGAGCTGGAGGCCATGGTCGGCGTCGAGGCTCGCGCCGTCGTGCCCGGGCACATCCAGCGCGGCGGCTCGCCCAGCGCCTATGACCGCGTGCTGGCCACTCGCTTTGGCGTGCATGCGGCCGAGCTGATCCGTGATGAGAACTACGGCCAGGCGGTCGGCATGGATGGCGACGAGGTCGGCCACAATCCGCTCAAGGACGTCGCCGGCAAGACCAAGTTCGTGCCGCGCGACCACGAGATGGTGCGCATCGCCAAGAACATGGGCATCAGCTTCGGCGAATGACGGCGATTCGGGCGGACCCGAGCGGGTCCGCCCTTTTCGTTTGACAACGCCGCGCTGATGGCGTATAATAAAATTCGGTCTGTGCCTGCGGCACGGTCTCCGTGCACCCGTAGCTCAGCAGGATAGAGCGACCGCCTCCTAAGCGGTAGCTCGTTCGAGTCCGTGGAAGGCGGAAAATTGAATATTTTTGATATATGTCCCAGTAGCTCAGTTGGATAGAGCACGAGCCTCCTAAGCCCGGGGTCGCACGTTCGAGTCGTGTCTGGGACGCCAAAAGCACCGCTGCAAGCCATTTTTTGCTGGTTTGCAGCGTTTTTTGTTTTGCTTCTCCCGGTCTCTTGCTCGTTTGGGACCGGGAGAATTTTATGCGCTGCAATGTATATCCTGCTAAGAAGAATCGAACGGTTTCCACGGCTCTGCTAAGAAAAATCGCAGCCGTGCTAATTGGATTTTTCGGACTCACCTGCCGCCGGGTGCCGCCGAGAGCAGCGCAGCCAGGGTATTTGCCAGTTCCGGCGACTGCCGAAGCTGCTCCACCAGAGCCTCCAGATCCAATGTGGCGGGAGCCTGTTCCCTGGGTTCTTCCGGGGGATGGACCTCCCGAAGATTGGGATTGGCATAGAAGGCGCTCTCAAACTTCTGGGCGTTGATCTTGCGGTCCTCGTCCAGGATGTGGGCATATACGCTGGTGATCATGTCGATCTCCGCATGGCCCGTGTCGCCCTGGGTGGCCTTCAGGTCGCCGTGGTTCAGTTTCAGTTTGTAGGTGGTACTGGAATGACGGAGGGAATGAAAGACCACTCTGGGCAGCCCCGCCTTTTCCCGCAGCTTCTCAAACTCCTTCAGGATGATACGATCCTCACAGGGCCGGCCGTTGGGCAGCGCCACCGCCAGATCAAAGTTCTGGTACTCGTCACCGAGAAACGACCGAAGCTCATCCTGGGCTTTTTTCCATTCCCGCAAGATGTAAGCCAGGGTCTTGGGCAGCCATACCTTGCGGATACTGGAATCCGTCTTGGGCAGGATCACATTTTCAAAGGGGTTCTTGGAGATCAGCTCCCACCGCACCGCCTGCTTGAAGGCACAGCGCAGGAGTTTGATGATCTTCTCAATGGTGGAATTGGTCACAAAGTCCGTCTTTGCGTGATGAGTCCTGGTATTCACCGCAGGGGTTTTCTGCAAAGTCTGGATGTACTTGTCCACTACTCGCGGGGTGACCTCCTGCACCTTCAGATCCCCAATGATGGGGTTGATGTAGTTGGCAATCAGCGAGTTTTGGCTGTCGTACATGGACACGCCCCACTTCTTTTCTCCGTAGAGGGAAACAAAGTCCAAAAGAAACTCCGCAATGGTCTGATTGCTGGGTGGGAGGAAGGAGTTGGAGCTTTTCTGGCTCTCAATCTCTGCCTTGCGCTTCAATGCCTCCTGATAGGAAGTGCGGGTTTCCCACTTCTGCTTGGTCTCGCCGTTCTCGTCCACATAGGTATAAACAATAGAATAGTTTTTCTTTCTTTTGATGATGGATGCCATAACGAACCTTCCTTTCTGATGTCACAGATCAAGCGACTCCAGCCACTTGTCAAACGACCGTTTGGGAATTCGTATGGCGTTACCAATTCGTACGCTTTTGAAAAGACCCTCCTGCACAAGGCGGTATGCCTGTGTCCGGCTGACACCTAATATCCGGGCAATCTCACTGACCGTATAGGTGCGGCACTCCAAAGGCCTTTTCTCCGTACCGTTCTGAATCTCTGACACAGCAGCCTCCTTTCCAGTCAGAAACGGCACGCAAAGGGGTGTTCATTCATAACTTCCA
>DVFJ01000024.1 GCA_018713325.1 Candidatus Onthenecus intestinigallinarum | reverse complement strand
TGATCTGGGTACCCATCTGGGTCATGTACACCTCGCCGATGCCGCCGATGGCCTGATCGCTCTGCCGGAGCATGTAGTTGGCCAGCCATGCGAAAATGCCCATGCACAGGGCCAGAGCGGCCAAAAGACTGACCAGAAGGATACGGAAGAGGTGGCGGTTCCGATTATGCATGGCGGTTCTCCTTTCCGGGGGCCCTTGGGGTACGGAGCAGACGCTCCAGAGTCTGGCAGAGCAGGCGGATGTCGATGGGTTTGGAGACATGGGCGTCCATACCGGCGGCGGCTGTGGCCGAGACATCCTCCGCAAAGGCGTTGGCGGTCACCGCCACGATGGGCACTGTCCGGGCATCGGACCGGGGGAGGGCGCGGATGCGCCGGGCGGCCTGGCAGCCGTCCATCTCGGGCATCTGCATGTCCATGAGGATGGCGTCGAAGGAATGGGGCGCAGAGGCCTCAAACAGGTGGACGGCCTCGGCGCCATTGCGGGCCTGGATGACCTCGGCGCCGTTCATGGCGAGGATTTCGGTGGCGATTTCCATGTTGAGTTCGTTATCCTCGGCCAGCAGGATGCGACGGCCGGACAGGTCGGACAACGCCTCGCAGGCGGGCTCGGTGGTGGCGGCGGATGAGTTGGCTGCCGTAGCCGCGACCAGCGGCAGCGTGACGGTGAACTTGCTGCCCTTGCCCAGCTCGCTCTCCACAGAGATCTCGCCGCTCATCTGCTGGACGAGGCTCTTGACGATGGGCATGCCCAGCCCCGTGCCGATGGTGGGGCGGGTGGCGAAGTGAGTTTCTCGAGCGTAAGGCTCAAACAGATGGGTCAGGAAGTGCTCAGACATGCCGATGCCCGTGTCCTCGACGATGATTTGATACTTGCTGTGCTGCTGAAAGTCGAACTGACGAACGGACAGGGAGATCTGCGCGCCAGCCTCGCTGTACTTGAAGGCGTTGGAGAGCAGGTTGTTGAGGATCTGGCCCAGCTTGAAGGCGTCGCCCATGACGGCGCTGACGCGCAGGTCGAACTGAACGGTAAAGCGCTTGCTCTCTTGAGCGGCTTGCACGCGGAAGATATCCGCGATCTCCTCGATGCAGAGCCGGATGTCGAATTGCTCGTGGGCCAGCGTGTTGCGCCCCGATTCGAGGCGGGATAGCTCGAGAATGTCGTTGATCAGCGCTAGCAGATGCTTTCCGGAGAACTCGATCTTTCGAATGTAGTCGTCGACCTTTTCTCGGTCATCGGCGTTCTTCTGCGCCAACTCGGACAGACCGATGATGGCGTTGAGCGGCGTGCGCATGTCGTGAGACATGCTGCTGAAGAAGGCGGACTTGGCCTTGGTGCTCTTGCGCGCAGTGTCCAGCGCCTCCTGCAGAATGATGGTGTGTTGAAGTTCCTGACGCTTTTCTACATCCACCTCGCGGAAGCACAGGATGACCTCGTCCGGGGCGAGCCTGGAGTCGTAGAGCGTGCGGATGTTGACCCACTTGTAGGTGTCGCCGAACCGGCGCTGATAGTCGCCGCCGTAGTCGGCCACGTGCTCCGCCACGCGCTGGCGGATGCTCTCCAGCGAAAAGCACAGTTCAAACTCGTGGTAGGTGTTCGGCTCGACCAGGGCCTGCACCGCCTGAAGCAGCGCGGCATAGTCGCCGCTGGGGGGCAGGCGGTCGACCATGTCCGGAGAGATCTTGATGGCGGCATACGTGCCTTCCCTGTAGTTGACGCGATAGATGGCATAGAAGGAGTCGCTGAGGATCTCAATGGTGTTGCCCGCCAAGCGGATGCGCTTGCTTTGCAACAGATCGCGGATGACCATGGCCGCCAGGATGGCAAATACGAGCACGCCCACCCCGACGAGAAAGTAGATCGTGAGGTTGCGGTCTCCCATCAGCACGGACTGAATCGGTACGGTGAGGATCACCGTCCAGCCATTGCTCATCTGGTGATAGTAGACGCCGCGAACAACCCCATCCGGATCGACGAAAGAGGCGTCATAAGAGGAAAGCGACCCGTCGTAAATGCCCTCTAGGAGTTTGTCGGTATACCACTGCAGCGTCTCGTTTGTGACGGACCAGCCGGTGGAGGCGTAGATCAGGGTGCCGGTCGAGTCGCACAGGTAAAAGGAGCAGTCTTCTGCGACGGAGAGCTCGTCGCTGCCGAGCAGAAAGTTGCGCAGATAGATGTCCATGGCCAGCACATCGTCGCTCCGGCCGAACTTGCGGGCCGCCGTGACCACGGGATCGCCCGTAATGGCGTCGGTGTATACGTCGGTGAAGATCAACTCGCCGTCGGCCTCAAGCGCGCGCTGATACCATTCTGTGCTGCGGTAGTCGTAGCCCTCTTCGCCGTCCCATGGGTTGGCGGCGATGATCCTGCCATTGACGACTGCGTAGGGATCGATCGCGTTGCCGCCCAGGATGACGGTGAGCTTGGAAAAGTAGCTGTGGAGCCACTCCTGGATCTCGGCGGGACTGCCGCCCTGCAGGGAGATCTCCTCTACATATTGGATGCCCAGGTCCATGAAGTTGCGAAAGGATGCGATGCGGGTCTCCTCTTCGGTGGCGTAGCTCTGGGCCAGGGACATGCCCATGCTGTGCGCGTTTTGCAGCAGCTTGGCGCGGACCAGCGAGATGCCCAGCCCGAACGTCAGGACGAAGGCGAGCAACAACAGCAGACCCAAAGAGCTGTTGATGGAAAGCGTGCTTCGATGCTTCAAGAGATCGATGCCTCCTCGTGGATGAGGGCGCGCGGCATGGCGCGCCATTGCAACCGATTTCTATTATACCATATGCCGGCAGGAGATGAAAGAAAGGGGCGCGGCTTTTTCAGGCGCGCGGCGCAAAAAAAGCGGAGGCAAGAACCTCCGCAGGGAGTCAGATATGGCGGTTGACATAATGGAATTGCGGGCTGCGCTCCAGCGGGAAGACACGCAGCGCCTCGCCGTCCAGCGGCTCGTCCAGCAGGCTGACGGCGCTGATGCGGCTGGCGTCGTAGGTGCGGTAGTAGTACACGGCGCTGCGCGCGTCGAAGCAGCAGGAGTAGGTCGTCTCGTCCAGGCGTCCTTCGGGCGTGACGACGCTGCCGCGCACCATGGAGACGGCACCCAAGATATGAAAGAATTGCACCACCTGCGCAGCCTCATCTCCGTCAAAGGCCGCATGCGCCTTGAGAAACGCCGCGCGCACGAAGCGGGAGACGGGCGACGCATCGCCGGGCAGGCCCATCGCGCCCATGCCCTGCCCGTAGGGCTGCAGGCCGAGCGCCGGAGCGAACCGGTTTTCCGGCGGCCGGGGCGAGAGCGTCTGGTAGTCGCTCAGGCGCGTGAGGTGAAAGGGAAAGGGCGGGTTGTTCGTCAGCACGCCGGCCGGGTCGTCGTACAGGCGCAGGCCGTCGGCCATGGGCTCGGCGACGAGGGAGCCGGTGGCGTCGGCAATGTGCCAGTGCAGCGGCGCAAGCGGATAGCCGGGCGCGAAGGGATCGGCAATCAGACGCACGCGCTCCAACATGCGCCGGGCTTCGGCGAGCGTTTCGCAGGCGCCCAGTACCGCCGGAATCAGCTCATAGGGCGCAAGGTTATCGCACTGTGGATCGGGATCGGGAAAGTAGTGGGCGTTGCCCGGAAAGTACAGCCCCGCCATGTACAGGCCCTTTTCATTGGCGGCCTCCGCATAGAGCGGGACATCGCCGGCGACGGCGGCCATGCCGATCATGGCGAAGTGCTGCGCAAGCGACGGCCTGTGGCGGAAGGAAAACGCGTGATTGCGCGGCGTGATGGCGATCTGTTCAGAGAAGGAATACTCCAGGTCAAGGTTGCGCCCAAACAGCGCAGGACTGAAAAATGCAAGACTGGTGCACATGGCGTTACCTCCTTTGGCGGCGAATGGCCGCAGCTCTAGTATACCACAGCGACGCCCAAAACGAGAGGCGGACGGATGAAAAAAGCGGGAGCGCAGGCAGTTTCCTGCGCTCCCGCGAGGCATTCACCGGACGGGCCGGACGATCGCGCGCAGCTCCTGCACGGTCATCTCCTGCTGGGGCAGCGCGGGACGCCCGCCCAGATAGCGGTAGATGCAGCCCTGCAGCGCGCGCGCCTCGGGGTATTGCTCAAGCGCATGCAGTCCCAGCGTGGACAGCAACACCCTGCCGCCGCCGCAACGGCACTCGAGCAGCTGCGCCATGGGCCGCAGGTAGGCGTAGCTGTCCAGCTCGGCGACGATCGCCTGCATGGGGCGGGGGAGGATCGCCGCGCGCCGGCCGGCCATAGGCCACCACTGCCAATCCGTGTGGCATTCGGTCGGGAAGCCCTCAAAGAGCGGGTGTGCGGCGTCGATCAGCTGGCCCATGCCGCCCTCCTGCCCCGCGAACGTGCCCACGGACCAGAAGTCCGTGCTGAACTGGCCCTGGATGGAGTGCGGCAGTGCCTCCGGGGTGGAGTCGGGCGCAAGGTACACCGTGCCGCCATGTGCAAGTACATCCAGCGCCGCGTCGTCCAGCGCGCGGCATTCGTGCACGTTTGCCGGGCAGACGGGCCGCTCGTCCGGATAGACCCAGACCGGATATGCGTTGGAGCGACCGCACAGACTGATGCGCAGCGTCAGGCGGCTGGCGCGCGTCACGCCCGCCAGCGGCAGCGCCAGCTCACCCAGGTCTGTCAGGCCGCCCGCAGGCGCGGATACAGCGGGCAGTTCGCCTTGCAGGCCGGCGCCCTCCAGCGACCAGACGGGCGCGCCGTGCAGGTCCACGCGGCCGTAGTTGGCCATGCGCAGCCGCACGCGCAGCGTTTCGGCGCTTTGGTAGGTACACTTGGGCAGCAGGGCCAGCGGCAGCTCGCCCGTGAAGAAGCGGGCAAAACGCTCCGGCCGGGCGAACGCGTAGGGCTTGGGCTTCAGGTGCGGGTCGAGCATGCCCACCAGCGCCGTGCCCTGGCCGGGGAAGTCCTGCAGGCCCAGCAGTGAGATGCCGCTCATGCCGGGCGTGCGCAGCGCGGCCTCGACCTCGGCGCGGTAGCACAGCAACGCCAGCTCGCCCGAGGCTTCGACGCAGCGCTTCCAGATGGGCATGAGGCCGCCCTGCTCCACCTTGTCCCGCACGAGCCGCAGGTTGGCCGGGTCGGTCACGCCGCGATAGCCGTCCAACCCGTCAAAGTCCGGCAGCACCTCGAACTGCCCCACCTCAAAGGAGAACACCGGCTGGTCGTGCCCCTTGCGCAGCGCGTCCACGGCGGGCGTGTAATCTGTGCAGAGGTCCGGATAGCGCCGGTTGAGCCAGCCCTGCATGTTGCAGTTGGTCGCGCGCAGGTCCAGCTCGCCCACGTTGCTGGAGGTGTAAAAGTCGCTGGCGTCGTCGCAGCCCCGCTGGCCGTAGTGGTTGTTGGACCCGGTCGCATACAGGCGGGTCGGGTCGAGGCTGCGCGCCAGGTCCATCAGCTGCGCCATGAAGGCGTGGCCCGCCTCGTCGGCCTGCAGCTCGTTGCCCAGGGAGAGCATCACAAACGACGGATGGTTGGCCAGCATGCGCAGCGTCTGCTCCAGCTCGGCGCGGTAGTAGGCGCGGCTCTGCGGCGCGGTGAACGCGTCGCGCGGGTTCCAGTGCGACAGCTCGGGCTGCATCATCATGCCCATCTCATCCGCGGCCTCGAAGGCGGCCTGCGGCGGGCAGTGGCTGTGAAAGCGCATGCAGTTGACGCCGTAGCTGCGGTAGACGGACAGGATCTGCCGCCAGGACGCCGCGTCCATCGGCGGATGCCCCGTCTCCGGGAAGACGGCGCAGTTGGCCTCGCCGCGCAGGAAGATGTTGCGCCCGTTCAGCTGCAGATGGCCGCCCTGCGCGCCAAAGTCCCGAATGCCCAGGCGCACAGTGCGCGAGGATGCGCCCAGCGCTGCGGTCAGCTCGTACAGCCGGCCGTCCGCCTCATCCCAGCGCTGCACGGACGGCTGGAGCGGCAGCCCTGCCAGCCGCACCTCCTGCAGGCCGGGGGCCAGGCGTGCCTGGCGTCGGACCGGTGCTTCCAGGGCTTCGCAGTCGATGCGCAGCTCGACCTCGCATGCCGTTTGGGCGGAGACGTCCGCGCACACGTCCAGCGCGCCGCCGCGCGGATAGGCCCGCAGCGCGTGGAGAAAGACCGGCTCCTCCACGCGCAGGCGGAGATAGCCGAGCAAGCCGTTCCAGTTGGTCTGCGTCTCGTCCGTGGCGGCGGACGAATAGACGATGTCCTCGCGCGGCCAGCCGGGATAGCTGTTGTCGCAAACGAGCGTCAGAAGGTCGTCCCCGGTGAGCAGGCCCGTCACCTCGAACACGTGCGGCGTGGACAGCGACGGCTCCACAAAGGGCGGGACCGGCGCGCCGTTGACGCGCAGCGACAGGCAGCGCGAGCGCTCGCACTCCAGAAAGACGCGCTTGCCCTGCGGCGGCGTCCAGCGCAGCGCGCGGGAGAAGGAGGCCGGGCCCTCGTAGGTGAAGCGCCGCGTCAGGCGCGTGGCGATCACGCCGGCGGATTGCAGCACGGCGTTGCCGGACTCGTCCGGGTGCCATTGGTTGGTCCCGGCGTCGGGGTGGCCGACGCCGTTTTCATCCAGCGTGCCGGGCAGGCGGACGGTCGCGCGCTGGCCCGGAATGTCGCACTGCCAGAGGCCGGAAAGATCAATGAACTCCATGTGCATCCTCCTTCAGACGCCGGTGCAGGATCGCGCCCTGGTGCGCGCAGTCGATGGCCAGCGCCGCGTCGTAACAGGCGGCGGCGCGCGCCTGATCGCCCAGCCCATGGCTGCCCAGCGCGATCAGGTACTCGCAGTGGGCGCGGTTGCGTACCGTCAGGTCCTCGTCAAAGAGCTGCAGGTCGGGCAGGGAGACGGCGAAGTAGTCGATCTGCACCACGTCATAGTAGTGTTTCTCCCCGTAGGAGATCAGCTTGTGGAAGCGGCTGCGGGCCCGCTCCTCGCGACCCAGCGCGCAGTTGGCCAGCCCCTGATAGAGGATCATGTCCGCGGGCTGGTCGTTGTAGTACATCATGCCGGCGGGCTCGCCCTCGCCCTCGGCGGCCAGCTGCAGGTGGCGCAGGGCCGCGTCCTCGTCGCCCAACGCGCGTTCGGCCAGGCCCAGGTAGTAGTGGATGTCGTTGTCCTTCGCGCCCTCCAGCTTGCCCTCGCCCAGATTTTCCGGGAAGACGAGCGCGCGCTCCAGCAGCGCCCTGGCGCGGGCCGCGTCGCCCTGCGCGAGCGCCTCGCGGCCCAGCTGCGTCAGCGCCACGGCGTACTGCTTCGTCACCTTGCCTTCGCCGCCCTCCCAGGGGTGGAAGCGGCGCGCCATGAGCAGCGAGAGCGCCTCCTCGTGGCGGCCCAGGTCGTTGAGCAGCGTGCAGTACTCCGTGTACAGGTCGTCGCGCAGGAAGGCCACGTCGCGGTGCGCGTCCAGGTAGGAGAGGCGCTGCGCGACGGGCACGTTCAGCTTGCGGCGCAGCTGATCCAGCTCCAGCAGCACGCGCGCGTCGGTCTCGTCCAGCGCATAGGCGCGCTCCATGCACGAAAGGGCGCGCTCGCGCTCGCCGCGCTTGTTGAAGTATGCCAGCGCCAGATTGCGCCAGACGGTGGGGAAGCTGCCGTCCAAGCGCGCGCTGCGCTCCCAGCAGTCGATGGCCGCGTCGTACTGGCGCCGGTCGTACCACAGGCAGCCCAGATAGTAGGGCGCTTTGGCGTCAGAGGGGCTGTGCTCGATGGCGAACGCCAGCGCGCGGATGTCCTCCAGCCGGTTGGGGAAGCAGTACAGGCTGGAGCACGCGGCGGCCCTTTGCAGCGCGGCCTCGTCGCCCAGCAGCGCCCGGTGATAGAACACCATGGGATGCTCGACCGGGCAGAGCCCGAGCACGCGCAGCGCCTCGGCCGCAAAGCCGGCCTCCGCGTAGTCGATCGCGCACTCCACATAGCTGCTCGCGCGCGCGCCCATCATCGACAGCGCGCCCTGCACGTCGCCGGACTCGATGCGGGATACGTAGTCGAACGCATCCAGCTTCAGGTTTTCGGCAAACCACGCGGCGGCCTCGTCCGTGCGGCCCAGGCGGCCCAGGATCATCCCCCGCAGCGCGCGGGCCTTCAGGCTGTGGCCGTTGCGGACCAGGCTGCGCTCGACGTGCTCCAGCGCCGCCTCGTATGCGCCGCGGCGGCAGTCGATGCAGGCGAGGTAGTAATAGCCGGCCTCCTGCTGCGCCGCCGTCCAGACGGACTTGAAGAACGCGTCGTAGGCCTCGCCGTCCCGGCCCTGATACAGCAGCGAGAGGCCCAGGTTCAGGTAGGGCTCGCTGTCATAGGGGTTGGGGTTGCGCTGCGTCATGCGCTCGACGGCCGCGCGGAAGTACGCCTCGCTCTGGGCGAACAGGCCGCGTCGCAGCAGCAGCGCGCCGTATGCGTTGTTGCTGCGGATGTCGCCGGGATCGCGCTGGAGCGCCTCCTGGTAATAGGGGTCGGGCAGGCAGGTGGCGTGGCGGTACTGCTCCAGGTGCAGGCCCGTCAGGTAGAGCTCCTCGACGGTCCGGATCTCCTGCGGGGGCTGGACGGGCGGCATCGGGTCGGGGATGCGCTCAATCCTGCGGGCCGCGGGGGTGTAGGACAGGAGCGTGCGGCCCGCGGCGTCGCAGACGGCGAGGGTGAGATCCGTCTGCGCGGCCTGGACGGCGACCGTATCCTGCAGCACGTCCACCGGGCTCAGATCCACCGTGCGCGCGTAGACGGTCTCGCCCTTTGCGCGCAGCGTCACGCGGGCGCCGGGGATCGGGCGCGAGGCGTACACGCACAGGCTGGCCTGCCCGTCCTGCACCTCCAGGTTGAGCGCACAGTCGCGGTTGGCGTTCTTGACGTACCCGCAGCGCTTGTAGGGCATGAAGTATTGGGTAAACGTCTTCTCCTCAAAGGGCTTGAGCCAGGTGAAGTCCGGCTGGTTGTCGCAGTACATGCCGGTCATCAGCTCGATGTAGGGGCCGTTGGCGTCGGTCAGGTTGCGGTCCCAGGCCTGGCCGAAGTCGCCGCAGCCCCAGGTCCACTGCTTCTTGCCGGGCGATACGTGGTGATCTGCGATGTGCAGGATGCCGGCCTGCATGCCGTAGTCGTAGCCGCCGACGAAGTCGTAGTCGCTGTGCGCGCACATGTAGCTGGTGGGCACGGGGATGTTCTTGTAGCGGCTGATGTCCACGCCCGCGCCGTAGTCGTGCTTGTAGTACACGCCCGTGGCGATGGGGAACGCGCTCACGTCGCGCTTGCCGTGATCGTATACAGCGCACACGTCCGGCGGGAAGACGGACTGGGTGTCGTCGTTGACCGCCACGGCGGGATTGGCCCACCACAGGAAGGTCTGCGGCAGGGGCGTGCGGTTGTAGAGCTGGCCGCGGATCTCGATGTACGCCCGGTCGGGGTAGAGGGTGAAGGTCATCTTGCCCTTGGTGCCGTACATCTGGTCGACCTCGCTGAGCTCGACGGACTTGCTGCCATCCGCATGGTCCACCACGCGCCAGTCCACGGGCGCATAGGTGGTCGGCCGGTGGTGCTGCGGCCAGTTGAACTCGATGCCGCCGGAGATCCAGGGCCCGGTCAGGCCGACGAGCGCGGGCTTGATGACCTCGTTGTAGTAGACGAAGTCGTAGCCGTTGGTCTTGTCATAGGCGCGCTGGATGCGTCCGCCCAGCTCGGGCAGCACCATGACGAGGAGGTAGTCGTTCTCCAGGAACACGGCGGTGTAGGGCTGGTCGCGCTTTTCATCCAGGATCTTGTCGACCACGGGCAGCGGATAGACCTTGCCGCTGGAGCCCTGGTATACGCGCTTTTCGAGGAACATGGGGTTCTTGTCCGCCGCGCCGACGCCGTAGGTGGGGATCATGACCGTCTCGACGCGGATGCTTGCGATGCCTGCCATCTTCAAATGCCTCCCGATTGTCGTCATGCGTGCTGCTGCGCGCGGTAGTCGCTGGGCGTCATGCCCTGGGTTCGCTTGAATGCCGCGGAGAACATGCTCTCCGACGCATAGCCTGCCTGCGCGCCGATCTCGGCGACGGACAGGGCCGTGGCCTTGAGCAGGTAGCGCGCGTGGTTCATGCGCGCGGCGATGACGTACTGGCGCGGCGTCATGCCCATCGCGTCCCGGAACACGCGGATGAAGTGATACGTGCTCAGGCCCACCTGTCCGGCGAGCTGCGCGACGGACGGCTCGTGGCCGACGCTGCGGTTGATGACGGCCACCGCCTGATCGATCAGGCCGTAGCGGTCGCGCAGCGGGCCGGGCGCGGCGGGCTCGGCCATAGCGGTGAGCGCCTGCGTCAGGCGCAGCGCGATCTGCGGCTCGCTCAGGGGCTGCTGCCGGCGGAACATGTCGTAGATGCCGCCGAGCACGTCGAAGACCTCGCGCTGCCGGTGGGTGGAGAAGACGCGCCCATTCTGGCGCAGGATGAGCTGGAAGTACCCGCGCGCCGCCGCGCCGTCAAAGTGCGCCCACAGCGCGCGCCAGCCGACGTCGGAGTGGTAGCGGTGCGGCTTGTTGCAGTCGATGAGCACGACCTGCCCCGCATGCGCGGACAGCGTCTCGCCCTCTGTCTCGATATTGACCGTGCCGTCGAGGATGACCTCGAGCAGGAAGCTGTCAAAGGACGCGCGGCGCAGGTCGTAGCCCGCCTCGTAGCGGAACTCGCCCACGCACAGCACGTACAGCAGGTATTCCCGTGCCAGCGCGCCCGGCGAAAAGTTGTAGTATTCCGAGGATGCGGCCACGTGCGGCTCCAGCGATCTCATCCAATCCCCCCGATCCGTACGCCCTGATTATACCATACGTCCGGCGCCCGGGCCAGACTGCCGATTGCGCCGGACTGTCTCAAAATTGCGGTTCTGCGCGGCGGGATGGACGAACGGGAATAAACCGCCGCCGCCCCCACTTCGGCATAGGCAAAGCGCCCTGCCGTGTGCTATAATGAAGGATAAAGCAACCCCTGGACCCCACGACGAGCGAAAGGCGCGCATGGCCGCCGCAAAGGGCCGTGCAGAGGAGCAGAACATGATCTATTATGTGGACGCAAAGGCATTCAGAGACGGGGACGGCAGCCGGGAGCGGCCGTTCAAGCGCATCAACGACGCGGCGCAGGCAGCGCGGCCCGGGGACGAGGTGCTCGTCGCGCCGGGCCTGTACAGGGAGTATGTGAATCCACGGCACGCCGGCACACAGGAGCAGCCCATCGTCTACCGCTCGGCCGTGCCGCGGGGCGCGCACATCACCGGCGCGGAGGAGGTGACCGCATGGACGCAGTACCGGGACGACGTGTGGACGGCCCGGGTGTCCAACGGCGTCTTCGGCGGCTATAACCCCTACACGACCTACGTGTGCGGGGACTGGTACTTCGCGCCGACCGTGCGCCACACCGGCGCGGTCTACCTGAACGACCGGATGCTCTATGAGGCGGTCACGCTGGAGGAATGCCTGCGGGGCGAGGAGGATCCCTGCTCCTGGGAGCCCGAGGCGAGCGCATACAAGTGGTATGCCGAGCAGGACGGGGACGAGACGGTGCTCTACGTCAACCTGCACGGCCTGGACCCGCGCCGGGAGCGCATGGAGATCAATGTGCGGCGCAACGTCTTCATGCCGGACCGCAACGGCGTGGACTACATCACGGTCAGCGGCTTTGTGATGAGCAAGGCCGCCACCACCTGGGCGCCGCCCGCGGCCTATCAGGACGGCCTGATCGGCCCGCACTGGAGCAAGGGCTGGATCATCGAGGACTGCGAGATCTACAACAGCAAGTGCTGCGGCATCTCGCTGGGCAAGTATCTGGACCCCGAGAACGACATGTACTTCTACAGAAAGCACGTCAAGAGCCCGACCCAGATGGAACGGGACGCCGTGTGCCGCGGCCAGTACCACGGCTGGCTCAAGGAGAAGGTCGGCAGTCACATCGTGCGCCGCTGCGAGGTGCACCACTGCGAGCAGACGGGCATTGTCGGACGCATGGGCGCGGTGTTCTCCGTCATCGAGGACTGCCACATCCACCACATCTGCAACTCCCAGCAGCTGGGCGGCGCTGAGACCGCCGGCATCAAGCTGCACGCGGCCATCGACGTCATCGCCCGGCGCAACCACATCCACCACTGCATCATGGGCATCTGGTTCGACTGGCAGGCGCAGGGCGCGCGCATCACGGGCAACCTCATGCATGACAACCATCCGCCCCGGGGCGCAAAGCCCGCCCAGGGCGCCATGTTCAGCCAGGATATCTTCATCGAGGTCGGCCACGGCCCCACGCTGATCGACAACAACCTGCTGCTCTCCCGCCAGTCCGTGTGCATGCCCAGCGAGGGCATCGCCTGCGTGCACAACCTGATGCTGGGCGCCTTCACGCTGATCAACGCCGGCGTGGACTCCGTCGTCAACGGCCAGCGGGAGCCGCGCTACACGCCCTATCACATCCGCCACCGCACGGAGGTGGCCGGCTTCATGACCATCCTGCACGGCGACGACCGCATCTACAACAACATCTTCATCCAGCACCATGAGATCACCGATCCAACCCGCGAGCCGTCCGCCAACAACTACGAGGTGGTCGGCACCGCGCCGTTTGACATCTTCCCGACCTACGAGGAGTGGATCGCGCACTTTGAGCTGGACCGGGAGCCGGACATGGGCGCGCTGGCGCAGTATCACTTCGGCCACCTGCCCGTGTGGGTGGAGGGCAACGCATACTTCAACGGCGCCACCGTCTGCAAGCATGAGCGGCGCCACTTCGTCAATGGGACGGATAGGGCATACGTGGAGCTGGCCGAGGAGGGCGGACGCCTGACGCTCAGGACCAACGTCTTCTCACTGCTGGATGGCTTTGGCGACGGCATCGTCACCAGCGAGGTGCTGGGCAAGGCGTTTGAACCGGAGCAGCGATTCGAGCACCCCGACGGATCGGACCTCATCCTCGATGTGGACTACCTGGGCAACCACCGCGGCGCGTCCACGATCCCCGGCCCCTTTGCGCAGGCGGCGGACAGCGTCACCGTCTGGTGACGGATCCCCCAAAATGACACGGACGGCGCCCATGCCGCTTTTGGCAGGGGCGCCGCCTGATGCAGAAAGGTCCGGTCGTCCGCCATGGCGATGAGGCGGCTATGGACGCCAGCAGATACGCGGACTTGGGGAAGCCCGACAGTGACGCCTCATATCGGCAACGTGAAAGCGTATACGCTGTACTTCCATGGCGCAAAGCGCTGCGAAAGCAGATGCTATCAAAGCTGCAGTCCTTACATGTGTGGTGACGGAAGACGGCATCCATCGCCGGGGGCTCAGGCCCGGCGATGAGCCCGGGGCCTGCTTTGACCTGGGCGATGACAAGCCATGGCCGTCTATGCCCATTGCACTCCCCACGGCCTGTGGATGACAGAACTGTAATCCTCCGGCCTGAAATGGATTGACCTGCTCCCCAATCCGTGGTAAAATCAAATGGTATACATGGAATGCTGGGGGCATGGCGGCACAGACTGGGCTTTTGCAAGCAGAAGACAGGTCTGCCCGTTTGGAGGAAAGCCCCCGGACATAGGGACTCAAGGGGCGCGCTTTGCCAGGAAAAGGCAGGGCGCGTCCTTTTGTCGTGCGCGAAAACGATGAAGAAGGGGAGAAACATGCGATGAAAAAGGGATTCCGGGATTTCGTATGCCTGCTGGCGCTGGCGGTGCTGCTGCTGGCGCTGCCTGCGGGCGCGTTGGCGGATGATGAGTGGAGTGCGAACTGGACGAGCAGCACCTCATCAATCACCTATGGGGGCACCATCACAAATGGCTCGGCCGTTTTGACGGCAGAATATTATTATCAAACGTACACAATCTTTATCGAAGGCGTCCATGCAGACAGCGGCCCGCTGGGCGATCTGGTCCTCCCGACCGAAATTGATGGTTGTACTTCTTTCATCGTTTCTACGAGAGTTTTCGCGGGTAACGATACGCTCACCTCCATTACAGCAACCCCTTCAGTAACGAGTATTCAACCTTATGCGTTTCAAAACTGCACCAACCTGATCCGCGCCGATCTGTCCGCATGTAAGCTGACAAATGTCCGAAATGAAATATTCCGGGGCTGCACCTCCCTTGAAACCGTCATTTTGCCGTCGACCATAACGGAAATAGAAGCGCAGGCTTTCAAGGACTGCACCAGCCTGAATACCGTCTATATCCTGTCGGAGACCCCGCCGGAGATCTCCACAGACTCCTTTGCAAATTGTAGCAGCGACCTGCGAATCGTCTCTGTCAATGCAGACGTAGATGAGCATCCCAACGTTCCCGGCTGGAGCGCCTACGCCGACAAAATCGTCGGCGCTTCCCTGCTCACCGCGTCCCCGGCCTCCCATGCGTGGACCGTGCAGCGCCACGGAACAGCCAATGCACAGACCTTCACCCTCACAAACGAAGACGGCCACAATGCGGAAGCCATCGCCTCCCTCTCCGTCGCCCTCGCCGGGGCGAATGCGGACGCCTTCACGCTGAGCACGGACGGCATGTCCGCCTCCCTGAACGTCGGCGGGTCTACCCGCTTCACCGTCACTCCCAAAACGGACCTGTCCACAGGCACGTACCTTGAGGCGTCGAAGACCGTCAACCTCGCCGTCGCCGAAAAGGGCGCAGTCGCGCTCACGCTCACCCCATCCGCGAGCGCTGTCACCTACGGCGATGCCGTCACCCTGACCGCCGACGTCTCGAAGGCCGACTCCAGCGACCCCGACGCGCTCACCGGCGATGTGCGGTTCTATCTGGACAGCGTGGATGCGACCCATCAGCTGGGCGAACCGCAGGATGTGACCGGCGAGCTGTCCGTCACGCTGGACCGCGCAGAGCTCACCGCGGGCACCCACACCGTCTATGCCGTCTATGAGGGCAACAGCGCCTTTGCCGACAGGCAGACGCAGATCGACATCATGGTGGCCGCGCGGACGCTCGGCTGGGATGCGTCCGAGCTGTCCGCCTCGCGTTCGCAGGCGCAGGCCGGCGAGGCGGAGGTGCATGGCACGCTGCGCCTCACCGGCCGGCTGGATGGCGATGCCGTCACCCTCATCCCCGATACCGGGCTGGTCACCTCGGGCCTGGCGGGCGTCGCCCAGCCCGGCGAATACCAGGTGAAGGTCGTGCCGCAGAGCGGCGCGTATGCCCTGAACAATCCCAACTACGCCCTGCCCGACGACGGCCCTGTGATCACCGCCTTTGTCTACGCCTCCACCGAGGAGGATGTGCCCTCTACGGGCAGCGACCGCCTGAAGCTTGTCATGGAGGCCGGGCTGTCCTCCGTGCCCGCCTCCCTTGCGGGAACCTATGCCAGCCCCGCGCAGCTGGAGGCTGCGCTGCGGGCAGATGTGACCGCGCTGGGCGTGCCCGGCGCAGACGTCGCCATCTATGACGTGACCCTGATGGTCAGCCGGGACGGCGGCCAGAGCTGGAGCGAGGTCACAGAGAGCGACTTCCCGGCCTCCGGCATCACCGTCACCTTGCCCTATCCCGCGGGCACGGGCGCGCAGGGGTATGTCTTTACCGTGGCGCACATGTTCTCCTCCGGCGCAAACGCCGGCCGCATTGAGCACCCGACGGCCACTGCCACGGAAAAGGGCGTCTCCTTTACCGTGACCGGCCTCTCACCCGTGGCCTTGGGCTGGACCGCCGGCAACTACGCCGTGACCCTGCACCCGAGTGGCGGCACGATCGCGGCGGGTAAGGATGTGACCGGCTACACCTATGGCGTGGGCGCGGCGCTGCCTACCGCAGCCGACGTGACCCGCGACGGCTACACCTTTGACGGCTGGTACGACAATGCCGCCCTCACCGGCAGTCCCGTTACCGTCATCACGACCGCCGACGTGGGCAACAGGGAATACTGGGCCAAGTGGCTGTCCGCCGGCGTGGGCTTGAAGCCGGTTTCCGTGGACGGCACGGCAGGCGTCATCGACGGCACGGAGATCAGCGTGGTGCTGCCCGCCGGCTCCAGCCTGCCCACGGATGCGCAGCAGATCGCCGTCACCCCCGCCGACGCGCAGGCGTCGGTATCCATGCCCGTCACCGCGGACGGCGGCGCGACGTGGACCTTCACCGTCACCGCGCAGGACGGCACAAGCCGGGCGTACACCCTGCGGATCACGCTGGCGGTGGCCCTGCCCCAGACGGGAGACGCAAGCTACTACAGAATGAAGTTGTCTGCGGCTTCTGGCCTATTTGAGCCGCTTGGACCTGGAAGGCGGTAGATACTCTGTCCGCATCATTCCCCTCCATCATTTCCTTCGGGGTCCAGCCCAATTGTGATTTTAAAGATTCTGTGGTAGGATAAGGGTATCATGGCGCGAAGAAAAGGAGTGCGGCAATATGAAACGGATTTTTTCTTCTGGCTTGGCGGCAGGAGTCTTGCTGGCCTGCCTGATTGGATGCAGCGTCCAGCAGGGCACTGTCCCCGGTGGTCAGGCGGCCCCGGCCAGCACCGCCCAGGAAGCCCCATCGGGACAAGGGCAGGCACCCTCCCCATCCTCTGCCCCAAACGAAGGGAGCTCTTCTGGGGAGATCAGCCAGGAGGAGGCCCTGGCTATCGCCTTGGATAACGCGGGCGTCCCGGAGGGAGACGCCTTCAACATCAAGAACGAGACGGATGGGGATAACGGCATCCCCATCTACGACATTGAGTTTGAGACGGAGTATGGCGACTACGATTTTGAGATCGCCATCGACGGCGGTCGCATTGTGGGGGCGGACTATGAGGTGGACGAGGAGTGGCTGGACGCTCTGGGCGGCAACCCGGTGAGTCTGGAGGAGGCCGCCGCAATTGTGGCGGGCAAGGTTCCCGGTTCCAGTGCCGCAGATGTAACCATCTGGGAGGAATCCGAGGACGGCCGTGGCCGGTACGAGGGGGAGCTGTTCTTTGACGGCATGAAGTTTGAGTTTGAGATCGATCCTCAAACGGGAATCATCTTCGATTGGAACGCTGATCTGCGGGACTGATCGGCACAGAAAAGCAGCGAGGAGAAGGCACATCTGCCTACTCCCTGCTGCTTTATTTTTCTGCTTGCTTTAATTTCGGTATTTTTATGAACATCAGCGGAACTATACCTACAACTGTACCAACGGGTTGACCTACGCCAGCGCCCGCATGAAGGGCAGCCCCCTGTGCGTCCAGCTGACCATGCTCCCCGACGAGTGCCAGCGGTCCGCCCTGGCCCTGGACGCGGCGGCGCGGATGTAAATGAAAGCAGAACTTACAGAGCTTGGCATGAAAGAAAATTTATTTGCATTTTACGGACTTGAGGGGAGAAGTTTACATCCCGGCGGTATACTGTGCTGGTACGAGCGAGAAATAAGCCATTAGGGAGGAAAATGCGTTATGAGTATCGCGCAGAAGCAGACTGCCACACAGTCTCAGAAACTGATGATCTTTGTCCTGTCCATGTCCCTGTACGGGCTGGCCACCCTGTTCACCGAGCTGATCCCCAAGTTCCAGGTGGGGGTCGTGGAGTTCTCCGTAGAGTACTTCCTGTTCATCCCCCTGACCCTGGC
>DVFJ01000023.1 GCA_018713325.1 Candidatus Onthenecus intestinigallinarum | reverse complement strand
CGCGCAGACGCGCGGCCCTGTTCTTTTGCATGGAGACACAGGTGGGGGAGAGGGGAAGGGCTGGGCATACGCAAAGGCCCGCGCCTTTGCGCGGGCCGCTGTTCGGGGTGCAGGGGGATGTTATCCCCCTGCCGGGGGCCCTGGGGGCAGCGCCCCCAGGGGGGCCCCTGCCGGGGGGCCTGGGGGGCAGAGCCCCCAGGGGAGTTAGCCGCCGCAGGGGTGCAGCACGCCGTCACGACTGTGATTGTTCATCGCGGGATCGCGCATGCACAGATGTACGGCGGCCGTGGTGAACGTGCGGGGGAGCGCCAGGATGTTCGGGTTGGGCCCGACGTACTTGCGCATGGCGTCCTGCAGGGCCTCCTCAAAGGTGGCGCGCGTCTTGAGGCCCATGCCGCGCGCATAGCCGGGCTCGCGCGCACCGACGATGTAGATGGCGCTGGTGTGCTTTTCGGCCAGGTGGCCGCAGCTCATCATCGAGAAGCCGTGGAACGGGTGGAACGCATTCGCGAACCGGTAGCGGCGCACGTATTCGGCATTGGTGGCAAAGTACTCGCCGTAGCGGTTCATGTCCGGCAGGGTCTGCATGCCGTCATGCTGGAACATCTCGTATAGCTCGCGCGCATACGGCCAGCGCTCGTCGTGAAAATATCCGTCGCACAGGCTGGAGACGATGAACACGCACCGGTCCGACAGCACGCGCTTGTGCCGGATGACCTGCGCGGAGAGCGCCTGCATCATCTGAATGGGATTGGTGCCCATGCCGTCGCCGTAGTGGAAGTTCGTCGGCATGCCGAAAACCACGACGTCGTAGGGCTTTTCCGCCCAGTGCACGTACGTACGCCGGTCCGCCATGCGCCATGAGACGGGCTGCACCTCCTTGGCCCAGCCGGAGTGGATCTCGATCTGCCGGCTCTTGCTATCCAGCACCGCGTCGCAGCAGAAGAAGCGCTTGCCCATCTTCTCCTCCATGAACTGCCCCTGCGTGTCGAAGCGGCTGCGCATCTCGCTGTGGGTGGACACGGGCACGAAGTCCGGCCGGTGCATCACCTGCGGCACATGGTGGGCCGAGATGCTGCGCCAGTGCGTGATGCCCGTGGCGCAGTGCTTGTACCCGCCCGAGTAGCCGCCGTACGGATTGCCCTGCGTGTGGCCCACGAGCACCGCCACGTCCGCCTCGTACACCTGCCGGTTCATGATGACCCGGTCGCCCTGCGCCGTGCAGCCCAGATCCACGAGGTTGTCCCAGTCCTCGCTGTCGTGGCTGGTCAGCTGTCCGGACGGATAGAACGCCTCAAACAGCGCGTCGCCCAGAATGGCGCGCATCTCCTGCACCGTCGCCCGCGGGTGCAGGCCGTTGGAGATCAGCAGCAGCACGTCCTGCGCCCGCACGCCCGCGGCGTACAGCTCATCCAGGCATGCCTGCACCGCCACCTTGCGGTGGCTTGTCGGCTGGCAGCCGCCCTTGACGATATCCGGAATCACGATCACCACCCGGCTGCCCGCGTGCGCCAGCTCCCGCAGCGGCGCCATGCCCAGCGGATGGCGCAGGCTCTCCAGCGTCGCCGCATAGAGGCTGTCCCAATCCTGCGGCAGGCACGGCGGGTCCGCCACCGTCTCGCCGGGAATGAACACATCGGTCGTGTCGGGCAGCTGCGCCTGCATCAGCCCATGGCCATATTCGAAGGAAAGCCGCATTGTCCGTCTCCTTTCCGGGGATCAATGCCCCAGGTACGCTTCCACGATCTGCAAAAATTCATCCGGGTAAAAGCCAATCTCGCCCGAAAAGCGCGTGAGCGCGATCAGCCCGCCGTCGATCTCCTCGATGCCCGCGAGCATGCCCGCATTCTCCAGTTTCAGCCCGCCGCCGTATACCACCGGCACGCCGCCCATGCGCGACTTAAGCCAGCGCGCCGTCTCCTGGATACAGTGCGCATCCGCCGGCGTGCGCCCCGGCCCGATTGACCACACCGGTTCATAGCCCACCACCACGCGCGACAGATCCGCGCCGTCCAGCCCCTGGGTCAGCTGGTCGCTGAGCACCTCGCGCCAGGATGCGCGCTCCTCCAGCCGCTCGCCCACGCAGTAGAGCACGCTCAGGCCGGCCGCCTGCGCCGCGCGTACCTCCTGCCCCAGCGCGCGATTGACCGCCTGCGCCGCGTCCACGCCCGTCACCCCTGCCAACGACAGCAGCTCCAGCTTGCGCACCCGTTCCTCGCAGTGCCCGATCAGCGCCCAGCCGCAGCCCAGCTCCCGTGCCGCATTGGCTGTGCGTCCGCCCGTGAATGCCCCGAAATTGCCGCCCGGAGCCGTGTCGCCCGCGCACACGCCCTGGCACCCCAGCTCCACGGGGCTTTCCGCCTCCAGCGCCGCACGCGCGCCCAACAGGTGCGCCTCCGGAAAGAACATCACAAATCGCGCGCCGGCGTATCCGCACAGCGCCTCCTGGGTGGCGCGCACGATGCCCGCGCCCCAGCGATCCATCGGATACAGCCGGTTCACGCCTCCGCGCGCGGGGGAGATGTCAAAACGCTTGAGATTCAAAAAGATGTACTTCACCCGCGGGCCTCCTTTTGTGTCGCCTCATGAATGGGGATCATTTGAAATACACTGGTGTGTATAGTATACCACCTTTCAAAGCGTCAGGCAAGACGTTTTGCCTAAAACTCCTGCGCACGGTGCATATTGGCATGGCGACTGCGACAAAAAAATGACGCAAAAATGCAAAATGTTCTTGATTTATTCGAGTGTATCTGTTAAAATGGCCCTAAAGTGAGGGCGCGAGAGGCGCGACCCCCGTCCCATCGATCGCAAGGAGGATGATACCGGTATGAAAAAGCTGCTCTGTCTCGTGCTCGCCCTGCTGATGCTGCCCGTCATGGCCATCGGTGAGAGCACGGCCGTCCTGAACACGGAGGGCGAAATGCCCATCGTCACCGAGCCTGTGACGCTTTCGATCTTCGGTAAGCAGGGCGCCATCCACGCCGACTGGCAGACGATGGACTTCTTTACCGAATATCAGAAGATGACCGGCGTCACGCTGGACTTCCAGCAGGCGCCTTCGCAGGGCTATGACGAGGCCAAGGCGCTGATGTTCGCCAGCGGCGTAGGCGCCTACCCCGACATGCTCGTAGCCGCCGGCCTGAACGGCTCTGAGATCATCCGCTACGGCGAGGAGGGCGTGCTCATCCCGCTGGAAGAGCTGATGGAGACCTACGCGCCCAACTACACCGCGCTGATGGAGAAGTACCCCGACATTGAGGGGCGCATCACCGCGCCGGACGGGCACATCTACGCGCTGGCCGCGGTCATTGCCGTGCCCGCCGCCCGCACCGCCAAGATCTGGTGCAACACCGCCTGGCTCGAGGCCAACGGCCTGGAAGTCCCCACCACCTTTGAGGAGCTGGAGGAGGTCCTGCGCGCGTTCAAGACCTACGACGCCAACGGCAACGGCGAGGCCGACGAGATCCCCATCGCCGCCGCCGACCTGCCCAGCTGGCTGACCACCACGGCCGGCATGTTCGGCCTGCAGTACCAGTTCGGCCAGGAGATGAACCTCAGCGACGACGGCAAGACCCTCACCACCTGGCTGACGAGCGACGAGTTCCGCCAGCTGCTGGAGTGGACCGCCAAGATCTACGCCGAGGGCCTGCTGGACCCCGACATCTTCACGCAGGAGTATTCCGAGTTCAACGCCAAGATGAGCGGCCAGATGATGGGCATCTTCTTCAACCAGGCCGACGACGCGTTTGACTCCACCGACTACATCGGCATCGCGCCCTTTGCCGGCATGAGCGAGGACATCTACGTGCAGAGCGGCCCCGTCGCCCGCGACATGGGCACCTTCGCCATCACCTGCGACTGCGAGTACCCCGAGGTTGCCCTGCGCTGGATCGACTACCTCTTCAGCGACGAGGGTTCCTACCTGGAGCGCTATGGCATCGAGGGTAAGACCTGGACCCGCGACGAGGACGGCTACCCCGTCTACGTCGACGGCATCCTGGACAACCCCAACGGCTCCGGCCCGACCATCGCCCAGTTCACCTTCTGGCCCGGCGGCGGCGCGCCCCAGTACCTCAACGAGAACAACTGCATCGCAGTCACCTCCGACACCACCCAGGCCGCTCAGGAGGCGCTCAACCCCTACATGGACTACACCCTCTACGCCGAGCCCCTCTTTGACGCGGACACCAACTCCCGCCTGCAGATCCTGGGCAACGACATCGACACCTACGTGCGCTCCAGCGCCGCCAAGTTCATCCGCGGCGAGATGTCCTTCGACGAGTGGGATACCTACTGCCAGACCCTGGAGGGCATGGGCCTGCAGGAGTGGGTCGGCATCTACCAGGAGCGTCTGGACTCCTACCAGCAATAAGCATCATCATCCCCGTGCGCTGCGCGGATAGACCCCAACGCTGATCCTAACAAGGGGGAGAGGGGACGAATCCCCTCTCCCCGCTTCAGCTTTATGTTAAGGAGGAAACGCCATGCTCGCCAAACAATCCACAGGCCAGCGACTGAAAAGACGCCTGCGGCGCGATGTGTTCGCCCACTGGCAACTGCTCGCCCTGCTCGCCCTGCCGCTGGCCTGGTATATCATCTTCTGCTACATTCCCATGTTCGGCGTGCAGCTGGCATTCAAGAGCCACAAGGTCACGCTCGGCATCTGGCAAAGCCCCTGGGCCGATCCGCTGTTCAAGCACTTCTCGCGCTACTTCTCCTCCTACTACGCCTGGAGTACCATCTGGAACACGCTGGCCCTCAACCTGGGCTGCCTGGCCATCGGTTTCCCCGCGCCGATCCTGCTGGCCCTCATCCTCAACGAGATCGACAACGTCCGCTTCCGTAAGACGTTGCAAAACGTCACCTACATTCCGTACTTCCTCTCCATCGTCGTCGTGGTCAGCATGCTCAAACTCTTCTGCGACGAGCGCTACGGCGTCATCAACATCCTGCTGCAGGCCCTCAACCTGCAGGCCCTGCCCCTCATGGAGTCCGAGCGCTACTTCCGCCCGCTCTATGTCCTCTCCAACGTCTGGCAGAACATGGGCTGGAACGCCATCATCTACGTCGCGGCCCTCGCCGGCATCGACATGGCCCTCTACGAGGCCGCCACCATCGACGGCGCCACCCGCTGGCAGAAGATCCTGCACGTCTCCCTGCCCTGCATCCTGCCCACCATCGTCACCATGCTGATCCTGCGCATCGGCCAGCTGATGACCATTGGCTTTGAAAAGGCCCTGCTCATGCAAAACGATATGAACATCGGCACGAGCGAGATCATCTCCACGCTCGTGTACAAAAACGGCATCCAGAACGGCGACTACAGCTACGCCACTGCCGTGGGCCTGATGAACTCCGCCGTCAACCTCGTGCTGATCGTCGCGGCCAATACCTTCTGCCGCCGTACGCTCAACGAGAGTCTTTGGTGAAGGGGGGCTGCAACATGATCAAAACCAAACGTCGCGCCTCGCACATCCGTCAGACGCGCGCGGACCGCATCTTCCAGGCCGTCATCGTTGCGCTGGGCGTCGTGCTCATGATCCTGGTCGCCTATCCCCTGTACTTCACCGTCATTGCCTCCTTCTCCAAGCCCGAAGATGTGCTCATGGGCCGCGTCATCCTCTGGCCTCGCAACATCTCCTTCGAAAGCTACAAGATGGTCGTGGCAGAGCGCGACATCTGGATGGGCTACGGCAACACCATCCTCTATACCGTGCTGGGCACCGCCGTCAACATGGTCCTCACCACCATGATGGCCTACCCCCTCAGCTGCCGCGAAACCCCGTGGCGCGCCCCGCTCACGTTCATCGCATCCTTCACGATGCTCTTCTCCGGCGGTCTGATCCCCACCTACCTGCTCGTGCGACAGCTCGGCCTGTACGACACCATCTGGGCCATGATCCTGCCTACGGGCATCACCACCTACAACATGTTGGTGATGAAGTCCTTCTTCCAGTCCAGCATCCCCATCGAGCTCAAGGAGGCCGCCCACCTGGACGGCTGCAACGACCTGCGTACATTGCTGCTCGTCGTGCTGCCGCTGTCCGGTCCCATTCTGGCCGTCATGGTGCTCTTTTACACCGTTGCGCACTGGAACGAATACTTCAACGCCCTCATCTACCTGCGCAACCGTTCCCTCATGCCCTTACAGGTCATCCTGCGTGAGATCCTGCTGCAGAATCAGGAACTCGCCGCCGGCGACGGCACCGGCCTGTACGAGCGCATGATGGCCGCAGAGACCATGAAGTACGCCATCATCATCATCGCCAGCGTGCCGGTCATCTGCCTGTATCCGCTGGTGCAGCGCCACTTCGTCAAGGGCGTCATGGTCGGCGCAATCAAGGGCTGAACAGCGCGCCTCCTGCGAAGACACCCGCCCCCTCTTGGGGGCGGGTTTTTTGCGTGCGGGGGAGGGAACGAACGGGGAAGGGAACGGGACGGGGGAAAGGGAACGTGCGGGGGAGGAGAACGATGCGGGGGGAGGGATGCCCCTCCCCCCCGCGCCCCCCGGCGCAGGGGGGGACGGTAAGGGGCAAAAGAAAGCGCGCGGCCGGGCGGCCGCGCGGGGAAGGCGAAGGGAGGGGGCTGTGTCCTTACAGCACGGGGCCGTCGTCGGGCAGCGGGCCGCCCAGCAGCGGACGGGCCCAGCGGAGGAAGGCGTCGGTGACATCCATGCCGTCGGGGGAGAGGAATGCCTCGGGCATGAGCCGCTCGCGCAGCATGACCTCGGCCACGGGAACGAGCGTCTCCTCGCAGGCATAGGGCTCGTCGCTCGTACGCAGCAGGCCGGCCATCAGCCCGCCGCGGCCCTCGAGCACGGCGCGGGCTGCCAGCGCGCCCATACGGCGCGCCTCCTCGCGGTCCAGCGGCGAGGCCAGCTCCGCGCAGCAGCGGCCGAGGATGCCGGGCTTTTCGCTGCGCGCCTTGACGCCCAGGCGCTCGATGACCAGGCGCGTCAGGTAGGCGGACACGTCGCCGTAGTACGTGGCGCGGCCGCTCTGAAACACCGGTGGCGCCAGCGGCGCGCCGTCCGGGCCGCGCAGGCCCTCGCTGACCGCCACGACCACGCCGCGGCCCCGCCGCCAGACCGCCTCGACCGACGCGAGGAACCGCGCCTCGTCAAAGGGGACCTCCGGCGTGAGCACCAGGTGGGGCGCATCGCCCGGCGCGCGGCGCGAGAGCGCGGACGCCGCCGCGATCCAGCCGGCATTGCGGCCCATATACTCCACGATGCACACGTGGATGGGCAGCGAATCCACGTCGCGCGCGATGTGGCGCATGGACGCGGCGGCAAAGCGCGCGGCGCTGGCATAGCCCGGCGCGTGATCGATGACGCCGATGTCGTTGTCGATCGTCTTGGGGATGCCGCCCACGACGATGCCCAGCGGCGCGCACGCCTGCGCCAGCCGGCCGCATGCATCCATCGTGCCATTGCCGCCAGTGAGCAGCGCATAGCCCACCCCCGCCTGCGCGAGCGACTGCGCCATGCGGGGGTAATCCTCGGGCGCAAGCGGCGTGCGCGAGGTGCCGATGCACGAGCCCGGCGCGCCAGCGATCCGCGCCAGCGCCTGCGCGTCCAGCGCGCCCAGGTCCGCAAACGAACCGTCCAGGATGCCGCGCGTGCCGCCGCGTGCGCCGAGCACGCCGTCCACGCGGCCGCTTGCGCGCGCCGCCTCCACCGCCCCGCACAGCGAGGCGTTGAGCACGGCGGTCGGCGCGCCGCCATGCGCGATGAGCAGCTTGGGCATGGGGGAGGACCTCCTTTCGGGCGGACGGGAGTTACAGCTCGACGACGGGCACGCCCATCGCCGCGGCCGCGCCCTTCATCTCCTCATAGACGTCGGCCCACACCAGGCAGTAGTGGTGCGCGAAGCCCTCGTCGATCAGCCGCTGGGCGACGTCGCGCACGGGCGTCTCCACGCGCACGACGCTCATGCACCCGCGCGTGCACCGGTCGCGCTCCAGCGCCTGCCCGCGCATCAGCGCCAGGCGGTACTGGCCGCGCCGGTTGTGCAGCCGCGCGATCGTGACCGCGCCCGGCTTGAGCGCCGCGTAGAACGCGCTGCCCTGCCCGACCAGCGGATGGTTGCACAGCGTGGGCGCGTACCGTTCGTTGTGCAGCGAGGGCGCGGCGTTGCCGCAGTGCCAGAACAGCAGCGTGTTCTCCGCCTCGTCCAGGTCGATCATGTCGGTGATGAACGGGCTTTGGCCCGCCAGGCGCATCATCAGCGCCTGGGTGATGGCCGCATCCGCGTCGCCCTCGCAGCCGATGCTGATGCCATCGTCCAGCAGGCGGCCCAGCACCGCGCACGGCTGCGTGTGCAGCGCGCCCATCTCCGGCCAGCACTTGATGACGCCAATGTCGTACCCCTGCGCCGTCATCTGCCGCTTGAGCGCCAGGTACAGCCGGCTGTGGTTCTCCAGATGACCTTCCGGCAGACGCGAGATGTCCCAGCGCGCGCTGACGGCCTCCATGTCCGCGTGCACCTCCGCCTCGTCCAGCGCGGCCATCTCGTCAAAGACGACTTTCAGATCCGTCGAGTTGACCGCCATGCCGAACGTGCGCCGGATGAGCGCCTCGTCCAGCGTGCTGACGTAGTAGTTCGTCGGCCGGTAGCCGAACAGCCCCAGCGTCAGCCCCGACAGCGCCTTGCGCGCCGCGTAGCCGCCCAGCAGCGCCCGCACCTTGCCCGTCGCCCGCGCGTCCGCAAGGCCGCCATACACCGTCTGGCATGCGTAGCCCAGCCGATCCAGCGAGGAGGCGTTCATCGTCATGGCGCACAGCGCGTTCGCCCACAGCCGCTCCTCACGGCTGTAGGGCGGCTCCTCCGGCGCCCACAGGATCAGCGGCACGCCCAGCCGCTGCACGATCGAAGCCGGGATGTCATCCCCTGTGAACGCGCCGTATACCATCACCACCACGTCCACGCCGCGTGCGCGCATTTCCTCGATGGCCACGTCGACCTCGGCGGGCGTGCACAGCACATCCGAAGGCATGTACAGATCATACGCCGCAAGCGCCTCCCGCGCCCACGCGCCATACTCGGCATGCCGCTTGCGCGGCAGCTCCTGCGGCCAGCGCCCCGACAGCGTGACGACCAGCCCCACGTTCAAGGTATGATTCATGCGGATCCTTCCTTTCATTCACAATGCCGGACAAGCACAATGCCGGATGGCACCCCGACCGGGACCGTTTATGCGCGACCCTCGGAACCCGAGAGCGCGATGATGCGCTTGATATCCTCCACGAGTGCGCTGCTGGCATACTGGCTGATCTTCCAGCTGTGGCCGTCGTGCTGCGTCTCCAGTCCCGCCTTGAGGTGCTCCAGGTATTTATAGCGCACCTCCGTGCCGAAATTGATCTTCGCCACGCCCAGGCGCACCGCATCGCGCACCACTTGCTCCGACATGCCCGTGCACCCGTGCAGCACCAGCGGCAGATCGCAGAAGCTGCGCACCGCCTCCAGCACGTCCAGGCGGATGTCCGGCCGGCTGGCGTAGAATCCGTGCGCGTTGCCGATGCCCACCGCCAGCGTGTCCGGATGGCACAGCTGCAAAAACGCGCGCACCTGCTCCGGGTCGGCCACGTTGCGCCGCCCCACCGGCACCCCGTCCGGCCCCAGCCGCTGCAGCTCCCCGATCTCCGCCTCCACCGGCACGCCGAAGCAGCGCGCTACATCGCACACCCGCTGCGTCAGCGCCGCGTTTTCCTCCACCGGCAGCGCGGAGCCGTCGATCATCAGGGACGTGAACCCCAGCCGCAGCGCCTCCATGCACAGCGCAAATCCGTCGCCGTGGTCCAGGTGGATGGAGACGGGCACATCCACCTTTTCCGCACAAAAGCGCGCCACGTTCACAAAAAAGTCATGCCCGCTATACGCCCCCGTGGCTGCGTAATGCGCAAGGATCACGGGTGAGCGCATCTCCTGAGCGGCGCGGCAGACCGCCATGATGATGTCGTAGCAGCCGCCCTGCGTGTTGATCGCCGGTATGGCGTAGCCACCGGCGCGCGCCCGCTGCATCTGCTCCAGATTTGTGCATAGCATGCGTGTCCCTCCCCACGTCCGATCGGATGGTTTACTCGTGTGTATCTATGGCGACAGTATACCATGCGTTTTGCCCCCGTGTCAAGCAAATTACACCGTGTAGCGCCCGCAAAAACGTCAATTTTCGAATGGTTTTCACAAAATCATACCCTTTACGCGCGTAGAATTGACAGGAGCTTCGTTTTGTGGTACCATATTTACACATGTTGAGAAGCGAGGAGGGAATCCAGTGCCCGGACGCAAGGCCGCCCCGACCCGCAAGGACGTCGCCTGCATGGCCGACGTGTCGGAGACGATCGTCTCTTACGTGCTGAACAATAACCGCTACGTCTCCGCTGAAAAGCGCCGCCGTGTGCTCGAGGCCGTCGAGGCCCTCCGCTACCGCCCCAACAGCATCGCCCGCGCCCTCAAGGGCAAGGGCAACAGCCACATCCTCTTCATCGTCGACAACGTCGCCAACGAATACTTCGGCCGCCTCATCCAGGAGATCGACGCCGTCGCCTACGACAGCGGCTATCTCGTCTCCCTGATGGGCGCCAAAAACGACGAGGAGTTCGTCAGCCGCATCCTCGCGCGCCAGGTCGACGCCGTCATCATCTCCTCCGCCACGATTGCCGAGCGCTTCGTGCAGGAGCTCATCGACGCCGGCCTGCCCGTCGTCCTGCTCATGACCCGCGACTACGCCGCCATCCGCGGCCGCGCGGCCCGCATCTATACCGGCATTGAGTCCGGCATCATGGCCGCCGTGCGCCTGCTGCACGAGACCGGCTGCCGTCACATCGTCCACGTCGACCGCGTCAGCCGCAGCGGCCACTTCTCCACCCGCCAGGACCTGCGCTTCCGCGGCTTCTGCAACCAGATGGAGGCCTTGGGTCTCCCGCTGGACGAGCACGCCATCCTCTCCCACTGCGAGAGCTACGAGGCTCTCTTTGACGCCATTTGCGCCCGCCTGCGCAACGGCCCCCCCGCTGACGGCTTCGTCTGCCGCAACGACCGCCTTGCCCTCACTGTGCTCAGCGCCGCCCTCGCCTGCGGTCGCGACGTGCCCGGCGAGGTCTCTATCGTCGGATTTGACAACACCGACGCCGGCATGCTCATGCGCCCGGCGCTCTCCACCGTCTCTCACGACCAGGCCGGCATCGCGCGCGCGGCGCTGGAGCTCATCGAGCGCATGGTCCGCGGAGAGGCGCCACCGGAGCGCCACTTCGTCACCCGCCTGCTTCCGCGGGATACGACCCGCAGGCCATAAGCTGGATTTTTACCCGATGTACACACGTGTTTTTACGCGCGTACAGAATATATGGCTCCATGAGGGAACGAACCCGACAGACCTGACGCCCAAGACAACGCAACATCATCATTGGAAAGGAAGGAAATGACCATGCCGGACGCCTCCTACTTTACCGACATTCGCGGAGCGGTGTACTTCCCCTCGCGCGCCTACAACGCCTGGCAGACCTGGAACGAACTGGACGAGGCGGAGATCGACCGCGACTTCGGCTACGCCCAGGACGCGCGCCTCAACGCGCTGCGCATGTTCACCAGCTACGAGTACTGGCAGGAGCACGCCGAGGCATTCTTCGAGCGCTTTGAGCGCGTGGTACAGTTGGCCGCCCGCCACGGCATCCGCCTGATGCCCGTGCTCTTTGAGGACTGCGGCGTCGACACCACGCCCCAAACGCGCCAGGACAAAAACCCCCACACCGCCGTGTGCACCTGCTCGCCCTGCCGCGCCGTGCAGCGCGACCCCGCCCGCTACGCCGAGGTGGACGGCTATGTGGACGCCTTCTTCGCGCGCTACGGCAGCGACGACCGCCTGCTGGCCATCGAACTGATGAACGAGCCGCACATGCAAAACCAGAACGTCGGCTTCGCACGCTACGTCGTCGCCCGTGCCCGCCAAAAGGGCGGCAGCGTGCCCCTGACCATTGGCTGCATCAACCTGTGGCACAACCTCTACTTCGAGGGCATGCTGGACGTATACCAGTACCATGACAACTTCCCCGGCAGCGCCGCCTTCCTGGAGATGGAGATGCGCGAGGCCCGCGGCGTGCAGGAGGTGAGCGGCAAGCCCTGTTGGCTGACCGAATGGCAGCGCGTGCGCGAAAAGGGCCCCGGCTGGGACGTGGCCGCCATCCCGCACGAGGACACGCTGCCCGCCCTGCACACGCTGGCGGAAACCGTCTACGGCACGGGCATGGGCAGCTTCTTCTGGTCGCTGATGGTCAAGCCTGCCTACCTGACCGCCCAGCGCCCCAACGGCACCTTCAACGGCCTATTCCACGAGGACGGCAGCGTATACAGCCTGGAGGACTACCAGGCTATCGCCGGCCCCGGCCGCACCCGCCCCGTGACGCCCACCCTGCCGCGCTGGTATCTGGACAGCCTCGAGCAGGCCAAGGGCTGAATTCCTGGGGCCCCCCGGGGCGCTGCCCCGGACCCCGGCAGGGGAGGCAGTGCCTCCCCTGCACCCCGCCACTAAGGGGCCTGCGCTTCGATGGCCCCTGGGGCACGAGGTGTTGGCAATGCCAATCCGGCGGGCACATCTTTGATGAAACAGGGCCGCGCAGACGCGCGGCCCTGTTCTTTTGCATGGAGACACAGGTGGGGGAGAGGGGAAGGGCTGGGCATACGCAAAGGCCCGCGCCTTTGCGCGGG
>DVFJ01000022.1 GCA_018713325.1 Candidatus Onthenecus intestinigallinarum | reverse complement strand
GTAATCCCGGTAATCCCGGTAATCCCGGTAATCCCGGTAATCCCGGTAATCCCGGTAATCCCGGTAATCCCGGTAATCCCGGTAATCCCGGTAATCCCGGTAATCCTTGTAATCTCTGTAATTCATGTAATCCCTGAATGTGCGGAAGCGGCGCGCCAGGGGGACGGGCGGGCTGAAAAAAAGTTGCGACCCGGCTTGAAAAACGGGGGCGACCGTGGATATAATGTAAACAGAGAAAACCGCGAATTTCATGTAAACAGCATCATCCGCAGGGGAGGGCGCGCGGGCCGGCCGTGGGCGCATCAACAGCGTGAATCCCGTAAACCCTGTAAATCTTGTAATCCATGTAAACATGAAATGCGCGGCGTCTCCCATACCTGAAGCCGACGCGCTGCAACGCCCCCGATCCTGTAAACGGCGTAAACCATGTAAACCATGTAAACCATGTAAACGGCATCGCTCCTGTAAACAGGGTCAACCCTGTATTTCATGTAAACCTCATAAACCTCGTAAATCCCATAAACCCCGTAAGCTCTGTAATCTCTGTACACCCTGTATACCCGCCCCCGCAGCCCGTCCCCCAAACGGGGGAGAGCGGCCGCCCCGCACCTCCCGGGCCAAGCGCAGCGCAGCCCCCTGGCGGCGGGGTGTCGGGGAGGCACTGTGTCCCGCCGCTCGTTTCGTCGGCCTCGTCCGGGTCGCTTTGCCCCTTCGGGGCAATCGGCCCACTGGGCCGCCGCTTCCCTCCCGAGCCTCTGCCGGGGGTCCGGGGGCGGCGCCCCCGGGAGGGGTTTACATGGTATACACGGGCGAGGGCCCGCATACAACCTACAAAGAGAGGTCGTCCATGGCATCCGAACTGATGACGAACATCTACGAACACCTCGACCGCGCGGCCCTGCTGGCCGAGCTGGGGCCGCGCCTGCGCGGACAGGTCTACGAGCTCACGTGCCCGCAGTGCGGCAAGCGCGAGGCGTACCTGTACCACGACGGCACGCAGATCACCTGCAACCGGCGCAACAAGTGCGGCTATGAGAGCAGCCTGTGGGACTACGTCTCCCGGCGCGACGGCACCGACGGACGCCAGACGCTGGCCACGCTCGCCCGGGCCGCGGGCGTGGAGCTGCCGCCGCCCTCGCGCAGGGAGCGGGAGCGGGCCACGCGCGAACAGGCGGTCGAAATGGCCGTGCGCGTGATGCAGCGCCTGCTCTTTGAGGACGAGGGGCGCGAGACGCTTTCGTATCTGCGCGCGCGCGGCTGGACCGACGAGGCGGCGCGCGCGGCGGGGTTTGGGCACTATCCGCGACAGGAGGAGCTGCGCGGGTACATCGGCCTGGTGCTCGAGGGCGCGCAGGACGAGGCGTTCTCGCTGTTCTCGCCGCGGGCGCTGGGGGAGACGCACACGCTGGCCATCCCGTACCGCGACGCGTTCGGGCACGCGCGCGGGGTGATCGTGCGCAGCGTCCGGCCGGACGCGCCGGGGCCCAAGTACCTGTTCAACCGGGGCGTCAAGCGCGGGGAGCACTTCTTCCACATCGACGCGCTGCCCCGCGGCGCGCGGCGGGCGGTGGTGGTCGAGGGCTACATCGACGCGCTCATGGCCACGGCCTGCGGCGTGGAGGGCGTGGTGGCCGCGGGCGGCAGCCGCATCACCGAGGCGCAGCTGCAGGAGGCGCGGCGGCTGGGCGTGGGCGCGTTCGTGCTCGCGCTGGACAACGCCGACCTGGACGCGGCCGGGCGCGAGGGCGCGCTGCACGCCATCCGGCTGATCGAATCCGCCGGCGCGCGGGCGTATGTGGCGCGGCTGCCCGCGCCGTACAAGGACCCGGACGAGCTGATGCGCGCCGGGCCGCAGGGCGTGGCGGCGTTTCGCGCGGCGATCGAATCGCCCGAGAGCGCGGCGTCGTTTGCCTCGCGCCAGCTGATGCGAAAACACGGGCTGACGCAGGGCGCGCTGCTGAGCAAGCCCGCGCGCGACGCGCTGCTGGACGACGCCATGGCCTTTGCCGCGCACCTTCGCGACCCGCTGGCGCCGGCGGACTTCTTCGGGCCGATCGCGGCGGGGCTGGGCGTGCCCGAGTCGCTGCTGAGCGCGGAGCTGGAGACGCGCCGCGAGCGCGAGGCGGCGCAGGCGCGGGACGCGGCCTACCGGGCGCTGGCGCAGCGCATCACGCAGTACGTGGGGGAGGGGCGCGCCGCGCAGGTGGACGCGATGGCGCGCGAGACGCTCTCGCGCATCGGCGCGGACGGGGCGCGCGCGCTGCGGCCCTACACGCTGCAGCACCTGCGGCTGGACCTGATGAACACGCCCGACGGCCTGCCGACCGGCTACCCGGCGCTGGACGCGCTGGTCACGATTCCGGACGGGGCGATCACGCTGGTGGCGGCGCGCCCGTCGCACGGCAAGACCACGCTGCTGACGAACCTGTTTCTCAACCAGCTGCGCGCGCACCCGGGGGAGAGCTTCGCGTTCTTCTCGTATGAGGAGACGCGCGCGGCCCTGGCGCTGAACATGATCAACATCCTCGCGGGGGAGACGCTCAGCCGCGCGAAGAACAAGTACGCGCTCAAGGAATACTTCACGCGCTTCGCGGACGCCGCGGGGCGGCCCCACCCGGCGCTGGACGCGGCCTGGAAGGCGTTTGGCGAGATGGTCGACGCGGGCCGCCTGCTGCTGTTCGAGGAGAGCCTGGACGCCGAGGCGCTGGCGGGGCTGATCGTGTCCATGAAGCGGCGCGACCCGCGGCTGCGGGCGGTGTTCATCGACTACATGCAGAAGATCCGCTGGGCCGGGGCGCAGGCGCCCACGCGGCAGGTGGAGCTGCAGCGCATCTCCGGGCGGCTGCTGGACGCGGCCAAGCAGGCGAACATCCCGGTGGTGCTGGCGGCGCAGCTGGGCCGGCCGGCCAAGACGTCCAGCGCGCGCGAGGACACGCGCCGCGGCGTGCGGCTGGACAACCTGCGCGAGTCCGGCGACATCGAGCAGGACGCCAACGTGGTGCTGGGCCTGTACAACGAGGCGGTCGACCGCGCCGAGGACGCCGACGGCGCGCCCCCCGCGCAGGATGCCGACCAGCGCCTGACCGTCACCGTGCTCAAGAACCGCAACGGCATGACGGGCTTCACCGTGCCGCTGCGCTTTGAGCCGCAGACGCTGCGCATCCTGCCCATGGCGCGCGAGCGCCTGTAACCCCAAAGGAGGACAAGGCATTGAACCGCATCATCGCCATCGTCAATCAGAAGGGCGGCGTGGGCAAGACCACCACCGCCATCAACCTGGGCGCGGCGCTGGCCCGCGCGGGGCGGCGCGTGCTGCTCGTGGACGTGGACCCGCAGGCCAACCTCACCGCCTCGCTGGGCGTGCGGGCCGGGGACGCGCCCACGCTCTACCGCGTGCTGCGCGGCGACGCCTCCGCGCGCGAGGCCATCGTCCCGCATGGCGGCTACGACGTGCTGCCCGCGGGCATCGACCTGTCCGGCGCGGAGATCGAGTTTGCCGCCGCCGCCGGGCGCGAGTTCCTGCTCTCGGAGGCGCTCGCGCCCGTGCTGCCCGACTACGACTACGCGCTGCTGGACTGCGCGCCCTCGCTGGGCCTGCTGACGCTGGGCGCGCTGACGCTCGCGGGCGAGGTGTTCATCCCCCTGCAGAGCGAATACCTCGCGCTGCAGGGCGTGAGCCAGCTGCTGCAAACCGTGCAGGTCGTGTGCCGCAGGCTCAACCCGCGCCTGGCCGTCACGGGCATCGTCGCCACGCTGTACGACCAGCGCAAGCGCCTCAACCGCGAGGTCATCGAAAACATCGCCTCGTACTTTGGCGCGAAGCTCTTCTCCACCCGCATCCGGGACAACATCTCCCTGGCCGAGGCGCCCAGCTACGGCCAGGACATCTTCGAATACCGCCCGGATTCCTACGGCGCGCAGGACTATGCGGCCCTGGCCGCCGAGGTCATCGCCCAGGAGGTGAAACCGTGAAACAGCGACTTGGAAGCGATCCGCTCAGCTGGATCCGCGACACGCGCACATCGCAGGAGGATGCGAACACGGGCGAACGGGATGGGACAACCGCCGCCCCGGCCGCCCCGGCCACACCGGCCCCGTCGACGAACGACACGAACACGGGCGAACGGGATGGGACAACCGTCGCCCGGCCCGCCGTCGCCCGGCCCGCCGCCGCCCGGCCCGCCGTCGCATCGGCGAAAAAGGCGAACACGGGCGAACGCACGGCCCGGCGCAAGCCCGCACAGGCCGGGCCTGCCGCGCCTGCCGCACAGGCCGGGCCTGCCGCCCCGGCAAACGATACGAACACGGGCGAACTGCCGGGCGAGGAGGCGCTGCGGGCGCTCATCGCGCGGGAGCTGGCGGGCATGGCGCCGCGCAGGGGCCGCCCGCGCACGAACCTGCGCGAGGTGACGAAGTCGTCGCAGGAGGGCCTGCCGGAGAACTGGACGCGCGCGACGTTCATCGTGCGCGAGACGCTGCTGGAAGATCTCAAGGACTGCGCGTACACGCGGCGCAAGACGATCCGCGACGTGCTGGACGAGGCGCTGACGGCCTACCTGTCGGGGCAGGAGCTGCTGCGCCGTCCGCGCTGAAGGGGGCAAAGGAGCGGGCATGAACAACAGGGACATCCGCAAGCTGCTGTCGCAAAAGACGGTGACGGGCGAGGAGGTCGGGCAGGCGCTCATCCGGGACATGGTCTGCCTGTATGTGGACGCGAACACCGCGCCCGAGGGCGCGCCGGAGGGCCTGCTCAGCGAGGAGGACCGGCGGCGGCTGGTGTCGATGCTGGCAGACCCGGAGGACGTGCGGGTGTACAATCAGTACCGGTCGGTGCAGATGTACCTGACGGCGTACCCGGTGGTGTTCGCGTCGCTGCGGGAGGCCGTGGAGAGCGCGTTCAGCCGGCTGTACGCGACGCTGGTCAGCGCGCGCTCGGCGGAGCTGGCGGCGCAGGAGCTGCTGGGCGCGGGCGTGGACGCGGCAACGCCCGGCCTTGCGCGGCTGCGCAGCGAGCTGGGGCTGGAGTCGCTGGCGCATCTGCACGCGGGGCTTAGCGCCACGGCCGGGCAGATGGTGCGCTCGCTGCGCATGTGCGTGGCGCAGGAGCGCGGGCTGGAGATGGTCGCCGCGCGCATCCGCGTGCCGGAGCTGCTGGTCTACGAGCAGTTCAGCGCCGTGCCGTACGCGCGCTACGACCTGGCGCTGGGCGCGCAGCGGGCGCTGCGCGAGACGCTGCGCGCGGCCGGGCGGCCGCAGGACGCGCTGCGCCTGGTCGACGGGCTGCTGCCGCGCCTGACCCGGCGCGACCTGGAGCCCCGCCGCGCCGACGAGGCGCGCGCCCAGCGCATGCTGCGCGAGGACCTGAGCTGCGTGGAGGACCCCTTCGCGCTGGTCACGGCCATCACCGGCGGCCTGTCGCCCACGGCCGCCGCCGCCGCCACGGCCGCGGCAGGGGAGCGCGCCAACCCCCTTAGTGGAAGTGGAAGCGGCACTGCCGCCGGCACAGCCGCCGGCACTGCCGCCGCCGCCGCCACAGCCGCGGCAGGGGAGCGCGCCAACCCCCTTAATGGAAGCGGCACAGCCGCCGGCACTGCCGCCACAGCCACGGCAGGGGAGCGCGCCAACCCCCTTAGTGGAAGCGGCACTGCCGCTGCCGCCGGGGAGGAGGTGCGTCCATGAAGCGCGAACATCCCGAGCGCCCCGAGCGCCCCGAGCGCCCGCAGGCGGAGTCCGCCCCCCGGGCAGGGTCTGCCCCCCAGGCGGGCCCGTCGATGGAGCAGCTGTTCCAGGGCGCGCAGGCGCTGCCCGTGCGGCCGCGCTACTACCGCATGCCCGAGGCGGAGCAGGAGTTCGTCAAGGTCGCGCTGCACGGGGAGAAGCTCAAGTTCGGCCACAAGCCGGACGCGGCGGAGCAGCTGGACGTGTTCGAGCTGCTGGACGGCGGCGCGGGCAAGGACGTGCAGATGCGCGAGGAGGACCGCGCCCGCGCGCGGGAGAACAACCTGACGGTCATCGGGCTGGACTTCTCGCTCTCGCAGTCCAAGGCGCTCTACGCCGTGCAGACGCTGCTCTCGCGCACGAACTACAAGGGCAACATGCCCCAGCGCTACGTGAAGGACCCCAACAACGTCTTTGCCTACACCGGCCCGCTGCCGGTGCTCAAGTTCGCCGTGTCGGAGTACCTGGACGCCTACGGCGTCACCAAGTACATGACGCGCCGGGGCAAGATGGAGTACTCCTCCGGCGAGCGGGAGGAGGCGCTCAAGGCGCTGCGCGACCTGGAGCGGCCCGTCATCATGGTCTACGACCGCTTCAAGGGCCGCGACCGCTCCGGCGCGCCGCTGTACGACGCCATCCGCACCGTGCGGCCGCTGCTGTCCATCGTCGAGGGCTTTCGCGACGTGACGGAGAGCGAGCTCGAGGGCATCCGCGCGGGCGCGGGCGTGGAGGGCAAGGTCTCCCACATCGTGGTGGAGCCGTCCGTCGTGCTGGTCGATCAGATCGGCAAGTACTTCGTGCTCAAGCCCGCCAACCTCTACCAGGAGCTGCGCCTGCGCTACGGCAAGAGCGACAAGAAGCTCGCGCTGTTCATCGAATACCTGCTCACCAAGGGCGCCGAGCGCGCCCGCTACAAGGAGAAGATGGACTTTCGCCTCACGTTCGAGACGATCGCCTACGGCCTGCGCATGGACGCGCTGATCCGATCCCGCCAGCAAAAGCGCATCGCCAATCAGCTGCGCGACTTCTTCGAAAAGGCGTTCGACCTGGGCTACATCGCCGACTATCACATCGAGGAGGCCGCGCCCGTGCTGCGCTCCATCGCCGACTTCTCCCTCGCGCCGGGCAAGGTCTACTACCCCAAGCACCTGCTGCGCGGCGAGGAGGAGGACTGACCGCCTGCCCGAATCCGTCGCGCGGAATCTGTCGCATCCTGCCGGAATCGTTTGTTTTGTGTCAATTTTCGCGGCCGCATACAGGAATTGGCCGCCCCCGCGGCGAATCCTATCCCCCGCAGATCCCCATTTTTTATGATCCCATCGTCTGGAGGTTGGTTGGGATGAAGGACATCACGGTTTGCATCGGCTCCTCGTGCCACCTGCGCGGCTCGCGCGAGGTCGTGCAGGCGCTCGACCGCCTCGTGCGCGAGGCCGGTTTGCAGGAGGAGATCAACCTGCGCGGGTCGTTCTGCATGGGCGCGTGCGAGCAGGGCGTGTGCGTCACGTTCGAGGGCGCGCGCTACTCGCTCTCGCCCGCCACGGCCGAGGCGTTCTTTCGAGACACGGTGCTGCCCGCGCTGGGCGCGCAAGGAGGGAAGGCATGAGCATCATCGGACTGAAAAAGGCCAACTGCAAGCACTGCTACAAGTGCCTCAAGAGCTGCCCGGTCAAGTCCATCGAGGTCGTGGGCGGCCAGGCCAAGATCATCGAGCGGTCCTGCGTGCTGTGCGGCACGTGCCTGCTGGTGTGCCCCCAGCACGCCAAGACGCTGGAGAGCGACCTCGCCCTCGTGCAGGGCTGGGTGCGCGCGGGCGAGCCCGTCGCCGTGTCGCTGGCGCCCGCGTTCACCGGCTCCTTTGAGGGCACGGGCAAGCAGATGGTCTCGGCGCTCCTGAAGCTGGGCTTTGCGCGCGTGAGCGAGACCGCCCTGGGCGCGGCCTACGTCACCGCCGAGTTTGCCCGCATGGTCCGCGAGGAGAAGATGGAGCACATCATCACCTCCTGCTGTCCCGTGGTCAACGACTTCATCGAAAAGCACCACCCGGACATGATCCCCTACCTCGCGCCCGTCGTCAGCCCCATGATCGCCCACGCGCAGCTGCTGCGCCAGACGCTGGGCGAGGGCGTGAAGGTCGTGTTCATCGGCCCGTGCATCGCCAAGAAGCAGGAGGCCCGCGACATCCGCCACGACGGGCTCGTCGACGCCGTGCTCACCTTCGACGACCTGGCCACGTGGCTCGACCAGGCCGGCGTGCGCCCCCAGGACATGGAGGAGACGCCCTTCTTCAACGCGAATCCCTCCGTCGCGCGCATGTACCCCGTGCCCGGCGGCGTCAACGAGACGGTCCAGCGCCTCATGGGCGAGGACGCCCAGCGCCACTACAAGTTCCTGGATGTGACCGGCCTGCAAAGCTGCGCGGAGCTGTTCGACGCCATCCGCCACGGCGACATGCAGCACTGCTTCATGGAGCTCAACGCCTGCGTGGGCGGCTGCACCGGCGGCCCGGCCCGCAGCGAGCACGCGCACAGCCGCTTTGAGAGCCGCCTGCGCGTCGTGGACCGCACGCGCCGCTCCAGCCCCGACTACCCGCCCACGCCCGAGAGCCTGCGCATGCGCAAGACCTTCACCGACCGCAGCGAGCGCGAGGACCTGCCCAGCGAGGAGGTCATCCGCGCGATCCTGCGCCAGACGGGCAAGGAGACGCCCGAGCAGGAGCTCAACTGCGGCATGTGCGGCTACAACTCCTGCCGCGAGAAGGCCATCGCCGTCTATCAGGGCAAGGCCGAGCTGACCATGTGCATCCCGTACATGCGCGAGCGCGCGGAGTCGCTCTCCGAGGTCGTGCTCACCGCCACGCCCAACATCACGCTCATCGCCGACAGGGACCTCAACGTCTGCGAGTTCAACCGCGCGGCGCAGCAGCGCTTCGGCCTCACGCGCGCGCAGGCGCTGGAAAAGAACCTCTATGAACTCCTGGACGCGTCGGACTATCAGTTCGTGCTCGACACCCACCAGCCCATCGAGGACAAGCGCGTCACGCTGCCCGAGTGCGGCATGACCGCGCTGGAGACCATCGTCTACATCCCCGAGGGCGACATGGTCCTGGGCATCCTGCGCGACATCAGCGCGGAGGTCGCGCGCGAGCAGAGCCAGTACAACCTGCGCATCGAGACGATCGAGCAGACGCAGAAGGTCATCGACAAGCAGATGGTCGTCGCCCAGCAGATCGCCTCGCTCCTGGGCGAGACGACGGCCGAGACCAAGGTGACGCTGACCAAGCTCAAGAACATGATCGTCTACGACGGGGAGAAGCCATGAAGTACACCATCGACGTAGCCTACAAGAGCCTGTTCAAGCACGGCGAGGAGCTGTGCGGGGACAAGGTCGCCGTGGCGCGCGCGCCGGGCAGCACCATCTGCGTGCTCGCCGACGGCCTGGGCAGCGGCGTCAAGGCCAACATCCTGGCCACGCTGACCAGCCAGATCATCGTCACCATGCTGCGCGAGGGCGCCACCATGCAGGAGGCCGTGGAGACCATCGCCGGCACGCTGCCCGTGTGCTCCGTGCGCAAGGTCGCCTACTCGACCTTCTCGGTGCTGCAGATCACCGACGAGGGCGAGGCCTACCTCGTCGAGTTTGACAACCCCTTCTGCCTCTACGTGCGCGAGGGGCGGCTCGTGCAGCTGCCCTGCGAGTACCGCGAGTTCGCGGGCAAGGGCGTGTATGAGAGCCGCTTTCGCGTGCAGCCGGGCGACAGCCTGACGCTCGTGTCCGACGGCGTGGTCTACGCCGGCGTGGGCCAGACGCTCAACTTCGGCTGGACGTGGGAGTCCGTGGCCGACTGGCTCGTGCGCACGGTCACGCCCTCCATGTCCGCGCTGCGCCTGGCGTCGCTGCTGTCCCAGGCGGTCTATGACCTGTACATGGGCCAGTGCGGCGACGACTCGACGGTGCTTTGCGTGCGGGTGCAGCCGCGGCGCGCGGTCAGCCTGCTGGCCAGCCCGCCCAAGGACCCCGACCGCGATGCGGACATGGTCGGCGCGTTCATGCGCGCGCCGGGGCGCAAGGTGGTGTGCGGCGGCTCGAGCGCGAACATGGTCGGGCGCGAGCTGGGCCTGCCCGTGACCACGGAGCTGACCTACAGCGACCCGTCCATCCCGCCCATCGGGCACATCAAGGGCATCGACCTGGTGACCGAGGGCGTGCTGACCATGGCGCGCACGCTGGAGCTTTTGCGCGGCGCGCAGGACGCCGCCCAGAGCGACGCGCCCTTCAAGCGCCTGGATGAGGACAACGGCGCGGCGCGCCTGGCGCGGCTGCTGCTCGAGGACTGCACGCACCTGCAGCTGTTCGTCGGCACGGCGATCAACCCCGCGCACCAGAACCCGAATTTGCCCACGGACCTGTCCATCAAGTTCCGCCTGATCGACGAGCTCGCCGCGGAGCTGGAGCGCCTGGGCAAGACCATCGAAAGACAGTATTTTTGATCGGCCGCGGATATGCGCCGCGGCGGGGAGGAACGCCGGATGCCTGTATGCAGCAACACGGAACACTTTAAGTTTGAGGTGCTCAAGCGCGTGGCCCAGCTGGCCTATGAGGGCGGGCTGAGCCAGGACGCGATGGACGAGATCCCCATGGAGATCATCCCGCCCGGCAGCCAGGCGACGGTGCGCTGCTGCGTCTACCGCGAGCGGGAGATCATCCGCTATCGCGTGCGCTGGGCCACCGACCGCACGAACAAGCCGGGCGTCGTGGCCGTCATGCACGCGGCGTGCGAGGGCTGCCCGATCAACCGCTACACCGTCACCAGCAACTGCCAGCGCTGCGTGGCCCGCAAGTGCGTCGAGGCCTGCCCCTTCGGCGCGGTCAGCGTCACCGGCCGCGGCGCGTACATCGACCCCGAAAAGTGCCGCGAGTGCGGCCGCTGCGCCGCCGCCTGCCCGTACAACGCCATCTCCGACACCCTGCGCCCCTGCGTGCGCTCCTGCCCGGTCGACGCCATCGCCATGGACCAGAACCGCCGCGCCACGATCAACTACGACCGGTGCATCTCCTGCGGCTCGTGCGTCGCCGCCTGCCCCTTTGGCGCGATCAGCGACAGCTCGCAGATCGTGCACGTCATCGAGCGCATCAAGGGCCCCGGCGAGGTCTACGCCGTCGTCGCGCCCGCGGTCGAGGGCCAGTTCGGCATGGCCACGTTCGCGCAGATCGCCCAGGCCGTGCGCCGCCTCGGCTTTGACGACTGCCTCGAGGTCGCGCTCGGCGCGGACGCCGTCGCCTGGCATGAGGCGCAGGAGCTCAAGGAGGTCGCCGAGCGCGGCGGGCACATGACCACCTCCTGCTGCCCCGCCTTCTACAACATGATCGACAAGCACTTCAAGAAGCTCATGCCCATGGTCTCCTCCACCGTGTCGCCCATGACCGCCGCCGCCCGCTTCGTCAAGCGCGATCACCCCGGCGCGACGGTCGTGTTCATCGGCCCGTGCATCGCCAAGAAGAGCGAGGTGCTGCGCGTGCCCGACGGCGCGGACTTTGCCATGACCTTTGAAGAGCTCTACGCCCTGTTCAGCGTGCGCGGCATCGACCCCGCCAAGGAGCAGGCCGCGCCCACGCAGCAGGGCAGCCGCTACGCCAAGGGCTTCGCGCAGTCGGGCGGCGTCGCCGCCGCCGTCGGCCGCGTGCTCGAGGAGGACGGCTTTGATACGCCCTACTCCTGCCTGCGCTGCAACGGCGCCGCCGAGTGCAAAAAGGCGCTCATGATGCTCGGCGCGGGCAAGCTGCCCGAGACGATCGTCGAGGGCATGGCCTGCGAGGGCGGCTGCATCGCCGGCCCCGGCCGCTGCGAGGACCCCAAGGTCACCGTGCGCATGCGCCAGAAGCTGCTCGCCCAGGCCGACGCCCGCGGCGTGCAGGAGAACCTCGCGCAGCAGGGCTTCAAGGACGTCAATCTTGAACGGTAGTAGCGGGGGGAGGGAAGCCCCTCCCCCCGCGCCCCCCGGCGCTACGGCCCGCGCGTTGCGCGGGCCTTTGACTATGCGAATCTGTCGCGCATGCCCAGGGCCGCACGATGTGCGGCCCGTAGCGGGTGCAGGGCAAAGCCCTGCCGGGGGCGCGGGGCGCGTAGCCCCGCACGGTTCCCGGTAACAGGGGGGTGCAGGGGGGACCTTGTCCCTCCTGCCGGGTCCGGGCAGCGCCCGGGGGCCCCTGCCGGGGGCGCGGGGCGCGCAGCCCCGCACGTAACTCAAGAACAGGGGGGTGCAGGGGGGACCTTGTCCCCCCTTGCCGGGTCCGGGCGGAGCCCGGGAAGGGCTTGCAGCCGGGGCCGTGTTGCGGTATCATATAGGGAAAGATGGAAGATCACACCGCAAGGAGGGTTTTTCGCATGGATGAGTTCAAGGATATGCCCGTGCCCACGCTGCGCCTGCCCACCGATCCCGCACAGGCCGCGCCTGCCGCCCAGGCCGCACAGGCCGCGCCCGCCGCACCCGCCGCGCCCGCCGCACAGGATGCGCCCGCCGCGCCTGCCGCGCCCGCCGCACAGGCGGCCGAGGCTGCGCCGGCCGATCCGGCGCTGACGCTGGACGCGCTGACGGAGGAGGAGCGCAAGGCGGTGCTGGAGCTGGCGGGGCGCATCGACGTAGCGAATAGCCAGGTGGTGCTGGGCTACGGTTCGCAGGCGCAGGAGCACCTGTCGACGTTCTCGGACAAGGTGCTCCAGGAGGTGCGGGCCAAGGACGCGGGCGAGGCGGGGGAGCTGCTCTCGCAGCTGGTGGCGCAGATCCAGGGCTTTGACGCGACGGAGGAGAAGAAGGGGCTGTTCGGGTTTTTGCGGCGCGGGCAGCAGTCGGTGGCGGAGCTGAAGGCGCGCTATGACCGGGTGGAGGACGGCGTGGAGCAGATCGTCTCGGCGCTGCGGGCGCATCAGGAGCAGCTGAACGCGGACGTGGCGATGCTCGAGGAGATGTACGGGCTCAACCAGCAGTACCTGCGCGAGCTGACGCTGTACATCGTGGCGGGCGAGGAGCGGCTGCGCGCGCTGCGGGAGCAGGAGCTGCCGGGGCTGCTGGCGCGGGCGCGCCAGACGGGCGACGCTTTGGACGCGCAGCGCGCCAACGACTACGCCGCGGCGCTGGACCGGTTTGAGAAGAAGCTGCACGACCTGCGCCTGTCGCGCATGGTGGCGGTGCAGATGGGCCCGCAGGTGCGCCTGATGCAGAGCAACGACGCGCTGCTGGCGGAGAAGATCCAGTCGACGATCGTGAACACCATTCCGCTGTGGAAGGGGCAGATGGTCGTGGCGCTGGGCATGGCGCACGCGCAGGGCGCGCTCAAGGCGCAGCAGGCGGTGACGGACGTGACCAACGAGCTGCTGCGGCGAAACGCGGAGATGCTAAAGACCGGCACCGTGCAGACGGCGCAGGCGGCGGAGCGCGGGGTGATCGACCTGGACACGCTGCGCCAGGCGAACGCCGCGCTGATCGAGACGATCAGCGAGGTGCAGCGCGTGCAGCGCGAGGGCGCGACGGCGCGCGAGCAGGCCGGGCGCGAGCTGGACCGGCTCGAGCGCGAGCTGCGCGACCGGCTGCTGGCCGCGCGCTGAGCGCGTTTCCACATTTTTTTGCCGGGGGCCGCAAGAAACGCGGCCCCTTGCGCGTCAGATACGTGTAACGACCCGCCACAGAAGCCACGGACAGAGGGGGAAGCCATCCGATGAAGCGTTTCGCGCGCCGCGCCGGCGCGTTGTGCCTTGCGCTGGGCCTTGCGTGCCTCAGCGGCCCGTTTGCGGCCCCGCCCTTTACGGCGCGGGCCGAGCAGCCCGTCGAGCAGCCCGCCGAGCAGCCGCTCTCCGACCTGCCGGCGGATCCGACGCCCACGCCAAGCCCGTCGCCAAGCCCAATCCCGTCGCCGGACGCGACGCCCGCGCCGAGCCCGAGCCCGACGCCGGACGCGACGCCCGCGCCGGACGCGACGCCCACGCCGGACGTTTCGCCTACGCCGGACGCGACGCCCGCGCCGGACGCGACGCCTACGCCGGACGCGACGCCCGCGCCGGACGCGACGCCCGCGCCGGACGCGACGCCTACGCCGGACGCGACGCCTACGCCGGACGCGACGCCTACGCCGGACGCGACGCCCGCGCCGACGCGCACGCCGTTCCCGACGCCGTCGTTCGGGCCGTTCGTGTATGACGAATCGCAGCCGGATCCGACGGGCGTGGCGATGCGCTTCACGATTGCGCGGGCCGAGGACGACGTGCGGGCGATCGAGGTGCTGCTGCTGCTGCTGCCCGAGGGGGTGGCCGAGACGCCCGCGGAGCTGATGGAGGCGGTGAAGGCGCTGCCGGAGGAGAGCTGGGCGGAGGAGAACCAGCTGAAGGTCGACCCGAAGGACGAGCGGGGGCGGTATACGGCGTTTGTGCCCTACGGGATGCGCTACGCGTTTGCGCTGCGGTTTGCGTCGACGAAGGAGCTGGCGCTCAGCGGGATCTACGACCCGATCGAGGCGCCGGAGCCGACGCCCACGCCGGGGCCGACGGCGACGCCGGAGCCGATGGAGACGCCCGAGCCGGGGGAGTGGGACGAGTTTGAGGAGCCGGCGGCGCCGCCGCAGGTGCCGTCGGCGAACCAGGCGCCGTACGTCGCGCCCAAGGATGAGGACATGGACGGCCTGTACACGCGCACGGAATACCGCCTGGGGCTGAACCCGCAGCGGCGGGACAGCCGGGCGGACGGGTATTGGGACGGGCTGCGGCTGTATCTGGGCGCGGCGCTGGCGCCGGACGCGGCGGCGAACACGCTGACGGGGCCGACGCCTGAGCCTGCGCTGACGTCGACGCCGCGCAAGACGCCGGAGCCGACGGCGACGCCCAGGCCGACGCAGACGCCGGAGCCGAGCCCGACGCCGGAGCCGGAGGCGCAGGCGCAGGCGGTGCTGACCGCCGCGCCGGACGAGCAGGCGCTGCTGCTGGGCGTGCAGGCGGGGCTGCTGTCCACGCCGGTGGGCGAGCCGGACGCGGCGGCCGCGGCTTCGGACATGCAGCGCAGGTGGCAGACGGCGGGCACGTCGAACCTGGCGCACCTGGACCATGCGAAGCTGCGCATGGTGCTGCTGAACAACCGGGGCGTGCTGGTGGGCACGGTGGGCACGGACGAGCAGCTGAAGGTCGAGGGCGCGCTGACGCTTGCGACGCTGGGGCTGAGCGGCAAGAACTACGAGCAGGTGCGCTCGCTGGACGTATCGCGCGACGGGAATCTGGCGCTGCTGTACGACCGGCGGGAGCGCGGGGCGGAGCTGACGGACGACGCGCGGGTGATCGACCTGCGCACGATGAAGTCCTACCGCATCCCGGGCACGAAGGACGCGCTGCACATCGCGTTCAGCCCGGACGGGCGCTACGTGGCGTATGCGACGCAGGAGCTGGTGGCGCGCATCGACCTGTCGACGGGCGAGCGGTTTGTGGATGCGGACCGCGCGCGCATGGAGCGGGTGGAGATGCTCGCCTTCACGGCGGAGGATGCGCTCGTCACGCGCGTGACGTCCATGGGCATGACGGCGCTGCTGCCGGACGGCGAATGGACGCTGCTGGCGCCGCAGTGGCCGCTGACGAAGTGCCGGGACGTGGAGGGCCTGACGGTGTACGACGCGGACCTGATCGAGCTGGACATCGACATGCAGGTCTACTACCGCGCGACGGGCCTGATCGTGCGCGGGGAGGATGGCAAGGACGTGCGCAACTTCTCGCCGTCGTACTTCCTGCGCAGCCTGCTGGGCAAGGAGATCGAGGGCCTGGAGGACTTCCCGCCCAAGAATTGACGGCGGGGATACACAAGACCGACGATATGGGGGCTGTCCGGCGCGAGCCGGGCGGCCCCTGCGCGCAGATGGCGCCGGAAAGGGAGGGTTTTTCATGGATCGGATGCATGTATTGCTGCTCGCGCTGCTGGCGCTGGCGCTGGCGGGCTGCGGGGTGCTGGGCGCGCTGCTGCGGCGGGCGCGGCGGCGGGCGCAGCTGCTGCGGGACGCGCTGTCGGAGGCGGGGGAGGGAAACCTGTGCCGGCTGATCAGCGCGACGGGCACGGCGCGGGAGCGCAAGGCGCTGCGGGCGCTGAACGAGGGATTGGTGCAGCGCAACGCGCGGCGGCAGCGGGAGAAGCGGGCGAGCGCGCCGGTGCGGCCGGAGCGGTGCGACCTGTGCGCGCTGACGCGGGAGGCGCTGGACGCGTGCCGGCCGCTGCTCGAAGGGAGCGGCCTGGTGCTGGACGCGCGGCTGCCGGAGGAGCCGGTCTTTGCGACGGCGGACCCGGCGGCGCTGACGCGGGCGCTGGGGATGCTGCTGCAGGCGGTGGCGCTGCATCCGGGCGCGCGGGGCGCGCGGGTGCAGGTGCTGCTCTGGCGGGGCGTGCCGTCCGTGCGCGTGGAGGACGACGGCGCGGGCGACATGCCGGATCTGGCGGAGGTGCGCGCGCTGCTGGACCGCCAGCGGGCGGCGCTGGACGCGCAGGCGTCGCGCGAGGGCGCGCGCTTCACGGTCACGCTGGCCGCATAGAAGGGGGGAATAGGCGCAGAGCGCCGGGGTGCAGGGGCGGGGCGTCCCGCCCCTGCCGGGGGCCGGGGCAGCGCCCCGGAGCCTGCGCCGCAGCGCAAAAAAAAGCGGGCGCTGCAAGCGCCAGGGGCGCGAGAAGCGCGCGCAAACGCCGCATGGGGGCCTCTCGAAGGCGCGCCATGCGGCGTTTTTTGGGGCGCTGCCCCAAGCCCCGGCAGGGGGATGCCCCCCTGCACCCGCGCCAAGGCCCCCATGCGGCAGGGGCGCGTCATGGCGCTGCGGCGCAGGCCCCCGGGGCGCTGCCCCAGGCCCCGGCAGGGGGATGCCCCCCTGCACCCGCGCCAAGGCCCCCATGCGGCAGGGGCGCGTCATGGCCCCGCCCCTGCACCCCGGCGTCCTATGCCGTTATTCCGTCTGCGACGCCTCCGGCAGCTCCAGGCCCAGGAACGCCCACAGCTGCTCCCGGTTCTTGTCCATGTTCGCCACCAGCACCGAGCCGCCCCGCAGCTCGCCGTAGCGGTACGTGCCCTGCGCCGGGATCGTGAACTTCTCAAACCCCGCGCCCCGCAGCCGCAGGACGTTGCGCGCCGCCGAGGCCAGCTCCGCCGCGCTCAGGTCCGTGCGGTAGCTGCCCGACAGCGCGCCCATCAGCCGCGTGGCCTCGCCCAGGCCGATGCGCTTCTCGCCGTTGAGCAGCGCGTCCATCACCTTCGCCTGCCGGTCCGTGCGCCCGAAGTCGCTGTCCAGCTGCCGGCAGCGCATGTACGCCAGCGCCTGCGCCCCGTTCAGGTCGCACGCGCCCTCGTGCAGCGGATGGCCGTCATACTCGCCCTCCACCCGCTTCAGATAGGAGGCCTCCTGCGCCGTCAGCTCCACCGTCACGCCGCCCAGCGCGTCCACGATCTCCACCACGCTGGAGAAGTTCACGCTCACATAGCCCTCGATCGGCAGGCCCAGCAGGCCCTCCACGACCTGGACCAGCTCCGCCTCGTCGCCAAAGTGCGCCACCGTGTTCAGCCGGTTCTCCCCGCCGCTGGGCAGCGTCACCTGCAGATCCCGCGCCAGCGACGTGAGCGCCACCCGCCGCGCGTCCATGTCCAGCGTGCACAGGATCATCACGTCGCTGCGCCCGCCCTCTGCCAGCGGGCCCCACTGGTCCGTGCCCATCAGCAGATAGTGCGTCATCCCGCTGCCGCCGAAAAACCACCACGCCGCCGCGCCCGCCGCCAGCGCCAGCGCCACCGCCGCCGCGATGAGCGCGATGAGCGCCGCCTTCTTCCTCCGGTTCATCCGCCAGACCTCCCTTTGTATGCCCTCACGATAGCATACCCGCCGCCGTTCGTCAACGGAAACTTTCCCGCCCCGTTGTATTTTCCCGCCGCCTGGTGTATAATAAAACGTCTGCATCTGTCTATGCTGGACGGACCGCCCCGCGCGCTCACGACCGCGGCCGCGCCTCCCCGTCCTTCATATAGCGGGGCCGCCCTGCGCCGCCCCGCCCTTCGGACGGCCCCGCCGTCCCTTCCCACCCCCCACGGGCCCGCGGACTTCCCCGCGCACGCCCCCGTCCGACGCCTGCCTCGCAGGGGTCTGGATTGTCGCGGCCTGAATCGCCCGTATCCCCCGGCGGCGCGCCCTCTGCGCCCCGCCCGACGACCGTCTATTTGGATAAGAGAAAGGAAATATCTATGCCCGATCAGGAAAACAAGACCCCCGGCGCGCGCGGCGGACGCCGCCTGCCCCGCCGGACCGATACCGCATCCCCGTCCCGTCAGGACCAGCCGGCGCAGCCCGCGGCACCTGTGGCACAGGCACAGCCCGCGCGCCGCGCCCGTAAGCCGCGCAAGCCCGCCGCACAGGCCGCGCCTGCGGCCCCTGTGGCACAGGCACAGCCCGCCGCCCAGGCCCAGCCCGCGGCCCAGACGCAGCCCGCGCGCCGCGCCCGTAAGCCGCGCAAGCCCGCGGCACAGGCCCAGCCTGCCGCGCAGCCTGAACAGGCCGCGCCCGCCGCGCAGGGCGCCCCCCGGGCGGCGTCTGCCCCCCGGGCAGCGTCCGCCCCCCGGGCGGCGTCCGCCCCCCGGGCAGCGTCTGCCCCCCGGGGCCGCGGCCCGCGGCGCGTGCGCGTGGTCACCGAGACGGGCGGCAAGCCCGCCATCTCCGCCACGCTGCAGATGGTCGGCCGCAAGCGCGCGTCGCTGAGCAGCCATGCCAGCGCGCACCCGAAGCGCGGGGCGCTGCGCGTGATCCCGCTGGGCGGCATGTGCGAGATCGGCAAGAACATGACCGCCTACGAGTACGGGCGCGACATCATCATCGTCGACTGCGGCCAGTCCTTCCCGGATGAGACCATGCCCGGCGTGGACGCGGTCATCCCGGACTTCACCTACGTGCTGCAAAACCGCGACCGCGTGCGGGGCATCTTCCTCACGCACGGGCACGAGGACCACATCGGCGGCATCCCGTACCTGATGAAGGAGCTGCGCGCGCCCATCTACGGCGGGCGCATGACGATGGAGCTGGTCAAGTACAAGATCGAGGACCGCATGCCCGGCCTGCTCAAGCGCTGCGAGGTGCACACCGTGCGCGACGGCGACGTGATCCAGGCGGGGTGCTTCTCGGTGGAGTTCATCCACGTGAATCACTCCATCGCCGACGCGTCGATGCTCGCCATCCGCACGCCGCTGGGCTACGTGATGCACTCGGGCGACTTCAAGGTCGACTACACGCCCATCGACGGGGGCATCATCAACCTGCAGCGCATCGCCGAGATCGGCCGCGCGGGCGTGCTGCTGTTCGTGTGCGAGTCCACGAACATCGAGGTCAAGGGCTTCTCGGCCAGCGAGCGCCACGTCGGCGAGTCGTTCGCCGGCATGTTCGCCGGCGCCAGGGGCCGCATCTTCGTGGCGACGTTCTCCTCGAACATCTACAGGCTCCAGCAGATCTTCACCGCCGCCGAGCGCCACGGCCGCAAGGTCGCGCTCGTCGGGCGCAGCATGCTCAACGTCTTCAACGCCGCCAACTCCCTGGGCTACATCCAGATGAAGCCCGATACGCTCATCGACATCAGCCAGGTCGACCGCTTCCCGCCCGAGCGCGTGGTCGTCATCTCCACCGGCAGCCAGGGCGAGCCCATGTCCGCGCTCACGCGCATCGCCTTCAGCGCGCACCGCGAGGTCGAGATCGTGCCGGGCGACACGGTCATCATCTCCGCCACGCCCATCCCCGGCAATGAAAAGCCCATCTACAAGGTCATCAACGAGCTGTACAAGCGCGGCGCGAAGGTGTACTACTCCGCGCTGGCCGACGTGCACGCCTCCGGCCACGCCTCGCAGGAGGAGATCAAGCTCGTGCACACGCTCGTGCGCCCGCGCTTCCTGCTGCCCGCGCACGGCGAATACCGCATGCTCTACCAGCACGCCGAGATGGCCGCCGCGCTGGGCATGCCCTGGGAGAACATCTTCATCCTCGGCAACGGCGACATCTTCGAGATCCGCGACGGCAGGGCCGCGATCACGGGCTTCACCAACGGCGCGGCGGTGCTGATCGACGGCTCCACGAGCATCGACGACGCGGACAACCTCGTCCTGCGCGAGCGCAAGCTGCTCAGCGACGACGGCGTGGTCAGCGTGGCGCTGGCCATCGACCGCAAGACCGGCGAGCTGAGCGCGCCGCCCGTCGTGCACGCGATGGGCTTCCTGTACGACAGCGAGTACCAGAAGGTCACCGGCGACTGCGAGCGCCGCGCCGTGGACTTCGCGCGCCGCATGAAGGCGCAGCGCAAGCCCATGCGCGAGTGCGTGCAGCTCATGCAGGGCCAGCTGCGCAGCTTCCTATACGAGAAGACGAAGCGCCGCCCGGTCGTGATGGTCTCGCTGATCGAGCTGTGACGCAAAAGGAGGCGGGGCCGATGGCCGACGTATACGTCCAGGACGGACGGCAGAAGAAGATCCGCGACGGACACCCCTGGATCTACCGCAACGAGATCGCCCGCGTGGAGGGCGAAACGGAGGACGGCGGCCCCGTGCGCGCGCTGGACGCGCACGGTAGGCTGCTGGGCCACGGCTTTTACAACGGCCGGTCCATGATCACCGTGCGCCTGCTCACGCACCGGGACGAGCCGGTCGACGCGGCGCTCATCGCGCGGCGCGTGCGCGAGGCCGTCGCCTACCGCGACCTTTGCATGCGCCGGGACGACACCGACTGCCGCCGCCTGATCTACGGCGAGGCCGACCGGCTGCCCGGCGTCATCTGCGACCAGTTCGGCCCGGTGGTCGTGCTGCAGGTGCTGGCCCTGGGCATGGAGCGCTGGACGGACGAGATCGTCCGCGCGCTGCAGGGCTGCGTGCCCTCGATGCGCGCGCTGCTGCTCAAGAACGACGACGCCATCCGCGAAAAGGAGGGCATGGAGCGCTTCTCCCGCGTGCTGCTGGGCGAGGTGGGGGAGGAGACGCTCGTGCGCGAGAACGGCCTGACGCTGCGCGTGGACCTGCGGGGCGGGCAGAAGACCGGCTCCTTCCTCGACCAGAAGGAGAACCACCGCTTCCTGCGCCGCTTCGCCCGGGGCGCGCGCGTGCTGGACTGCTTCACCTACGCGGGCGGCTTTGCGCTCAACGCCGCCGCCGCCGGGGCCGCGAGCGTGTGCGCCGTGGACATCTCCGAGGCCGCCTGCGCCCTGGCCCGCGAGAACGCCGCGCGCAACGGCCTGGCCGTGGAGGTCGCCTGCGCCAACTGCTTTGACTTCCTGCGCGCAAAGGGCCGCGAGCGGGCGCAGTACGACGTGGTCGTGCTCGACCCGCCGGCCTTCGCCAAGGCCCGCGCCAACCTCGATGCCGCCCGCCGCGGCTACAAGGAGATCGCGCTCTCGGCCATGCGCCTGCTGCCCGCGGGCGGCGTGCTGGCCGCGCACAGCTGCTCCTACCACATGCCGGAGGACGTCTTCGTCAAGACCACGCTCTCCGCCGCGCAGGACCTGCGCCGCGCCGTGCGCGTGATCACCCTGCGCCGCCAGGACGTCGACCACCCCGTGCTGGCCGGTTACCCCGAGTCCTACTACCTCAAGAGCCTGTGGATGCAGATGCTCGACTGACGGAGGATCCCATGCGCATCGACGTTTACGACTTTGACGGCACGCTCTTCGACGGCGAGTCCACCGGCGCGTTCTGGCGCTACTGTCTGCGCCGCAGGCCGTCGCTCCTGCGCTTTTTGCCCGAGCAGCTGCTGGGCGGCCTGCTCTTCCTGATGGACGCCCAGGCGCTCACGGTGGCCAAGCGCCACTTTCTGTGCTTCCTGCGCGGCGTGGACGCCGAGGCGATGGCGCAGGATTTCTGGAGCGACCCCCGCCGCCTGCGCCGCCTCGCGCCCTGGCTGCGCCGCGCGCCCGGCGACATCCCGTTCGCCATCGCCTCCGCCTCGCCCGCGTTCCTGGTCGCGCCCGCCGCTCGCCGCCTGGGCGCGGATGTGCTCGTCGCCACGCGCGCCGACCCGCGCACCGGCCTCATCCGCGGCGAAAACTGCCGCGGCGAGGAGAAGATCCGCCGCCTGCGCGAGGCGCTGGGCGACTTCTCCGTGCGCGCCATGTACACCGACGACCCCGTCTCCGACGCGCCGCTGCTGGCCATGGCCGAGGAGCGCTACCTCGTGCGCCACGGCCGCGTGACGCGCATGGACTGACGGCCCAAAAACAGGACACTTCGCAAAAGCTGACTTTTGCGAAGTGTTTTTGCGTATGCGGGCCGTCTCCCCCGCGCTACTCGCCGGGCTCGTCCAGGTGCTCCAGGCCGTAGCGGATGATGTCCTTGGGGTGCTGGTCGGCCAGGGAGTAGAAGATCATCTTGCCGTCGCGGCGGCTCCTGATGAGGCGGGCCTGCCGCAGGGCCTTGAGCTGGTTGGACACGGCGGGCTGGGCCATATCCAGCAGGGCGGCCAGGTCGCCCACGCACATCTCCGGCTCGACGCTGAGCGCGTAGAGGATGCCCACGCGGGAGGCCGCGCCGAGCATGCGGAAGAAGGCGGCCAGCTCCTCCATGCGCCCGGGGTCGATCATGCGCGCGCGCACGGCGCGCACGTGCTGCTCGTCGACGCAGCAGGGGCTGACGTCGGGGCTGTTTTCCGGGCTGTCTTGCATGGGGGCCACCTTCTTTCGGGGAGGCTGCGGGCGCGGCCGGTTCATCCCTTCTATTGTAGGCGGTTTTGCCCGGCGCGTCAAGGCTGGGGGCAGAAAAAAAGGCGCGGGCCGCGGCCCGCGCCTGGGGATGTGGGGAACGCGCCCGGGCACGGCGCAGGGGGATGGGTCTGCGCGCGCGCCGGGCGTTTCTCCCCCTCAAGGGGTGTGCGCCCCGGAGGGATGAGGTGAGGCTGCTGTCAGGCCTTCTTTTTGAACGGCAGCACGTTGTCCTGGTAGCCGCTGAGCGTGGCCTTGGGGTCGTCCAGCGGCGGGACCTTCTGGGCGAGGACCATTTCGTTCACGGCGTCGAGGATGAGGATGCGCTGCTCCTTCGTGCAGTCGCGGAACAGGCGGACCAGCTGCTTTTCCTGACGGTTGAGATCCATGTCGGCTCCTCCTTTCGCGCGCCGGCGGCTTGTCCGGGCGCAGTTACAGGATACACGTTTTTCCGCCGTTCGTCAACGGATTTCGACGATTTTTTCGGCGAAAAGGGCCAAAAATCGTTCGACAAAATTCGCTATTTATGCCGGTTCTGGATCGACTGGATTCGACAACGTTCGCCTTTCAGGCGATGGCCAGGGCGATCTCCATCATGCGGGTGAAGGTGTTCTGGCGGCTGAGGGCGTCCAGCTCCTCGCCGGTGACGACGCTGTCGGAGATCGTGCACAGGCAAAGGGCCTTCTTGCCGGCGCGGGCGGCGGTCAGGTAGAGGGCGGCGGCCTCCATCTCCACGGCGAGCACGCCCAGCTTTTGCAGCTTGAGCGAGGCGCCGGACTCGTCGTAGAACGTGTCCGAGGAGTAGATCGGGCCGACGGTCAGCTTCTGGCCCAGCGCGCGCGCGGCCTGGTCGGCCCGGCACAGCAGCGAGAAGTCGCAGCAGGGCGCGAGGTTGCCGTCAAAGCCGAACTGGCGGCCAAAGGCGGAGTTGGTGTAGGCGCTCATGCCCGCGACGATGTCGCGCAGGCGCAGCTCGGGGCTGAGCGCGCCCGCGCTGCCGATGCGGATGATGGCCTCCACGCCGTAGAAGTGGAACAGCTCGTAGGCATAGATGCCGATGGAGGGCATGCCCATGCCCGAGGCCATGACGGATACGCGCTTGCCCTGGTACAGGCCGGTGTAGCCCTGCACGCCGCGCACGTCGTTGACGAGGACGGCGTCCTGCAAATAGGTCTGGGCGATGAAGCGGGCGCGCAGCGGGTCGCCGGGCATGAGCACGGTCGGGGCGAAGTCGCCGGGCTGGGCGCTGATGTGCGGGGTGGGGGTGTTGGGCTTGTCTGCCATGGGGATTGCCTCCTTATTGGGGGGTTGTTCAGGCGTCCGGCGTCTGCCGGGCGTCGGGCGCGAGGTGGACCATGCGCTGCGGGATGGACAGGACGATGCCCTCGCGGTCAAACGCGTCCTTGATGAGGCGGCGGAGCTTGCGCTCCACGGCCCAGTGCTCGCCGGGGGCGCACTCGGCGCACACGCGCAGCACCACGCCGCTGTCGGCCAGGTCGACGACGCCGAGCAGCTCGGGCGCGGCGGTCAGGCCCTCCATGCCGGGGAAGCAGGCGGCGAGCGTCTGCTCGAGCACGCGCTGCACGCGGTCGAGCGGCTCGGCATAGTCGACGGACAGGTCGACGAGCGCGCGGTGGAAGCTGCGGGTGTGGTTGGTGACGTTGCGGATCTCGCCGTTGGGCACGACGTGCAGGTCGCCCGCGAAGCTGCGCAGCGCGGTGGAGCGCAGGGACATGCGCTCCACGGCGCCGGTGAATCCAGCGAGCGTGACGGTATCGCCCACGACGTACTGCTCCTCCAGGAGGATGAGCACGCCGGCGAGCACGTCGGTCACGATGGACTGCGCGCCCAGGCCGATGGCGATGCCGCCCACGCCGGCCACCGTGAGGATGGATGCGACGTTGACGCCCAGGGCGCTGATGGCGGCCACGACGATGATGAACCAGACGACGGCGTCGACGCTGTGCAGCAGCAGCGTCTGCAGGGCGCGGTGGCGGCGGATGGCCTCCTGCGCGCGCTGGCCGGGCAGGCGGGTCAGGCGCTGCACGCCCAGGCGCAGGAGCTTGCGCACGAACACGCCGCACAGCACGATGGCCGCGGCGGTGAGGATGCGCCCGCCCCAGTTGAGCACGCCGGAGAGCAGCGCGTCGCGCAGCGCGGTCAGGGAGAAGCCGTCCATGCGGGGGCCTCCTTTCTTTCCTGTGTGTGTCT
>DVFJ01000021.1 GCA_018713325.1 Candidatus Onthenecus intestinigallinarum | reverse complement strand
GGCGTCCAGCTTTCGGATGGTACTCTCCACAATCTCTCTTGTCTGCCGGTCACGGATAACCGGCACGATTTCTTTCAGCCCCGCAAGGGTTTCTTCCTTCGTACCGGCGGCGTACTGATAGACCATAGCCAACTCGTCTTTAGAAAAATTCATCTTCATTCTGCGCCCTCCTTCTCTGTGCCGTTTCCGGAAAATACTTTTTCCATAAGCTGCCGCGCCATCCGAATGCTTTGGGATATTTCTGATAACAAACCGGAAGAAACAGGCAACTCCTGCCGTATATATGGTAGATGCGTCTGACGCAGGTTAGCCCGCGCCTCCATCACGAGAAGGCCGCCCTTGGAGCGTGCGAATGCTGCACGGATCGCTTTTCGCCCCATTCCCTTCATCCTCGGCCGCCGGCGAAGGCATCTCTTGAGTTGATCGATCAAGCGGAGATGGGAACAGTAGCCGAAACCGCCATTGACAAGGAGGCATCACATGAAAAAACGCATTGCAGGATTCCTGAGTCTGGTCATGCTCATCGCGAGTTTGGGAGGTGCACGCGCCGAGACGGACCTTCTTGAGGGATTGCTGGCTTCCGTGGATGGATCGAATGCCGCCAATGATCTTGAAATGGTTCAAGAGATGTTGGCCACGCATGGTTACCGGATGGAAGACAACGATGCAGGCGACCTGTACGACATGCTTCTTGCCATCTGTGAGCAAGAATACGGCAGCTATTATGGGTGGACGCTGTCTCAACGCTATCGGTTTGATGCGTTGATGGTATCCCTTGAGCAGATGCCCTATCCCGTCAATCTGGATTCGGCTTCAGACGGGCTCGAGCAGGAACAGGCGCTGGAGGCAGCTTTGGCTGAAATCGTTGAGCGCTACGGCGTTGCATACGGGACGGGCGACTATACGGCTGCGGTTTCCTATACCGCGATGGAGCGCGGAAGCACGCAGGGGATGTGGCGATTTGGCGTTGAATTCGCAAGTGGGGATTGCTTTGCGGTTCATGTGCTTCGTGGAGACGTGGTCTATTGCGCTCCAGAAAAGAAGATCGGCAGTCTGGAGGCGGAGTACAACGAACTCTGCAAGCAAAGGGGAGCCTTTTTTAAGTGGTCGCCAGAGGAAAAGATGGCGTATGCAAACTCGCTTCCCGATAAGCTACGCATAGCTCAGGAGAAAAACGAGATCAATATGAGTTATGATGAGCTTGCTGCCATTGCTCAATATGGGTTCTCCCTCCCGGGCAGCGACGACCTGCCGCAGGAGGAGATCACCCCCATCGCCCTGCAGGCGGTGCAGGCAGCGTATGGCCTATCAGAGGGCTGGCATGTCCATGCGGAAATCTATTATTCTTTCTTTACATCTCAAATTGGGGAAAGCAGATGGCGTGTGATCATCTGGCATACCGGAGACAGCGCATTCCCCAGCGGCATCGTAGAACTGAATGCCAGGAGTGGCGAAGTGCTCAGGATCGCCAAAAACGGAACCCTGCCCAACGAATACATCCCATATCTGGAAAGGATATGACGCCTCGACGCGGCGCCCGGGCCCGAGCGTTTTCAACGGCCCATCCTGCGCTTTCGAGAAACCGGGCTGCGTTCCGTTTTCGGGCGCCAGTTGCCAACGCCCCATGAAAAGGAGGCCATTGCATGAAAAAGTTTCGTTCTCTGGGCTGCCTGATGGCGCTGATCCTGACCGTTTTGAGCCTGCAACCAGCTCTGGCTGCAAGTATGGGGGCTGATCAAGGGGCGGCTGCTGAGGATAGCGCGCCTGCCTATGCCGGCTATGACGTCAGCCTGGAGGTTGACGGCGGATTTCTGACGTTACGGATTCCGGAGGGGTATCAGTATCAGCCTGTTGAACGCACAGAACGGGAAAGCTATCCCTATAGATATACCTTTATCAACGAAGAGGCCGGGATTCAGTTTTCCGTATTCAGTACTTTGCAGCGTCAAAAAGATCAGGACCTCTTTCTGAGCAAGCTATATGACAGCAGCAACGGGTTCATCCTTTACGAGGATGTCCCGATAGGGGAACGTGCCTACATTGTCTATACAAATGAAACGTTTCCCTATGACTATGGCTTTCTTGTGCGCACAGATACCGGATACAGCTATCAGTTCTCCTACATCTTACCGGAGGGAAGCATGACGGACGAAATACCGGAAGAGGCCGTCTGGCTCCTGGAAACCCTGACCATTTCAGAGGCCTCAATGTGACCGGCTGAGAAGAAAACCACAGCAAAAATCCCCCGGCCATTGCGCCGGGGGATTTTAATTCTATCTTGCGGCTCAGCGGATGCTGTCGAGCACCTCCTGCGCGTCCTCGTAGCCCGCCTCCAAGGCCCGCTCCAGCCACGCGACGGCCATGTCCTCGTCCGCCTCGACGCCCTCGCCGTTGTAGTACATGATGCCCAGGTTGAACATCGCCTTGTCGCTGCCCGCCTCGGCCGCCTGCTCATACCACGCCACGGCCTGCTCGTCGTCCATCTCCACGCCGTCGCCGATGTCGTACGTCACGCCCAGGTTGAACATCGCGTCGGCATTGCCCAGCGCCGCCGCCTGCTCGTACCAGTGGATCGCCTGCTCCATGTCGCGCTCGACGCCGTCGGCCAGGTCATACGTCAGCGCCAGGTTGAACATCGCGTCGACATTGCCCAGCATCGCCGCCTGCTCGTACCAGTAGATCGCCTGTTCCATGTCGCGGTCCACATATTCGGCCTGGTCATAGATCAGCGCCAGGTTCATCATCGCCTTGTCATACTCCAGCGCTGCCGCCTGCTCGTACCAGTAGATCGCCTGCTCGGCGTCCACGGGCACGCCGTCCCCCTGATCGTACGTCACGCCCAGGTTGAACATGGCCCGCACGTCGCCCAATGCCGCCGCCTGCTCATACCAGTAGATCGCCTGCTCCATGTCGCGGTCTTCTCCCTCGGCGAAATCATAGGCCACGCCCAGATCAAACATCTCCTCCGCGCTGAGCTGCTCCTCCGCCAGCTCCGTTTCGTCTGCCGGCACGTCAGTCATTTCGCCTCCAAGCAGCTTCATCGCGCTGCTGGGCGGCAGCGCCTCCGACGCGCCGCATACGGGCAGGAGCATCGCCAAGATCAGCGTCCAAGCACACATCCGTCTTTTCATCCTGTTTCCTCCCATTTCTAATTGATTATGGCGTCTGTACGTTCTTCCGTGCTGGCATCAGTGTATCACAAAATCCTGTTCTTTACAAGGCTGCTTTTTGGGCCCGACACATGGTTGTGGCGCAATTGTGAACTCTTTGAGATCCCCCGTCTTTCCCCTTGACGCGGCGCGGGCTTTGTGCTAAATTACTTAGCGTGCTAATTATCTGTCCGCCACAAGGAGATGTGCTCATGGCAGAGACGACCCGCGTCAGCCTGATGCTCAAGATGCTGCATCACGCATTTGCGCGCAGGCTCAACCGCAACATCGAAGCGCTCGGCCTGACCAAGGCGCAGTGTGATGTGCTGGGCTATCTCGCGCGCCACGAGGACGAAACGGTGTATCCGGCGGACCTGGAACACCGGCTGCGCCTGCAGGGGCCGACGGTGACGGGCCTGGTCAAACGCCTGGCGGAGAAGGGGTTCGTACAGACGCTTCCCAGCGCGACGGACGGGCGGCGCAAGGAGCTGCGACTGACCGACAAGAGCCGCGCGATACACGAAGGGATGCTGCGCTATCTGGACGAGCAGGAGGAGGTGCTGCTGCACGGGCTGAGCGGCGCAGAGCGTGAGACGCTGCTGCGCCTGCTGGGCGTCATGCTGAGCAACATGCAGGACGAATGACTTCATTGGCATTCATGGCAAAATGCAGGGCGCGGTCTGCCGCGCATCGGAGGAGGTAACTATGGTCAAAACGCTTCTGGCACAGGTCAAGGAGTACAAGCGCGCTTCGGTCATCACGCCGGTGTTCATGGTGCTCGAGGTGCTCATGGAGATCCTGATCCCCACGCTCATGGCCGCGCTGATCGACAACGGCGTCAACAAGGGCGACGTGCGCTACGTGTGCATTCTGGGCTGTATCATGGCCGTGATGGCGGGCCTGTCGCTGCTGTTCGGCGTGCTGGCGGGCCGCTACGCGGCCAAGGCCAGCGCAGGCTTTGCGCGCAATCTGCGCAAGAGCATGTATGAAAACATCCAGACATTCTCGTTTCAGAACATCGACAAATACTCGACGGCAGGCCTGGTCACCCGCATGACGACGGACGTGACGAACCTGCAAAACACCTACCAGATGATCCTGCGCATGTGCTTCCGCGCGCCGATCACGATGATCCTGGCGTTCGTGATGGTCGTGCGCATCAGCCCGAGCCTGTCCATGGTCTATGTGGTAGCGATCATCTTCCTGGCGCTGTGCCTGTACTTCCTGATCGGGCGTACGCACTCGCTCTTCCGCCAGATGTTCAAGAAGTACGACGCGCTCAACGCCAGCGTACAGGAGAACGTGAGCGCCATCCGCGTGGTCAAGGCCTATGTGCGCGAGCAGCACGAGGTCGACAAGTTCGATCGCGCGTGCGGCGACGTGTACGACCTGTCCGTCGCGGCCGAGCGCCTGCTGGTGCTCAACGCGCCACTGATGCAGTTCACGGTCTACACGTGCATCCTGCTGATCTCCTGGCTGGGCGCGCACATGATCGTCGGCGGCACGCTGACGACCGGCCAGCTGATGAGCCTGTTCACCTACACGATGAACATCCTCATGAGCCTGATGATGGTCTCGATGATCTTTGTCATGATCGCCATGTCCCGTGCCTCCGGCGACCGCGTAGCCGAAGTGCTCAACGAGCGCTCCAACCTGACCAACGGCGAGCAGCCGGTGCGCGAGGTGCCCGACGGCTCCGTTGCGTTTGACCACGTGCGCTTCGCCTACAGCGAGGATGGCAAGCCTATCTTCGACGACCTGAGTTTTTCCGTGCCCTCCGGCGCGACGGTCGGCATCCTGGGCGGCACGGGCAGCGCAAAATCCTCCCTGGTGCAGCTGATCCCGCGCCTGTACGACGTGAGCGCCGGTGCGGTGCGCGTGGGCGGGCTGGATGTGCGCAAGTATGACCTGGAGACGCTGCGCAGCCAGGTGGCCATGGTGCTGCAGAAGAACGTGCTCTTCTCGGGCACGATCAGGGAGAACCTGCGCTGGGGCGACAAAAATGCCACGGACGAGCAGATCGAGCGCGTGTGCCGCCTGGCGCAGGCGGATGAGTTCATCCAGACCTTCCCGGACAAGTATGACACCTACATCGAGCAGGGCGGCACGAACGTCTCCGGTGGTCAGAAACAGCGCCTGTGCATCGCGCGCGCGCTGCTGTGCAAGCCCAAGATCCTGATCCTGGACGACTCAACCAGCGCCGTCGACACGCGCACCGACGCGCTGATCCGCCAGGCGCTGCGCACGGAGCTGCCGGGCACGACGAAGTTCATCATCGCCCAGCGCATCGCCTCCGTCATGGATGCGGATACGATCATCGTGCTCAACAACGGCCGCATCGAAAACATGGGCCCGCACGAGCAGCTCATGCGGGAGAGCGAGATCTACCGCGACATCTACGAACAACAGATGAAGGGCATCGAGGCCGGCCAGGCCGATGAGACCGAAGAGGCGCAGAAGGGAGGCGACGCGCAATGATGGGCAATCGCAGAGGGCCGCATGGACCGCGGCCGAAGGTGGAAAACCCCGGCGTTATCCTCCGGCGCCTGTTCTCCGTGATCCTGGGGCACTATAAATTCCACTGCCTGTTCGTGCTGCTGCTCATCGTCGCCAGCACGCTGGCCAACGTCATTGGAAATCTCTTTCTCAAGACGCTCATCGACAGCTATATCACCCCGTTCCTGCACGAGGCCTCGCCCAACTTCGCGCCGCTGCTGCGCGCGCTGCTGCTGATGGCCTGCGTGTACTACCTGGGCGCGGCGGCCACCTACGGCTACAGCCGCATCATGATCTCCGTGACCCAGGGCACCATGCGCTCCATCCGCGAGGACCTGTTCCGCCACATGGAGAGCCTCCCCATCCGCTACTTCGACACGCATGCGCACGGCGACATCATGTCCGTGTACACCAACGACATCGACACGCTGCGCCAGCTGATCAGCCAGAGCCTGCCGCAGCTCGTCTCCTCCGCGATCACCGTCGTCAGCGTGTTCGTCTCCATGATCGCGCTGAACATCCCCCTCACGCTGATCATGCTCGCGATGGTCGCGCTGATGATCCGCGTGACCCGCGCCGTCACGGGCAAGTCCGGCAGCTACTTCATCGAGCAGCAGCGCAACCTCGGCGCGGTCAACGGCTACATCGAGGAAATGATGGAGGGCCAGAAGGTCGTCAAGGTGTTCTGCCATGAGGAGGCGAGCATCGAGCGGTTCAACCAGCTCAACGATGCGCTCTACCAGAGCGCGGATAATGCCAACCGCTATGCGAACATCCTCGGCCCGATCAATAACAACCTGGGCCACATCAGCTACGTCGTCACGGCCATCGCGGGCTCGGTGCTGGCCATCTTCGGCGTAGGCGGCTTCACGCTGGGCGGCCTGGCCGCGTTCCTGCAGTTCAACCGCAGCTTCGTGCAGCCGATCTCCCAGATCAGCCAGCAGCTCAACTCCGTCGTCATGGCGCTGGCCGGCGCAGACCGCGTCTTCCGCATGATGGACGCCCCGTCCGAGGAGGACGAGGGCTATGTCGAGCTCGTCAACGCCGAGCGCGATGCAAATGGCGACATCCGCGAGGCCGACCACCGCACGGGCATGTGGGCCTGGAAGCACTTCCACAAGGCCGATGGCACGACCACCTATGTCGAGCAGCGCGGCGACATCGTGCTCGATGGCGTGGACTTTGGCTACAACCCGGACAAGATCGTGCTGCACGACATCCAGCTCTACGCGCGTCCCGGCCAGAAGATCGCCTTTGTCGGCGCAACTGGCGCGGGCAAGACGACGATCACCAACCTGCTCAACCGCTTCTACGACATCGCCGACGGCAAGATCCGCTACGACGGCATCAACATCACCAAGATCAAAAAGCCCGACCTGCGCCGCTCGCTGGGCATGGTGCTGCAGGACACGCATCTGTTCACCGGCACGGTCGCCGACAACATCCGCTACGGCCGGCTGGACGCCACAGACGAGGAGGTCCGCGCGGCGGCCGAGCTGGCGGGCGCGGCGTTCTTCATCGAGCACCTGCCACAGGGCTACGACACCATGCTCACCGGCGACGGCGCCAACCTCTCCCAGGGCCAGCGCCAGCTGCTGGCCATCGCGCGCGCGGCCGTGGCCAACCCGCCCGTGCTCATCCTGGACGAGGCGACCAGCTCCATCGACACGCGCACCGAGCGCATCGTGCAGGAGGGCATGGACCGCCTGATGAAGGGCCGCACGGTCTTCGTCATCGCGCACCGCCTGTCCACCGTGCGCAACTCCGATGCGATCATGGTGCTCGACCAGGGCCGCATCATCGAGCGCGGCACGCACGATCAGCTGATCGCCCAGCGCGGCCGCTACTACCAGCTCTATACCGGCAAGTTTGAGCTGGACTGATGCCCCCCGAAGGTCCCGACGCCTCGCGCGCCGGGGCTTTTTTGCGCCATGGAGCAGGAATTCGCGCCGCAGAAACGAATGTTACAGCAAGACGAACGGCGCGCATGCGCCGCCTCCATCCGCACAAAGCGGACGGAAGAAAGGACGGTCCTGCCCATGCCCACCCCCAAGCGGCCCAACCTGCTCTTCGTGTTTGCCGATCAGCTGCGCTACGCCTCCGTCGGCTACACGGGCGGGCGGCCCGGCCTCACGCCCCACATCGACGCGCTGCGCGCGCAGAGCCTGGACCTGTGCAACGCGGTCTCCGGCCACCCCGTGTGCGCGCCCTTCCGCGCGTCGCTGTTCACGGGCAAGTACACGACCTCGACCGGCATGGTCATCAACGAGATCCGCATCAGCCCCAACCACCGCTGCATCGCGCACGTGCTGGACGAGGGCGGCTATGAGACGGCCTACATCGGCAAGTGGCATCTGTACGCCAATGAGTTGGGCAACCACTATGACCCGAAGAACTCGTTCGTGCCCAAGGGCCCGGACCGGCTCGGATTCGACGGCTTCTTCGCGCACTACGGCTTCCACCACGAGTACTATGCGCCGCATGCCTACTATCACCTGGACACGCCCGAGAAGATCTACCACGACGGCTATGAGCCCGACTGCGTCACCGACATGGCCATCGGCCAGCTGCGCCGTCTCGCCGCCGGGAACCAACCCTTCTCGCTCTTCCTCTCCATCGGTACGCCGCACGATCCCTGGACGCCCGACAACGTGCCCGCCGAATACCTGGAGCGCGTGAAGGATATGACGTTCGAGCTGCCGGACAACTATCTGCCGCAGAATGACCCGCACGCGGACAAATGGGCGTGCCTGTCGGACGCGGAGCGCGAAGAGTTGACCAGTTGGATGCGCTGCTACCACGCGATGGTCGCCAACCTGGACGACAACATTGGCCGCCTGATGCGCGCGGTGGACGAGCTGGGCCTGGCGGAGGATACGATCGTCATCTTCACATCCGACCACGGCGAGTGCTTCGGCGCGCACGGACGGCGGGCGAAGAACATCTTCTACGAGGAGGCCGTGCGCGTGCCCTTCCTCATGCGCTGGCCCGGCCGGCTGCAGGCCGGCGGCACGTGCGACGTGTGCCTGAACACGGTGGACATCATGCCCACGCTGCTGTCGATGCTGGATCTGCCCATCCCGCAGACCGTGGAGGGCAACGACCTGAGCGGCTTCCTGTTCAGCGCGCGGCGCGCCAGCGAGGACGGCGCGCTGATGATGTGCTGCGGCCCGACCGCCGCCTGGGGCGACGGCTACGAGTGGCGCGCCTACCGCACCAAGCGCTACACCTACGCCGTCTACCGCGGCGACGGGCAGGAGCTGCTCTTCGACCACGTGGAGGATCCCCTGCAGCTGCGCGACCTGTCCAAGGAGCCCGGCTATGAGAAGCTCAAGGCATCCCTGCGCGAGGCGATGTGGGACAAGATGCGCCGGATCAACGACACGTTCGAGGCCAATTCCTACTATCGGGACCACTGGGTGGAGGACCGCATCATCCGCCGCACGGCCACGATGGACAACTAAAAAAACGCGTGCCGGACGGAAACCCGTCCGGCACGCTTCGTTTACATCATCTTGCCTGCACGCGGTAGACCAGCTCGACCTGCGCGCTCACGCTCAGCTCGCCGCCCTGGATGGCGGTTGCGCCCGCCTCCTCCGCCATGGCCACGGCGTCCGTCGCGTTCATGTACGCGCCCCGCCCGGAGCTGACGCTGATGCCGCCCACCTCGCGAATCTCCTCAATGGAGGCGATCTCCATGCCCGCAGCAGCCGCCATCAGCTGCGCCTTGTCCGCGGCCGCCTGCACGGCCTGCTCCAGCGCCTGACGGTACAGCTCGCTGCGCGTGCTCACGTCGAACGTGATGCCGTACATCTCGTTTGCGCCCGCGGCGACCGCCTCGTCGATCACCCGATCCAGCAGGGAGAAGTCCTCCAGGTTGATCGTGACCGTGTTGGACACCTGATAGCCCACGAGCACCGAGCGCCCGGTATCGGCGTCGTACTCCGTCTGCGGGAAGATCGAGTAATTGCTCGTGCTGATCTTGCTCTCCTCCACGCCCAGCGCCTTCACGGCCTCCACGATGGCGTTCACCTTCGCGTTGGCGGTCGTCTGCGCCTGCGAGACCTCCGCCGCCGTCTCATTGACGCCCACGGAGATGCTCGCCCGGTCCGGCGCGGCGGTGATCGCCGCGCTGCCCGTCACGGTCAGGGAGCCATCCTGCGCGGGCGCTGGTTCCTGCCCGGGTTCCGCCTGGGGCGCGTCCGGCGCGGGCTTGGACGCCTCAGGCGCAGCCAGGCCCGGCAGCGCCGTACACAGCAGCAACAGCGTCATCACGATGCAAAGCAGCTTTTTCATTCCGATCCATCCTTTCTTCTGGTCTGTCTCCTGCGGGCTTGTCGCGCAGTCAGTCCTGCGACGAGCGCCGCGGCCAGCGCGCCCAGCGCCCACGGCAGCACTGCGCCGCACACGCGGGCAAAGTCCTCGATGAACGCGCGCTGCTGCGATGCCGGCTCTGCGGCGGCCTCCTGCGCCGCATGCGGTTCATCCGCCGCGTAGGACGCATCCGGCCCGCCCGTCCCGACCGTTTCGTCCATTTCGGGCAGCGCGCGCGCCAGCATCAGGCCCGGCTCCTGCACGTCCGGCGCGGCGGACGCCTCGACCCGGACCCCGTCGGGATAGGCGACGGGCAGCATGCCCTCGCGCCACAGCGCCGTCGAACCCGCCAGTAGCACAATCGCCGCCGCCAGACCGGACACCGCGCGCAGGAAGGGCCTGCGCCGCATGCGCTTTGCGCGAAACGCCTCGCGCCGCACGGCGTCGCGCCAGCCCTGCGAAAATGTCTCCGGCGGCTGCACGTCGTCGTCCAGGTGCGCCAGCGCATCCCGCGCGTCCTCCCACACGGCGAGCAGCTGCGCGCAGCGCGGGCACGACGCGGCATGCAGCCGCAGGGCTTCCTCCTCGCCGGGCGAGAGCTCGCCGTCCCAGAGGCGGGAGAGCAGGGAAGCAAAGGTCTCACAGTTCACGCTTGCCCGCCTCCTTTCCTACATCCCTTTGGACGTGCCGCGCGCCGAAAAGTTCCGGGCTCTGCATCAGGAATGCGCAGAGTTTTTCGCGCGCCCGATGGATGCGCGATTTGACCGTGCCGACGCTGACGCCCAGCGCCTGGGCGACGTCCTCGTAGCGTTCGCCCTGCACGTCGCGCAGCACCAGCGCCGCGCGCAGATCCTCTGGCAGGGCGTCGATCCCCTGTGCCAGGCGTTCGCTGCGCGCCTGCGCCATCAGCGCCGCCTCCGGCCCCGCCTCGCCCGATGCGGGCGAGAAGCCCTCATCCACCATCGTCTCCAGCGACTCGTGCGCGCGCAGCTTGCGCTTGCGCAGCGCATCCAGGCATGCGCTGCTCGTCACGCGGTAGACCCACGTGGCAAAGCTGGCGCGCTCCTCATAGTCCGGCAGCGCGCGCCAGATGCGCAGCATTGCGTCCTGCGCGGCGTCGCGCGCATCCTCCGGGTCGCCCATCATCCGAAGGGAGAGGGCGTAGATCTTTCGCTCATAGGGCGCGACCAGGCGCTCAAACGCATCCGGATCGCCGCGCCGCGCCCGCGCGAGCAGTCTGCTTTCCTCCTGCATGACGTCCCTCCACCGTTTTATGGTTCCCATCTTCACCCTACATAACGCGCCGCATGCCCCGCTTCATCCCGGGATTTGCGCGAAAACCCGGGGTATGCTATAATCGTTACGACTCAGTATAACAGGAGGAACCATGTCCAGACAAGTCCCCGCGTTTCGGTATGCGCTCCTTGCCGCCGCCGGCATCCTGCCGTTCCTGGCGCTGCCGCCGCTGTGCGCGCTGCTGCCGGCCCCGGCGCTGCAGGCCGCGACCTTTGCGTTCGTCTATCCGCTGTGCCCCGCGCTCAGCGCGCTCGTCCCCTTTCGCATGGCCCGGCGCGGCGCGCCGTCCATTCTGGCCTGGCCCTGGCCGCTGCTGGGCTATCTGCTCCTGCCGCTGCACGGCATGCGCCCGGAGCTCGCCGTCGGGCTGCTGAGCGCGCTGGTCGCGCTCACCGGCGCGGCGCTTGGCGGCGAACTGCGCGCCCGTGAGGAAAATCGCCCCCCGCGGCGCGCCCAGAGGAGGAGGAAAACGAGATGAAGTTCTCCCATGTCCTGCGCCGTGTGCTCTCGGGGCTCTCATGGCTGCTGCTGGCCGCCGTGTGCGCCTGCACGTTCTACCTCGTCGCCGTGATGGGCGAGCAGCCGCAGACGGCGGACGAGGCCTCCCCCAGCCCGGTCCCCACGGTCCTGCCGACGCCCGCGCCGCTCTCGCAGGCGGCCCCGCTCACGTCTGAGCAGGCGCAGGCATCCTTTCCCGCGCCGCTGCTGGCGCTCGCGGGAGAATCCCCGCAGAGCGCCGAGGCGCAGGACCTGCGCGTGGGCACGACGGCCTGCCGCGTCGTCACGCTCACCTACGTGCGGGCGGACGGCTCGCAGGTGCGCTGCGTGAGCGCCACGCCCGCCGCCTACCTGAACACGCTGACGGGCGCGGGATTTGCGCCCGCCGCGATGGACGGCGCGCGCCTGCGCGGTCTGGACGCGCTGCGCCTCACGGGCGGCGGAGCGGGCGCGCTGCTGGCGCAGGACGGAGACGTAATCTACCTGCTGCTGGGGCCCGACGATCCGCAATCGCTCCAGGCGCTGGGCGAGGCGACGCTTTGAGGCCACATATCGCCAAAAACGCAAAAGCCCTGTCGCATGCGCGCCGCGCGTGCTATAATGGGAGCATCAGTGAGAAGACAGGAGGACAAACCATGCAAAAGAGCATCGCCTTTCTGAACGGCGCGTTTATGCCCATCGAGGAGGCCAGGGTGCCCATCCTCGACCGCGGCTTCTACTTCGGCGACGGCGTGTACGACGTCGTCATGGCGTTCAACCACAAGCCCTTTGCGCTGGACGACCACCTCGACCGCTTCGCCTACTCGACGCGGGAGATGGAGCTTTCCTGCCCCTACGGCCGCGACGAGCTGGCCCGGCTGATCGCCGAGGGCCTCTCGCAGGTCGAGGGCGACGAGCTGATGGTCTACTTCCAGCTCACGCGCGGCGCGGCCCCGCGCCGGCACCTGTTCCCGGACAAGGGCACGCCCGGCACGTTCGTGATGACCGTACGCCCGCACGCCTTCGACGCGCGCCTGTACCGCGAGGGCCTGCGCTCCAAGCTCTTTGACGACATGCGCTGGGGCCGCTGCGACATCAAGACGCTCAACCTGATCCCCAACACCTACTGCATGCAGAAGGCGGCCGAGGCCGGCTGCGACGATGCGATCTTCGTCAAGGACGGATATGTGACCGAGTGCGCCTCCTCGACGATGTACATCGTCCAGGGCGGCGTGCTGCGCACGCACCCGCTGACGCACGCCATCCTGCCCGGCACGACGCGCAAGCACATCCTCCAGCTCGCGCATGAGCTGTCCATCCCGGTGGAGGAGCGCGCCTTCACCGTCGAGGAGCTGCTCTCGGCGGACGAGGCGCTGTCCTCCAACGTCGCGCAGCGGCCCACGCCGGTCGTCTCGGTCGACGGGCATGTGATCGCGGACGGCAGGATGGGCCCCGTGACGCGCGCGCTGCAGCGCGCCTACCACGCGCGCGTGGTCGCCGCCTGCGGGCCGACGTACTTCGACGCGCACATCGACGGCTAAAGGAGGCAATCCATGGATCCAACATACGTTCAGCGGGCGGTGGACGACGCCGTCCGCCTGCTGGAGATCGACAGCCCGACCGGCTACACGCAGGGCGTGACCGGCCACCTGCTGGATGCGCTGCGCGCGATGGGCTTTGCGCCCGTGCGCACGCGCAAGGGCAGCGTCGTGTGCCCCCTGGGCGGCGAGGGCTCGCCCCTGGCGCTGGCGGCGCACGTGGACACCCTGGGCCTGATGGTCCGCCAGATCAAGCCCGACGGCCATCTGCGCTTTGCGCGCGTGGGCGGCCCGTCGCTCAACGCCGTGGAGACGGAGAACGTCAGCGTCGTCACGCGCGCCGGGCGGCGCTACACCGGCGTGGTGCAGGCCGACAACGCCTCCACGCACGTCAACCGCGAGCTGGGCGCGCAAAAGCGCGACGAGGACCACATGGAGATCCTGCTGGACGAGCTGGTCTCCTCCGCGCAGGACGTGCGCGCGCTGGGCATCGACGTGGGCGACTACGTGCTGCTCGACCCGCGCGTGCGCGTGACGTCCTCGGGCTTCATCCGCAGCCGCTTCCTGGACGACAAGCTCAGCGCGGGCATGCTGCTCGCCTTCGCGCGCGCCGTCGCCGACGGGTCCGTGCGGCTAGCGCGCAAGACCACGCTGTTCTTCTCCGTCTACGAGGAGGTCGGGCACGGCGCCTCCAGCGGCATCCCGCAGGACACCGAGGACCTGCTCGTCGTGGACATGGGCTGCGTGGGCGAGGGCCTCTCCTGCCGCGAGACGCAGGTGTCCATCTGCGCCAAGGACAGCCACGGCCCTTACGACTACGCGATGACGGGCGAGCTGGTCGCGCTCGCCCAGGCGCGCGGCATCGACTACGCGCTGGACATCTACCCCGCCTACGGCTCGGACGCCGCCACGGCGCTGGCCGCCGGGCACGACGTGCGCTTCGCGCTGATCGGCGCGGGCGTGTACGCCTCCCACGGCTACGAGCGCAGCCACGTCAAGGGCGTGGAGAATACCCTGCGCCTGATCGAGGCCTTTGCGGCGCGGTGATCCGCCCGCTTCATCACATCTTTTTTAAGGAGGATTTTCCCTATGTTTGCACTTTCCGTCGCCCCCGGCGTCTACTCCGTGGGCGCGCTCAATCCCGGCCTGCGCGTATTCGACATCGTCATGCGCACAGAATACGGCACGTCTTACAACGCCTATCTGATCGACGATGAGAAGAAGGCGCTGATTGAGACCTGCCACGCCTCGTTCTTTGACGCGTTCGTCGAGGACGTCAGCGCCGTATGCGATCCCGAGGAGATCGACTACATCGTGCTCAACCACACCGAGCCCGACCACAGCGGCGCGCTGGCCCGGCTGCTGGAGCTGTGCCCCAGGGCGCAGGTCCTTTGCACGCAGGCCGCCAGTCTGTACCTCAAGCACATCACCAACCGCGCGGACCTGCCGCTGCGCGTCGTCAAGGACGGCGAGACGCTCAGCCTGGGCGCGCATACGCTGCAGTTTGTCGTCGCGCCCTTCCTGCACTGGCCGGACTCCATGTTCACCTACTGCCCGGAGAGCCGCACCGTGTTCACCTGCGACTTCCTAGGCAGCCACTACTGCGAGCCGCGCATGCTGGATGCGTGCATCACCTATCCGGACAAGTACGAGACGGCGCTCAAGGGCTACTACGACGCGATCTTCGGCCCGTTCCCGGCCTATGTGCGCAAGGGGCTGGAAAAGCTCGCGGCGCTGGACTTTGACACCGCATGCCCCAGCCACGGCCCGGTGCTCACGCGCGGGCGCCAGCTCGACGCCGCGCTGGAGAAGTACGCCGCCTGGTCCGCTCCGCAGCCGCGCGAGGGATTGCGCGTGCCGGTCTTCTACTGCACGGCCTACGGCAACACCCGCCGCGTCGCCGAGGCGGTGCGCGAGGGCATCCTGCTGGCCCGCCCCGAAGCGGCTGTCGACCTGCTGGACCTGGTCGATCAGGACATGAACGCCATGGGCGCCGCGCTCAACGCCAGCGATGCGTTCGTCATCGGTTCGCCGACGATCAACGCCGACGCCGTGCCGCCGGTGTGGCAGCTGCTCTCCCACATCGACGCGATCAACATCAAGAAGCGCCCGTGCGCGGTCTTCGGCTCCTATGGCTGGAGCGGCGAGGCCGTTCCCGCGCTGTGCGAACGCCTGGCGCGTCTGAAGGCCAACGTCTTTGGCGAGGGCCTGCGCGTGCAGTTCGTGCCCTCTGAGCAGGAGCTCGAGGCCGCGCGCGCGTTCGGCCGCGCGTTTAGCGAGACGCTGTAACCGCCATTCTTCACCCCCCGGTCCGTATGCAGGTCCGGGGGCGTTCTATAATTTTCCATTTTATGCACTTCCCCGTTGAGATTGCGCGCCCTTTATGGTATACTGTAGCAGATATAGAAAAATAGACCATGCGATGGGAGGTGAACCCGTGGTCAACCTCCAGGCCGTCTTCATTGCCAATGCGATCGGTGCGGCGTTGATGCTGGTGCTCATCATCAACAACCGAATCAATACGCGCAATGTCTTCCTGGATGAGCGTCTCTTTTCCCTCATGCCATATCTGACGTTGGTGCAGTGCGCCGTGGAGACGTTGAGTTTTGTCGTCGACGGGCAATCCTTCCCGGGCGCGCGTGCGTTGCTGCTCGTATCCAACGTCACCCTGTACGTGGTCAACATCTCCTTTGCGTTCGTATGGACGATGTACGCGGACTACAAGGTCTTTGAAGACCTGCACCGCCTGCGCAGGCGCTATCCGTTCGTGGCGATCCCCGCGCTCGTGGTGATCGTGATGTCGCTGCTCAACCTGTTTACGGACGTATTCTTCACCGTCTCGCCGCAAAACGTCTACGAGCGCACGTCGCTCTATCTCATCCCCTATGCGGTGACGTACGGCTATCTGATGTACGGCGCGGTGCTCGTGCTGCGCTCGGCCCGCCGCGCCAAGAAATACCTGTTCCTTCCGGTCGCAACGTTCCTGACGCCCGTCTTTCTGGGCAGCCTGGCGCAGCTGCTGTGCTACGGCATCTCGCTGGTGTGGCCGTCCGTCGCAGTCGGCGTGATTTCGCTGTACATCAACCTGCAGGCCGAGGCCTCCTCCGTCGATTCGCTCACCGGCCTGTACAACCGCCAGTGGTTCAGCCGCTATCTGGCCGCGGCCCAGCAGCGCGGCGACGAGCCGATCGTGGGCGTTCTGCTGGATGTGGACATGTTCAAGCAGATCAATGACACGTATGGCCACCTGACCGGCGATCAGGCGCTGTACGACGCAGGCCAGCTGCTGCGCTCCTGCTCGGGGCCGCGAACCGTCACCGTGCGCTACGGCGGGGATGAATTCGTGATGCTCTCCCCGCTCTCCGAGTGCGGCAGCCCCGTAGAGCTGCGCGACGCGATCCACACAGCGCTGGTGCAGTTCAACGCCGCCCACGACCGCCCTTACCGCCTGTCCCTGTCGATGGGCTCGGCGGTCTTTCAGCCGGGCGCGCAGACCATCGACGAATTCCTCGCGCAGATGGATGGCGACATGTACGCGCAAAAGCGCGCCGCCAGGGTATGACGCAAGCCCCGGGCCTTTCGGCCCGGGGCTTGTTTTTTTCATCCATCTGTCAGCCCGCCGTGCGCAGGTCGCGCGTGGAACACTCCCGAAAGATGCGCCGCAGCATCACTGTCGCCGCAACGGCCAGGGTCAGCTCGGCCACCGGCTGCGCATAGGTCAGACCGTAGAGCGGGAACAGCGCGTTGAGCGCCAGCAGCAGCGGAATCTCCAGGACGATCTTGCGCATGATCGCAAACACGAACGCATTGCGCCCACGCCCCAGGGCCTGGAACACGCCCACCGCCAGGAAGTCCACGCACATGAAGGGCAGGCCCAGGCAATAGCCGCGCAGGAAGCGCGTGCCGTAGGCGACGATCGTCTCGTTGTTCATGAACAGGCGCGTGAGCGCGCCCGCACCCGCGTAATAGCCCACGGCCACTGCCAGCAGGAAGGGCAGCATCAGCCGGATCGCAAAGCCGATCGTGCCCTTCATGCGCCGGTACAGTCCGGCCGCATAGGTATAGCTCACCAGCGGCATGATGCCCTGCGAAAAGCCCAGGGCAATCTGCATCGGCACCATGTTGATCTTCTGTGCGATGCCCATCGCCGCCACAGCATCCGCGCCATAGGCGGAGGTGAAGTTGTTGAGCAGCGTCATGCTCGTGACGTTGAGCAGGTTCTGGATCGAGGACGGAACGCCCACCCCGCAGATGCCCAGCACGACCTGCCGGCGCAGGCGCAACCGGCGCGGATCGATACACACGTAGGTATCCCGCCGCCGCCGGTACAGCAGCACGAAGAAGTACAGGCACGCCACGCAGTTGGAGATGAGCGTCGCCAGGCCCGCGCCGCCCGCGCCCATGTTCAGCCCCCAGGGCATGATGAACAGCGGGTCCAGCGCGATATTGAGCAGGCAGCCGCTCATCGTGCCGATGCTCGCGTGCAGCGCCGCGCCCTCCGAGCGCACCATATAGGCCATCACCACGTTGAGGATCGCCGGCGTCGCGCCGCAGTAGACCGTCCAGATCATATAGCGCTCCGTGGCCTCGCGCGTGGCGTCGTCCGCGCCCAGCAGCGCCAGGAGCGGCCCGCGAAACGTCAGGCACAGCGCCGAAAACAGCACGCCGCACAGCAGCGCGCAGTAAAAGCCCACGGCCGAGCTCTCTCGCACGGTGTCGTAGTCCTTGCGCCCCAGTCCGCGGCTCATCATGCTCGACGTACCCACGCCAAACAGGTTGTTCACCGCGTTGAACGCCAGCAGCACCGGCGCGGCCAGCGTGACGCCCGCATTCTGCACCGGATCGTTCAACAGGCCGACAAAATATGTATCCGCCAGGTTATACAGCACCATGACCAGACTGCTGAGCACCGTCGGCACCGCCAGACTTGCAACCGCGCGGGGGATCGACGTGCGCTCAAACAATTCCATCTTGTCGTTTGTCGCCACGAATTGTCCCACCCATTCAAAAAGTTCTCAATGAAACCATTATAAAAACGTTTGGCCCGCCTGTCAAGCGGCGCGCCCAAAATGCCCGCACACAAAAACGGACGCACGCCTTTCAGCGCGCGTCCCGGCAGGGGCCTGATCAGGGACCATATTCCAGAAAATACGAGCTGACGTAGCCGGTGCGGTTGCCGATGTTCACGCGCGTCCAGTCGACGCCAGGCTCCACGACCGTCACGCGGGTGCCGACGCTGTAGGAGCCCAGCACCTTGGCATACAGGCTGGGATCCGCGCGGAAGTTGACGACCGATCCGCCGTTGGGGTTGACCAGGCGCGCGGTCAGCCGGATGACTTCCGTCCCCGACTGACCGGTCAGATAGATATACTGGGCCATCATGTAGCCGCGCTGCGAACCGACGAGCACCTCGTACCAGGTGTTGCCCAAGGAGAGCACCTTGACCTGCGTACCGTTGCTGTAGTAACCCAGCACCTTCGCATCCAACGAGGGCTGCTGGCGCAGGTTGAGCACCTGCGTGGGCTTGGGGTTGTCGACCACGCCATAATAGACGAGCACGCTCTGTTCGCTGTCGTAGTTGGACGGCGCGGTCAGGTACTGCGCAGACATGAAGCCGATCGTACCGCCCACGCGGACCTTATGCCAGTCCTTGCCCTTGACGAGTATCTCGACCGACGTGCCCGGCTGCCAGGAGGACAGGCGCGGCGCGTCGACATACGGGCCGCCGCGCAGGTTGACGCTATTGCCATTGGGCGTAGAGACGACCGCATAGTCGACCGGCCTCACATCGCCCAGGCGAATCAGGTCGGAAACCATGAAGCCCGTCAGCCCGCTGACGCGCACCTGATACCAGCCGGTGTTCTGCGAGAGGATGTCGACCTGCGTGCCGCTGTCAAAGCGCGCGAGCACCTCGGCGCTCAGCGACGGCGTCTTGCGCAGATTGACGTAGCCGTCCGGGTTCTCGATGACGCCGTAGCTGCCGTCAGGCGTGTTGTCCGCCTCGATGTAGTTGGCGCTCATGTAGCCCACGGCGCCGTCGGGCAGGGTGACGTAGTACCATGACCCGGTCTGATAGCGGATCTCCACCCAGGTGCCGGAGTCGTATTGTCCCAGCCGTTCCGAACCCGCGTGCGGCTCCGCGCGCAGGTTCAGCCTGCCGCCCCGGATCACGCCATACTCGGCCAACGTCCATACCGGCAGCAGGCACAGCAGCGCCGCCGCTGCGAGCAGGCATTTGATTTTGCGCATGTCCTCTCCCCCACTGTCCGGCGGCGCCTTGCAGGCCCCGCTCCTTTTGTACCCATACAACGCATGAGCGATCCGTTTTATTCCCGGCCGTCCTGTGTTTGCGTCCCGCCGCTCTCCAGCGCCAGGGGCCGCTCGCCCTCCTGCAGGGCGATGTCCTGCGCCAGCGCAAACCAGCTGCCCGGCTCCGGCTCGCACATGGCGCGCCCATCCCGCGCGTGCCAGACGTGCGGGCGCAGGCTATCCTGACAGCGCTGCACGATCTGCACATAGGGCGGCGTGCGGCCCGGTTCGCGCGAGATGCCGTGCGGCGCGAGCGTCACCTCGCTCACCGCGCGGGTGAACGCCTCCGGCCCGACCTCCGACAGCAGATCCATGCACGCGCGCGCCATCGCCTCCAAACGCTCCTCGTCCAGGTTCTCATCCGTCACCGAACGGTAGGCGAGGATCAGCTGGCGCTCCAGCAGGCCGATGATGTCCGCAGCCGTCATGCCCAGTGCGGCCATTGCGGGCGTCAGGTACCGGATGCCCGCGTTCAGCGCGCCGAGCGTACGCTCCGCTATGCGCGCATCGGGCAGGTTGCGCAGCGCACGGCACATCCCTGCCACACCCGCGATCACCGTGGGCGTGTCAACCATGCCCGCAAAGAGCCGCCTCACGCGCTCGCGCGCATACTCCGCCTCCGGGCCGTCCGACCAGCCGTAGCACGCCGCGCGGAAGTCCTCATCCGGCACGTAGAGCATGTCCGTCCCCAGGCGCATGTACGAGCCGATGCGCGGCACAAAGTCGTCGGCGTTGACCACGTTGTACACGGGATAGGACGCCGGGTCGCCCGCAAAGACCAGCCCCGCAACCGTCGGCGCCGCGAACGTATAGCCCAGCAGATTCTCGCGCAGCGCGCCCTGCTCGCTGATGAGCAGGTGCACATACGCCTGCGCGGACGCGCCGCCCTGCGAGTGACCGCACACGAGCAGGCGCACGGGGCTGTCCGGCTGCGCGGCCAGCTCCACGGCGTCGCGCAGCGTCAGCCGCTCGCGGCCCAGCGCGGCGGCCGCCTGCGGATAGGCGATGCGCTCCGCGTTCTCCAGCACCTGGCGGGCGACCTGCGAGAAGCCCTCGTGCATGCCGTCCCGGCAGGACATCTTCATGTTGGTGACCCAGTCGTAGAACTTGCGGCTGGTACCCATGAAGCTGACCGCCACGACGGCGCGCCCCTCCTGCAGCGGCAGCGCCATCGTGAGCACCTTGCCCGTGTCCGTCGCCACGAGCTGACGCACGCCGCGCAGCACGTCGCCCGGGGATACGCGCACCGCGCCGCGCGCGCGCTTCATGCGGATGCCGCGGCGCAGCGCGCGCACCGGCCGGTCGACAGGTCCGTCAATCGCGTCAAACAGGCGGTTTTCGGCCTGAAACGTGCAGTCGACCCAGCCTGCGTCGAAGAAGCGCTCGACCTCCAGATCATAGGTGGCCGCGGACAGCTCCGCGCACAGGCGCGCCAGGTCCGGGTCAAAGGGCGGCAGCGCGCGTCCCCAGGCGTCCTTTACGGGCGGCGCGAAGACGGCCTGCGCCGCCGCCAGGTTGACGCGCGTCAGATGTCCGCGCACGATGTGTCTGCGCCGGGTCATGCCATCCCTCCTCTGCTCCCATTATAGCACAGGATGCGCACGGAAAAAAGCGGGGCGCATTGACAAAACGCCCGCGATTTTGTAGTATGGATAGAGCCGTTTGCTTCCAAACCTGTTTCCGGGAGGGACCCGATTGACCGCATTTGCCCTGCGCCTGACCGCGCTGATCTGCATGGCGATCGACCAGGTGGGCCTGGTCCTGTTTCCGGGCGCGCTGGCGCTGCGCGCCGTGGGCCGCGTCGCCCTGCCGCTGTACTGCTTCCTGCTCGCCGAGGGATACCGCCATACGCGCAGCCTGCGCCGCTATGCGCTGCGGCTGGCCGTGCTCGCCGTGCTCAGCGAAGTCCCGTTCAACCTGGTGCACTTCGGCACGCCGTTGGCCGCCGCGGGGCAGAACGTGCTGTTCACGCTGCTGCTCGCGCTGCTGGCGATGTGCTGCTGCGACGCGCTGATCGAGCGCAGGCCGCTGGCCGCCGCGGTCTGCGTGTTGCTGTGCTGCATGGCGGCGATGCTGCTGCGCACGGACTATGCCGCCTACGGCGTATTGCTCGCGCTGAGCTTTTATCTGTTCGACGGCCGGCCGGCGCTGCGCACGGCGGCCTTTGCGGGGCTGCTGGCGGGCTATCTGCTGCAGCTGTACGCCGCGGGCGTGCCAACGGGCTTCCTGCTGGTCTCCCCCTGCGCGCTGCTGGCGCTGCTGCCGATCTCGCGCTATGACGGCCGGCCCGGCAGCAAGCGGCTGCGCCCGCTGTTCTACGCGGCGTATCCGCTGGGGCTCGCCCTGCTCTACCTCGTGCGCGCGCTACGGCTGATCCCGCCGTACTGGTTCCTGTAGACCCGCAAGCCTCCATGCGTCCGACTCGCCCACGACGCGCAGGCCGGCGCGCGCAAGCAGCCCGGCCGTCACGCCGTCCCCGTCCGTCAGCGCGCCAGAGAACGTGCCGTCATAGATGCGCCCACAGCCGCAGGAGGGGCTGCGCTCTTTGAGCACGGCCGCCTCGCAGCCCAGCGTGCGCGCCAGGTCGAGCGCGCGCTGCGCCCCGTCGAGATAGGCCTGCGTCACATCGCGCCCGTCGCGCGTCACAACGCGCGCGCCGCGCCGTTCGGCGGGCGTGCGCGGCGTGGGCAGGCCGCCGAGCTGCTCGGGACAGACGGGCACCAGCTCGTGCGCGGCTGACAGCGCCGTCACGGCCGCATCGGGGCGGCTCTTGCCGTCATAGCGGCAGGGCACGCCCAGCAGGCACATGCTGACGAGGATCCTCATGCCGCCCTCCTCACAGGCGCGCCACGCCGCTCTCGCGCGCGGCCTGCGCCACGGCCGCCGCCACAGCCTTGCCTACGCGCGGATCGAACGCCTTGGGCAGGATGTACTGCGCGGAGCGCTCCGCGTCCGACACCAGGTCCGCAATCGCGCGGGACGCGGCCATCTTCATCTCCTCGTTGATGTCGCGGGCGCGCACGTCCAGCGCCCCGCGGAAGATGCCGGGGAACGCCAGGACGTTGTTGATCTGGTTCGGATAGTCGCTGCGGCCCGTGCCGACGACCGCCGCGCCCGCGCGCAGCGCCGCATCCGGAAAGATCTCCGGCACGGGGTTGGCCATCGGGAAGACGACCGCGCCCGCGTTCATCGAAGCGACCATGTCCTCGCTGACGACGCCCGGCGCGCTCACGCCGATGAACACATCCGCGCCGCGCATCGCATCCGCCAGCGCGCCGCGCACGCCGCGCGGGTTGGTCAGGCGGCTCATCTCCGCCTGGGCGGGGTTGAGTCCCTCGACGCCCGGCGCGATGACGCCGCACCGGTCGACCATCGTCAGATCCGTCACGCCCAGGCGCAGCAGGTGCCGCGCGATGGCGATACCCGCCGAGCCCGCGCCGTTGATCACCACGCGCACGTCCTGCATGCGCTTGCCGACCACGCGCAGCGCATTGAGCAGCGCCGCCGCCACGACGATGGCCGTGCCATGCTGGTCGTCGTGGAAGACCGGGATGTCGCACAGCTCCTTGAGCCGGCGCTCGACCTCAAAGCAGCGGGGCGCCGCGATGTCCTCCAGGTTGATGCCGCCAAAGCCGCCCGAGATCAGATAGACCGTGCGCACGATCTCGTCCACATCCTTGGAGCGCACGCAGATCGGGAATGCGTCCACGCCCGCAAACGCCTTGAACAGCGCGCACTTGCCCTCCATGACGGGCATGCCCGCCTCGGGGCCGATGTCGCCCAGGCCGAGCACGGCGGTGCCGTCGGTGACGACCGCGACGGTGTTGTGCCGGCCGGTCAGCAGGAAGGACTTGTCGTAGTCGTCCCGGATGGCCAGGCAGGGCTCGGCCACGCCGGGGGTATAGGCGAGGGAGAGCTCCTCGCTGTTGGTGACGGGGCAGCGGGGCGTGATCTCGAGCTTTCCCGCCCACTCGTAGTGCTTTGCCAGCGCGCGCGCTTTGACGTCCATGATGCGCATCTCCTTTGCGTTTGAGCCCGGAGCGGGCTTTTTCCCTATCAGTATACCGCATGGAGCGGTCCGCGCGCAAGGGATGCCGCGCGGCTGACCGGGCGCGCTATTTTCTGCGAATGATTGACAGGCGCGGCGCATATTGGTATAATCTTCGAAACAGAATATCCCATGAGGGAGTAGTTCCGCGCCCTTCGGGCGTGTGGCCGGCCAACATCACGTCTGTGCGCCTGCGCGGGCTGGCCTGCCGTCAGAATGAGACTCATGCTGGCTCTGTGCTTCCGGCAGGGGTCTTTTGTTTTTACCCGCACACATCGCAGAAAAGAGGGAATCGCCATGCGCTATGAAACCCAGGAACCCCGGACCGTCCTCGCCGCGCTTCAGTCGGATGAGGCGGGCCTGTCGCAGGCCGAGGCCGCGCGCCGCCTGACGGAGCACGGCCCCAACAAACTCGCCGAGCAGAAGAAGCCCTCGCTCGTCGCGCGCTTTTTCGCCCAGTTCAAAGACCCGATGACGTTCATCCTGCTCGCGGCTGCGGCCGTGTCGGGCTTTACCGCCGCCTATGCCGGCGAGTCGTTCGCGGACGTCATCATCATCCTGGCGGTCGTCATCATCAACGCGCTGCTGGGCGTCATCCAGGAGAGCAAGGCCGAGCAGGCCATCGAGGCGCTGCAGCGCATGTCCGCCGCGCGCAGCCGCGTGCGCCGCGAGGGCGCGGTCGTCGAGCTGCCCAGCAGCGAGCTGGTGCCGGGCGACGTCGTGCTGCTGGAGGCCGGCGACGCCGTGCCCGCCGACGCGCGCCTGCTGCACAGCGCCAGCCTGAAGGTCGAAGAGGCCGCGCTGACGGGCGAGTCCGTGCCGGTGGAAAAGCACGCCGAGGCGCTCGCCTGCGAGGAGGGCAAGGCCATCCCGCTGGGCGACCGCAAGAACATGGTGTACATGGGCTCCACCGCCGTCTATGGCCGCGCCGAGGCGGTCGTCACCTCCACGGGCATGCGCACCGAGATGGGCAAGATCGCCACCGCCCTGCAGGATGCCAAGGAGGAGCGCACGCCCCTGCAGCTGCGCCTGGCGCAGCTGAGCCGCATCCTGTCTGCGGCGGTGCTGGGCATCTGCGCGTTCATCTTCCTGCTGGGACTGTGGCGCGCATGGCCGATCGAGCACGTCGCCTCGCTGATCGATACGTTCATGGTTGCGGTCAGCCTGGCCGTCGCCGCGATCCCCGAGGGCCTGGCCACGGTCGTGACGATCGTGCTGTCCATCGGCGTGACGAACATGTCCCGCCGCAATGCGATCATCCGCCGCCTGACCGCGGTGGAGACGCTCGGCTGCGCGCAGGTCGTCTGTTCGGACAAGACCGGCACGCTCACGCAGAACCGCATGACCGTCACCACGCATGCCGGCGCGGACGAGGGCGCGACCGCGCGCGCGATGGCGCTGTGCTCCGACGCGCGGCTGAACGCGGACGGCGCTGCGCAGGGCGAGCCGACCGAGGCCGCACTGGTGCAGTGGGCGGCCGCACGCGGCCTGAAAAAGCCCGATCTGGAGGCCAAGCTGCCGCGCGTGGCCGAGGCGCCGTTCGACTCCGGGCGCAAGATGATGTCCACCGTGCACCGCGCGGCGGATGGGTTCATCCAATACACCAAGGGCGCGCCCGACGCGCTGCTGGAGCGGTGCACGCACGCGATGCGGGACGGCGAGCGCGTGGAGATGACCGACGCGCTGCGCGCGCAGATCCTCAGCGACAACAAGGAGATGGCCGACCGCGCGCTGCGCGTGCTGGCCGCGGCCGAGCGGCGCTACGACGCGCTGCCGGGGGACACCTCTCCCGAGGCGCTGGAGCAGGGGCTCACGTTCCTGGGCCTGTGCGGCATGATCGATCCGGTGCGTCCCGAGGCCAAGGAGGCCGTTGCGCGCTGCCGCGAGGCGGGCATCCGGCCCGTGATGATCACGGGCGACCACCGCGACACGGCCGTGGCCATCGCGCGCGAGCTGGGCATCCTTCGCTCGCCGGACGAGGCGATCACTGGCGCGGACCTGGACGAGATCGACGACGAGACGCTGCAGCGGGACATCGAGCGCTACAGCGTCTATGCCCGCGTGCAGCCCGAGCACAAGGTGCGCATCGTGCAGGCCTGGAAGCAGCGCGGGCGCGTCACGGCCATGACGGGCGACGGCGTCAACGACGCGCCCTCCATCAAGGCCGCGGACATCGGCGTGGGCATGGGCATCACGGGCACGGACGTCACCAAGAACGTGGCGGACATGGTGCTCACGGACGACAACTTCGCCACGATCGTCTCCGCCGTGGAGGAAGGCCGGCGCATCTACGACAACATCCGCAAGTCCATCCAGTTCCTGCTCTCCTCCAACCTCAGCGAGGTCGTGGGCATCTTCGTGGCGACGCTGCTGGGCTTCACGCTGCTCAAGCCCGTGCACCTGCTGTGGATCAACCTGATCACCGACTGCTTCCCCGCGCTGGCGCTGGGCCTGGAGCGTGCGGAACCGGACGTCATGCGCCGCCCGCCGCGCGACCCCAAGGAGAGCATCCTCGCCGGCGGCCTGGGCGCGGGCGTCGTCTATCAGGGCGCGCTGGTCGCGGCGATCACGCTGTTTGCGTATCTGCTGGGGCACTATATGGAGTCCGGCCAGTGGGCGTTCGTCAACAGCCCCGACGGCATGACGATGGCGTTCCTGACCATGTCCATGGCCGAGATCTTCCACTCCTTCAACATGCGCTCGCAGCGCGGGTCCGTGCTGCAGCTGCACAGCCACAACGTCATGCTCTGGGGCGCGATGGCGCTCTCACTGCTGCTGACGACGGCGGTCATCTACGTGCCGTTCCTCTCCGCCGCGTTCGGGTTTGAGCACATCTCCGCCGCGGAGTACTTCACCGCGCTGGGACTGGCCTTCCTCGTCATCCCGGTGGTCGAGATCGTCAAGTTCGTGCAGCGCCGCCTCGCCGCCCGCCGCGGTTGACCTTTATATTTCTTGATATGTGTGGACATCGCCGCGCCGTTCTGATAGAATGAAGCGAAATCCAAAAACGGAGGCTTTTCATGAACAGACGCGACATCTGGATGACCGCGCTCAAGGGCGTGTGCATCGGCGGATCGATGACCGTGCCGGGCGTCAGCGGCGGGTCCATGGCGATGATCCTGGGCATCTACGACCGGCTGATCTCCGCGATCAGCTCGCTGCTGAAGGACCTGAAGGGCAACCTGCTGTTTCTGCTGGTCTTCCTGTGCGGCAGTCTGGCGGGCATGATCCTCTTTGCCAATCCGCTGCTCGCGCTGATTCAGCGCTATCCCAAGCCAATGCTCTTCTTCTTCATCGGCGCGGTCGCAGGCGGCGTGCCGATGATCGTGCGAAAGGCGCAGGTGCGCGCCTTTTCCGCGCCGGACGCGCTGCTCATCCTCGGCGGCGCCGCGTGCGTGGCCGCGCTGGGCCTCCTGCCCGAGGGGCTCTTCGGCGCGCAGGCCGGCCTGGCGGGCATGGCGCTGGAGTTCGCCGCCGGCGTTGTCGTGGCCGTCGCGCTGGTGCTGCCCGGCATCAGCGTGTCGTTCATGCTGCTGGTGATGGGCATGTACGACCGCGTGCTGCAAAGCGTCGCGGCGCTGGACCTGCTTTCGCTCGTCCCGCTGGGTCTGGGCCTGCTGGCGGGCATCCTGGCCACGACGCGCACGCTTGAGCGCGCGATGGCGCGCTTCCCCCGGCCGACATACCTGATCATCCTCGGGTTCGTGCTCGGCTCGGTGCTTGAGGTCTTTCCGGGGCTTCCCGGCAGCATCCTGGAGTGGCTGATCTGCCTTGTGCTGGCCGGCGGCGGCTTCAGCGCGGTGCACCTGCTCTCCCGCCGTGAGGAGGCGGCTGCTGGCGGCTGAACGCCCCGCCGCAGGGTTGGAGCGGCAAAACGCGGCTTTGAACCGCCTATCCATTGACAGCGGCACACAGTTCCTGTACCATGAAGCCATCCAAGGGGGCGAGGTCCCCCACTGGGAGGGATGAGATTCATGAAACGGGTATTCTGTGTGCTGCTTTCTTTGCTTCTGGCGCTCAGCGGCGGCGGCGCGCTCGCCTCCGGCATCGTGCTGGGCGGCGCGCCGGCTGAGCCGGCGGCCGAAGCGACGGCCGAGCCGGTGGTTGAAGCGGCGGCCAGACCGGCCGCTCCGGCGCAGTACGCCGCTTCCGTCGCGTTTGCGCCGCTGGCGGTCGAGGCGCAGGCAAACGGCGACGCGCTGATCGCCGGCGCCGCTTCCCCCGTCGCGGCGGAGGGAAAGCTGTACTTCGTGGCGGGCGGCGCGGTGTACGCCTACACGCCGGGCGAGGCCGAGGCCGAGGCGCGCTTCGCGCTCCCGCAGGGGGTGCGCCTGCTGGGCGGCGAGACGCTGTGGGGGTTTGACGCCGCGACCGGCGAGGTTGGCCCCTTCACGGCTGCGGGCGCCATCGACGCGCAGGCGCGGCTGGATGCGGCGCAGCTGGCGGCCTATGCGCCCTACGGCGTATGCCGGTCCGGAGACTTCCTGTGGATGCTGGCCTATGACGCCGCCGCACCCACTGCGGGCGAGGAGCAGCTGGTGCGCTTTGACCTGACGACGGGCGATTCGGAGGTTCTCTCCATGCCCTATGCGCTGGAGATCGCGACCTACAAGGATGGCGGCGTGCTGGTGCTTTGGCAGGACCTGCAGCGCATCACCGACAGCATGGGCACGGACCTGGGCATCGTGGTGGATGCCATCGACGCGCAGGGCGCGGCGGCGGGCAACATCGCCTCGGGCCTGGGCGCGCAAATGGGCGGCATCGCCTATGACGCGCAGGGCGACACACTGTACTGCTCGGGCGCGGGCGAGATCAAGCAGGCCCAACCCGACGGCACGCTGCAGACCGTGGCCTACGCGCCGGTGACGACGAGCATGACGCGCCCGGCAGCCTTTGCCGGCGGCGTCTACGCCGTGGAGGGGGACGACGGCCTGGTGCTGCGCGCGCCGGGCGAGGTCGAGGACTCGCAGCGGCTGACGATCCTGGGCGGCCTGATGGACGACACGGCGCGCGCATTCATGGAGGAGACGGGCGCGGCGGTGACGTTCGACTCCTCGCGCGTGCTGACGAGCAGCGAAGCCGTGCGCAACGACATGCTCTCCGGCGCCTCGGATGTGGACATCTACGTGCTCAACGTGCTGCTGGGCGTGCAGCCGCTGATGGAGAAGAACTACCTGGCGCCCATCGAGTCCGAGGCGTTGCAGGCGGATGTGGCGTCGATGTATCCGCAGGTCGCGCAGGCGCTGACGATGGACGGCGTGCTCTACGCCTATCCGCAGCAATTCCAGCTCGTCTCCTGGGCGGTGAACGAGGACGCCTGCGAGGCGGTCGGCTGGACGCAGCCGACGCCCACGACGTTCAGCGAGCTGCTCAGCCAACTGGCACTGTGGGAGGCGGAATACGCGGAGCAGTACCCGGACTACAGCTACACGCAGCTCTACCTAGGCGGCACGCAGCTGCTCTCGCAGGCGCTGACGCAATACGCGCTGATGTATGCGACGGACGACGCGCCGCTGCGCTTTGATACGCCGGCCTTCGTGGCGCTGCTGGAGCAGATCGAGGGCATGGATCTGGGCGAAGCGAACGCGGAGGAGATGTCCACGGAGGAGCTGATGAGCAGCGTGATGGCCGCGCTCAACCGTGAAGCGCTGATCGACACGCTGACGACGGACGTGCTGACCGTCAGCGACGACGCCACGCCGCGCAAGCGCCCGATCGCGCCGATGGTCTTTACCGAGGGCGAGACGCCGGCCATCCAGGCGAGCCTGTCGGTGTACGTGCTCAACCCCAACAGCCCGCGTCTGGACCTGGCGGTACAGTTCCTGGAGTACGTCAGCGCGCATCCAGACGACCGCATGCGCATTGCGCTGCATCCGCAGGAGGATGAGCCCGCGCGCCCGGCGGACTACGAGGACAAGGTGGCGGAGTTGCAGGGCGAGATCGACGCGCTCAGCGCGCAGCTGGAAACCGCTGATGCGGTCATGGTCGGTGAGCTACAGGACGCCATCGCGCAGTACGAGTCGCAGCTGGACGTGCTGGAGGCAACGTACTGGGCCGTCAGCCCCGACGGCATCCGCTACTTCCGGGAACTGGCGCCGTATATGACGCTGGGCCTGAACGCGGACTTCTTCTTCAATGTGGAGGACGCCTCCGCCACCGAGGCGCTGAACGACCTGCTCCTGCGCTACCTGGACGGCCAGCTCAACGCACAGCAGCTGGTGGCCGAGCTGGACCAGAAGCTGGAGATGATGTACCTGGAGCAGATGTGATCTGCGAAAAGACGCCCGGCGCTCCGAATGGAGCGTCGGGCGTCCGCGTTTCTCTGCTTACTTTTCCGCCGCCTTGAGCGTGATGACGACGTGCCGGTTGGGCTCTTCGCCCTCGCTGTGCGTCTCCACAGCCGGATGTCCCTGCAGCGTCGCATGCAGCACGCGCCGCTCGTAGGGGTTCATCGGCTCGAGCACGACCTTGCGGCCCGTCTTCACCGCACGCTGGGCCATGCGGTTGGCCAAGCGGCGCAGCGACTCCTCCCGCTTGGCGCGGTAGTTCTCCGTGTCGAGCGTCACGCGCGTGTAGCCCTCGCGGCCCTTGTTCACCTGCAGGCTGGTCAGATACTGCAGCGCGTCAAGCGTCTCGCCGCGCCGGCCGATCAGGATGCCCAAGGTGTCGCCCACCATGCGCACGTACAGGCTTCCGTCCTCCTGCTTGTCCACATATACCTGGACGGATACGCCCATCAGGGCCGTCACGTCCATCAGAAACTTCTGCGCGCGGCCCTCGATCGTCTCCGGATCGTGCAGAACCGGCGGCTCCGTGGGCAACTCCATGGGCTTGCGCAGCGGCACTTGCGCACGCACAGTTTCCGTCTCCTGCGGGCGCTCCTCCGAACGACCGCCGCGCGAACGCTGACGCACGCCACGGCTGCGGGAACGCTGGCCCTCCTTCGCGGGCTTACCCTCGGCCTTGGAAGCCGCCTCGGCCTTCGGAGCCGCCTCAGCCTTCGGAGCCGCCTCGGCCTTCGGAGCCGCCTCGGCCTTCGGAGCCGTCTCGGCCTTCGGAGCCGTCTCGGCCTTCGGAGCCGCCTCGGCCTTCGGAGCCGTCTCGGCTTTCGGAGCCGTCTCGGCCTTCGGAGCCGTCTCAGCCCTGGGGGCTGCCTCAGCCTTTTCCGGAGCTTCCTTGCGCGCAGGGCGCTGCCGGCGCTGTTGCTGCTGCGGGTTCAGCGAGAATGAGCTGAGGATGTCGGACATGCCGTCGTCCTCGTCCTCCTCGCGCAGCACCGTCAGGCGCACCCGGGCGGGCTTGGAGCCGAACAGGCCAAACAGGCCCTTTGCGCCCTCGTCGAGCACCTCCACCCGGACGTCCGAGATCGTACAGCCGAGCTGGCGCAGGCCCTCGCTGATCGCTTCCTCGGTGGTCTTCGCGGAGAACTCATGCGTCTTGGTCATTTGATGCCAACCTCCTCAGCAATGGCGGCCTTACGGTCCTGCCATTCAAAATACTTGGCAAAGGCGATCTGCTGGATGATGGCAAAGACGTTAGAGGTCACCCAGTACAGGGAAAAGGCAGCGCTGGACGTCGTACAGAACAGCAGCGACATGGCCGCGAACATCCAGTTCATCATCTTCATGTTGGCCTGGCCCTGCGCCTGCGTCTGGGCAGTCTGCTGGGTGCTGATGCGGGTCATGAAGATCTGGGAGACAACCGCCAGCGCCGGCAGGATGTACAGGCCGTTGAAGTCCTTGAAGATCGTCAGGCTAAAGAAGATGAAGTTGATGTTGGCAAACGCAGGCGAAATCGCAGCCACATGCGGCGCGTACTCTGCAGAGGCGATGAACGGCGCCACGACGTTGTTGATGTACTCGGTCAGCGCGTTCTGGTTGGCCAGGTTCAACGGCGCGGAAAGGATGCCCTGCGCCACGAGCTGCTGGCTGGCGCTGTTCCAGGTCTCATAGCCGATGACCTGCAGGCTGTTCAGATCGGGCAGTACGGTCGCAAAGGGCGTATCGGGCATCCACAGGTTCTTGATCCACAAAAACGGCTGGGCCAGCAGCGACACGTCGATGCTCGGATCGGCCTGAAAGGTCAGAAACTGGCGCACGAGTTCCTCGTTGGCGACGGTGCGCATCGCGCTGAACATGGCGATCAGAATCGGGAAGGACAGCAGCATCGGCAGGCAGCCGGAGAGGGGGTTGATCTTCTCCTTGGCGTAGAGCTCCTGCATCTTCTGGTTGTACTTTTCCTGATCGTTGCCGTACTTCTTCTTGAGCGCCTCCATCTTGGGGTTCAGGTCGGCCATGCGCTTCATGGAGCGGCGGCTCTTGAGGTCCAGCGGGCTGATGCACAGCTTGATCAGCAGCGTAAAGGCGATGATCGCAAAGCCGTAGTCGGGAATGACCTTATAGATCAGGTTGATGATCGACAGCAGCAGGTTGTTAATTGGGGCCATCATGCGGGGATAATCCTCCCTTTGATGTGATTGATGGGGTCATGCGCGCCGGTCACAGCCTGCACGCGGGCCTTTTACGCCTCACGGGACGGGGTCGTACCCGCCCTTGTGAAACGGGTGACACTTGAGCAGCCTGCGCACCGCCAGATACGTGCCCCTGCGCGCGCCGTATTTTTCGATCGCCTGGCGCGCATATTCGGAGCACGTGGGCACAAAGCGGCACGAGGGCGGCAGCGCCGGGCTGACGCTGCGCTGGTAAAAGCGAATGAGGCACAGCAGAAACCGCTTCATTTGGCTTCCTCTCGATACAGGGTCTGCCTGCGCAGCAGGTAGTTCATCGAGCGCTGCAGGTGCGCAAAATCGGCCGCCGCCGCGGCCTCGCGCGCGACGAAGACGTATTGTCCGCTCTTGAGCATGGGGATCTGGGGGGAGAATGCCTCGCGAAGCCGGCGCTTGACGCGGTTGCGCACGACGGCCTTTCCGACCTTTTTGCTGACGGAAAACCCCACCTGCATCCGCGGGCCGCGCACGAAGAGCAGCACGAGCTCGCGGCAGGCGCAGGACTTGCCGCGCCTGTACACATACTGAAACTGGCTGTTCTTTCTGAGGCTGTACGTCCGTTTCATCTACAGCCCTCCCGGGGCGCGTCAAAGCGCGCCGCGAATTCTGAAATCACATACGACAAAAACGGCCGCGCCGCTTGCGCTGACGCGTCGCGACGGGCCTGGCGGTCGCGCCGGAATCCGGCGCGACGCCCCCGCGTGCCGCGCACGCAGGGGCGAAATCACATTACCGGGCGCGCGAAAATCAGACGGTGAGCTTCGCGCGGCCACGACGGCGGCGGGCGGCGAGCACGCGGCGACCGTTCTTGGTGGACATGCGCGCGCGGAAGCCGTGCACCTTGGAACGCTGGCGCTTCTTGGGCTGATAGGTTCTGAACATGTTGTCCCACTCCTTCTACACAAAGATGTTTGTCTGTCTCTATTTGGACTCGCGCCGCCTGTACGGCGCTCGAACCCACAATAATCTATTTAAGTATACAGGCCGAAGGCCGCTCTGTCAAGCGGTTGCGCCCCATCAGGCGCGGAAAATTCTGCGCGCGGCCTCGCTTGACAGTTCCCCCTGCGCATGTGTATACTGGCATGGAAAAGATTTCAATTCATCTCTTGTTCCACCGTCGACACAAAGGAGGCTATTTCATGAACCGCGATCTTCGTCCCGAGCGCCTGCTCTTTGCGTCGCTGGGCGCGATATTCGGCCTACTCTTTGCCGCCGCGCTGCTCGGTTCCTGTATGCTGGACCGGTTTGACTTCGGGCGCTATACCTATGAATACTCGCACTATGAATGGGACGCGCTGTACTGGACCATGCCTTCGCTGCTGGCGCTTCTGCTGCTCATGGGCGCCTCGACCCGCCGCCTGTCGGGCCCTGCGCTGCGCGTGACGGCCCTTTGCGTGCTGGGCGCGCACGCCGCGTTCGCGTGCGCCTGGGTGCTTGCCGTGCGTGTAAGGCCTGTTGCAGACGCCGCAGAGCTGTTAGCCGCCGCGCAAAGATTTGCTCAGGGCAATCTGACCTTTGTACAATCACCCACGTCCTACCTGCGCATCTTCCCCTATCAGCTGGGCTACACCGCCCTGCTGGAGGCGCTGGTGCGCCTGTTCGGCGGCGGCGCAGTGCTGGCCGCGCAGCTGGTCAACGCGCTGGCGCTGTGCGCGATCCTGTGCGCGCTCTACGCGCTGACGGGCCGGCTGTTCGGGCGCGAGGCGCAGGCCTGCGTGCTGCTGCTGGGCGCGGGCTGTGTGCAGCCCGCGCTGATGTGTACGTTCGTATACGGCAACCTGACGGGCCTGGCGTGCATGCTCGTGGCCCTGGAGCGGCTGACCGCCTTCCTGCACACGGGGCGGCGCGCACCGTTCGCCGTGGGTGTCGCGTGCCTGTCGCTTGCCGTTGTGCTCAAGTACAACTGCCTCATCGGCGCGCTGGCCATGGCGATCACGCTTTCGCTTCGCGCGCTGCGCACGGGGCGCGGACGCCGGCTGATCGCGTGGCTCGCCGCCGCGCTGGTGCTGGCGGCGCCCGTGTGCGCGCAGCGCGGCGTCAGCGCGCTGTACGGCCTGCGCACGGGCGCGGACTTTCGCGGCGGTCAGCCGATGATCCTGTGGCTGGCGATGGGCCTGCACGAGCAGTTCTCGCGCGCCAGCGGCTGGTATGACGGCTATTCGTACTACACCTATGTCGAAAACGGCGCGGACGCGCAGGTGGCGACGCAGGAAGGCGTGCAGGACATCATCGACAGCCTGTACGGCTATGTGCACGCCCCCTCGCGCTTTCTGCACTTCCTGCCCGACAAGCTGCTCAGCCAGTGGATCGAGCCGACCTTCCAGAGCGTGTGGGTCAATCGAATTTCCGGCCACGAGATTTCTCTGCCACGGTTGGTCCGCTCCCTTCAGGAAGGACGCCTCAATCCGCTGCTGGAGGGCTGGATGAACGTGCTGCAGACGCTCGTCTACCTGTGCGCCGCGCTGGGCCTGCTGCGCCTCTCGCGCGGCGGCGGACTGCTCCACCTGCCGCTGGCGCTCACGGTCTTTGGGGGCGGGCTGTATCACATGCTGTTCGAGGCCAAAGCGCTGTACATCCTGCCGTACTTTCTGATGCTCCTGCCCTACGCGGCCTACGGGCTGTGCGGCGCGGCCGCGCGCGCCCGGGCGCTACTTGAGCACCACGCACGACGTACCCAGGCGTAGGCGGAGCGCGCGGATCAATCCCCGCTCGGGCGAAACCCCGTCGGGCGCGGTGAGCGTGACGCGCCGGTCCGCGAGGAAGAAGCGCACCGGCAGCGTGCCGGGATACTGCCTCAGCAGCGGCTGCAGCGGCGCGATGGCGCCCTCGTCCGGCAGCTTCAAAAAGAGCTTGCGCGGGTTGAGCGGGTCGTCGCGCTCGGCCGCCTCGATCTCCCGCTCCAGCGGGCTGGGGGCGGCGGACTGCGTGACCGGTGCCGCCGGCCCGGCTGCCGGTTCGACGCCCTGCGCGCCATCCGGCGCCAGGCGTTCGACGCTGTCCAGCAGCAGCTTGGGCTCCTCCTCCTCGCGCACGGACAGCCGGCCGCTCAGCACGACCGCCGTCTCCGGCTCCAGCTGCCCGGCGACGCGCTCGTACACGCGCGGAAAGACGAGCGCCTCGACCTGGCCGGTCAGATCCTCCAGCGTGACGAAGGCCATCATGCCGCCGGCGCGCGTCGTCTTCTGGCGCACCTCGGCGATCAGGCCGCCCATCCGAACCGTCATGCCGTCATAGGACAGCGCGGTGGCCGGGTTGTCCTTGAGCGCCTCGCGGATCTCCTCGATCATGGCGGTATTCGCCGTCAGCGCCGACAGCGCCTGCCGGTACTCGTCCAATGGATGGCCGCTGATGTATACGCCCGTGACTTCCTTTTCCATCGCCAGCAGCATGCGCAGCGGATACTCGGGCACGTCCGGCAGCGGCGGCGGCGCGTCGTCCAGCAGATCGCCAAAGAGCGAAACCTGACCGGCGACGTTCTGCCTGCGCGTCCTGCCTGCGCCGTCCAGCGCGCGCTCATAGACCGCCATGACCTGCGCGCGCCGCGCGCCCGTCTGATCGAACGCGCCGGCCTTGACGAGGCTCTCGACCACGCGCTTGTTGACCTGGTCGGTATCCACCCGGCGGCAGAAGTCGTAGATGTCGCGATACGCGCCCCCGACCTCGCGCTCATGCACGATGGCGTCGACGGCCTTGTCGCCGCAGCCCTTGACCGCGCCCAGGCCGAAGCGGATGCCTCGACGGCCCTGCGCGTCCTGCGAGGCGCTGAAGCGGCGCGCGGACAGGTTCACATCCGGGGGCAGCATCGGGATGTCGTGCTTGCGGCAGTACTGCGTATAGGCGGCGATCTTGGGCGCGTTGCCCGCGACGGAGTTCATCAGCGCGGCGAAGAACTCGACCGGATAGTGCGCCTTGAGGTAGGCCGTCTGCACGGCCACCACGCCGTAGGCCGCGGCGTGCGGCTTGTTAAACGCATAGGACGCGAAGTCCGACATCTCCTCGAAGATCTTCGCCGCGACGTCCTCGCTCACGCCGTTGCGCACGCAGCCGGGCACGACGACCTTGCCGTCCTCCACCAGGCCGTGGATGAAGTACTCGCGCTCCTTCGCCATGACGTCGTGCTTCTTCTTGGCCATGGCGCGGCGCACGAGGTCGCTGCGGCCCAGCGAATAGCCCGCCAGGTCGCGCACGATCTGCATGACCTGCTCCTGATAGACCATGCAGCCATAGGTGACATCCAGGATCGGGCGGAGCTTCTCGTGCAGGTAGACGATCTTGGAGGGGTCCTGCTTGCACTCGATGTAGCGCGGGATGGTATCCATCGGGCCGGGACGATACAGCGAGATGGCGGCAATGATGTCCTCAAACGTCTGCGGGCGCATGTTCTGCAAAAACGCGCGCATGCCGCCGGATTCAAGCTGGAACACGCCGTCCGTGTCGCCCGCGGAGATGAGCTCATACACCGCCGGATCGTCCAGGGGGATGTCCTCCGGGCGCAGCTCGACGCCGCGCGCGGACATCATGTCCAGCGCATCGCGAATGACGGTGAGCGTGCGCAGGCCCAGGAAGTCCATCTTGAGCAGGCCGAGCTTTTCCAGCGTGCCCATGGGGAACTGGGTGGTGACGACCTCGTCGTTGCGCTGCAGCGGCACGTAGTCGGTGACGGGCTGTTTGGTGATCAGCACGCCCGCCGCGTGCGTGGACGCATGGCGCGGCAACCCCTCCAGCGTGCGCGAGGTGTCGATCAGCGCGCTCACGCGCGGCTCGTCCTCATAGCGGCGGCGCAGCTCGGGGTTGGCCTTGAGCGCCTTTTCCAGCGTCATGCCCAGCTCCATGGGGATCAGCTTGGCGACCTCGTCGACCTCTGCGTAGGGATAGCCCATCGCGCGGCCCACGTCGCGCACGACGGCGCGCGCGGCCATGGTGCCGAACGTGATGATCTGCGAGACGTGATCCGGCCCGTAGCGGCGCGCGACGTAGTCGATGACCTCCTGGCGGCGCTCGTAGCAGAAGTCCACGTCGATGTCGGGCATGGAGATGCGCTCGGGGTTCAGGAAGCGCTCAAAGAGCAGGTTGTACTTGAGCGGGTCGAGCGCGGTGATGTCCAGCACATAGGCCACGAGCGAGCCCGTGGCGCTGCCACGGCCCGGGCCGACCATGATGCCGTGGCTCTTGGCGTAGTGGATGAAGTCCCACACGATGAGGAAGTACTCGGCATAGCCCATGGAGATGATGACGGACAGCTCGTACTCCATCCGTTCGCGCGCATCCCCGCGATCGGGCGCATAGCGCCGGGCGAAGCCCTGCTCGCACAGCTCGCGCAGCATGGACAGCGGCGTCTTGCCCTCGGGCACGGGATAGCTGGGCAGGTGGATGGTGCCAAAGTCGAACGTCACGTCGCAGCGCGCGGCGATCTGCTCGGTGCGCGCGAGCGCGTCGGGCCACTGGGGGAACACGCGCGCCATCTCCTCGGGGGATTTGACGTACAGCTCCTCGCTGTCCATGCGCATGCGGTTCTCATCGTCCAGCGTCTTCCCCGTCTGGATGCACATGAGCACCTCCTGCGCGCGCGCGTCCTCACGGCGCAGGTAGTGGCAGTCGTTGGTCGCGACCATGGGGATGCCCGTGCGCTGCGAGACCTGCGCCAGCAGCGGCAGCACCTGCTTCTGGTCGGGCAGGCCGTGATCCATGATCTCGATGAAGTAGTTGCCCTTGCCGAACAGCTCCTGCATCTGCAGCGCGTGGCGGCAGGCGTCCTCCATGCGCCCATCCAGCAGCAGCCTGGGCAGCTCGCCCGAGAGGCACGCCGACAGCGCGATCAGCCCCTCGCTGTGCGCGCGCAATAGCGCCATGTCCACGCGCGGCTTGTAGTAAAATCCGCGCGTCCAGCCCTCGCTGACGAGCTTGACGAGGTTGGCATAGCCCTTCTGATTCTCGCACAGCAGAATCAGGTGATTGCGCACGGCGCTGCGCCGGTCGTCCATGTCCGCGCAGGTGTAGACCTCGCAGCCGATGACGGGATGGATGCCGCGCCTCTTGGCCGCTTCGTAAAAGTCGACCACGCCGTACATCGCGCCGTGGTCGGTGATGGCGCAGTGCGTCATGCCCAGCTCCTTCACGCGGTCGAGCAGGGGCCCGATGCGGTTGGCGCCGTCGAGCAGGCTGTATTCGGTGTGCAGGTGCAGGTGAGCAAAGGCCGGCAAGTCGCATCCCTCCCATTCGTCGGGTTTACCTCTCATTATACCACAGCCCGCCTTGCGGCGAAAGCCAAAAAAGGCGGGACCCTTACGGTCCCGTCAGCGCACCCTGGGCAGCAGGATGGTAAACGTCGATCCCCTGCCCAGCGCCGAGCGCACGCGGATCTTGCCGCCGCTGCTCAGCACAATGATCTTGAGGATGGACAGACCCAGGCCATGGCCCGGCGTCTCGCCCGAGCGCGCGGCATCCGCGCGGTAGAACCGGTCGAAGATCGCATTCAGCTCGCTGGCGGAGATGCCCATGCCCGTATCCGACACCGACAGCGCGGCGCTATCCGGCCCGGCCTCGCAGGCCAGCGTGATCGTCCCGCCCTCCGGCGTGTACTTGACCGCGTTGTCCAGCAGGATGCGCAGCGCCTGCTTGAGCGCGCCGCGGTCCGCCTGCACGAGCGCGGCGTCCAGCCGGCCAGTCTGCACCCGGCGCGCGCCTGCGATCAGCTCCGTCTCGCGCAGCGTCTCCTCGACCAGGTCGCGCGCGTCGAACCGCTCCGGCTTGAGCCGCAGCGTCTTCTTGTCGTGCCGTGCCAGAAAGAGCAGCTTTTCCACCAGCTCCTTCATGTTCTGCGCCTCGCTGCGGATCGCCGCGATCGCCTCGTCGCGCACCTGCGGGTTGTCCTTGCCCCAGCGGTCGAGCAAATCCGCATAGCCCTGGATGACCGCGATGGGCGTGCGCAGCTCGTGCGAGGCGTCGGAGACGAACTGCTTTTGCCCGTTGTAGGCCAGCTCGATGCGGTCCAGCATCTCATTGATGACCGCGGCCAGGTCCTTCAGCTCGTTCTTTGTGCCCTCGACGTTGATGCGCCGGCCCAGGTCGTTGACCGACAGCTTCTGCGCCAGCGCCGTGATCTCGTCGATGGGCTCCAGGACATGCGCGTTGATACGCCGGCCCGCGAACAGAAAGCGCGTTGCCCGCAGCGCGTCCAGCGCCAGCAGCAGTACTGACAGCGCCAGCGCGCCCGCCACGTGCCAGGTCAGGTCGTACACGACATAGCGGCCCTGCGCCGCATACGTCAGCGTCAGACGCGGCGCGCCGTCGTCCAACGACACGCCCTCCAGCCCGCCCAGGCGACCGCCCAACCGCAGCCAATCGGCCGGGCGCTCGTCCAGCGCCTGCGCGCGCACGGCGGGCAGCGCGCTCTGCTCGCCCGCAGCCACGCGCTGCGCGTCGCGCGGGAGCACGGACAGCTCCAGCCCGGCCGCCAGCACGAGAAAGACCAGCAGCTCCGTGACGCACATCTTCATCAGGAGCCGCGCATAGTTGAACGAGATGCGCAGGCCCAGCGACAGGCGGATGCGGCTGACGGTCTGCACAGCCGCGCGATGCGTGCGCCCGCTCAGGCGGTTGAACAGGTTGTCGCCGCGGCTTATCGCCTCGCGCCTGCGCGCCCTGCGCGCGTTCTCTCTCGCGCGCCTGCGTTCCCTGCGCGCCGCCTGCGCTCGCGCCTTGCGCTCGCGAACCCTGCGCCTGCGCTCGCGGGCGCGCGCATCCTTCGCCTCATTCCTCATGGCGCAGCATGTACCCCACCCCGCGCACGGTGTGCAGGTATTTGACCCCCGTCTTCTCGTCGATCTTGGTGCGCAGGTAGCGGATGTACACGTCCACGATGTTCGTATCGCCGGCGTACTCATAGCCCCACACGTCGTTGAGCAGCGCGTCGCGCGTGACGACCTGGCCCTGCCGCTCCAGCAGATAGCGCAGCAGGTCGAACTCCTTCTTCGTCAGCGAGATGGGCATGTCCCCATAGGCGACGGCATAGGAGCGCGTATCGAGCGTCAGCAGGCCCGCGCGCAGCACGCCGCCCTCCGCCGCGCCGCCCGCGCGCGCATGGCGCTTGAGCAGCACGCGGATGCGCGCGAGCAGTTCCTCGATGGCGAAGGGCTTGGTCATGTAGTCGTCCGCGCCCATGTCCAGGCCCATGACCTTGTCGGACACGTCGTCCTTGGCCGTGAGCATGATGATGGGCGTGTCGCGCTCCTGGCGCACGCGGCGGCAGACCTCGATGCCCGACAGGCGCGGCAGCATCAGGTCCAGCACGATCAGGTCGGGCTGCCAGGCGGCGACCTTCTCCAGACCGCTGCGCCCGTCGCCGCTGACGGCGACCTCGTAGCCCTCGTGCGCGAGCTCCAGCTCGATGAAGCGCGCGATCTTCGTTTCATCCTCGACGATCAGGATCCTGGGCATGGCTTCGTCCTTTCAGGCTGTCTCAGCCGATGGTGATCTCGCTCTCGTTCCCGTCCCCATCGCGGGGCCGCTCCTTGTCGGGCTGTACGTCGTATTCCTGCATAGGCTCTTCGCAGGGGGGATTCACAGGCTCCGCATCGGGCCCTTCCTCCGGCTGCGGCGCGCCGGCCTGCGCCGTCTCGCGCACCGTCCGGGCCGCGTCGCGCCCGGCCTGGGCAAAGCTGCCCGCGGTCTTGCGGATGTTCTCGGCCGCATTGTCCACGATGTCGCGCAGCTCGTCCTCCACGCGCCCATCCCTGCGGCCCGTGCGCAGGTTGATGCGGCATCCGAACACGAACAGCAGCAGCACGCTGGGGATCATCACGTGCGGCGCAAACAGGAACACGAGCAGCACGTAGAGCACCGGCAGGTTGGCGACCGTCTCGCCCGAGCGGGCGACGAGCAGGTTGGTATGCAGAAACGTCGAGAGGATGCCCTGCCAGTCCGTGCCCCGCTCGCCCTCGCGGCGAAACTCTCGCGCTTCCTTGCGCGCCCTGTGCGCGCGCTCGCCTTCACGCGCGCCCGCCTGCGGCTTGAGCCGGCCGCGGCGCTCCAGGTCCACCAGGCAGCGCGTCAGGTCGCCGCCGTAGCGGTCGAGCAGCTCCAGCGCCTCCTCATAGGAGACGTAGGCCTTTGCGCGCAGGTATTCGATCTGTTCCACTGTATAGGTTGCCATAAGGGTCCTCCTTTTCGCTCCTCTGGCGGGCAGCCAGCCCGCCCCATGCCCACAGGATAGCACATGCCGCGCGCAGGCGCTTTGGAGCGGCCTTACAGCTTCATGAGAATTCGATTAACGCCTCAGATCCGCTGGCGCGCGTGCGCCCCGGCCCCCGAGGCGCGCAGCCCCGGTGCCACGCCCGCGCGCAGGTCGCATACCGCCTGCGCCGCCGCCAGCAGGTTCATCGCCATCGCCGCCGTCATCGGCAGCACGTACTGGCCCGTCAGCGCCGGCACATAGCCCAGCATCGTCGCGCCCGCGACGAGCACGCACACGCGGATGCGCCGCTCATGGCGCAGCGCATAGAACATCGAGACGAACGCGGGCAGGAAGAAGCTGCGCGCGCTCATGCCCGGCAGGAGCATCGGCACGGCCAGCGCGCACAGCAGCAGCGCCTGCCACAGCGCGCTGCGCGGCACGTGACGGCGCAGTCGCCAGGCAAGCCACGCGCCCGCGCCCAGCGCAATGCCCGCCGCCCACACGCCCGCCGCCTGCAGGCGGTCAAGCGTCTCCTGCGTGAACCACTTGTTCATCTCGCCCGTGTATACGCCCGGCACGAACTCCAGATAGCCGAACTGCTCGCGGTAGCTCATGCTGGCCGCGGGCACGAACTGGTACAGCGACGGCGCGCAGTATGCCAGCTGGTCCTGCGAGAACGCGAACAGGCGCGCAGGCGAGAGCGCCGCCAGCGCCGTTTCCGGCGAAGCGGCCAGCGCGAGCGGCAGCGCGCACAGCAGCAGCGTCAGCAATGCCTCCGCCAGCGCGCGCAGGCGCAGCCCCCCGTGCGGCCACAGCAGCAGCAGCGGCAGGCAGAACAGCGCCTCCGCGCCGGCCGCATACGCCAGCGCGAACAGCACGGCGCACAGCGTCTGCCGGCGGCTGAGCAGCGCGTACAGCGACAGCACGCACAGCAGCGCGCACAGCGCATCCCACTGCGCCCAATAGGCGCCCGTCAGCCAGGTGAGCGGGCAGTACAGCACCGCCAGCATCGCCAGCGTGCCGCGACGGCGGTCCACGAAGCGCTCGACCAGCGCCCGCGACGCAAACGCCAGCGCGAAGTCGAACACGATGGAGGCGAGCTTGATCATGTACAGCTCGCGGAAGGGGATCCGGCTGATGAGCGCATAGCCGTACACGCCCAGCAGCCCGTAGCGGCCCGCGCCCTGCGAAGCCGCGCTCAGGCCGTCCTGCGCCAGCGCCTCGACGAAGAGCCGCTGCGCCGTGTGGTCCGGCGTCACCTGGTTGAACACCGTCGTGCGCAGCACGTAGGCGCAGGTCAGCGCGAAGTACACGAACAGGAATTCGAGCCACTTCAGGTCGCGGGAGAGGACGGCGTAGCCCAGCACCGCCGCCAGCGGCGTGAGCAGCACCACGATCAGCACGCGGCGCATCTCCCAGCTCTCCACGAAGGACAGGTTCGCCAGCGGGCCGGCGAACGCGCTGAACGCCATCAGCCCCGCCGTCGTGGCCAGGGCGAGCAGCAGCTGCAGCGCGCGCCGCCGCCGCTCGCAGAAGGACATCACGTTTCGAATCGCTTGCATATCGTCTTCCTTTCGTGCGTCACACGCGCTCGGGCGCGGACGCCTCCTGCGCGCAGGGCGCATCCGGGCAGGCGGCCTGCCGTGCCCTGAGCTCCGTCAGGATGTCGCGCGCGATGAACGCCAGCGCGGCGATGTTCATCATGGAGGCCACAATCATCGGCACGCCGCGCGCGCGCGTCAGGAAGGGCATGTAGCTGGCAAACGACGCGCCGATCACCAGCATGGGCACGAACGCGCGGCGCGGATAGCGCGCGCCGTAGAGCAGACAGAGCATGTCGGCCATGTAGAAGTAGCGGTCGTGCATCTTGGGCAGCACCAGCGGCACAAACAGCGCGCTGAAGGCCGCCATGCGCCACACCTGGTCAAAGCCCAGGAAGCGCCGCCGCTTCCACAGGAAGAAGAGCGCCGCCAGCACGATCACCGCCGCGGCGATGAGCGTCGCGTTTTGCAGCCACCACATCGTGTCCAGCGTAAAGTACCAGCGCGTCAGGCTCACGTCCATCGTCTGGTGCTCGTCAAACAGCGCGCTCACCCACGGCCACTGGGGCGCGTTGGCCAGCTCGACCTGCGGAAAGAACTGATAGATGCTCGCCGCATTGTACGTCAGCCGGTCGGAGTACTGCCCCAGCGACTGGTTGAGGTAGATCGTCAGCGCCGAGAGCAGCGAGCGCCCGGCCAGCAGCGCGGGCACGAGCGTGAGCAGGTACGTGCCCGCAAACGCCAGCGCGTGGCGCCAGCGGTACTTTTTGTGCAACAGCCCGAACAGCACCATCGGGAAGAAGAAGATCGTCTGCAGCTTGAAGCAGAACGCCAGCGACAGCAGCGACGCGGAGATCACCGGCCGCCCGGCCAGCAGCGCGTACAGGCACGCCACGACGAAGAACACGTACAGCGCGTCGCACTGGGCCCAGTAGGCGCTGTTCCACCACACCGTCGGCAGCGCGAGCACCGCCAGGAACACCGGCAGCGACGCGCGCTCGTCGATGAAGCGGTGCACCGTCTCCATCATCATCAGCGCGAGCGCAAAGTCGAACGCGACCGACACGAGCTTGATCAGGTACAGGTCCGAAATGGGGCTCCTGGCGATCAGCGCGAGGATATACAGGTACGGCAGGTTGTAGTCGCCGATCTCTTCGCGGATCATGCCAAAACCGCCCTCGCGGAACGTATCGACCCAGCGCTCCAGAAAGGACGCGTAGTCCGCCGACACCTGATCGAACATGTGCAGGCGCAAAAGGAGCGCCGCCACGGCGCCCAGGCACGCCACGAGGAACGCCGCAGGCGTCATGCGCCTGCGCAGCGCGAGCGCCAGGAGCACGGCCAGCAGCAGCGCTCCCGTCAGGCGCGTGAAGGCGGCGCGGTCGCCCTCGCAGGCAAAGCGCGTGAGCGAGGCGATCGGCCCGCCGGCCATGCAGGCGAGCAGGTACAGCGCGGTCAGCGCGGCGGCGAATGCAAAACGCCATGCGCGCCCCTGCAGGATGCGCGAGGCGCGGGAAGGGATGCTGTTCAAGGCTGGGTGACCCCTTTCCTGTCGGAAGCGGCCGCAGCCGTCCGACGCATAATCACATCTATTATACAAAAATTGCGGGATTTATCAAGGCCGAAGCGAAAAGATCGCAAAAGCCCTTGCGGTTTTTCGCCAAAGCGTTTACAATGAACGTACATCCGGCCCGTCTGGCCGGGCATTTTTCGAAGGAGTGACGAAAGATCATGAGCATTGTGCGCGCCCCCTTCGGCGTCATGCCCTCGGGCGAAGCGGTCGAACAGTACACCCTGCAAAACGCCGGCGGCAGCAGCGTTTCGATCATCACCTACGGCGGCACGCTGACCGCCATCCGCGTGCCCGACCGCGCAGGCAAGCTGTCCGACGTGTGCCTGGGCTTTGACACGTTGGAGAAATACCTGAACGTGCCCGGCTACATGGGCGCGCTCATCGGCCGCTATGCCAACCGCATCGGCGGCGCCCGCTTCACGCTGAACGGCAAGACCTATTCCCTCTATGCCAACGAGGGCGAAAACACGCTGCACGGCGGCAAGGTCGGCTTCAACCGCAAGGTCTGGGCGGCCCAGACCGTCAGCGAGCCGGGCGTGGAGCGGCTCGTGCTCACCTGCCGCAGCGAGGACGGCGAGGAGGGCTACCCCGGCGCGCTGGATGTGCGCGTCACCTACTCGTTTGACGACGAGGACGAGCTGACGATCCACTACGAGGCCGTGTGCGACAAGGACACGGTCGTCAACCTGACCAATCACTGCTACTTCAACCTCGCCGGCCACGACAGCGGCACCGTCCAGGACCACGTCATCCAGATCAATGCCGACCGCTTCACCGTCGTGCGCCCCGACTCCATCCCCACGGGCGAGCTGCGCCCGGTCGACGGCACGCCGTTCGACCTGCGCGCGGGCCTGCGCATCGGCGACGGCCTGGCCCGCATCGGCGAGGACGAACAGATGCGCTTTGGCAAGGGCTATGACCACAACTTCGCCATCTCCTGCGAGGGTGAGGGCGTCGTCAAGGCCGTGGAGCTGTACGATCCGGCCTCCGGCCGCGTGATGGAGACCTTCACCGACATGCCCGGCGTGCAGTTCTACAGCGCCAACATGCTCGAGAGCGACTTTGCGGGCAAGGACGGCGTGATGTACGGCCATCATGCGGGCCTGTGCCTGGAGACACAGTTCTTCCCCGACTCGCCCAACCGGCCGGAGTTCCCCTCCTGCACGCTGCGCGCGGGCCAGAAGTACGACTACACCACCGTGTACAAGTTCTCCGTGCGCGAGAACGCCTGATCCCAGCCCGTCAGCCGGCGCGTTCCTTCGGGAGCGCGCCGTTTTTTTTACTTCACGCGCCGCCGCATCGCGTTGAGCCTGCGCGTGAGCGGGTAGTCGCGCGTGAAGTACAGCTCTTCCGTCTCCGCGCGCACGCAGGGCTCGCCCGCATCCCGCCGCAGCACAACCCCGCAGGCCAGCCCCGGGTATGCCCGCGCGGTGAAGCAGACCTTGTGCGCATACGGCAGCGCGTCAAACGCGCGCAGCTGCGCCTCCGTCGCGCCGTTCTGGTCGCAGAACTTGACCAGCAGGTTGTCCCAGTTGATCCGCGCGGCGCGGCGCGTCCACTTCGCGCGCGCCTCCCGCTCGTCCGCGTAGTGCATGAAGAAGACCTCCACGTCCAGCAGCCGCGCCACGGGATAGCGGCCGTAGCCCGGATCCACCGCACGCAGCGCCGCCGCATGGCGCGACGCGGCCGGATCGATGAACGCCAGCGGCGCGGCCAGGTAACGCCGCGGGTCCCGCAGCAGCCGCAGGTAGTCCTCCGGCATGAAAAACAGCCCCGCCGTGGGCGTGCGGTACGGCAGCCCATAGCGCTGGTAGACAAAGCCGCCGAAGCAGTTGTTCGACAGCACGGTGAAGTCGCGATTGCGCAGCGCCGCCCGCCGCAGCGCCTTGCGCGCCGCCTCCATGCGCCGCCGCAGCGCCCACCACGGGCGCAGCACGCGCTCGCCCAGCGCGCGCTTGACGGATTCCCTGTTCATGTGCCCTCCTGCGCGGCCCTGCGCGCATCCTTTTTCTTCATTATAACGCGGCGCCGCAGGGCTGACAAGTTGACATTCCGGCCCGGGCCTGTTACAATGCTCATAGACATCAACGCGCCCCGGCCTGCGGGCCTCCGGGCGAAACGGAGGTATGGCTTCTATGAAGCGTGTATTCCTGCTCACAGCGATGCTGCTTGCGTGCGTCCTCGCGCTTTCCGGCTGCCAGGCGCTCGGCGGATTGGGCGCCACGCCCACGCCGATCCCGACTGCCTCCCCCTCGCCCACGCCCTCGCCTACGCCGGAGCCTACGAAGGATCCGACCATCAATGAGGACATGCCTGCGCTCGATCCGACGCAGCCCGGCCAGACGCCCGTGCCGATCGACCCGATCGACATGCCCACGCCCACGCCTACGCCCACGCTCAATCTGGAGTACGACACCTTCTCCTCCAGCGCCGCAGGCTTTGCCTTCAGCAAGCCCACGACCTGGATCCAGACCCAGGGCACCGTTGCCGAGTTCGTGCAGTACGTCGAACCCTCCGCAGAGGCTTCCACGCGCGAGGACAGTGGCTACCCCACCCGCCTGACCATCGTCAAGTATCAGAAGGGCACGCCCCAGACCTCCGATGATGCGCGCGATCAACTCACCTCCGTCGTCCAGGAGCTCGCCTCCGAGTTCCAGGAGATGACCGTCAACGATACATACGGCAGCCTGTCCATGGGCGGCGGCAGCGGCTACTACGTGTACTACCGCGGCGTCGTGGCCGATCCCTCCAACCCTGCCGTCACCTACTCGGTGCGCGGGCGCGCCGGCGTCGTCGCCATCGGCCAGGCGCTCTACCAGATCCGCATCTCCACCCCCGCCAACCTGTTCGAATACTATCAGGGTGTCTACCGCACGGCGCGCAATTCCTTCGACGTGCTGTAAGCCCTCTACCGGCCCCTTGGGGCCGGTTTTTTTTTGCATTTTAGGCGCATCCCCTGCACGAAACCATTTACTACATCCGTCTTATAGATAAAAGATGCAAACGGGGGAGATGGAGACATGCCACACCTGAATCGCCGGTTGTCCGCGCTGCTCCTCGCAGCGCTGCTGGTCGTGCCCGCCGCCGCACTGGCCGAGGCTACACCCACTGAGGCCACGCCCACAGCGGCTGCGCTCGCCGAGGCCACGCCTGCCGAGGCCACGCCCATGCAGGCCACGCCTGTTGAGGCCACGCCCGCAGAGGCTACGCCCGAATGGCCTGAGGGCGCACTGATCGCTACGACGATGTATCCCCTGGGAACGGAGCTGTGCACCGAGCGCACGCCCGACACGCAGGTGGACGCCCTGCCCGAGGGCACGGAGCTGAACGTGCTGGAGCTGGGCAGCTGCTGGTGCCGCGTGCGCACGGCCGACGGCCGGGAGGGCTATGTGCCTACGATCTACTTGCTCTTCGGGACGTCGAACCAGCTTGCGTTCGTGACGGTGCAGGCGGGCCCAACGGCCGTGCACCGCAATCCCTTCATCGCCTCGGAGACGCTCGCCGTCTGTCCGCCGGGCCAGATCTTCGCCGTGCTGGGCGAGGAGGGCAGTTTTACGCGCGTGGCCACGCCGGAGATGACGGGCTATGTGCGCACCGAGCGCCTGGATGTACGCCTCGCCGAGGATATGATCGGCGCGCGCGCGCGTGTGGTCTACCCTGACGACCCCGCGCGCGAGACGACGGTCAACCTGCGGGCCGAACCGGACCTGGACGGGCGGCTGATCTGCCAGGTGCCCACGGGCACGGAGGTGCTGTGGCTCTTCGATCGGGACGAGTGGTACATCGTGGAGACGGACGGCCTGCGCGGCTACATGATGGCGCAATACCTGGAACCCATCGAGTGATACGCAGAGGAGGAATGGGGAATGAAGCGGAAGAACGCTGCGGCGCTGTTGTGCGCGCTGCTGCTGTGCTGCCTGGCGCTGACGGCGCAGGCGGGCGCCACCGAGGTGGGCGTGGTCGTCAACGACGTGCCGACCAACCGTCTGCACCTGCGCACGCTGCCCTCCACGGACGCGGACTCGCTGGGCAAGTACTACACGGGCGTAGAGGTCGAGGTGCTGGATGCGTCGAACTTCGGCGACTGGGCAAAGGTGCGCGTGCGCGGCGTCGAGGGCTTCATGCTCAAGACGTTCCTGCACATCGGGACGGACCTGAACGTCGCGCCCGCCATGCCCGAGGGCATCGTGAACAACCCGAACCCTGCCGACCGGCTGAACCTGCGCCAGTGGCCGACCGAACGCTCCGAATCGCTGGGCAAGTACTACAACGGCACGAAGGTGACCGTGCTGGGCATCCGCGACAACTGGTATCACGTGGACGTCGGCGGCCAGAGCGGCTTCATGCGGGCGGAATACCTGTACGTGGAGGGCATCGACGATGGCTCCGGCTCCACCGGCGGATCAACCGGCGGGTCGGTCACCGGCTATGCGACTGTGAACAATCCCGACCCGGCGGACCGGCTGCACCTGCGCACACAGCCCTCGACGGACGCGCCGTCGCTGGGCAAGTACTACAACGGCGTAGCGGTGCGGGTGCTGGGCCAGCGCGGCGACTGGACGCACGTGGAGGCGGAGGGCGTCGAGGGCTGGATGCTGAGCCGATACCTCAGCTTCCCGACGTCCGCGGTGGGCTCGGACGTCCCCAGCGCCATCCCCATCGCCTACGTGAACAACCCGCGCCCCACGGACCGGCTGAATCTGCGCCAGGCCGCGGATGAGGATGCCGACTCGCTGGGCAAGTACTACAACAACACGCGCCTGGAGGTGCTGGGCGTGTGCGACGGCTGGTACCACGTGCGCGTGCTGGAGGACGGGCGCACGGGCTACATGGCCGCCGCCTATGTGACGCTTGCCGATCTGCCGTATATGGCCTACGGCGCCTATGCGGTGCCGGGCGACCTGCCGGTGGGCTACTATCTCGTGACCGGGCAGAGTGCGTCCGTGGCCCTCACGTATGCGGACGGCCATACGCTCTCGCTGAATGGCGCCACGGTCGCGGACAGCTATGTGATCTACCTGACCACGGGCATGCATGTGCGCGTGAACGACGGGACGGCCCTCGAGCACATCCTCGCCCGGCCCTATGTGTCGGACAAGACGGCGATGGCCTTCGCGGGCATGGCGCTGCTGCGCATCGGCACGGACTACCCCACCGGCGCGGCAATCGTGCGCCCCGCGCCGGGCTGCGTCGCGGGCGCCTATACGCTCTATGACGCCGCGTCCGGGCAGGAGCTGGAGTCGGGCAAGGTCGAGGGCGAGATCGCCTTCGATCTGCGGGAGGGCACCAACCTGCGCCTGTATGACTGCGTGATTTCCACGAACGGCTGACAGCCGGTCATATATAAACGTGGGGGACGAGCATCGTCCCCCGCGTTTGTCTGTTGCTCAGTTCGCCAGCGTCAGCAGCCCCGCACAGTCGGACATCCGCTCGAACGTCAGCCGCGGCAGGAAGGGCCGCAGCTCGTCAAAGACGAAGTAGATCTCGTCCGCATCCCAGCCGTCGCCCGCCTGCGCCCGGCATGCCTCCAGCTGTGCGCGGGTCTCAAACGCCACGTCCCCCACGTAGATGCGTCCCCGCTCGCTCAGCAGCGGCAGCAGCTCCCGCAGGAAGGTCACCTTGCGCGCGTCGGACAGGTGGTGCAGCGAGTACGTGGCGATGATCGCATCGTACCTGCGGCCTTTGAGCGCCTCTGCCAGGCCCTGCGCAAAGTCGCCCTTGTACAGCCGGGCCTTCGGCATCTTCGCCTGCGCGCGCACGACCATCTTCTGCGAGAAGTCCTGACCAAAGACCTCGCAGCCCCGCTCATACAGCCGGGCAGCGAGCACACCCGTGCCAAACCCGATGTCCAGCACGGACCGCGCGGAGCCCTCCAGCACCCGCCGGTAGATCTCGCCGAGCACGGCCCTGTAGCCCGCAAAGGGATACGCGCCCTCCTCGTCGCACAGCCCGACGCTCTGGTCATAGTCATCCGCCCACAGGTCAAATCCCCGGTCATTCAGCATCGATCGTCTTCCTCCATCTTCTTGTCGTCCTGCGCCGCCGGCTGCCCGCCCGTCGCCTGGGCGCGCGCGTCGAAGTAGGCGCGCACGGCCTCCGCGGCCGGCCGGCTCATGCCCTGCACGGCGCACAGCTCGTCCACCGACGCCTCGCGCAGCGCCGCGACGGTGCGGAAGTGGTTGAGCAGCGCGCGGCGGCGCGTCGGGCCGATGCCCGGGATGTCCTCCAGCTGCGAGTGAATGCTCGCCTTGCCGCGCAGGTTGCGGTGGTGCGTGATGCCGAAGCGGTGCGCCTCGTCGCGCACGCGCTGGATGAGGTGCAGCGCCGGGCTGTGCCGGTCCAGCAGGATGGACTCCGCCTGCCCCGGCAGGAAGATCTCCTCCAGCCGCTTGGCCAAGCCGAAGATGGGCACGTCAAAGCCCGCCTTCAGCATGGCGCGGCGCGCAAAGTCCAGCTGTTCGGGGCCGCCGTCGATCAGGATCAGGTCCGGCAGGTCGGTGAACTTGCCCTCGGCCGGGTCGCGCCCCGCCGCCTCCAGCTCCGTCCGCTCGCGCTTGGCGTGCTCGAACCGGCGGGTGATGACCTCGTTCATGGATGCAAAGTCGTTTGCGCCCACGACCGTCTTGATCCGGAAGTGGCGGTATTCCTTCTTGGCCGGCATGCCGTCGATGAACACGACCATCGACGCGACGGACAGCACGCCCTGCGTGTTGGAGATGTCGTAGCCCTCGATGCGCCGCGGATAGCCCGCCATGCCCACCGCCTCGCCCAGCGCCTTTGCGGCGCCGACGGTGCGCGTCTGCTGGCTCTCCAGGCGCGCGTTGCGCTTCTCCAGCGCGTCCCTGGCGTTCTTGTGGGCCATCTCCACGAGCTGGTGCTTCGTGCCGCGCTGGGGCATGCGCAGCGTCACCTTCGCGCCGCGCCGCTCGCTCAGGTAGCGCTCCAGCTCCTGCGCGCCGGGCGTGAGCGATTCGACGATCAGCTCCGAGGGGATCATCTGCGCGTCCTCGTAAAACTGCGGAATGAAGCTCTCCAGCACCTCCGCAGGTGGCAGGTCGCCCGCGCGTTCGAGCGCGAAGTGCTCCCCGCCGATCATGTGCCCGCCGCGCACGAACAGCACCTGCACCATCGCGTCCAGGCCGTCCTGATGCACCGCCAGGATGTCCTGATCGCCGCCGCGCACATCGATGGCCTTCTGGCGCTCCATCAGGCCCTCCACCGCACGGATGCGGTCGCGATAGACGCCCGCCTGCTCAAAGCGCATCGCCGCGGCCGCCTCCTGCATCTTCTTTCGCAGGTCGCGCAGTACGGGCTCGCTCTTGCCCGAGAGGAACTCGACCACCTGATCCACGTACAGGTGGTATTCGTCGCGCGTGCACAGGCCCGCGCACGGGGCCAGGCACTGGCCGATCTGGTGATGCAGACAGGGCCGGCGCGGCCTGTCCATCGCATAGGCGCACGTGCGCAGCGGGAACACCTGGCGCAGCACGTCCAGCACCTCGCGCACGCTGCCCCCGCCCATGTATGGCCCGAAGTAGCGCGCGCCGTCCTTCTCCACGCGGCGCACCATCTCCACGCGCGGGAAGTCCTCGGCGACATTTACGCGCAGGTAGGGGTAGTGCTTGTCGTCCTTGAGGAGGATGTTGTAGTAGGGCTTGTGCAGCTTGATGAGGTTGCACTCCAGGATCAGCGATTCGAGGTTGGAGTCGACCAGGATGACGTCAAAGTCGTCGATCTTCTCGACCATGGCCGCCACCTTGGGCGTGTGCTCGCGCGTCTGGAAGTACGAGCGCACGCGGTTTTTGAGGTTCTTGGCCTTGCCGACATAGATGATCTGTCCGTTGGACTTCATCAGGTAACATCCGGGGCTGTCGGGCAGCTTTTGGATCTTGAGGCGCAGCAGTTCGTTCATGCGGGGCGTCCTTTCGGTTGGGGTGCGGCCGCAGGCCGGTCAGGGGCGTCAAAGCCCGAAAAAGGAACCAAGGCTGTTCGCTCTTGGTTCCTTGGAGTACGTTTATGCAATTATCGGGATCGGGAACCTCGCAATTTCGCTTTGGGGTTATCCGTCTTTCTTGCCGTCCATGTCGTTCATGTCTTGCATGCCGTTCATCGGAATGTCTTGAAACTCGGATTGCCCATCTATCGGTCGGTCCGTTTCGCCGAAGGTTGAACGATTGATCCGTCTGTCTGGGATAAGTCTAACGTCTTCGCGTCATCTATCTCAAATATCGATTCGCCCTGTCGAATCCTCTGATTCTGCCGCCTGCTGCGGTATGCGTCCGGCTCTTCGCGCCGCGACCCTTGGGTCTTGATGCGAATGCTTTCCGAATGGCTGACCTCGTTTCGGAATCCAAACGATCCTGTCTGCTTCGCTTTTGGAATCCCAGATGAATTCTTACTCGCTCGGCGCTTGAGAATCCGTAGATTCTTCCATGCTTTGCTTTCTGAATCCTCGTCGATTCTTACTCGCTACGCTCTTCCGAATCCGGTCGATTCTTACTTTCTTGTCGTTCTCGGGGAGAAATGATTCTTACTCGCTTCGCTTTCCGACTGTCTTTCGACCCTTACTCGCGCCGCTTTCGGAACGCTTACATTCTTACTCGCCCCTGAGCCTTACGCATCGCATTGCTTCGTTTGGCGAATCTGTGCCAGATGGAAATCCTCTTGCGGTTTACCGTTCCTGAGTGATAAACGCCCATTGGAAAATGCGGTTGGATTAGGTTTCCGGCTCCTCTTCTTCGACATCGTCGTCTTCCGTGAAGCGCGTCTGAACGACTTCGATGAGCTGGTCGAGCAGAGCTTCGTCCGGGGGAATGAACTCTTCCATTTCCTCTCCGTCTTCACTCACCGTGCTGACGACCTTCATGATATAAACCGTATGCTCGCACTCGTCATCGCATTCACACGCGTCATCTTCACACGAGCAATCGCATGCTTCCTCGTCGGCGTCGCAGAGAACTGCATACTCTTCACCATTGTAGAAGAAGTAATCCATGACTTCCAGAAGCAGCTTATTGCCGTCCTCGTCGGAGAATTCGACGATGTCGCGATCTTCCTGCTGCATTTCTTCCTGGTTCATTGGAATCGCCTCCCATTCGGTGTCAGCTACAGTTCGGAGAGCCGCTTTATGCTTCTCTCTCGTTCCGTCTATATTATAGCCTATTGCTGCGCGAAATGCAAGCGAAAAGCAAAAAAAATCACAAAAGAAACTGTTCGCATTGCCAAATTCCTGGGAGATCAACGGCCGCCTGCCAGGCGTACGTCGCGCCCCAGAAAGCGGATCGCGCGCGTGCGGCGGGTGTCCAGCAGGCGCGAGGAGACGCGCTCCGTGTAGGCGGCCTGCAGGTCGGAAAGCGACAGGTTGGTGCTGACCACAAAGCCGCGCTCCGCGGCGATGCGCTCGCTGAGCACGTGGTAGAGCGCCTCGATCGTCACATTCTCGAGCATTGGCTCTGCGCCCAGGTCATCCAGCGCCAGCAGGTCGCACGTGCACAGTGCCCGCGCCGTCTGCGCGCTGCGCTCATCCCAGCGCTGGGCGCGCATCACCTCCACCAGGCGGTAGGCCGTCACGCGCAGTACCGTCATGCCGCGCTCGAGCACGCGCTGGGCGATACAGTTCATCAGGAACGTCTTGCCCAGGCCCGTCGCGCCGAAGAAGAGCAGGTTGCGCTCCGGCGCGCGCGGGTATTCGTCCGCATAGCGCTCGCACAGCGCGCGCACGCGCTCCATGTAGGCGCGCTGCGTGACCTCCTGCCCCGGGAGCGGTTCGTCGGGAAACACGCCCGCGTCGAACGCGGCAAAGTTCTCCCGCTCCAGCCCCGCCAGGCCCTCCTCGCGGTACAGGCGCTGCAGCATCCGCTGGCGCAGGCACGCGCATTGCTCGTGCACCGGCTCGCCCACGTAGCCCGTATCGCGGCAGATCGGGCAGCGATAGACTGGCTGCAGGTAGTCCTCCGGCAGCCCCAGGCGCACCAGCTCCGCGCGCAGCGCGGCGTTGATGCGCTCCAGCTCGGATTGCAGCCCGTCCGCCAGGCGCTGCGCCTCCCGCGGTTGCGCAAACGCTGCGCGCATGCGCGCATAGAAGACCTCCTCCCGGCGGGCGATCAGCTCCCCCGCCGCCTGCGATCGCCGCGCCACCTCTTCCCGGCGGCGGATCTCCTCGCGCCGGTTCAGCGCGCGCTGGTTTTCATATTCGGCCAACAGCTCGCGCAGCACGTTCTCCCGGTTCATCATGCCTTGCCGCCCTCCCCGTCCGTCTCGCCGTCCTTCATGATGTCGAAGAACAGCGCGTCCATCTCCTCGTCCGTGTAGCTGCGCTGACCGTAGCGGTGCTTGGCCACCTCGCGCACCGGACGCGCAGTCCGGGCCTGTCCCTGGCCCGCATGCCGGTCGTGCTCGGCCCGCGCCGCCTGCACGTCGCCGATGCCAGCCGCATGCCAGCTTTGCAGGATGCGATCGGCAAAGGTCATGGGCGCGCTCTTGCCCGCGGCGTAGGAGGCGGCCAGCAGCACCACATCCATGGGCATGGCCAGCTCGCCCTGCCAGCGGCGCAGCAGCGCGCGGTCGGCGGCGCTGGGCCGCGCGTCCATGCCGGCGGCCTCGTACACGCGCGCGAGCAGGCCGTCGTCCTGCTGCGCGGCGCGCAGCTGCGCGTCCATCGCCTCGCGCGTGAACAGCCCCTTGCGCGCACAGGCCTCCAGCCGCCGCTCCAGGTCCGCCAGGGTGCTGTCGCCCTTGCGGCGGGCGGCCCTGGCCGCGGTCTCGATCGCCTCCAGCTCAAAGCCGCGCGCCAGCCACCCGGCGACGGTCCGCTCGTCCTCCTCGGTGGGCGCGGTGTTCACGCGCCGCAGCGCCGAGAGCACCCGGCGCGCATCCGCCGTGCGGGTGCGCTCCTGCGCCAGGCGCTCCGCCACGCGCGCGCCGCCCGCGCTGCGCTGGCGGGCGAGGATCGCATCCAGATAGGCCATGCTGGGGCTGGCGCTCTTGGTCGTCTCGGCGCAGGCGTCCTGCACGTCCTGCGCGCTGAACCCCCACTGCTTCACCCACTTCTCGTAGAGCTTCTCCTCGTCCTGCGTCGGGTTGCGCCGCTGGCCCAGCCTGCGCAGCACGCGCAGCAGCCCCTGGCGCATCTCCTTGGACGAGCGCGTCATCTCCTCCACATCCTCGATCGTCGTCACGCCGCTGCGCGCCCACTCCTGGGCGATGGCGTCGGCCTTCTCAAAGGAGAAGCGCACGCCCAGCACGTCGATGCAGTGTCGGATGAGCATGAGCACGACCTCCTGGGGCAGTTGCAGCGTCTCAATCCAGTCGTAGACGCGCTGATAGTCCTGCTCGTACAGGCGGCGCTTCTTGTCAAAGAGGCTGCGCAGCTCCTCGTTGAACTCGCGGTAGCGGTACACGTCCTGCGAGGGATCCGCGCTGGTGAGCTGCGCCTGCTTGAGGTTTTTGTAGGCGTAGCGCACGGGGTTGTCGCCCACGCGGCGCACCGCGCCCTGGCGCTCCCAGTACTGGAACGCGCGGAACACCGTATCCTCGTCCACGCCCAGGTCCTTGGCCATGGTCGCCAGGCTCATCCGCTCGGCGGGATGATAGCACTGCATCAGGCCGTAGATGTAGACCTTGACGAAATCGCCCGGCGCGCGCAGCATATACTCCTGAATGAACAGGTTCTCCAGCGGCGTGCAGTCAAACAGCGCATAGGCGTCCTGAAACGTGCAAAAGGACATGGATCACTCTCTCCCGTATCTCGTATGTGGATAGCGTTATCATAACACAAACGCGCGCGCAGCGCCATAGCCACTTGCAGGGGCGCGGCAAACGTAAAGCCTGTGTAAAATCGTCGAAATGGAATTGAAAAAACGATTCGGGCCATGTTATACTGAGTTTGACTGCGATTTGTATGGAATGCGAAAGGAAGGTGTCGTCGATGCGCAACGGACCTGCGGCAGACGCCTTCACCTGCGAAGACGGGGCTTTCCCTCCGGCCCGGCCGGAGGGAGGGCCTTTTGTTTCGCGAGTCAAAGGAGGATGACGATGGGCTTTGAGATGGCGCTTTCCCTGCTGGGCGGCCTGGCGCTGTTCCTGTACGGCATGCAGATGATGTCGGCCAACCTGGAGACGGTGGCCGGCGGGCGCATGAAGGAGATCCTGGAAAAGCTGACGGCCAGCCGCCTGCGCGCCGTGCTGGTGGGCTTGGTGATCACGGCGGTCATTCAGTCCTCGTCCGCCACGACGGTCATGGTGGTCGGGTTCGTCAACGCGGGGCTGATGACGCTCGGCGGCGCGGTGGGCGTCATCATGGGCGCCAACATCGGCACGACGATCACCGGCCAGCTCGTCGCGCTGGACATCGGCGCGCTCGCGCCGCTGCTGGCGTTTGCGGGCGTGGCGCCGTGCCTGTTCATCAAGAACCGGCGCATCCAGAGCATCTGCGGCATCGTGACGGGGCTGGGCCTGCTGTTCATCGGCATGAACATGATGTCCTCGGCGCTCACGCCGCTGCGCGACAACGAGGCGTTCGTCGGGCTGATGACGCGCTTCTCCAACCCGCTGCTGGGCATCGCCGTGGGCGCGCTGTTCACGGCGGTCATCCAGTCGTCGTCGGCCTCCGTGGGCATCCTGCAGGCGCTGGCCATGGGCGGGCTGATCGACCTTGGCAGCGCGGTGTACGTGCTCTTCGGCCAGAACATCGGCACGTGCATCACGGCCGTGCTGGCCTCCGTGGGCACCAGCCGCAACGCCAAGCGCACGACGCTGATCCACCTGCTGTTCAACGTCATCGGCACGGTCTTCTTCACTGTGCTGTGCCTGACCACCCCCTTCACGGAGCTGATGGTGCGCCTCACGCCCGACAATGCCGCCGCGCAGATCGCCAACACGCACACGCTCTTCAACGTGACCACGACGCTGCTGCTGCTGCCCTTCGCGGGCGCGCTGGCCAAGCTGTCCACGATCCTCCTGCCGGAGCGCCAGCAGGAAGAGTCGGACGTGGACCGCTGGTTTGACGCCTTCTTCAAGAACAACCGTCTGGGCGCCTCGACCATGGCGGTGGAGAGCCTCTCGCGCGACGTGCAGACGATGCTGCACATGGCCTCGCTCAACGTCAGCGCGGCGTTCGAGGCCGTGCGCAACGGCTGCCGCGAGGGCATCGACGCGATCGAGCGGCGCGAGGAGGAGATCGACCTGTACAACCGCCACCTCTCGCAGAAGGCCTCGCGCGTGCTCGCCCTGGAGCTGGACGCCAAGGACGTCAACAGCGTCCAGCAGATCTACACGATCACGGGCAACGTCGAGCGCATCGGCGACCACGCGATGAACATCGCCCAGTACGCGCAGCACCTGCGCGACAAGAACCTCAAGCTCTCCGACGCGGTGCTGCACGAGGTGGCCGAGATGGAGGACATCTGCCGCCAGGCGCTGGACGCGCTCAGCGGCGACACGCGCAAGCAGTCCGAGCGCATTCTGGGCGAGGAGACGGTCTTCGAACAGCGCATGGACGACACGAACCGCGCCTTCCGCGACAACCAGCTGCAGCGGCTGGCCGGCGGTTCGTGCAGCCCGGAGAGCGCGATCCTCTACTCGGAGATGCTCACCGACTACGAACGCATCGGCGACCACATTCTGAACATCGCGGAGGCCTACGCGAAGATGAGCGCAGGCCCGCAGCCGCTCGCGTGACGCAAGCGCCGCCCTGCCGGACTTCCGGCGGGCGGCGCTTTTTTAGATCAGGCCGAAGTGCTCCAGCGCGCGATACACGCCGTCCTGCTCCAGCGATGCGGTGACGTAGGCGCAGTAGGGGAAGATCGCGCGCACGCCGTCGCCCATCGCGATGCTGCCCGGCACATGGCGCAGCATCGACAGGTCGTTCGTGCTATCGCCCAGCGCGTAGCAGTCCGCCAGCGGCACGCCCAGGTGCGCCCGCACCACCTCGATGCCCGACGCCTTGGAAAAGCCCGCTGGCACGACCTCGCGCTCGCCGCCGCCGCGGTCGATCGCCTCCAGCCCCCAGCGCTTCAGCAGCGTGTCAAAGGCCGCCGCGTCGCTGTCCGCCGTCAGATACGCATAAAACTTGTCGAACGTAAAATCCGCGTCCGCCTCGTCCACCGGCGCGTAGATGCCCAGCGCCACAAACCCTGCCTGCGCACGGGCCAGCGCATCGCAGCCTGCGCCCGCCCCGTCGAAGTAGACGTGGCGCTGCCCTTCCAGAAACGCTGGCACGCGCGCCTCGCGCAGCGCGCGCACCAGTTCTACGGACTGCGCGTGCGTCATCGAGCGGCGCAGCAGCGTCTGCCCGTGCAGCTCCACCGTCGTGCCGCAGCCGCACACATAGCCGTCAAAGTTCATCTCGCGCACTGCCGGATCGATGTTGCACGGCACGCGCCCGGTGTTCACAAACAGCAGATGTCCCTTCTGCTGTGCGCGGCGCAGCGCCTCGCGCGTGCTGTCCGGCGCCCGGAACGCGCCGTCCAGCAGCGTCCCATCCACGTCAAAAAAGATCAGTCCCATGCGGTTCCTCCTGTTGTGTTCATCCCTGCGTCACAGCGCGCCCAACGCCAGCGCGAGGAGCAGCAGCAGCGCCAGCAGCAGCACGTTCACCGCCGTAAAGCGCAGGAAGTACGCGCGCTTCTGCTCCGGGCAGGCCTGCGCGATCTGCTTGTAGGAGATCAGGCTCGCCATCGAGGCGATCAGCGTGCCCAGCCCGCCCAGGTTGCACCCGACGATCAGCGCATCCCAGCGCGAGGTGAAGCCCGAGAGCAGCAGCGCGCAGGGCACGTTGCTGATGACCTGGCTGATGAGCACGGCCGCCAGCGTCTCCCTGCCCGCAAGCATCGATTCGGTCAGCGCGCGGAAGGCCGGCACGCGCCCCATGTTCCCGATGAACACGAAGAACGCCGCAAACGTCAGCAGCAGCCCGTAGTCGACGCTGCGCAGCACCGGCCGGTCGAACAGCAGCAGGAACACGACCGTCGCCGCAGCGACCAGCGCGGGCGGCAGCACGCCCGCCACGCACAGCAGGCACAACGCAAACCCCGCCGTGCAGCAAAGCAGCGCGCGCCGGCTGCCCAGCGGAGCCCGGACCGTCATCCGCCGCACGGGCGCGGGCGCTACGCGCACGGCCAGCAGGCACAGCAGCGCGCACGACAGCGCCGCATAGGGCAGCATCAATCCCACGAACGCGCCCAGCCCCATGCCCGAGCGCGCATAGAGATAGAGATTTTGCGGGTTGCCCACGGGCGTGAGCATGCTGCCCAGGTTGGCCGCCGCGGTCTGCAGCGCGACGACCGGCACGAGCAGGCGTTCCTGTCCGGCCAGGCGCAGCACCGTCACCGCAAACGGCACGAACGTGATGAGCGCCACGTCGTTGGTGATCAGCATGCTCAGCACAAAGGGCAGCAGCACCAGCGCCAGCGAGAGGCTGCGCGTGTTGGGCGTATAGCGCAGCATCCGCCCGCCCAGCGCGGCGAACGCGCCCTGCTGCTGAAAGCCGGCCATGACAGCCATCAGGCTGAACAGCAGCAGCAGCGTATCCCAGTCAATGTAGCCGATGTACTGCGCGTCGGGCGGCACGGCAAATGCGGACAGCAGCGCCAGCAACGCCGCGGCCGTGAGCACAACCTCCCCGCGCGCGAATTCAAGGCATTTTTTCAACGCGACCCCTTCTCCCTCCGCACCGCAGCACGGACTGTTTGTCCTTTGAAAGCGCGTCCATTGTAGCAGAAAACCGCCAAAACTGCAATGCCCGTCATCCGCCGGGTGCGGCCAGCGCCGACCCCTGCGCGTTCATTCGCCCTTTGAACGCTTCTGGGCGCATGCAGCGCACATATCCCGAACAAACGCCCTGGCGCGCTGCAGGTCCGCTTCGCCGGGCAGTCCCTTGCCGCTGCCGCCGAACCAGCCGAAGGGGCCGAACGTGTTGTAGCCCCGGCAGCCGAACGAGCCCAGCACCGGGCAGTGCCGTTCGCTTGCGATCTGGGCGACCGCGCGCTCGCCCGTCCCCTTCGCGCCGCCATAGGTGCACGCGAAGAACACCGGCTTGCCTTCGGGCAGGCGCCGGCGTGCCAAATCCGCCACCGTCGGATCAAACGCAAAGGCATAGATGCCCGACGCCAGGCCGATCAGGTCATAGCCGTCCAGGCAGACGTCCTGCGCCTCGTTCAGGTCGAACAAGTCCGCGCCGCACTCTCCGGCCATGGCCTGTACCACCTTGCGGGTGTTACCGTGATGGCGTGAGCAATAGCAAATCGCAATTTTCATGAGCTTGGCCTCCTTCTTGATTGGATCAACCGATTCCTCTATACACTATACTACATTTGGGCGCTTCCTCCAATGCCCAACATGCATTCCGGCCGCTTTCCCTTTGTCGGACGGATGACACGGCCGTTGCGCACAAAAGACCGTTGGCACGATCAGCCAACGGTCTGGACGTCTTCACTTTTTGCCGTCTCCGCCGCAGTTCCAGCACCGGCCCGTCCCGTTGCAGGAGGTGCAGTTCTGCTCCACCCGCTCAGTGGTGCCAGCCAGAATCTTGTATACCCTGCCGCTTCCGCCGCATGCGCTGCACCGACCGGTTCCGCTGCAGCTGATGCACTGGTTCTCAAAAAGCGAGCCGCTGCTCGAGGCGCCGGTATTGCCGCTGCCGTTGCCGGTCGCCTGATCTCGGAGCGCCTCGCCCTCGTCAAAGTCCAGCGCCTTCACGCTGCGCGAGGCCGTACTGTCGCAGTCCTGCCAGACGATATTCTCCGTCGCGCAGCTGAGCACCACGCGGGTGATGTCCACCTGCTCAAAGTAGGCCCACGCGAACAGAATGTTCTTGTTCTCCTGCACGGGATTGCGGAAGGCGTAGTCCACGCTCGTCGAGTCCCCCAGCCGCAGCGTGTTGGGTTCGCCCTTCATCTCGTATCCGTAGGGCTCCTCCGGCAGCAGCTCCGCGTACTCGCACAGGACATCCGTGGCGTCCCCCTCCAGATGGAAGATCAAGATGCCGTTCTCCCAGCGCATCTGTTCTTCCTCCATGCCGAAGAAGGCCGTCAGAGCCGGCATCGCCAGTCCTTCCTCCGCGGCGCATGCCAGGCCCAGCGACGCGCTCACGAGCAGGCAGGCGATCAACGCGGACGCCATCCATTTCTTCATCATGATCCATTTCTCCCTTCTCACGGGCCCGATGCGCTCGTCCCGGGCCAGAATTGTCTCAATTATATCACACACGCCCGGGTCTGGCAAACCGTGTGAACGCGCGTCTCGCCATCCACGCAAAAGCACCCGGCGCATCGGATGTGCCATCCTTTGCGCCGGGCGCCTGGGACCTGTCATTTCGTCTCAACCCTGGGGCGCGGCGGCCGCTGTCCGGTTGCGAAACAGCGCCCGAAAAATGACCCGGGTGAGGGGACCGCTGAACAGCAGCTGCCAGATCAGCGCCATCGGCATATTCAGGCCCCAGGTCTGCACCCAGGTTCCGAAACTGGGCTCCTTGAACAGCAGCGTTGCAATCAGGCTCATGGTCGGGCACATGATGCACACAATCATGGTAGAAATGGCATAGGTGATGACCTGCGGCCGATCGGTGGGCCGCACCACCGTAAAGGCCAGCTTTGTGGCCAGCTTTTCCACCACAAAAAACTCCAGCACAGCGGCAATGGGCATCATGATGGGCAGCTCATGCAAGGCCATGCCGAAAGTCGCATTGGTCACGCCGCCGGTGTTGAGCGCCACATTGTACACGATCATGCCATATACCATGATCAGCGCCATGATGATGGTATATATGACATTCTGAAATTTGGTTTTGGGCATTGGTTTCATTCTCCTCTTCCGTTTTCAAACTCTGCTGCTCTGGCCCAGGCGCAAAAAAAGTAGCGAGAACTCTTTGTCTCGCTACTTTCTCTCACTGCGACTACCAGTCATTGTATGCAGCATAGCACATTTCCGCCCCCGGTGTCAACATTTTTGATCGACAGGGCGTCGTTTTCTACCGAATATGCAAAATCCGTTCGAATCCATTCAGAAAATTTACCCGGACAGAATCCTGGCCTTTGCCGGCAACATCCCGAAAGATCCTGCAGAATTTCCTTCTGCAATGGGCAAGCGCCGCAACCCCGATACGCCCTGTATCGGCATTGCGGCGCCTCTTTGGCAGTGACCCTGATTGTAATACAGGTGAACCCCTTTTTGCGTGAGGGGTTCACTTTGCGCAAAGGTTGGTCACTATGAATAACCACCATTTGTTTTCCAACGGCAACATTTTATCTGCACACTTCAATCTCGCATATAGGTAATGCACCTACGTTACAATACAATTTCGTATTTATAATCTTTCATAATTATATCTGTTCCCTTTTTCTTATATGCGCTCTCACCGACAATTTTCCCGCCACATTTCTGGGCAACACGATTCGAAGCGGCATTTTCCTGACCCACATAAATCGTTACTTTCTCAGCTCCTTGACCACGAGCATAATCGATCATTCCCTGAGCGATTTCAGTTGCATAGCCTTGACACCAAAATTTTTTATGTACGCAATAAGCAATATCGTATACTTTCTTGTCGTCACTTACCATGAAACTGCATGTTCCTACCCGTTCCAATGAATCCTTAAAAACAGGAATCAGATAACAACATTCCTCATCCTCGCCTAAGCCTTCTAACATTTTCAAATATTCATCATCTATTTCTTCTTTTGCTTCATCTGGCAAATATTGTCCCATCTCTGGATTGTTCCAGATACGATACGCCCACAAAGCATCTTCTTTCGTGAATCCTCTTAATAAAAGTCTTGAAGTTTCAATATCATTTATCTTCATAAAATCCTCCGCCAAATTCAACTTTTCGCTGTTGCTTACTGA
>DVFJ01000020.1 GCA_018713325.1 Candidatus Onthenecus intestinigallinarum | reverse complement strand
ATCGTGCCGATGTTCACGTGCGGCTTGGTGCGCTCAAACTTCTGCTTCGCCATGAGGGTTCCTCCTTTTTTATGTGCGGCTGACAGTTTCGGCCGTGCCGAGCGTGTCGGTTGTACCGATTGGAGCGGGTGATGGGAATCGAACCCACGTAATCAGCTTGGGAAGCTGACACTCTGCCATTGAGTTACACCCGCACGCCCCGCCTGCCATACGTCATGTATTTTAACGAAACAGGGGGGTTTTGTCAACACATTTGCCGGATTATTTTTTTTCTTCGATCAGCCGTTCGAGTTTTCGCTTGACGCGCTGCAGCGCGTTGTCGATGGATTTGACGTGGCGTCCCAGGTCCTCGGCAATTTCCTGGTAGCTCTTCCCATCCAGGTACGAAGTCAGCACCTCCCACTCCAGGTCGGACAGCGCCTCGCCAATGCGCCCCTCGATGGAGGACAGGTCCTCTTGGCCAATGAGCAGTTCTTCGGGGTTGGTCGCACGCCCCTCGGTGATCACGTCCAGCAGCGTGCGGTCGGATTCCTCGTCATAGATCGGCTTGTTGAGCGACACGTAGGAGTTGAGCGGAATGTGCTTCTGGCGCGTGGCCGTCTTGATGGCGGTGATGATCTGGCGCGTGATGCACAGCTCCGCAAACGCCCGGAACGAGGAGAGCTTATCCGGCTTGAAGTCACGGAACGCCTTGAACAGGCCGATCATGCCCTCTTGCACGATGTCCTCGTGATCGGCGCCCACCAGAAAATAGCTGCGCGCCTTGGAGCGAACGAAGTTCTTGTACTTGTTGAGCAGAAATTCGCTCGCCAGATTGTCGCCCTGCTGCGCGAGCACGGCGATCTCCTCGTCCGTCATCTGTTCGAGCCTTTCAAGCGTAATCAACGGCATCCTCCCCGCGCCCACAGGCGCGTCATGATCCCCGGCGCGTTCACTGTTTCTGCCGGCGCCAGCGCTCGAGCGCCTCGCGCTGTCCGGGCGGCAACCGGCTGCCGATGTCGCTGCGTCCGCCGCCTGTACGGGCGTGCATCTCCCGGCCGGCGCTTCGCGTCTGGCTGACGTCGCGCAGCAGTTCCCGCGCCGAGACGCGGATCGCCCCGCGCCCCATCGTGACGATCTGCTCCAGCGCGTCGCTGGTGGCCACGCGCAGCTCCCGGTAGCGGGGCGTCGCGTCCGCGGTCGCCTCGATGTAGTTGTCCGCGCTCTCGCCGTGGCGCGTGTAGACGACCGTCACGCCCGCCACCGCGTCGGTAGAGCGGATGCGCCGGTCCTGATGGTGGCCGTCGAAGACGAGCACGACCTCGACCTCCGCGTAGCCCGCATAGTCGCTCAAGCGATGGATCAGCTGATCGCGCGCCTCCTGCATCGTCCAGCCGCGCTCCTTCGCCTCGCCCCACGCGCCGATGACGTTGTAGCCGTCCACGAGCAGCAGCGGCTTCATTTGAGCCTCGAGCGCACGATCTCGTACATCAGGATGCCCGCCGCGACCGACGCGTTGAGCGAGTCGATGTGTCCGCGCACCGGCAGCGCCACCTTGCGGTCGCACTTCTCCTGCACCAGACGGGACACGCCCTCGCCCTCTGCGCCGACGACCAGCGCCGCCGGGCCAGAGAAGTCGCACGCGTCGTAGCGCTCGCCGTCCATCGCGGCGGCGTATACCCACACGCCCTGTCCCTTGAGCTCGTCGATCAGGCGCGCGACATTCGTCACCCGCGCGACCTTGACGTACTCCACCGCGCCGGCGGAGGCCTTGACCGCCGCGGGCGTGAGGCCCACCGCGCGCCGCTCGGGGATGATCACGCCGTGCGCGCCTGCGCACTCGGCGCTTCTGATGACCGCGCCCAGGTTGTGCGGATCGGTCACGCCGTCCAGAATGACGAGGAACGGATCCTCCCCGCGCTCCTTCGCCGTCTCCAGCATCGCGTCGACCGTCGAATAGCGGTAGGCCGACGCAAACGCCGCCAGGCCCTGGTGGTTGGGCGCGAGCGCGTCCAGCCGCGCGCGGTCGACCTCCTGCACGACGATGTGCCGCTCGCGCGCCATGGCGACGATCTCCCGCGCGGAGCCGGTCAGCTCGCCGCGCGCGACGAGCAGCTTCTCGATGTCGCGGCCCGAGCGCAGCGCCTCGCGGATGGGATTGCGCCCCACCAGCAGATTCTCGCGCTCCGGCGCGCCGTCAGCCGGCTGGGCCGGACGTTCCGGACGGGCCGGACGTTCCGGGCGAGGAGCCGGACGAACCGGTCGCTCCGAACGCGGGCGGAATTCACCGCGCGGCCCCTGCGCGCGCTGGGGCCTGTCCGCGTCCACGGCACCAGGCGCGCCGCCCTCCGGGCGCGCAAAGTCGCGCTGCGGCCGGCGCGTGCGCGCGTCGTCCCGCCAGTCGTCCCGCTTGCCGGGCCTGTGCTTGTCCGAAAACCTGTCGTAATAAGCCATATCGTTACTTCCCTTCGCCTTCCGGTTCTTCCGTATTCCCCAGCGCCGCGACGCGGCGGCGCATCTCCTCCATGCGTCCGCACGACGCCTTGCCCTCCGCGCAGGCCCCGCGCACGCACGCCGGTCCCGCCTGGGCAAAGATCTCCGGCGCGGCCTGCCTGCACAGGCGCAGCATCTCCCACGCCAGCGCGCGGATCTCCCACTGCGCGCGCTGGCAGCAGCGCAGGGAGAAGAAGTGCAGCAGCTCGCGCGCGTTCATCGTCACCACCATGCGCGTGGCGCAGGCGTTGGGCAGCACGAAGCGCGCGTCCTCGTTGGATCTTTCCCCGGCGTCGCCCAGCAGGCGCTGCCACTCCTCATACCAGGCGCCGATCGTCTCCATCTGCTGCGCAAAGCGCGCGCGCGCCTCCCCGCCCAGCGCGGCAATGGCCGGTGGCACGACGTAGTCAAAGCCCTTCATCGACACGTAGCGCTGCGACTGCACGCTGAACGAGGCGATGCGGTGGCGCGTGATCTGCGCCAGCAGCGCGCGGCTGACGCCCTCGATGGCGAACGTGAACGTGGCGTGCTCGATGACGGACAGATGCCCGCGCGCCATCACGCCCGCGATGAACGCGGCCTGATCCTTGCGGGAGATGCGCTCGCGCAGCGTCTCCACGTCGGCCTGCGCATAGCACAGCCGCGCGCCCAGCGCGACCACCTCGTCCGGGTTGTACGTGTGCCGCAGCAGCAGCACCTTCTGTCTCGTCTCAGCCATGTGTCTCCTCGGTCCTCCCGTCCTGCGCGTGCGCCGCCGCCAGCAGCTGCGCGAGGCGCTGCGTCTGCCCGCTCAGGTACAGATAGCCCAGCAGCGCCTCCAACGCCGTGGCGCGGCTGTAGTCCGCAGGGTCGGCATGCTTCGGCGCGGCGTGGTGCGCATGGGCGTTGCGCCCGCGGCGCACGATGTCCGCCTCCTGCTCCGTCAGCAGCGGCTCAATGCGCCCCAGCGCATGCGACTGGTCCGCCGCGCTGACGCTGCGGCTGGCCCGCCGGTGCATGCGCCCGACGTTCTCGCCGCCCGCAAAAAGACGCGTCCGCACAAACAGCGCGTGTACCGCGTCGCCGACATATGCCATTTGCAGCGGATTCACCATCCGAACGTCCGTCTCGCCCATGGGCAGCCCCATCGCCTGAAGCCATGGATCCTGCAAGCGTTTCGCCCCTTCCCCACGCGCCTGTCACAGCCTGCGTATTCGATTCATTATAGCAGACGCGGGCGCGTCAGGCAAGAGCGAACGTCGCTTTTTTCCGGCCTTTATGCGTCCTGCGCGGGCGGCAGCGGCGTGGGGCGCGGCCCCGGGAGCGCCGCCCACTCCAATAGCCCCGCACAGATCGCCTCCGCGACCCGCTGGCGGTACTCCGCATCCAGCAGCAGCCCTTCCTCCCGCGCGTTGGACAGGAACCCGCACTCCACCAGCGCCGAGGGGATGCCCAGCTCCAGGATGTAGTAGTCGCCGCCCATCGCGGCGCGCTCCCTGGGCGGCGCAAGCCCCGCGATCAGCGCCTCCTGCAGCGCCCCGGCCAGCAGGCGGCCCGCGGCGCAGCCCTCGCGATAGAACACCTGCGGCCCGGACTGCGCCGCGTCGCCATACTCGTTCATGTGCACGCTCAGCAGCACCTGTGCGCCGGTCTCGCGCACGATCTGCGCCCGCCGCTGCATGTCCTGCAGCTTCTTGCGGATCGGCGGGTCCTCGTCGCACAGCGCATAGTCGTCCGTGCGCGTCATGACGACCTGCGCGCCCTCGGCCTGGAGCAGCCGCGCCAGGCGCCGGGCGACGTCCAGATTCAGCCCCTTCTCCGCCACGCCGCTCTGCCGTCCGACCGCGCCGCCGTCGTACCCGCCGTGTCCGGCGTCGACCGCCACGATCCACCCCGCCAGCGCGCCCGTCTCCATTCCCTGCGCCGGCCTGGTCTTGGCCGCGTTGGATCCCGCCGCCAGGCTCAGCGTCCCGACGCACAGTCCCGCCGCGCACAACAGCGCCGCCGTATAGCGCCCGATCCCCCGTCCCATCGCGCCGCCTCCCCGTCGTTTTACGCCCATATATGCAGAAATATCTGTTCGTATTCCTGCCCATTTTTGCTTGCTGTACAAGCATTTGGCGCATTTTCGCGGCATCGCAAATTCCTTCTGAATTGTAAAAAATGTTGTCCTCGAAACATTTCCACAGCCTCCACAGGGTTATCCACAGGAAAACCCACGTTTTCCCCCTGTAAAACAGGTGTTTTCCACACATCTCCATGATCAGGGCTGTAGAAAACCACGTTTTCCACAAATAGAACATTTGTTCTTCGCATGTGCCGCAAAACAGCAAAAAACAGACCGAAAGTCTGCTTCGGTCTGTTTAAAGTCGGCTGTTTTGGAGGCGGATCAGACCAGTTTCAGGGAGGGTTCCGCGTTCAGGGACAGCGTCGCCAGTTCCCCACGCATCAGTCGGTAGTAGGCCGCGCTGCCGATCATGGCCGCATTATCCGTGCATAGCACGGGCGGCGGCATGCGCAGGTCGATGCCGGCCTTTTGGCAGCGCGCGGACAGCGTCGCCCGCAGGCCGGAGTTGGCCGCGACGCCGCCTGCGAGGGCAAGCGTGCGCGCGCCGGTATCCCGCGCGGCGAGAATGGCCTTTTCGGCGAGCTCCTCGACGACCGCGTGCTGAAACGACGCGGCGATATCTGCCGCCGGGATGTCGCGTCCCGCCTGGCGCAGCTTGTGCACCTGGTTGATCAGCGCGGTCTTCAGGCCGCTGAAGCTGTAGTCGTAGCGCCCCTTGGTGGCGACGTGCGGCAGCGGCAGCGCATTGGGATCGCCCTCATGCGAGAGCCTGTCCAGCAGCGGCCCGCCCGGATACGGCAGGCCGAGCACGCGCGCCGCCTTGTCAAACGCCTCGCCGGCGGCGTCGTCCTGCGTCTGGCCCAGCAGGGTGTAGACGCCGTAGTCCTCCACGCGCACGATGTGGGAATGGCCGCCCGAGGCGACCAGGCACACGAACGGCGGCCGCAGATCCGGGTGGGCGATGTAATTGGCGCTGACGTGCCCCTCGATGTGGTTGACGGGGATCAGCGGTTTGTCCGCGGCAAACGCGAGCGCCTTGGCCGCGGACACGCCCACGAGCAGCGCGCCGACCAGACCCGGCCCATACGTCACCGCGACGGCGTCGACGTCCTGCAGGCGCATACCGGCCTGCGTCAGCGCCTGATCGACGACGGGATCGACGCTCTCGACGTGCTTGCGCGAGGCGATCTCTGGCACGACGCCGCCGTAAATGGCGTGCAGCGCAATCTGCGAGGCGATGACGGAGGAAACCACCTCCCGGCCGTCCCGCACGACGGCGGCGGCCGTCTCGTCGCAGGAGGATTCAATCGCCAGTATCGTCGCATGGCCAGCCGCACGCAGCGCATCCGCCCGCTCCCGGGCCCTCTGTTCATAGTTCATCTGTCTTCCCCCTCCGCTTCATTTCCGCGGTCCGCACCGCTCATCCTGCGGATCACCCCGCCCAATACGGACGCCGTCGCCGCCAGCAGAGCCAGCACGAGCGCAAAGAGCGCCGCCGCGGTGCCCAGCAGACGGATGGCCGCCTGCTCAAACAGCTGCTGGGGCATGATGCGGATGAGCACATCCGTCTGCGGATTGAGCAGCCACAGGTCGTTCTCAAAGAGCAGCTCATGCATGAAGAAAAAGCTGCGCTCAAAGCCCGCGACGCCCACGGCCGCGGCCAGCGCCGCCACGATCACGGCCAGCGCCGCCACGCCCCAGCATGCCCCGCGCAACGCGGCGCGCCCGATTCGCCCCTGCCCGGCGGCCCACGCCGCCGCCACGGCCAGCACGGCCGCGGCGCTCAGGCAGAGCTGGGCGGCGGACTGCATCCGCAGGATGAGGGCCCGCACGTCGAGCATGTGCTGCTGTTCGCGTTCATTGAGGCCGATGCCGTCAAAGTCCATGCGCTCGTCGCCCATGCGCGACGCGATCTCGCGGGCGAACGCCTCCTGTTCCTGCGCGTTCATGCCGATATAGTCCGTGAGCGCATCCTCCGTCTGAAGGCCGGTCGCGTCCTGGACGATGTCACGCCGGTTGTAGATCCCCTCGTCCTGCGCGATGAGGACGGCTGCGCCCGCCACGGCGCCGGCAAAGGTCAGCACGGTCGCCAGGGCGGCCAGCAGGCTGACCAGGCGGAATCGGCTTTGCATATCGTCTCCTCCAAACAAAAGGGACGGGCGAAAGCGCCCGCCCCGGTGATCACTGCATCTGCAGGTAGGCGGTGATGAAGCCGTCCAGCTCGCCGTCCATCACGGCGGCGACGTCGTTGACCTCATAGCCCGTGCGGTGGTCCTTGACCATCGTGTAGGGATGGAAGACGTAGGAGCGGATCTGGCTGCCCCACTCGATCTTCTTCATCTCGCCTTTGATGTCGGCCATCTTCTCCTCGCGCTCGCGCTCGTGCAGCTCCAGCAGCTTGGACTTGAGCATGCGCAGGCAGACCTCGCGGTTCTGCACCTGGGAGCGCTCGTTCTGGCACTGCACGACAATGCCCGTGGGGATATGCGTCATGCGCACGGCCGAGTCGGTGCGGTTGACGTGCTGACCGCCCGCGCCGGAGGCACGGTAGGTATCGATGCGCACGTCTTCCATGTTGAGCTCCTCCATGTCGTCCTCGATCTCCGGCGCGACGTCCAGCGACGCGAAGGACGTATGGCGGCGCGCAGCCGCATCGAATGGCGAGATGCGCACCAGGCGGTGCACGCCCTTCTCCGGGCGCAGGTAACCGTAGGCGTTTTCGCCGATCACCTCGAACGTGACGGACTTGATCCCCGCCTCGTCGCCCTCGAGCAGGTCGAGCACCTTGAGCTGGAAGCCCATGCGCTCGCAGTAGCGGGTGTACATGCGGTAGAGCATGCTCGTCCAGTCCTGGGCCTCGGTGCCGCCCGCGCCCGCGTGCAGCGAGAGCAGGGCGTTGTTGTGGTCGTAGTCGCCGCGCAGGAGCGTCTCCAGCTTCAGGCGCTGCGCCTCCTCGTCCAGCGCGCGGATCTCCGCGCCGGCCTCGGCGACCATGGACTCGTCGTTCTCCTCCTCGGCAAGCTCCATCATCGTCTCCACGTCGTCGGCGCGCCCATTGAGGCGCTTGAACAGCGCGATCTTGTCCTCGATCGTCTTCACGCGCTGCGAGACCTTCGCGGAGCGCTCCAGGTCGTTCCAGAAGTCGGGCTCGTTCATGGTTTCGTGCAGTTCCGCCAGCTCATCTTGCATATGAGCCAAGTTAAAGTGACTCACCTGCCTCAACGATGCTCTCACGGATGCGATTCAGGTCCACGCGGTACTGTTCCAGTTCGATCATGTTGATTCACCCCTTTGGCGCTCTTGGCGCATGTAATGGCGTTGGATATGCGCAGCCGATGCAAGGATGGCTTATGCCTCCTTGCCGCAGCAGTGCTTGTACTTCTTGCCGCTGCCGCAGGGGCAGGGCTCGTTGCGGCCGACCTTGCGCGCGGCCTTCTGCGGCTGGCGCGGGCCGTCGCTCGGGGCCGTTCCGGCCGGCCGGGTCTCCGCCGGCCTGGCCACCTGGCGACGCTCCGGCGCGCGCTCCACGCGCGCCTGATACAGCCGGCGCAGCGTATCCTCGCGGATGAGGCGCACCATCTCGTCGAACATCTCGTAGCCTTCGAACTTGTATTCGACGACCGGATCCTTGTGGCCGTAGGCGCGCAGGCCGATGCCGTCGCGCAGCTGGTCCATCGCGTCGATGTGGTCCATCCAACGCCGGTCGACGGCGCTGAGCAGGATTACGCGCTCGACCTCGCGCATGTCGATGCCGTGGCCGGTGAGCAGCTCCTCGCGCTCCTGGTAGAACGCCTGCGCATCCGCGACGAGCAGGTCCTTGAGCGCCTGCTTGTCCCCGGATTTGATCTCCTCCATGCGGGCCTGAATCGTGCCGGGATGCACGCAGAGCTTCTCCAGGTATTCCGCAAGTCCCGTCAGATCCCACTCGTCGTACGTATCGCCGTTGCCGGTGTGCATGTCCACGGCGTCCGAGATGAGCTGCGCGGCCATGTTCATGATCGTCTCGCGCATGTTCTCGCCCATGAGCACCTGGCGGCGCTGGCCGTAGATGACCTCGCGCTGCTGGTTCATGACGTCGTCATACTGCAGGACGTTCTTGCGGATCTCGTAGTTACGGCCCTCGATGCGCTTTTGCGCGCTCTCGATCTGGCCGGTGAGCATCTTGGCCTCGATGGGCTGATCCTCCTCCAGGCCGAGCCGGTCGATCATGCCCGTGATGCGCTCAGAGCCGAACAGGCGCAGCAGGTCGTCCTGCAGCGAGAGGAAGAACTGCGAGGAGCCCGGATCGCCCTGGCGGCCGCTGCGGCCACGCAGCTGGTTGTCAATGCGGCGGGACTCATGGCGCTCGGTGCCGATGATGTGCAGGCCGCCCACGGCGACCACACGGTCATGCTGGGCGTCGGTCTCCTGCTTGAACTGGCGGTAGAGGGCGTCGTACTCCGCGCGAGCGGCGAGAACCTCCTCGGGCACGTTCTCATTGTGCCCCATGGCCTCCTCGATCATCTCGTCCTCATAGCCCTTCTGGCGCATGGCGCGGCGGGCGAGGAACTCGGGGTTGCCGCCCAGCAGGATGTCCGTGCCGCGGCCGGCCATGTTCGTCGCGATGGTCACGGCGCCGTAGTGGCCGGCCTGCGCGACGATCTCTGCCTCCTTCTCGTGGTGCTTGGCGTTGAGCACCTCGTGCTGGATGCCGCGCAGGCGCAGCATCTGGGAGAGCAGCTCGCTCTTTTCGACGGACACGGTGCCGACCAGCACGGGCTGGCCCTGCTCGTGGCGGCGGATGATCTCCTCCACCACCGCCTGGTACTTGCCCTTGATGGACTTGTAGACCAGGTCGTTCATGTCCTTGCGGATCATCGGCATGTTGGTCGGCACGACGACGACGTCCAGCTTATAGATGCCCTGGAACTCGTCCTCCTCGGTCTTGGCCGTGCCGGTCATGCCGGAGAGCTTCTTGTACATGCGGAAGTAGTTCTGGAACGTGATGGTCGCCAGCGTCCGGCTCTCGCGCTCGACCTTGACGCCCTCCTTGGCCTCGATGGCCTGATGCAGGCCGTCGGAGTAGCGGCGGCCGACCATGAGGCGGCCCGTGAACTCGTCGACGATGACGACCTGGCCGTTTTGCACGACGTAGTCGACGTCGCGGCGCATGAGCGAGTGGGCGCGCAGCGCGGCGTTGATGTGGTGCAGGATCTCGTTGTTCTCCGCGTCGGACAGGTTTTCGATGCCGAAGAACTTTTCAGCCTTGCGCGCGCCCTCCTCGGAGAGGTTGCAGGTCTTCTGCTTTTCATCCTTGACGAAGTCGCGGCGCATCCGGGCCGCCTCTTCGTCGCTCATGAGCTCCAGCTCAGCCTTCTCGGGCTCCTTGCCCTCCTGCAGGGTGCGCACGAAGCGGTCAGCGCGCGTGTACAGGTCAGTGGACTTTTCGCCCTGGCCGGAGATGATCAGCGGCGTGCGCGCCTCGTCGATGAGGATGGAGTCGACCTCGTCGACGATGGCGAAGTGGTGCCCGCGCTGCACCATGTCCTTCTTGAAGATGACCATGTTGTCGCGCAGGTAGTCAAAGCCCAGCTCGTTGTTGGTGCCGTAGGTGATGTCGCAGGCATAGGCGGCGCGGCGCTGCTCGTTGGTCAGGTCGTGCGTGATGATGCCGACCGTCAGGCCCAGGAAGCGGTGGATGCGGCCCATGTCCTCGCCCTGAAAGCGCGCCAGGTAGTCGTTGACGGTCACGATATGCACGCCCTCGCCGGTCAGCGCGTTGAGGTAGGCGGGCATGGTGCTGGTGAGGGTCTTGCCCTCGCCGGTCTTCATCTCGGCGATGCGGCCCTGGTGGAGCACGACGCCGCCGATCATCTGCACGCGGAACTGGCGCTTGCCCGTCACGCGGTAGGTCGCCTCGCGCACGACGGAATACGCCTCGGGCAGGATGTCGTCGAGCGTCTCGCCCTTTTGCAGGCGCTCGCGGAACTCCTGCGTCTTGGCGCGCAGCTGCTCGTCGGTGAGCTTTCTGTGCGCCTCCTCGAACGAATCAATCTGATCGGCGATCTTTCCGATGCGTTTGAGCTCCGCCTCGTTGCTGTCGCCGAATATCTTCTTTAGCAACCCAGCCATCAAAGCCATGGTGTACCTCCCAATGAAGCAATCGCTTCATTATAGCATTTTCCGGAATAAGACGCAAGTACGCGCGGGATCCCTGCGCAAAAAGTCGGGCGCCTCAAAAAAGGCGGGCCCCGCAGGGCCCGCGTTCAGTCGGTTGTCTCGTCGTCCCAGGGAAAGTAGCGCTCGCCGTCGGGCAGCGTCTCCACGCGCCCGTCGCACACGCGCGTGATGTCCGCCAGCAGCTGCGCCTCATCGCGCCTGCGCACCCACAGCGCCGTCATGACGCGGTCGGTGAAGGCCGTGTCCTCCAGCCGGCAGGGCGCGCTGCTCAGGAAGTAGGACAGGCGCTGCCAGGTCGCGTAGTCGACCTCGACCAGGTGGCGGCAGGACATCTCCATCACCGCCACGCCCGCGGCGTCCAGCGCCTCCTTCGAGCCGCGCGCATAGGCGCGGGTGAGGCCGCCCGCACCCAGCAGCACGCCGCCGAAATAGCGCGTGACGACCACCGCGCAGTCGACCACGCCGCGCGCCTTCATCACCTCGATGATCGGCAGGCCGGCCGTGCCGCCTGGCTCGCCGTCGTCCGAGTAGCGCATGATGCCCATGTTGCGCCCGATGATGTAGGCGTAGCAGTTGTGGTTGGCGTCCTTGTGGCGCGCGCGCACCTGCGCCAGGAACGCAAGCGCCTCCTCCTCGGTCTGGCAGGGCGCACCCTGGCCGATGAAGCGGCTCTTGTTGATGATGAACTCCCGTTCCCCGGGCGCGCGCAGCGTCTTGTAAGAGAGCGTCTCCATCCCGGCCGCGCCTTACGCCTTGAGCACCAGGCGGTGGTAGCTCTTCTTGCCCTTGCGCAGCAGGATGCCCTCGGCGCCGATCTGCTCGGCCGTGAGCACGGCGTTGACGTCCGTGACCTTCTCCTCGCCCACGGTCAGGCCGCCGCCCTGCACGAGCTTGCGCGCCTCGCCCTTGGAGGCGCACAGGCCGCACAGGAACGCCAGCGTCGTCACGCGCGCGTCCTGCGCCAGCTGCTCGGCGGTGATCTGCGTGGTGGGCACGCTGCCCGCCAGCGCGCCGCCGCCGAAGAGCGCCGCCGCGGCCTCCTGCGCGCGGGCGGCCTCCTCCTCGCCGTGCACAAGCCGGGTCACCTCGTAGGCCAGCACGCGCTTGGCCTCGTTGATCGCGCTGTCCTTGAGCGCGCCCAGGCGGCGCACCTCGTCCATGGGCAGGAAGGTCAGCAGGGCCAGGCACTTTTCCACGTCCTGGTCGTCCACATTGCGCCAGTACTGGTAGAAGTCGTAGGGCGAGGTCTTCGCCGGGTCAAGCCACAGCGCGCCCGCCTCGGTCTTGCCCATCTTGCGCCCGTCGTGCGTGAGCAGCAGCTGGAACGTGCAGGCGAACGCGCTCTCCCGCTCCTTGCGACGGATGAGGTCCGCGCCGCCGAGCATGTTGCTCCACTGGTCGTTGCCGCCCATCTGCAGCCGGCAGCCGTAGCGCTTGAACAGCTCCAGGAAGTCGTAGCTCTGCATCAGCATGTACGTGAACTCCAGGAACGACAGGCCGTTGTCCGTGGCCATGCGCGCCTTGTAGCAGTCGGCGGTGAGCATCTTGTTGACCGAGAACAGCGAGCCGATGTCGCGCATGAAGTCGATGAAGTTGAGGTGGCGCAGCCAGTCGCCGTTGTTGGCGATGATCGCCTTGCCCTCCGAAAAGTCAAGAAAGCGGCTCATCTGCGCCTTGATGTGCGCGACGTTGTCGTCGATGGTCTCGACGGTCATCATCTTGCGCATGTCGGTCTTGCCGCTCGGGTCGCCGATCATCGCGGTGCCGCCGCCCATCAGCGCGATGGGACGATGGCCAGCGCGCTGCATGTGCGCCATGGCCATGATCGGGATATAGTGGCCGATGTGCAGGCTGTCGGCCGTCGGGTCAAAGCCCACGTAGAACGTCGTCGGCTCCTTGAGCTGCTCGTAGAGCTCGTCCTCGAACGTCATCTGCGCGATGAAGCCGCGGTCCTTGAGTACGTCCAGAATATGCATCGTTCGTTTCCCCGTCCTCTCTATATGATTATCTCTGTTTCAGTTCTTCGCATACGACCGAGCGCAGGATGTCCATGCCCTCGTCGATCTTTTCCAGCGTGCTGTTGGAGAAGTTCAGGCGCAGCGTGTTGCGGTGCGTGCCCTCCTCGCAGTAGAAGTGCGTGCCCGGCACATACGCGACGCCGCGGTCGATGGCCTTGGGCATCATCGCCAGCGTATCGATGCCCTCCGGCAGCTCGGCCCAGATGAACAGGCCGCCCTGCGGGCGCGTGTAGCGCGTATCCGGGAACGAGGCCAGATGCTCCAGCATGCGGTTCATCTGCAGCGCATAGCTCTTGCAGATCGACTCGACGTGCGGGCCCATCAGGCCGCGCTCCAGGTACGCGGCGACGATGGCCTGCGTCAGGTTGGAGGAGTGCACGTCGTTGGCCTGCTTGCCGAAGATCATCTTCTGGCGGATCGGCTCCTGCACGATGGCCGCGCCGATGCGCAGGCCCGGCGAGATCAGCTTGGAGAACGACGCCATGTGCACGACCCAGCCCGCCTTATCGTAGCTCTTGATCGACGGCAGCGCCTCGCCCGCATAGCGCAGGTCGCGGTAGGGATCATCCTCCATGACGACGAAGCCGTACTTTTCGGCCATTTCGGCGATGGGCTTGCGCCGGTCAGCGGCGAGCGTGCGGCCCGTCGGGTTCTGGAAGGTCGGGATCACGTACAGCATCTTGGGATGATGTTCGCGCACCAAACGCTCCAGGTCGGACAGCACGATGCCGCCCTCGTCCGTGGCCACGGGCACGAGCTTGGCCTGATAGAGCTTGAACGCCTGCAGCGTCCCCAGGAACGTCGGGCTTTCCACGAGCACCACGTCGCCGGGATTGATCAACGCCTTGGCCAGCAGGTCGATGCCCTGCGTCGAGCCGGTGACGGGCAGCACGTCCTGCGCCGAGCAGTCGATGCCCAGCCCCTTCACCCAGCCGGCCACGGCCTCCTTGTAGGGCGCATAGCCGTCCGTCGCGCCGTATTGCAGGATGCGCTTGCCGTCGGCGAGCAGCACGTCCCGCGCGATGTCGGCGATGACGTCCTCCTCCAGCGTGGAGGCCGCCGGGTTGCCGCCGCCAAACGAGATCATGTTCGGCCGCGTCATGTACTTGAGGATCTCGCGGATCGCGCTGCCGGTGATGCCGTTGAAGCGCTCCGCAAACCGGATGGATTCGATCGAGGCCATAGAACTTTCCCTCTTTCCCGTGCCGTACGCAAAAGCGCCCTCCGGCACGTCTTAGCATGCCGGAAGGCGCGTGAGCGCTGTACCACTTCCGTTCGGCGTCCGCTTGCGCAAGACGCCCTCATGGCCCGCCACCACGGGCCCGCGCTGTAAGCGGCGCACCGCCGGAGCCCTACTGCACTGTTCAGGCCCGCGCTCCGGGATGTATTCGCCGGTCTTCGCCATCCCCTCGCACCGCCCGGGGACTCTCTTGAGGCAAACGCGCCGGTTACTTCTTCCCTTCCTCGCGTATATGCAGGCATTATACTGCGCGGGCGCGCGCTTTGTCAAGCCCCTTTCAGGCCGATCCCAGGCAGCGCTTGAGCCAGCTGCCGCGCCGGTAGTAGACGATGAACAGCAGCGAGGTGATCACCCACGAGATCGGATAGGAGAGCATCACCGTGGACAGCTCGGGCCGCAGCGGCACGGCCGTCAGGATCCACAGCACGCGCAGCACGCATACGCCCATGCAGGTCATGACCATCGGCCGCACGCTGTCGCCTGCGCCGCGCACCGCGCCGGCGAGGATCTCAATGCCCGCGTACGTCCAGTAGGCCGGGGCGACGATCCACAGGATCTGCATGCCCAGGTCGATCACGTGCGGGTCGTCGGTGAACATGCTGTAGAGCGGCCGGCCCGCCAGCAGCAGCAGCGCGCCCAGCGCGACGTTGACCCCCACGGCCATCGCCATGCAGGTGCGCACGCTCCTGCGTACGCGGTCCATACGCCGCGCGCCGAAGTTCTGCCCGACAAACGTAGTGATGGATACGCCAAACGCGCCGTAGATCATCCACACCAGGCCGTCGATCTTGCCGCAGGCCGTGTTGGCCGCGATCACGTCCGTGCCAAAGCCGTTGATGCAGATCTGGATGATGAGGTTGGAGATCGAGTACATCGTCGACTGTACGCCCGCGGGCAGGCCGATGCGCAGCACGCGGCGCAGAATCTGCGGGTCGAACGTCATGCGCTTCCACTCGAAGCGGTAGCTCATGCCCGAGCGCATGAGGGTGACGATCACCAGCACCGCGCTGACGACCTGGCTGATCATCGTGGCCAGCGCCGCGCCGAACACGCCCATGTTCAGCCCCACGACGAACAGGATGTCCAGCACGATGTTGACGCCGCAGCAGACAATGAGGAAATACAGCGGGCGCTTCGAGTCGCCCACGGCGCGCAGGATGCCCGAGCCGATGTTGTAGACCAGTACGGCCGTAATGCCCGCAAAATATACACGGATGTACGTCGTCGCGTGCGGCAGGACGTCCGCGGGCGTGCCCATGGCCTCCAGCGCCCAGGGCGCCAGCGCGATGCCGCAGGCCGTCAGCGCCACGCCAAACGCCAGGGCGAGCGCCATGGACGTATGCACGGCGCGGCTGACGCCCCGGTGCTCGCCCGCGCCGAAGAACTGCGCGATGATGACCGTCGCGCCCGAGGACAGGCCCACAAAGAAGCCGACGACGAGGTTGGTGATCGTGCCCGTCGCCCCGCCGACGGCGGCCAGCGCCTCCTTGCCGACGAACTTGCCCACGATGATCGCGTCGGCCGTGTTGTACATCTGCTGGAAGAACGTCCCCAGCAGGATCGGGAAGAAGAAGATGAGCAGCTGTTGCCAGATGACGCCCTCGGTGATGCCGTTGGGGCCCGTAGCCGCACGTGTGCGCATGAAAAATCCGCTCCTTTTCTCCTCCCTATATAGCATAAATCGCGCGCTTTGTCTACGGCATTTTTTCCGTCTGTGCGACGGCCTCCCCGGGCGCAAAAAGAGGCCGGAACCGGCGCGGTCAGGCGCCGGTTCCGGCCTGTGGCTTCATGCGCTTCAGATGCGCGTGTGCACGACGCAGTCGTCCTCCGCCGAGCGGAAGAGCGCCTCCATCAGCTTCATGGCGCGCAGGATCTGCGCGTGCGTGACGATCTGCTTTTCCTCGCCGCGAACCGCGCGGGCGACGTTGCGGTAGTAGTCGCGCACGTCGGACTTCACCTCGGGCAGCGGGTAGGTCTTGATCGTGTCCTCGGTGCGCGGGGCCATGGTCTTGGTCAGGCCCGCGGCGGTCACGACCGGCACGGCGTCGCGCTTCTCCCAGTCGGACACCTTGACGATGCGCCCATGCAGCGCGAAGTCGTCGATCTGGCAGGAGCCGTTTTCGCCCAGCACATACCAGCGCGGCAGGGAGATGAAGTGGCTGGTGCCGACCTCCACATGCGCGACCAGGCCGCTGCCGAACGTCAGCTGGCAGATAAAGCCGTCGTCCACCTCGTCGTTGGTGACGTGCTGCACCTCGCAGTGCACGGAGACGATGGGCTCGTCCACGAGCTGCAGGATCTGGTCCAGCAGGTGCACGCCCCAATCCAGGATCATGCCGCCGCCCTGGCGCTTGGTGTTGCGCCAGTCACCCGGCACGCCGCGCGAGCCGTGCACGCGCGACTCGATGCGGAAGACCTTGCCCAGTGCGTTCTCCTGCAGAATGCGCTTGACGGTCAGGTAGTCCTCATCCCAGCGGCGGTTCTGGTGCACGGTGAAGATCCTGCCCGTCTCGCGGGAGACGTCGATCATCTCCTGCACCTCGTCGCTGGAGAGCGCCACCGGCTTTTCGCAGATGACGTTCTTGCCCGCGCGCAGGCACGCGCAGGTCACCGGCAGGTGCTGGTCGTTGGGGATCGCAATGGTGACCAGCTCCACCGACGGATCGGCGAGCAGTTCCTCCTGCGAGGCGTAGGCATGCAGGCCGGCAGCCCGCGCCGCCTCGCAACGCGCGGGATCGATGTCCCAGATGCCCGCGATTTCGAATTCCGGCATCGTCTTGACCTGGCGGACGTGCCATCCGCCCATGCCGCCATAGCCGATCAGTGCCCACTTCATAGATGATTCGCCCCCTGTCTTGAGTAGGAAAGCCGGGGCTGCCGCCCCCCGTCCATTCAGCTAGGCCTATTATAGCATGAGCAGGGCGCATATGCAATCTCCTGGTGTGTACATTGAAATTCACAGCGCGCAGCGCCGTGGAAATGCATTTTGCCCCCGCATCCATGGGCATGCGGGGGCAAAACGTGGGATTACGCCAGGATCAGGCTCTCGCCGGTCATCTCGGCGGGCTTTTGCAGGTGCATCATGTCCAGCAGCGTCGGGGCCAGGTCGGCCAGGCGGCCGCCCTCGCGCAGCTTGCGGCCCACGAGCGCGTCGTCCACAACGATCACCGGCACCGGGTTGGTCGTATGCGCGGTGAAGGGCTCGCCCGTCTGCGGATCGACCATCTGGTCCGCATTGCCGTGATCCGCCGTGATGATCGCCCGCCCGCCGGTGGCCTGCACCGCCTCGACGATGCGGCCCACGCACGTATCCACCGTGCGCACAGCCTGGATCGCCGCATCCATGACGCCGGTATGGCCGACCATGTCGCAGTTGGCGAAGTTGAGGATCATCACGTCATACTTGCCCTCGCCGATGAGCTCGACGGCCTTGTCGGTCACCTCGATGGCGCTCATCTCCGGCTTCATATCGAACGTGGCGATCTTCGGGCTGTCGATCAGCACGCGGTCCTCGCCGGGGTTGGGCTCCTCCACGCCGCCGTTGAAGAAGAACGTCACGTGCGCGTACTTCTGCGTCTCGGCGATGCGCAGCTGCTTAAGGCCCAGGGTGGACAGGTATTCGCCCAGCGTGTTGGTCAGATGGACCGGCTTGTTGACGACCGCGATGTTGGTGAACGTCTCGTCGTACTGCGTCATGGAGACGTAGTACACGGGCTTGTAGCCGCCCTTGCGCGCAAAGCCCGCAAAGTCGGGCATGATGAATGCGCGGGTGATCTGGCGCGCGCGGTCGGGACGGAAGTTGAAGCACACGACCGAATCGCCCTCGCCGATCATGCCCACGGGCTTGCCGCCCTCGAGCACGACCGTCGGCTGCACGAACTCGTCCGTCTCGCCCTTGGCATAGGACTGCTCCACGGCCTCGTGGCCGCTCTGCGCGGTCAGCCCCTCGCCACAGACCATCGCCTCATAGGCGCGCTGCACGCGATCCCAGATGTTGTCGCGATCCATCGCATAGAAGCGGCCCATCACGGTCGCGATCTTGCCCGCGCCAATCCTTTCGCACTCGGCCTCCAGCTCGCGCACGTAGTCGATGCCGGAGGACGGCGGCACGTCGCGGCCATCCAGGAAGCAGTGCACGTACACGTTCGGCACGTCAAAGCGCTTGGCCATCTCCAGCAGCGCGTACAGGTGCGTGTTGTGGCTGTGCACGCCGCCGTCGGACACGAGGCCCAGCAGGTGCAGCGCCCGGCCCGGCTGCTTGGCGTTCTCCATGGCCTTGACCAACTCGGGCTTTTGGAAGAACTCGCCGTCCTGGATGTCCTTGGTGATGCGCGTGAGCTCCTGGTAGACGATGCGGCCCGCGCCGATGTTCAGGTGGCCGACCTCGCTGTTGCCCATCTGGCCGTCGGGCAGGCCGACGTTCATACCGCTCGCGCCGATCTGGGTGTGCGGATACTTGGCGCTGAGCGCATCCAGCACGGGCGTGCCGGCCTTGGTGATCGCGTTGTACGTGGGGTCGGGGTTGATGCCGAAGCCGTCCATGATGATCAGGGCGGAAATGGGTTTTGCCATGGGTGCAGCCTCCTGTATTACTCGAAATGTACGACCTTGGAGAAGTCCTCCGCCTTCAGCGACGCGCCGCCGATGAGGCCGCCGTCGATCTGCGGCTGGAGCATCAGTCCGTGCGCATTCTTGGGGTTCATGCTGCCGCCGTACTGGATGCGCACTTCGTCCGCCGCATCGCCGTAGGCGCTGCGGACCGCCTCGCGAATGACGCCGATGGTCTCGTTGGCCTGCTCGTCGGTGGCGGTCAGGCCGGTGCCGATGGCCCACACGGGCTCGTAGGCGATGACGACCTTGGCCACCTGCTCGGCGGTGAGGCCCGTGAGCGCGGTCAGCGTCTGGTAGGCGACGAGCGTGTCGGTGTAGCCGGCCTCGCGCTGCTCGCGCTTCTCGCCCACACAGATGATGGGCGTCAGGCCCGCGGCCACGGCCGCGCGCGTGCGCAGGTTGACGGTCTCGTCCGTCTCGCCGAAGTACTGGCGGCGCTCGGAGTGGCCGATGACGACGTACTCGCAGCCCGCCTCCTTGAGCATGGCGGCGGACAGCTCGCCGGTGTACGCGCCGGACTCCTTCCAGTGGACGTTCTGCGCGCCGAGCTTGATGTTCGTGCCGCGGATGGCCTCGCTGACGGCTGCGAAGTCCACCGCCGGGGTGCACACGACGACGTCGCACTGGGCGTCGGCGACCAGCGGCGCGAGCTCCTGCACGAGCTGCCTGGCCTCGGAGGGGGTCTTGTTCATCTTCCAGTTGCCGGCGATGATCGGTTTGCGCATGGTGATCTTCCTTTCTGTCTTTTGCGCTTGTGCGCGTCTGCGGCAGGCGTCTGCCGCTTTTTCATGCCAAACCCCGAACGGCGCGGCGCGCCGTCCGGGGAATGCAGGGATGTCTTATTTGTCGTCCAGCGCCGCGACGCCCGGAAGCGTCTTGCCCTCGAGGAACTCGAGGCTCGCGCCGCCGCCGGTGGACACGTGGGTCACCTTGTCGGCAAAGCCCATCTGCTCCACGGCCGCCGCGCTGTCGCCGCCGCCGATGATCGTCACGCCCTTGCACTGGGCCATCGCCTTGGCGATGGCGCGCGTGCCGGTGGCGAAGTTCTCAAACTCGAACACGCCCATCGGGCCGTTCCACACGACGGTGCCCGCGTTGACGACCTCGTTGGCGAAGATCACCTGCGTGTTGGGGCCGATGTCCATGCCCTCAAACCCGTCGGGGATCTCCTTGGAGTGCACGGTGATGCGCATGGCGTCATTGGAGAAGGAGTCGCCGGCTTCGTTGTCGACCGGCAGCAGCAGCTTGACGCCCTTGGCCTTGGCCTTGGCCATCAGCTCCTTGGCCAGCTCCACCTTGTCCTCCTCCAGCAGGGACTTGCCGATATGGCCGCCCAGCGCCTTCTGGAAGGTGTAGCTCATGCCGCCGCCGATGATCAGCGTGTCGACCTTATCCAGCAGGTTGTTGATGACGCCGATCTTGTCGGAGACCTTCGCGCCGCCCAGGATGGCCACGAACGGGCGGTCCGGGTTCTCCAGCGCCTTGCCCATGATGGACAGCTCCTTGCCGATCAGGTAGCCCGCAACCGCCGGATGCAGCAGGTGCGCGACGCCCTCGGTGGAGGCATGCGCGCGGTGCGCGGTGCCAAACGCATCGTTGACGTACACCTCAGCCAGCGCGGCCAGCTTCTTGGCGAACTCCGGATCGTTCTTCTCCTCTTCCTTGTGGAAGCGGACGTTCTCCAGCAACATCACGTCGCCGTCCTGCAGGCCGGCGGCCAGGCGCTGCGCATCCTCGCCCACGACGTCCTTGGCCAGCTTGACCTCCTTGCCCAGCAGCTGGGTCAGGCGCGCGGCGACGGGGGCGAGGGAGTACTTCATGTTGAACTCGCCCTTCGGGCGGCCCAGGTGGGAGCAGAGGATGACCTTCGCGCCGTGATCGATCAGGTACTGGATCGTCGGCAGCGCGCCCCGGATGCGGTTTTCATCCGTGATGTTCTTGTTCGCGTCCAGCGGAACGTTGAAGTCACAGCGGACGAGCACTTTCTTGCCGGAAACTTGAATGTCTTCGATCGTCTTCTTGGCCATGATAACACTCCTCCATTTTTCATGCCGCGCCACCGGATGCACGGCAAGCTTGTCCACAGGCCACCGCGCCAGAAAGGGGGGCCCAGTCTCTTCTCATTTTAACACGTAGGCGCTTGCTTGTCGAGACCCTACCTGCCGCGACGCAGTTAAAATTTTGTCAATCCCGGCCTTCATTCCTTGAGCAGCGCCAGCATCTGTCGCGCCGCGCCCTCGTCGGTGACGAGCAGCTCGTGCCGGTGCCCGCGCAGCACGGCGATGATCGCCTCCGCCTTGCTGGACCCCGCCGCCACGGCGACCATCGTGCGGATGCGCGCCAGCGACTCCCGGCTGACGCCGATGTTTGCGCCCGCATAGACGATTCGCCCCTGCGCGTCGAAGAAGTAGCCGTATGCCTCGGCGACGCCGCCGCGCGCAAACATCTCCTCGGCCTCCGCCTGCGTCAGGCGGCGATGATGCGCCAGGTCGTCGGCCCGGCCCACGCCGTGCAGCAGCACGTCCGCCCGGTCGATCAGCTCCAGCACCTCGCGCACCTCCGGCAGCGCCAGCACGGCCTGCAGCGCGTCGCCGTCCACCCGGTCGGGGATGTGCAGCAGCCGGTTGTGTCCGCCCAGCCGCTGGGCGATCAGCGCGGCCAGCGTGCCCGCCTGCGTCTCCACGGCCCGTCCGTTGCCGCCGCGCGCGGGCACCACCAGCACGTCCATCGGCGCGCACACCGGCAGGTTGCGCGCCACCTGCGCGATCGTCGTGCCGCCGGTCACCGCCAGGATCGAACCGTCCCGCAGCAGCCCGCGCAGCCGCTGCGCGGCCGCGATGCCCACCTCCGTAGTGACAAACGCGTCCTCGTCCGCATCGCCCGGCGTGATCACCACGCGCGGCACGCCCAACAGGCGCGACAGCGACGCCTCCAGCATCGACAGCGCCCGGATGCCGTGGCTGATCTCCCGCGCCACCGGCAGTACCTCCTGTGCCGCCTGCGTCAGCGTCATCCCCGCCGCGTCCAACTCCACAAAGCCCGCCTCGCGCAGCGCCGACGCCTGCGCGCGCACCTCGCGCTCGGGCAGGTTCAACCGTCCCGCCAGCGCGCGCCGTCCGATCGGCTGCAATGCGCCGATGCGCTCAAGCACCAGCGAGCGCGTGCCGATCTGCTGCCACAGGTCCGGCGCCAGGCGCGAAAGCGCCTCCATCATTTCCGGCTCCATGCCGTCACCGCCTGTCTTCCTGCGGTCACAATCCGTCCCGCATGTCCATTTTTGTCCCAGTCGTAGTATAGCATGGAGTCCGAATGGGGACAAGCGGCAAATCCTACAAATTTTACAAAAAGCTCAGTGCGGCGCTCAGGGCCGCGCCGGGCGCGCCCAGCAGCGCGCTGGCCGCGAGCGTGACCGGATTGACGCCCACGGGCAGGCCCGCCGCGCGCAGCAGCAGCAGCGCCGCCACGCCTGCGAGAGCGTAGACGAGCCGCCTCCAGCCCCGCGCGCCCACGAGCAGGCGCCCGGCGCAGAAGATCGCCAGCAACGCACCGCCAAATGTGACCGTCCAGACCATTGAAACGCTCATCGCACGCCCTCCGCCCCGCGCGCCGCCGAGGCGGCGGCGACCTCGCGCAGCAGCCGCAGCGCATAGGCGTGCCTGCGCCTGGCGGCCTCCGCCTCCACCGCCAGCATCTCCAGCGCCTCGCGGTCGCTCGTCCAGTTCATGGCCTCCAGCGCGCCGCGCTCATCCTCCTGCGCACGCAGCACGCGATCCCACAGCGCCTGGCGTTCGTCCATCGGACGCCCGCCCAGCCCTCGCAGCCGGTCCCACATGATCCCACGCCCCTTTCCCTTTGCGGCATTATATCGCGGACAGGCGGGGATCATGACAGACAAAACGCCCCGCCGCATGGAGCGGCAGGGCGTCTTCGTCACTCTACGGTGACGGACTTGGCCAGGTTGCGCGGCTTGTCGACGTCGCATCCCTTGCTCACGGCCATGTAATAGGCCAGCAGCTGCATGGGGATGACGGCAAGGATGGGCATGAGCAGATCCGGCGCGTCGGGGATCAGCCAGGTCTTGTCGGCGACGTCCGCGTCGGCCTTACCGGCGCTCTCCCGCTGCACGCACAGCACGCTCGCGCCGCGCGCGCGCACCTCCTTGATGTTGGAGCGCGTCTTGTCCAGCAGGGCGCTCTGCGTCAGCAGCGCGACGACCAGCGTGCCCGGCTCGATGAGCGCGATCGTGCCATGCTTGAGCTCGCCGGCCGCATAGGCCTCGGAGAAGATGTAGCTGATCTCCTTGAGCTTGAGCGAGGCCTCCATCGCCAGCGCCCAGTCCATGCCGCGGCCGATGTAGAAGATGTGGCGCACGTCGAAGTGGCGCGCGGCAAAGCGCTGCATGCGCTCGTGCGTCTCGACGGTCTTCTGCGCCTTCTCAGGCAGCGCCTGCATCTCGCGCAGCAGATCCCTGGCCTGCGCCCCGTCCATCTCGCCGCGCTTCACGGCCAGGTCGACGCCCAGCAGCACGAGCAGCAGCAGCTGGGTGATGTAGGCCTTCGTCGAGGCGACGGCGATCTCCGGTCCGGCCCAGGTGTAGAGCACGCGGTCGGCCTCGCGCGCCACGGACGAGCCCACGACGTTCGTGATGGCCGCGACCTTCGCGCCCTGCCGCCTGGCCTCGCGCAGCGCCGCGAGGGTGTCGGCCGTCTCGCCCGACTGGCTGATGACGAGGAACAGGTCGTCCTTTCGCAGCTTCTGCGGGCGGTAGCGGTACTCGCTGGCGATGTCCACCGTCACGGACAGGCCCGTCAGCTGTTCGATGGCGTATTTGCCCACGACGCCCGCGTGGTAGGCCGTGCCGCAGGCGACGATGTATACGCGCTGCAGCGCGCGGGCCTCCTCGGCGGTGGGCATGCCCTCCTGCACGATCTCCAGACGCTCCAGGTTCACGTGCGAGCGCAGCGTCTCCATCAGCGCGCGGGGTTCCTCCATGATCTCCTTGAGCATGAAGTGCGGGTAGCCGCCCTTTTCGGCGGCGGCGACGTCCCAGTCCACGTGGAAGGGCTGCATGTCCGTGCGCGCGCGCCCATAGGCGTCATAGACGGTGACGCCCTGCGCCCGGATCACGGCGATTTCACGGTCCTGCAGGAAGTAGACGTCGCGCGTATAGGGAAGGATCGCCGGAATGTCCGAGGCGATGTACTGCTGCCCGTCGCCCAGGCCCACGACGAGCGGGCTGTCCTTGCGCACGCAGTACAGGGTGTCCGGCTCGCGCTGGCAGATGATGCCCAGCGCGTAGGAGCCCTCCAGGCGGTGCAGCGCCTGCTCGATCGCGCGGCGGATGTCGCCCCGGTCGTAGTAGTTGATCAGGTGCGCGACGACCTCCGTGTCCGTCGCCGAGACGAACGTGCAGCCCTCCTTTTCCAGGAAGCGCTTGAGCTGCGCGTAGTTCTCGATGATGCCGTTGTGCACCACGGCGATTTCGCCCTTGACGTCCGTATGCGGATGCGAGTTGATGTCCGAGGGCTCGCCGTGGGTCGCCCAGCGCGTATGCCCGATGCCGAGCGTGCCGTGCAGCGGACGCTGCTCCAGCCGGTCGCAGAGGTTCTTGAGCCGGCCCTTCGCCTTTTCGACGCAGAGCTTGCCGTCCTGCACCACCGCGACGCCCGCCGAGTCATAGCCGCGGTATTCCAGCCGCGACAGTCCCTCCAGCAGGATCGGCGTCGCGTCGGCCTGTCCGACGGTTCCGACGATTCCACACATGGTTCATTCCTCCGTATTTTCGGCCCGCGCGCGGGCTTTACGGGCGCCGGGATCGCCGGCCCCGCCCTCAGCGGGTCGTCAGTAGGACGCAGGCGTTGGGCTGCGCAGGTCATGCGCCGCGCGCCGGCATCCGCCCTTCATTATACGCAAAATCGCCGCACAATGCAAACCCGATCGCAAAACCGGCCGAAAAAGCGCTACTGCTCTGCCAGCAGCGTGCGCGGATCCACGGGCTCGCCGTCGCGTAGCGCCTCAAAGTGCAGGTGCGGCCCGTCCATCTGTTCGCAAGCAGGCGCATCGCCCAGTGGCGAGAGCAGCTGACCCTGCCGCACGGGATCGCCCTCCTGCAGGAGTGCAAGCGTCTGAAGTCCCATGTAGCGCGTGACCAGCCCGCCGGGATGCGCAATCTCCATGACGTTGCCCCATAGCGGATCGACGTACAGGCGCTGCACGGTGCCGCTCATCGGCGCCTTCACCTCGTCGCCCACCTGGCCTGCGATGTCCAGCCCCGCATGCGTGCCCCAGGCCTCGAGCGTGGGCAGATACACGACGCTGCCCTGGACGTACTCGCGCAGCACGTCGCCCCGTATGGGCCAAGCCAGCTCTGTGTCCTCCAGCAGCGACGATGAGGGCGCGGCCGTCCACAGCGGCAGCACCGTCGCCTGCGGCACGGCGGTCGGTGATGCGGACGGCTGCGCCGTTTCGCCGATCGCCTCCCGCAGCGTCTGGTCCTCCTGCATGCCCGCGGACAGGTCCTGCTCGTAGCCGGGCGGCGGCGAGACTTCGGGCACGGACGTGCGCGTATAGACCGCCGTGCCCGCGATGACCGCCACGCACAGCGCGAGCACGCAGTAAAACCCGTTTTTTTCAAAGAACGCGGCCGCTGCACGCGCCGCACGGCCCGCGCGCTCGCGGGCCCCGTTCCATCTGTTCATCCGAACACCTCCGCGCCTAGTGTGTCCCGCGCGGGACCCGCTCAAACGCGGCCGGCGGCGCGAAATCGCGCCGCCGTTCGGATTCTCTGCTTTTTCTGCGCCTCACGCGCGGCGCACGATGTCTTCCATCTCATTCCAGCGGCGCTCCATGCGCTCCACCAGTGCGAACTGCGTGCGGGCGCGGTCGAGGTTGTGCCCCTCGCGGTGCACCTTGAAGTACTTGTCGCCATTCAGATGGTCGGCCAGGAAGCGCATGCCGCACTCGAGCGTCATGAGCTTGGCGCCCCAGGGCAACAGCTCGATCTCGCGCTGCGTGAGCGCGCCGCCCGCCCCGCGCAGATAGCCGCGGGTGAACGCCTCGAACATCTCCAGCGACAGCTCCACCTTTGACAGGTCGCGCTCGTCCTCCTCGGCGGTGTTGGCGCCAAAGCGGATGGAATCGCCAAAGTCATAGGCCGCCAGGCCCGGCATGACGGTATCCAGGTCGATCACGCATACGCCCCTGCCCGTCTTCGCATCCAGCAGCACGTTGTTGAGCTTCGTGTCGTTGTGCGTCACGCGCAGCGGGATCTCGCCCGCGCGCAGCGCATCCGTCAGCACGTGCGTGTCCGCCTCCCGCGCGCGGCAGAAGGCGACCTCTGCGGCCACGCCGGCCAGCCGGCCAGCCTCGTCGCGTGCGATGGCGTCCTCCAGCTGCCGGTAGCGCTCCGGCGTGTTGTGAAAGTCCGGGATCGTCTCGTGCAGCGAGGCGACGGGGAATCCCTCCATCTGGCGCTGAAACCGCCCGAACGCCTCGCCCGAGAGCTCGAAGAGCGCCGGGGTGTCGGGCAGGTCGCGCGAGATCGTATCCTCGATGAACAGGTACATGCGCCACAACTCGCCCGCATCATCGAGCGTGCTGGCCGCGCCGTCCGTAGTGCGCACGAGCGTCAGCGTCTCCCGCGCGGGATCGCCGCCCGTCTCGCGCAAGATATCGCGCAGATATGCCGTCACGCGCTCAATGTTCTCGATGACCTCCTGCGGGCGCTTGAAGACGTACTGATTGACGCGCTGCAGGATGAACCGGCCGGCCTCTCCCGCGTCCCCTTCGACCGTCACGCGATACGTGTCGTTGATGTGTCCGTTACCGTATGGCTCAATGCGCAGTTTCCCCTGCGGCAACGCGAAGCGGCGCGCGATTTCCAGCATCTTTTGTTCCATGTTTCCCTCTCCGTCCATGTCCCGCGCCGGCGGCCCGGCCGCAGGTTCAATCGATCGCGAATGAATGAATAGTATTCGCCGCAACGAGCGGATTTACCTGCCAAAAGCCGGAATCCGCTCACTTTCTGCGCAGCGGAAGCGTCGCAAAGTAGATCGCCGCCGCCACCAGCACGACCGCCGCGCCGGCGGAGGTGTTCAGGTAATATGAGGCCAGCAGACCCGCCACGCCCGAGACGAGGGCGAAGGCCACCGACAGGCGAATGTACCACGCGGCGTTTTTGGCCACATTGCGCGAGGCGGCGGCGGGCAGGATCAGCAGCGAATTGATCAGCAGCATGCCCACCCAGCGGATGGAGAGCATGACCGTCACCGCGACCAGCACGACGAACACGTACTCCACGGCGCGCGCGCGCACGCCGCGGCTGCCCGCCAGGGACGCATTGACGCTGGTGAGCAGCAGCGGGTTGAACACATACGCCCACACCAGCAGCGTGCCTGCCAGCGCAACGGCCAGCGCGAGCAGGTCCTGGGGCGTGACGGCGAGGATGTCGCCCACGAGATAGCCCGAATACTTGGCAAACGCGCCGCCGCGCGCGAGGACCACCAGGCCAAGCGCCACGGAGGTCGAGGAGAAGACGCTGATGATCGTGTCGGCGGAGGCGGTGTTGCGCTGCTTGATGCGCGTGATGAGCAGCGCCCAGACGATGCCGAACGCGAGCATGGACACCTGCTGATTGGACACGCCCAGCACCACGCCCAGCGCGATGCCGGTCAGCGCGCTGTGTCCCAGCGCGTCGGAGAAGAAGGCCATCTTGTTGTCCACGGCCATCGTGCCCAGCACGCCAAACAGCGGTGTGATCAGCAGCATCGCCAAGAGCGCATTTTTCATGAACGTGTAGGACGCCCACTCAAAGGGCAGCAGCGCGTCCATGACCGCATAGATCGCGCTCACGCCTCATTCCCCCTTGCGTAAAACACCTGCCCGAACTCGGGCGACTCGAAGACCTCCTTGGGACGGCCCTGACGCAGCACCGTGCCCTGCATGAGCACGACGTGGTCCGCATAGCGGCGCACGACGTCCAGGTCGTGCGAGACGAGCAGCACGGCCATGTGGTTGTGCTCCCGCAGCGCCGCCACGGTCTGGTAGAACGACTCCAGCCCGTTCTGATCCACGCCGGAGACCGGCTCGTCCAGGATGAGCAGATCCGGCTGCGGCCGAAGCGCCAGCGCCAGCAGCACGCGCTGCAGTTCCCCGCCGGAGAGCGCGCCCAGCCGCCGGTCGGCCAGGCGCTCGCAGTCCGTGCGCGCGAGCGCCTCCAGCGCCTCCCTGCGCGCGCGCCTGGACACGCCCAGCCACACGGCGCGGCGGCTGAGCGAGGCGGTCATGAAGTCCATCACCGTCACGGGCGAGCTGTGGTCAAACTCCAACTGCTGGGGTACGTAGCCCGTGCGCACGGCCGCGGCGGGCTTGCCGTCCTGCGTCAGATGGCGCACCGTGCCGGTAAACGGGATCTCGCCCAGCAGCGCGCGGATCAGCGTCGTCTTGCCCGCGCCGTTGGTGCCGATGAGCGCGGTCAGCTCGCCGCAGTGCACGTGCAGCCCCACGTCGTGCAGCAGCGTCTGTCCGTCGCGCACCACGCTCAGGCCCTCCACCTCAATGCGGCACAGGCCGCAGGAAGCATGCGTCGTCTGTTCGCTCATGAGCCCAGCGCCTCCAGCAGCGTCGCGGCGTTTTGCCGCATCTTTTCTTCGTATGCATCCCCGGACAGTTCGCCCGTCACGATCGGATCGAGCGTATACAGCGACGCGCCCGTCTCCCGCGCGATCGTCTCCGCCGCGCGGTCGGGATACTGCGGCTCGACGAACAGCGCCGTGATGCCCGCCTCGCGCACGATGTCGACGGTGCGCGCAATCTCCTGCGTGGTGGGCTCGCTGCCTGGCTCGCGCTCGACGACGGCCGCGATGTTCAGGTCAAACGCCTCCGCAAAGTACGGAAACGCCTCGTGGAACGTGATGATATCGCGCTTGGGCGCATCCGCCAGCTGCGCGCGCAGCTCCCCGCCCAGCTCGCGCAGGCGCTGCGCATAGGCCGCGCCGTTCTGCCGGTAGATCTCCGCGCGCTGCGGATCGGCCTCGGCCAGGCCGGCTGCGATGCGCTCCACCTGCTGCGCCGCGCGCGCTGGATCCAGCCACACGTGCGCATTCGGCTCGCCATACGCGTCCACGATCATCTCCACGCCCTCGGACGCCGTGATCACCGTCAGGTCCGCAAACTGCTCGCTGACGCGGCTCATGAAGCTCTCCATGCCCGCGCCGTTGATGACGAACACGTCCGCCCGCTCCAGCGCCTGCATGTCCGCAGGCAGCAGCTGGTAGTCGTGCAGGCAGCCCGTCTGCTGCTCGGCCATGTTCACCAACTCGACGCCCTGCGCATCCCCTACGACGTTGGCCGTGAGCACATACATCGGGTAGAACGACGTGACGACCGTAAACGTGTCGTCCGGCGCGGGTGACGGCTGGCCGGGCGACGGCTGGCCGGGCGACGGCTGGCCGGGCGACGGCTGGGCGGGCGACGGCTGGGCGCACCCGCCCAGCAGCATCAGGGCCGCCAGCAGGGCAATCAGACGAAATCTTCTTTGCATGCAAAACCTCCTGAGATGTCCCGTGCGCGCCGCAAGCGGATGCCGCGCGCCGCAAGGACATTATAGCGTAAAACCGGCGTTTGTCAAACGTCCGCGGGCACAAAAAAAGGTTTGCGCCGCGCGCGCAAACCCGGTACAATGGTGAAAACAACCGCAAACGGCAAGGGGGCTTTTCGATGGACATGGAACGATTGGTTCAGGCTCGCGCCCTGCTTGAGGACGTCACGCCGCTGCGTAGCGACTGCGGTCGTCTGTGCGGCGGCGCGTGCTGCCAGGGCGAGCGCGGGGATGCGCACGGCATGCTGCTCTTCCCCGGAGAGGCGGCGCTCTACGTGAGCGCCGCATGGGCGCAGGTGACGCCGCTGCCCTATGCGCTGGGCGGCGCGCCGGCGCTGCTGCTCACCTGCGACGGCGCATGCCCGCGCGCGCAGCGCCCGCTCGCCTGCCGGCTGTTTCCCCTCTTTTGCCGCACGGAGGAGACGGGCATGGAGGTCGCGCTCGATCCGCGCGCCCGCGGCGTCTGTCCGCTGTTTCGCTATGGGCTGCAGGGGCTGTCGCAGGACTTCGTCCGGGCCGCGCGCGAATCGTACGGCCTGCTCATGCAGGACGACGAGGGACGCGCGTTTTTGCAGGATCTCTCCGACGCGTGCTCGCTGGGCGTCACACGCCCTGCGAGAGGTGCTCGATGAGGATCTTGAGCCCGATGGCGATCAGGATGACGCCGCCGATGAACCCGGCGCGCTTCTGACACGCCTCGCCCAGCTTCTTGCCCAGCAGCATGCCGGCCGTACACAGCACGAAGGTCACCAGGCCGATGGTCGCGGTGGCCGCGGCGACGGACACCTGCTCCATCGCCAGGCTGATGCCCACGGCCAGCGCGTCGATGCTCGTGGCGACCGCCATGACGAGCAGCACGCGCGTGTCCGTGGGGTTGGACACGTGCTCGTCATCCTCGCCGTGCACGGTATCCCAGATCATCTTGCCGCCGATCAGCGCCAGCAGGCCGAACGCAACCCAGTGGTCGAGGGAGACGATCATCTCGCGCACGCTCGTGCCGGCCAACCAACCGATGGCGGGCATCAGCGCCTGAAACGCGCCGAAGAAGAAGCCCGTCTTCAGCGCGTCGCGCAGTCGCAGGTGTTTGATCGTCATGCCGTTGGAGATCGACACGGCCAGCGCGTCCATGGACAGTGCGACCGCCGTCAGAAGCAGCACCACAGGCGTCATGTACATCCATCCTTCCACCCCGTGCGGAAAGCTTATGTGCCGCAAAACGCAGAAAGACGCCCGGAACGACGGGGCGGACATGCGTCCCCCACGCGTTCCAAGCGTCTCGTCATTTCAGGCGAAGGCCAGGCATGTAGCCAGTGTGTTGACCCCGCCGCGCTTTGCGCCGACTACTCCCGCACAGGAATTTGTTAGCCTGTTTATTATAGCGGATGCGCCCGGCGCTGTCAAGCCCGCCGGGCTCAATCGCGGCCCTGGCCGTAGAGCAGCGTCTGCGTGGCGACGGTGGCGATGCCCGTCTGCTCCAGCCCATAGCTGCCCTGAAAGCGCACCACCGCCGCCGCGGTCTGCGCGTCATACGTGCCCAGCGGCTGTCCTGCGTCCAGGAACCCCTTTGCGCGAAGCATCACCTGCAGCGCCGTCACATTCGCGCCGGTCGCGCCGGAGGCGAGGTCCGTGAGCGTATCGCTGCGGGCGCCCTTCGCCTCGTCGCTGTAGAGCAGCGCGAGCGTATCCCGCCCGGCGATGCCATCCGGCGTCAGCCCATTGAACGCCTGAAAGAGCTGCACGGCCGTGTGCGTCGTCTCGCCGAACACGCCGTCCGCCGTGCCCGTGTAGCAGCCCACGTCCGCGAGCGCCCGCTGCATCTGCGCGACCTCGTCGCCCTGGCTGCCCGTCTGCAGGGCGTCCAGCTCGGTCGCGCCGCCATAGGGCACCGCGTCGTCGCTGTAGATCAGCGCGAGCGTGCCCGGGCCCGCGATGCCGTCCTGCGTCAGGCCGTTCATGCGCTGGAATTCCTTCACCGCCTCGACCGTGCGTTCGCCGTAGTCGCCGTCGGTCAGATACTCGGGCAGATAGCCCAGCGCGTACAGGCGCTTTTGCATCAGGCGCACCGCCTCGCTCACGTCGCCCTCTTTCAGCGTCTGGGACGTATCCGGCTCGTCGTCATCGTCCGCATCTTGGCCGGTACCGGGGAACGGCGTCGCGTTGCCGCCATAGAGCGCCTCGAACGTCCGCGCGCCGGCGATGCCATCCGCGCTGATGCCGTTATACGTCTGAAACAGCCGCACCGCCGCCTGGGTGGACTCGCCAAAGTCGCCGTCCGCCTCGCCGCTGTAATAGCCCAGCGAGCGCAGCGCGGTTTGCAGGCTGCGCACCGCCTCGCCCGTGGAGCCCAGGCGCAGCACCTCGCTCGTCGCAGGCGCCGGCGTGGCCGTGGCGGACGAGCCGCTCCCGCCCATCAGGTTGGGGTTGAACTTTGCATCGGAGGAAAAGAGCAGATTCTGCGTCGCGCGCCCGGCGATGCCGTCGTCGTCCAGTCCGTTCTCCCGCTGGAAGTCGACCACCGCCTGCGTCGTGCCCGCGCCGAAGCGGCCGTCGATGCGGCCCTCGTAATAGCCCAGCTCGTAGAGGCGCTCCTGCAGATCATACACCAACGTGCCCGAGTCGCCCTCGCGCAGCGTCACATACTCGCCCGGCTCCGGCGTCGCAGTCGCCGAGGCGAGCGGCCCCTTCTTGGCGCTGGAGCTGCTCAGCTTGCGCAGCGTGGCGCTGCCGACGACGCCGTCGTCCTCCAGGCCGTTGCGCTGCTGGAACAGGATGACCGCATCCTCCGTCTCCGCGCCGAACACGCCGTCCGCCACGCCGGTCAGGTAACCCAGCTTGATCAGGTATTCCTGGACGCTGTACACGTCGTTGCCCTCCATGCCGATGGACAGCGAGCGCGTCTCGTTGGGGTTGGCGGTGGTCACAGGCCGGCTGTTCTCCTTGGCCGAGTCGCTGTACAGCTTGCTCTGCGTCGCCTCGCCCGCCTGTCCGTCGCCGGACAGGTTGTTCTGGCGCTGGAACGCCTTGACCGCATCCTCCGTCGCCTCTCCGTACACGCCGTCCACGCCGCCCGCGTAATAGCCCAGCTCCGTCAGGCGCGCCTGGAGCTTTCGCACCTCGGTGCCATAGGAGCCCGCCTTGAGCAGTACGTATTCGTCGTCGTCGTCGGTAGCCGTAATCGTCTTGGGCACGGCGCTGGTGGAGTAGAGCAGGTCCTGCGTCTGGCGGCCCGCAATGCCGTCCGCCGTCAGGCCGTTGGCCTTCTGGAATGCCTCGACCGCGGCCTGCGTGCCGCCGGCAAAGCGCCCGTCGATCTCGCCGGTGTAATAGCCCAGCTCCTGAAGGCGTGTCTGCATGTCGCTCACGTCCGAGCCGGTGGAGCCCACGCGCAGCACGGGGTAGCCCGCGTAGTAGTCGTCCGTGCTCGTCTCCCAGCTGGACGGCGTCGCCGTGGGCTGCGCGACCACGGGCGTGGGCGTCGGCTGCGCCGTGGGCTGCACGGGCACCCAGCTCTCCCAGCCGCCGCTCGTGCTCGACGTGGGCGCAGGCGTAGGCGTCGGCTGCGCCGTCGGCCCGTAGGGGATAGGCGTCTGATTGGGATCGATGGCCAGCGGGTCAAGCGTCGGATCAGGCGCCAGAAAGCACCCGCCCAGCGAAAACGCAAGCGCCGTCAATGCGGCCAGCAGCGCCGCACGTCGTTTGTTCATCACCATGCACCTCTCTTCTCTGACGGGCCTGCGGCCCGGACGCCCGTGCCCCTCTGTAGACAGACGCGCGAGGATGCGCATCTGTTCCGGGCCGGGGGATTTTTCCGTTCAGTCCAGCAGCGCATCCAGCTGCTCGTAGCGGCGGATCTCATACGTCGGGCGATGGACCGATTCGTTTTTCGCGCCCGACGGATTGAACCAGCAGCTGTCCACGCCGGCAGCCTCGGCGCCCGCGATGTCCGAACTCAGCGAGTCGCCCAGCATCAGCGCGCGCGAGCGGTCCGTACATCCGACTGCGCGCAGCGCCGCCTCGATCATCCGCGGGTCGGGCTTGGCCGCGCCGACCTCTTCGGAGATGATGAGCCCGCGGATGTACGCACGGATGGGCGAGCGCTCCATGCGCCCGCGCTGCACGGAGCCGATGCCATTGGTGACCACGACGACGGGCACGCGCGCGCTCCAGCGGCGCACGGCCTCCTCCGCGCCGGGGAGCGTCGCCGCACAGCAGCCCAGCGCCTGCGTATAGCGGGCTGCCACTGCCGCGGCGTCGCGCCGCGCGTCCATGCGCGCCAGCAGGCGCTCAAAGCGCTGCACGCGCAGGACGGGCTGCGTGACCTCGCCGCGCTCAAACGCCTTCCAAAGCGCCAGGTTGATGTCGCTGTAGACCGTCAGCCAGTCGGGACCGTCCGGCAGGTCAAACGTCCGCATCGCCTCCTGAAAGGCGACCTCCTCCGCGCGCCGGAAGTCGAAGATCGTGTCATCCGCGTCGCACAGCAGCACGCCGTACGTCTTCATCGCGCCACCCTCTCCAGTGTTTTTTCTATTGTACCACATCCGGCCCGCAGCGGTAAAGCGCCGCGAAATCCGCCGTTCGGTTCGAAAGCCAAAAAACCCACCCCGACGGGGTGGGCTTTTTCATCAAATGCAGTGCTCGAGGGGATTACCGACGATGCGCGGCGAAGCACTCGCTGCAGTAGATGGGGCGGTCGTTCTTGGGAATGAAGGGCACGCGGGTGGGCGCGCCACAGGCAGCGCAGGTCGTTTCGTACATTTCGCGCGGCTCGCCGTTGTTGGCGGGTCTGCTGGCCTTGCGGGCCTGACGGCAGCTCTTGCAGCGGGACGGCTCGTTCTGGAAGCCCTTCTCCGCGTAGAACTCCTGCTCACCAGCGGTGAACACGAATTCGGCACCACAGTCCTTGCACACCAGCGTCTTGTCTTGATACATGGATCGTTTCCCCCCGAAAAAATAGATAGGTTTTCGTCGACCGGCTGACCTGGTCTTTGACCCCACACTCGCCGCCCGGACCTTTCGCTCCTACGCGTCTGCGCCCCACTACTCGGCCTCTCGGGCATGCGCCCGGACGGACTTACTTCTAAGCCGCACCATGCTCACCGGCGCTTTGGCCGGCTTACGTGGATCGCTTCGCCTGCGGCTGGCATCGACTTTCAACCACAGACCCGGCAGATCGAAACCATTGTCATTATAGCCCTTCGTCCATAAAAAAGCAAGCCGGTTTCATGAAAAACGCAGACATATTTCCTGATTTTTCATTGGAAAACGGCTGTCGCATCCCGACTGCGGCGGCCCGAGGCGCTCAGATGCCCTCGCGCAGGCGCTGGCTCAGCGCGCTGTAGCGGCGGGTGACGTTCGCATTGCGCACCATGGTGTGGATGACGCCCCTGCGCCCCACGAGCATCACCATCTGCCGCGCGCGCGTGACGGCGGTATAGAAGAGGTTGCGCGTGAGCAGCATCGGCGGCCCGCCGACGACGGGCATCACGACGACGGGGAACTCGCTGCCCTGGCTCTTGTGCACGGACACGCAATAGGCCAGCTCCAGGTCCTCGACCTCCTCGGCCTCATAGACCGCCACGCGGTCGTCGTCAAAGGTCACCGTGACCGCGCGCGTCTCCGGGTCGATGTCCGTGATGAAGCCCATGTCGCCGTTGAACACGCCCTGACCGTTCTCCCAGCCGAGCGCGCCCTCCCGCTTCCACTCGAGCTGGTAGTTGTTGCGCGTCTGCATGACCTTGTCCCGCTCGCGCAGCACCGTCTCGCCCACCCTGCGCTCATGCAGCGTGGGCCGCGGCGGATTGAAGCGCTCCTGCAGCAGCGCGTTGAGCGCCCACACGCCGCACTCGCCCTTCTTGGTGGGCGCGAGCACCTGGATCTCCCGGACCGGATCGACCCGCAGAAAGCTGGGGATGCGTCGCTGGCACAGCTCCGCGATCGTCTGTGCGGCCTGGGCGGGCTCCTCGCATCGCTCGAAGAAGAAGTCGCTGCCCTTCGCGTTGAGGCTGGGCATCTCGCCGTGATTGATGCGGTGCGCGTTGACGACGATCATGCTGCGCTCATCCTGGCGGAAGATCTCCGTCAGACGCACGGAGGGCACGACGCCGCTTTCGAGGATATCATGCAGCACATTGCCCGCGCCGACGCTGGGCAGCTGGTCCGCGTCGCCGACCATGATCAGCCGCGTGCCCGGCAGCAGCGCGCGCAGCAGCGAACGCATGAGGAAGATGTCGACCATGGACATCTCGTCGACGATCAGCGTGTCGAACTCCAGCGGATTGTCCGTCCCGCGCGCAAAGCTGCCCTCCTCGCCGCCGTACTCCAGCAGCCGGTGCAGCGTCTTGGCCTCCACGCCCGTCGTCTCCGTCATGCGCTTTGCCGCGCGGCCCGTGGGCGCGGCCAGCGCCACCTCGCCCTCCAGCGAGAGCAGGCGGATGATGCAGTTGATGATCGTCGTCTTGCCCGTGCCAGGGCCGCCGGTGATCACCGTCATGCCGCTGCGCACGGCCGTCTCGATGGCCAGGCGTTGCTGGCTGTGAAAGGCGATCCCCTCGACGCGCTCGAGCTGCTCGATCTGGCTGCGCACGTCCTCAAACCCGCCGGAGGGCATGGCGGACAGCAGCTCCAGCAGGCGGCGGGCCACCTCGCTCTCCGCGCCGTAGTACGCGGGCAGGTAGACGGCGACGACGGCGCCCTCGTCCGTGTCCAGCTCGCGGGCGACGAGGCCGCGGCTGAGGATCAGCGCGTCGATCGTCTCCTCCAGCTGTTCGGGCGCGGCCTCCAGCAGCCGGGCCGCGCGCTCCAGCAGCGTCGGGCGCGGCAGATAGGTGTGGCCGCTGCCCGCGCCCGCCTCTTCCAGCGCATAGATCACGCCCGCGTTCAGGCGGTATTCGCTGCTCTTTTCGATGCCCAGGGACGCGGCGATGCGGTCCGCCGTCTTGAAGCCCACGCCGGGCACATCCTGAATCAGCCGGTAGGGATTCTGGCGGATCAGCTCCTGCGCGCGCTCGCCGTAGGTCTTGAAGATCTTCACGGCCAGCGACGGCCCTACGCCGTAGCGCTGCAGGAACATCATCGCGTCGCGCTGCTGCACCTGCTCCCGGTAGCTCTCCGCGATCATCGCGGCGCGCTTGGCCCCGATGCCGGACAGCTCCGTCAGCCGCTCCGGCTCCTGCGCGAGCACGTCGAGCGTCTGCTCGCCGAAGTGCTGCACGAGCTGGCGCGCCGTCGCCGGACCCACGCCATGCACCAGGCCGGAGGCGAGGTATTTTTCGATGCCGTCGAGCGTCGTGGGCTGAACGACTTCGCAGGAGGCGACCTTGATCTGCCGCCCGTAGACGGAGTGTTCAACCCACTCCCCGCGGATCTTCAGCCGCTCGCCCGCGCCCAGCGCCGGTAGCACGCCCACCGCCGACGTGCGCGTGCGCCCCACGCGCACCTGCAGGACGCTGTAGCCGTTCTCCTCGTTGCGAAAGACGGTCTCCTCGACGACGGCCTCAAACTCCTCCACGCGGGATCCTCCTTCCGCTCATACAGAGGCGCCGCCTTCGCCCGTGCGAAAGCGGCGCCTTGGCGATATGATCCTATTATAGCAAAGCGTACCCGCGCTTGCAAGCGCGTCACAGCCCGGCCTTGCGGCGCAGCTCCTGGGCGCGGTCGGTGTGCTCCCAGGGCAGGTCGACGTCCGTGCGGCCGAAGTGACCATACGCGGCAGTCTGGCGGTAGATGGGCCGGCGCAGGTCCAGCATGTCGATGATGCCAGCCGGGCGCAGGTCGAACGTCTCGGACACGAGCTGCGCGAGGCGGTCGTCCGGCAGTGCGCCGGTGCCGAACGTGTCGACCAGCAGGCTCACCGGATGCGCCACGCCGATGGCGTAGGCCAGCTCGATCTCGCAGCGGCGCGCCAGCCCTGCGGCGACGATGTTCTTGGCCACATAGCGGCCCGCATACGCGGCGCTGCGGTCGACCTTCGTCGGGTCCTTGCCCGAGAACGCGCCGCCGCCATGGCGCGCGTAGCCGCCGTAGGTGTCGACGATGATCTTGCGGCCCGTCAGGCCCGAGTCGCCCATCGGCCCGCCGATGACGAACCGGCCCGTCGGGTTGACGTAGAACTTCGTGCGCTCGTCGAGCAGCTGCGCCGGGATGGCCGCGCGGACCACCTGCTCGAGCACCGCCTCCCGCAGCTCCTCATAGGAGACGTCCGGGTCGTGCTGGGTCGACACGACCACCGCGTCCACGCGCACGGGCCGGTCGTCGTCGTACTCGACCGTCACCTGGCTCTTGCCATCCGGGCGCAGCCATGGCAGCGTGCCGTCCTTGCGCAGCTGGGTCAGCCGGCGCGTGATGCGGTGCGCCAACGCGATGGGCATGGGCATCATCTCGGGCGTCTCGTCGCACGCATAGCCGAACATCATGCCCTGATCGCCCGCGCCGATGTCCTGTTCGCCCTTGTCGCGCCCCTCCAACGCCGCATTGACGCCCTGGGCGATGTCCGGCGACTGCTCGTGCAGCGCGGTGAGCACCGAGCAGGTCGTGCCGTCAAAGCCGTACTTCGCCCGGTCGTAGCCGATGTCCGTCACCACTTTGCGCACGATGTCGTCCACGGGCACGTAGGCGCTGGTCGTCACCTCGCCCATGACGAGCACCAGGCCGGTGGTCGTGGCGGTCTCGCAGGCGACGTGCGCCATCGGGTCCTTTTCCAGGATGGCGTCGAGCACCGCGTCGCTGATCTGGTCGCACATCTTGTCGGGATGTCCCTCGGTCACGGATTCGGAGGTAAAGAGTCTTCTCATGTGTTGCTTCCTTTCCGGGCGCGCTGCGCCCCGTCGGGCCCTTGTACGGGCAAGAAAAACGCCTCGTCGCAAGACGAGGCGGTCAGCGGATAACCCATACCTCATCTTTCAGCGGAAGACCGCTGTGGGAATTGGCACCTGCACGTTGCCGTCCGGTTGCCGGGTTTCATCGGGCCCAGTCCCTCCACCACTCTGGATAAGGTTATTCACTTTTTCGGACAGCTTATTATATCAGCCGGCGGCGCGTCTGTCAAGCGGCGTCATTCGCTCAGGCGATAGGCGACGGCAAAGCCGACGGCGAACGTCAGCACGCTGCACAGCGCCGCGGCGAGCGTGACCTGCGCCCAGGCGACGGTCATCAGGATGGCGATGGGCGAGGCGCTGACCAGGCCGATGATCGCGCAGTAGGTGACGCCCGCCCAGCGGGCGAGCAGAATCTCGATGAGCTTGGCGATCAGGAAGATGCCGGCCACCACGCCGATGCCAAACGGTACGAGGATGCCCGCATTGTACAGCAGCGCGCCGCCGTCCAGGGCGGTGAGCGCGCGCACCAGGCCGCTGATGGAGGAGATGACCGGCTCATAATAGCCCAACAGCATGAGCATCATCGAGCCGCTGACGCCGGGGATGACCATCGTGGCCGAGGCGATCACGCCCACGCCCAGCAGCTTGGCCATCTGCAGCGGGTTCAGGCGGATGACGGCGCTGGAGCCGTCGCCCTCGCCAATGATCTGCAGCGCGATGATCAGCGCAAACGCCAGCACAAACGCCAGCGCGCCGGGAACGCCCTTGCGCTTGCCGCGCAGGCGGCGCAGGAGCACCGGCAGCCCGCCGAAGATCAGGCCGATGAACGCGCAGTTCGTCTGCAGCGGGAAGTGCGCAAAGAGCGGCTCGATCACGAACGACAGCCCGACGATCGCCGCCGCCATGCCCACCGCGAACGGCCAGAGCGTACGCACGCACTGCACAAAATCCGTAAACAGGCGGTTGATGCAGCCGATGATCGTATCGTAGATGCCCATCGAGACCATCATCGTTCCGCCGCTGACGCCGGGGATGATGTTCGCCACGCCGATGACGGCGCCGCGCAGGATGTCCTTGATCTTGTTCACGGTTACAGCCCTCCGTTTTTTCTGTCTCGCAAAAAATCACTATAGCATTTCTTGATTCCGTTGTCAATGACTGCTATACTATTCTGACGGAATGCTGAGAGGGGACATGCCATTTGAAGACCGTTTTGGGCTGCATCCGCCGCGCGGATGCGGACTTTGCGCTGATCGAGGACGGCGACCGCATCGCCGTGGGCGTATCCGGCGGCAAGGACAGCCTGCTGCTGCTGTACGCGATGTCGCTGTACCGCAAGTTCAGCAAAAAGCAGTTCGCCCTGCGCGCCATCACGCTGGACATGGGGCTGCGCCCGTTCGACCTGAGCGGCATTGCCGCGCTGTGCGAGCAGTTGCAGGTTCCCTACGACGTCGTGCAGACGCACATCGCGCACATTATCTTCGACGTGCGCAAGGAGAGCAATCCCTGCGCGCTGTGCGCAAAGATGCGCCGCGGCGCGCTGTACGACGCCGCCATCCGCCTGGGGTGCAACAAGGTCGCGCTGGGGCATCACCGCGACGACGTCATCGAGACGCTGCTGCTCAGCCTCGTGTTCGAGGGTCGGCTGCACACGTTCCACCCCAACACCTATCTGTCGCGCAAGGGCGTCACGGCCATCCGTCCGATGGTCTATCTGCCCGAAAAACACGCCATCCACGTCGCCAAATCGCTCCAGCTGCCGGTCGTGACCAATCCCTGCCCGGCGGATGGGCACACCAAGCGCGAAGAGATGAAGGAGCTGCTCAAGACGCTCTCGCGCACCTACCCCCGCCTGCGCGAATATATGCTCATGGCCCTGCAAAATACCGATCAGTACGGCCTATGGGACAAGAAGATCGTGGGCAAGGACGGCGCCGAGGGCTGATTTTCATGCGCTTCTAATCTTCCTCTCATTGTATTGCCTGGGCGTTCGTGCTATCATGGTCGCATCAAAGGAAACGCATGAGGAGAGAAGGACATGGAAACCATCAACCGATACATCAGCGCGCTGTTTGCCAAGCTGCCCGCCACGCTGGAGATCCTGCACCTGAAGGACCAGGTGCAGCAGGATGCGGAGCGCGCATACGAGGCGTCCGTGCGCGCGGGGCACAGCGAAAACGAGGCGCTGGGCGAGGTGATCGCCTCCCTGGGCACGATCGAGGAGCTCCTCGCGCGCTATGGCGTGGAGCCGCCCCAGCCGCAGGCCCCGGGCGCGCCGGAGGCGCCGCAGGACGGTTGGGACGAGGCTGGCTGCGAGCCTGAACCGCTCAGCGACGAGGTTGAGGACTACCTGGACGCGCAATATACCATTGCGCGCATGAACGCCGTGGGGGTGGGGCTGTGCGTTTTCTCCCCCGCCTGTTCGGTCTTCTTCGGCAGTATTCCGCTGCTGGGCCATCTGCTGTCGGACAGCATGGGCATCTTCGGGCTGTTCGGCTGCATTGCGGTGGGGGTCATGCTCTTCATCTATGCCAGCTCGATGCAGAAGAGTTGGAAGGGATTTGCCTGCGACGTGCGCCTGACCGCCGGCATGCGGGAGGAGCTGCGCCGGCGGGAGATGGACTACGCCGCCGAGCGGACCCACCGCATCGCGCTGGGCGTGGGGCTGTGCATCGTCTCCCCCGCCTGCCCCGCAATCCTCAACGATTTCGGCATCGTGCTGATGTTCCTGTGCGTCGCCGTGGGCGTCTATCTGCTGATCCTCTCGGGCGTGCGCGCGGGCGCCTGCCGCAAGCTGCTCAGGAAGGCCTGCTGACAGCCGTCGCGGTTCCCCAGAACAAAAACAGACGGAGCGGTCTTCCCGCCCCGCCTGTTTTTTTATTTTATCTGCGCTTTCCGTCGCCGATCAGGCTGCCCAGGACGTCCGAATCCTCCAGCATGCGCGCCATGCCCAGCGCCACGCATCCCTCCGGATCCTCGGCCACGCGGCAGGCGACCTTGAGGTACTTGGAGATGTATTGATCCAGCCCGAACAGCTGCGATGCGCCGCCCGTCATGGTGATGCCGCGCTCGAAGACGTCGGCCGCCAGCTCCGGCGGCGTGCGCTCCAGCAGCGCGTGCACGTTCTCGATGAACTCCTGCAGCGGTTCGTCCAGCGCCTCGACCATCTCGTCCGAGCCCAGGGCGATCGTCTTGGGCAGCCCGGTGATCAGGCTGCGGCCCGTGGCCTCCATCGTCAGCGTGTCGCCGCGCGTCATTGCCGCGCCGATGGTGATCTTCAGCTCCTCCGCCGTGCGCTCGCCGATCATCAGGTTGTGCTTGCGCCGCACGTAGCGGGTGATCGCCTCATCGAACCGGTCGCCCGCGATCTTGATCGTGTTGCCCACGATCACGCGGCCCAGGGAGAGTACGGCCAGATCCGCCGTGCCGCCGCCCACGTCCAGCACCATCGTACCGTAGGCCTGCGTAACGTCTAGGCCCGCGCCGACTGCCGCCGCCAGCGGCTCGTCGACTAGCTGCGCCTTGCGCGCGCCCGCATCGAGCAGGATGTCGGCCATCGACCGGCGCTCGAACTCCGTCACGCCGCCCGGCACGCACACGACCGTGCGCGGACGGAAGAGCGTGCGCTTGCCCACCACCTTGCGCATGAAGTAGCGCAGCATCTTCTCCGTCAGCTCGTAGTCGCCGATGACGCCCTCCTTGAGCGGACGCAGCGCCAGAATGCCCGACGGCGTGCGGCCCATCATGCGCTGCGCGTCCTCGCCCACGGCGAGGATGTTGCGCGTGGCCCTGTCCACCGCCACGACCGCGGGCTCGCGCAGCACGATCCCCTTGCCCCTGATGACGCACAGCACCGTCGCCGTGCCCAGGTCGATGGCAATATCATCCGAACCAAACATCGCACTCTCTCCTTTGGTATCAGGTCGTCGCCGCCCTGCGCCGCTCGCTGTACTTTTCGCGCGTCGCCTCTCCGCCGCGCAGGTGGCGCTCGGCCTTGTTCTTGAGGAGCACCGCCTGTGCGCGCCGGTGCAGCGCGGCGTCAATCTCCGGCAGGCGTTCGTCCAAATCTTTATGCACGGTCGACTTGGAGACGTGGAAGACCTTCGCCGCCTGGCGGACGGTATCCCCCGTCTGCACGATGTACTGCGCCACGCGCAGCACGCGCGCCTCGATATAGTCCTTCACCCTGCTCCCCTCCATAGTTGACACTTCGCTGCCAGTCTATGCAGGGATTCTCCTATTATAGCACGGCGCGGGGGCATAAAGAAAGCCCCCTTGCGGGGGAAAACGCAGCGCTAAGCGAAATAGTCTGCGGCCGCCGCGTCGTCGCCGTAGAACACGCGCAGCAGCGTCAGCCCGCGCGCCGGCGCGGTCATGCCCAGGTCCATCCGGTCGCCGCTCTCAATCGCGCGCGCGATCGCGTCCGGCGCCAGCTTGCCGTTGCCAATCTCGATCAGCGTGCCCGCCAGGATGCGCACCATGTTGTACAGAAACCCGTCGCCGTGCACGAGCAGATACACGCGCTCGCCGCAGCGCGCCGCCTGCACGCGGTAGATCGTACGGCGCGTGTCCCTGGCGATCGAGCCCGCGGCCGCAAACGCCGCAAAGTCGTGCCGGCCGACCATCGCCTGCGCCGCCGCGTGCATCCTCTCCACGTCCAGCGGCAGCGGCACGTGCGCGTGCGTCAGCCGGTCAATGGCCGGCGCGTGGCGCGTGTTCTGGATCGCGTAGCGGTACACCTTGCCCGTGGCCGAAAAGCGCGCATGAAAGTCCGCCGCAGCGTCCATCGAGGCGCGCACGCGGATGTCGTCCGGCAGCATGGTGTTGAGCGCAAAGGCGAACTTGTCGCCCGGGATGCGCGAAGTCGTGTCGAAGTGAACGTTCTGCCCGAGCGCATGTACCCCCGCGTCCGTGCGGCTGGAGCCCGTCACCGTGACGGGTGCGCCCAGCAGCCTGTGCAGCGTCTCCTCCAGCGTCTGCTGCACGCTCGGCGCGTTGATCTGGCGCTGCCAGCCCGAGTAATTCGTGCCGTCGTACTCCAGGATCAGGCGGATGCGCCGCGTCTCACAGCCCGACATGCACAAACGCCCCCTGCGCGACGATCAGCGCGATGAACGCCGCCATGACGCCCAGCGCCGCGAAGTCCAGGCGCGTATAGCCCAGTTCCCGCATGCGGGTGCGGTGCGCGCCGCCGCGATAGCAGCGCGCCTCCATGGCCATGGCCAGCTCCGTCGCGCGGCGGAACGCGCCGACGAACAGCGGCACCAGCAGCGGCACCATCGCGCGGGCGCGGGCGAGCAGGTTGCCGCTCTCAAAGTCCGCGCCGCGGGCCATCTGGGCCTTCATGATCTTGTCGGCCTCCTCCAGCAGCGTGGGGATGAAGCGCAGGGCGATGGTCATCATCATGGCCAGCTCGTGCGCGGGGAAGTGCACGCGCGCCAGCGGTCGCATCATGCGCTCCAGGCCGTCGGTGAGCACCACGGGCGACGTGGTCAGCGTCAGCATGGACGTGCCCATCACCAGGAAGATGAGCCGTAGCGAAAAGTAGACCGCGTTTTGCAGGCCCTCGCGCGTGATGCGCAGAATGCCCCAGCTCAGCAGCGGCGTATCGCCCGTGGAGAAGAAGAGGTTGATGATGAACGTAAAGGCCACGATGACGCGCAGCGCCTTGATGCCGCGCATCAGAAAGCCCAGGTTGATCTGCGCGACGCGGGCCATGAACAGCAGAAACAGGAACGCCAGCGCATAGCCCAGCAGGTCCTTGACGAGGAACACCGCCACGATGTAGGCGATCGTCAGGTAGATCTTCATGCGCGGATCCATGCGGTGCACCGGCGAATGGCCGGGGTAGTATTGGCCGAGGGTGATGTTCTTAAGCATGGGCGCCTCCCACAATGCGCTTGATGGCCTCCAGGAGCTCGCCGTGCAGGTAAGCGTCCTCGGGCACGTCAAAGCCCTTTTCGCGCAGCCGCGCGGCCAGCCGGGCGGCCTCGGGCACATCCAGGCCCATGGCGCGCAGCGCCTCTCCCTGCCGGAAGATCTCGCGCGGCGTGCCGTCCATGGCGATCTGTCCCCTGTTCATGACGATGACGCGGCTGACGAGCGAGGCGACGTCGTCCATGCTGTGCGAGACCATGACGACGGTCGTACCGCGCGTCCTTTGCAGCTCGCGCACCAGGCCGAGGATCTCGTCCCGGCCGCGCGGGTCCAGCCCCGCGCAGGGCTCGTCCAGAATGAGCGTCTGCGGCTGCATGGCCAGCACGCCCGCGATCGCCGCGCGGCGCATCTGCCCGCCGGACAGCTCAAAGACCGAGCGGTCCTTGAACGTCTCGTAGTCCAGATGCACCTGGGCGCAGGCGTCGCGCACGCGCGCGTCGACCTCCTCCGGCGAGAGGCCGAGGTTCTTGGGCCCGAACGCGATGTCCGCGGCGACGGTCTCCTCGAAGAGCTGGTTTTCCGGATATTGAAACACGAGACCGACCTTGCGGCGCACCTCGCGCTTGTCGGTATCCTTGGCGAACAGGTCCTTGCCGTCGATCAGCACGCGGCCGGACGAGGGGCGCAGCAGGCCGTTGAGGTGTTGGATGAGCGTGGACTTGCCGCTGCCCGTGTGGCCGATGAGGCCGATGAACTCGCCGTCCCGGATCGTCAGGCTCACGCCGTGAATGGCCGTCGCCTGAAAGGGACTCCCGGGCATGTAGGTATGCGTCAGGTTTTCGATGACAATCGACATACTTCCTCCACCATCTCCTCCACGGTCAGCACATCCGCGCGCACGGGCACGCCTGCCGCGGCCAGATCGTGCGCCAGCTCCGTCATCGGCGGCACATCCAGGCGCAGCTCGCGCAGGCGCTCCACCTGCGGGAAGACCTCGCGCGGCGTGCCGCTGAGCGCGATCTGCCCCTCGTTCATGACGATCACGCGGTCGGCCTGCGCCGCCTCGTCCATGTAGTGCGTGATCCACACGATCGTGATGCCCTCCTCGCGCTGCAGGCGGCGCACCGTTTGGAGCACCTCGCGCCGGCCCGCGGGGTCGAGCATGGCGGTCGACTCGTCCAGGATGATCACGTCCGGCTGCATGGCCAGCACGCCCGCGATCGCCACGCGCTGCTTCTGGCCGCCCGAGAGCATGTGCGGCGCGGCGGTGCGAAAGTCCTGCATGTTCACCGCGCGCAGCGCCTCGTCCACGCGGATGCGCATCTGCGCGGGCGGCACGCCGATGTTCTCCATGCCGAAGGCGACGTCCTCCTCCACGACGGTGGCGACGAGCTGGTTGTCCGGGTTTTGGAAGACCATGCCCGCGTGCTGACGGATGTCGTACACGAGCGCGTCGTCGCGCGTATCCATCCCCACGACCCAGATATGCCCCTCCGCGGGTACGTACAGTGCGTTCATCAGCTTGGCGAGGGTGGACTTGCCCGATCCGTTGTGGCCGAGCACCGCGAGAAACTCCCCCGCATGCACGCTCAACTCTACGCCGCACAGCGCGGCGTCCGGTGCATCCTGATAGGTGTAGCGCACGCCCTGTACGACGATCTTATCGCTTTGATCCATGATTGACTCCTTGATGGCAGACTGCCGGGAATGGCGCGGGACGCGCCCGCAGCCATAAAGAAACACCCAAAAGGGAATGCCCCTTCAGGTGCTGCTCGCAACGAAACGCCGCTCTTCTCTCATCCAGACTGTCACTGTCGGTATTGGAATCGCACCAATTCTGCGCGCGTAGCGCCCGCGGACTGTACCGCCGATCGGGAATTTCACCCTGCCCTGAAGAGGTTATGAGGTTATCCTCGATTATTATAGCACGCGCCCTGCGCGCGCACAATCCCCGCCGGCGGATTTTTGCGCGAAATCCTTCGTGCGACGGCGCCAAAAAGGAGGGGCCGCCGCCCCTCCTTTTTGGAATCCCGGTTCGGATTCGCTTTATGGCCACGGCGCCGCCGCGCCGTTTAGGGAATGATGAGGATGTCATCCAGGCCCACGTCGCCATCCTGGACGATCTCCGGCTCCTCGACCGGCTCGCCCAGCCACGCATACAGAATGGCGTCAGCCCAGGTCTGATTGCTGTTGGCCGCGTAGTCCTGCAGACTGGTCGTGTAGAAGTCGAAGTACACGTTGCTGTACAGCGGCACCGCCGGCAGCACGCTGTTCCAGTACTCCTGGAAGGCTACCCACTTCTGGCAGTAGCTCAGGTAGTCGCCCACCTCGGTCTGACGCATGTCCAGCGCCAGCTTTTGCAGAATCGGGTCCTCATAGCCGGTCGTGTTCACCAGCGCACCGTTGTACTCCGTCTCGTCGCTGTAGGTCATGTAGGGATCGAACACGAGCACGAAGTTGGTCGCCAAGTAGAACATGTCGTAGGTACGCGCATCCTGGCGGTAGTAGTGGCGCAGCAGCGTGTCAAACGTCACCTCTTCGACGACGATCTCCATGCCGATCGAGGCCAGCGGCTCCACGAGCGCCTCCTCCAGCAGGTCGGCCGCTCGATTGTCCGCGAGCTTCGCCCACTTGAGAGAGAGCGGCATCAGCGTGCCGTCCACGTCCTTGTAGCGCACGGCGTCCACGGCGGCGTCATAGGCCTCGCCCTGGGCGTTGAGCGTCCAGCCATCAGCCACGAGCAGCGCCTGCGCCGCGTCCAGATCCTTGACGTAGTGTTCCAGTCCCTCCAGGGACAGCGCGTCCCAGGCGGCCGTCTCTTCCGCCGTGTCCGTCTCGCCCTCTGCCAGGTGGGAGAGCGTGCCGTTGACCATCTGCACCATCCACTGGCCGAAGCCGTAGTAGCCGTCGACGGTCTGGCCATAGGTGCCGGTGAATTCGCTGGTGAACGCATCGCGGTCCAGCGCATAGGCAACGGCCTTGCGCACGGCCTCAAACTGGGCGGGGCCCTGTTCGCACGCGAAGCTGATGAAACCCAGGCCCGTGCGCGGATAGTTCTGGGAGTTGATGGCGTCCTGCGCGAACTGCTCCATGCCCTGTGCGATCAGCTCGCTGTCTGTGCCCTTGTTCAGCAGGTCGATCTCGCCCGCGAGCAGCAGGTCGATCGCCTCGTCATTGCTGACGGCGCGGAACTCGATCTGCGCAATGGTGGGCCGCTGCCCCTCATAGTTGCCGCGGAAGTACTCGTTGAGTTCAAACGAGGCGACATGCGCGGTCTCGTCATAGCTGACGAGCCGGTAGGGGCCGCTGGAGACCGTCGGGTGCGACACATAGCCCGTGCCGGGCGCGAGCAGCGTCTGCTGCAGCAGCGCCGCGGTGAAGATGGGTTCCTCGACCGTCTCGTCCTCATTGGCGATATAGGCGCCGTAGCCGTCGTCGCGCACGACGCAGCCCGGGGCGATGACGTCAATGGGGAAGGGCGTGGTGCTGAGCATCGTCAGCTCGTAGAAGAACGGCAGATAGTCCGCCTTGATCGTGATGGAAAACGCGTAGTTGTTCAGGAAGCGGACGCCCTCAAAGTACGGGGTTTCGCCCTCGACGAACTCGTCGGAGCCCAGGATATGCGCCACGCCGGCCGTGTCGCCGCCGATCTCGCGGGTCTGCGGCGCGCCGCGCAGCAGCAGGGCGAACACATAGTCCTGCGCGGTAATGGGGCTGCCGTCGTTGTACATGAGCCCTCTTTGCAGCTCGAGCACATAGGTCCGGTTGCCATCCGGGTCGTCATAGACGGAGGTGGTCTGTACGACGGTGGGATTGATGCTGTACATGGCCTCCTGCGTCCAGGCCACCACGTCATAGCCGTGCACAAGCGTGCGCACGTCGATGTCGGCGGTGTTGTTGCCCCACAGATCGCCCAGGAAGTTACCGCTCATCTGGGTGGTGGAGCCCACAGTCAGGTGCGTGTAGTCCACCTGCGGCTCAAGCGCCTCTCCGGACGTGGCGGGCGCGATCTCTTGCGCCAGCGCTCCCGCGCACGGCAGGACCAGCAGCAGGACCGCCAGCCAAAGGGTGAGAAGTTTCTTCACGGATCGTCCCTCGCTTTCTTTCAAGAGTGCCCGAGAGCCCGGACGGTCTGAGCCGTCCGGGCCAACGGGCAAGTTCGCTTGAGGCGCTTACTCGAAGCAGTCGCCCACGTTCATGATCGTTCCGCCGAAGCCAAGCGGCACAGCCGTGTCTTCAAGCGTCACCAGGCCGGGTCCGCGGTCCACTTCGTAGTTGTACACCACGTTGTCGATGATGACCCAGTCGTAATCGGTCAGGTCATCCTCCCGGATCGTGTAGCGGTAGGCGATGTCCGTCGCCGGGTCGTACATCGGCAGGCCCGTGAACGTGTGGGTGAGCACACCGTTCTCCAGCTGCGCCGTGCGGATCTCATTGCCGTTCTGGTACAGGCGGATGGTAATCGTCGGATGGCGCGCGTCGGGATCGTCGACCCAGACCTTGTAGGCGGTGTAGCTGATCTCGTTGTCCGCGCGGTTGACGATGTTCATGCCGTTGTACTCCGGCGTGTAGCCCGCGACCGCTTCCTCCGTGACGGAGTAGACGTATTCGACGCCGTTCTGGTCATACTTGGGCAGGCCGGTGAAGGTGTAGATCCAGTCGCCCTGCGGGTTCGCACGGACCACCTGCGTGGCGTACACCGTCGGCGTCTGGCCGGGGATGCCGCGCATCAGGTTGACCGTGATGCTGGACGGGCGGGTCGCGTAGGCGTTATTTGCGTCGACCCAGGTCTTCGTACCGGACAGCACGCCCAGCGTCGGTTCGTTCGGATCCTGCTCGTTGTCGTCGTCCTCATCGCCCACGAGAATGCGCTCGTTGGTGAAGCTGACGCTGGCAGAACCGTCGGCGGCGATGGTGACGGTCTGCGGCTCGTTCTTCACGAAGGCCGCATGGTCCACCTCAAAGACCGTGTAGGTCGCGCCGATCTTGAATCCTTCGACAGTAGCCGAGCCGTTGCGCGGCACGGAGACCGTCGTGTAGGGAGCCGATCCGTCATCCGCCGCCTGCACGCCCTCGTAGACGTGGAACGTGAACTGCGACGGGTAGATGTCCGTGGACGAATCCACGGTCGTCTTGTGGATCGTGAGGCTGGAGGTCTTCAGGCTGTTGACCAGGCGCACCACGGACAGCTCATCCTGGCCGGGCTTGGGCGCGACGGCCACAGGCACCTGCGCGATGTAATCGCCCTGATCGGCCTCCGTAATGGTGTAGGTGTAGGGATTGCCCGCGATGTCCTCCGCCGGCAGGTTCTCAAAGACGTACTGCCAGTTGCCGGTCTCCGTCAGGCTCGCGCTCTTCTGGATGCGGTATTCGTCGACACCGCTCTCGCCGGTGAGCGTCACCTCGATGGCCGCCGGACGGTTGACCTCGGCCGGATTCAGCGGCTCGTTGCGCCATTCCTTCACCACGCCGATCTTGCCCTGCGGATCGCTGACCACCGGGGTCGGCGCGGGCGTAGGCGTAGGCGTGGGCGTGGGCTCAGCCGTCGGCACGGGCGTCGGGGTCGCGCCCGGATCGAGCGACGGCGTCGGCGTAGCGGGCACCGTAGCGGTCGGCACGGGCGTCGGGGTCGGGGTCGCGTTCGGGTCGGGCGTGTTGTCGTTGAAGCCTCTGCGGGTGTTGGTGAACTCCGCCACGGCATTGGGTCCCGCGACCACCGGCACGCTCTGTGCGGGCGAGACGGTCCACGGGCTCGCGCCCTGCTCTTCGACGGTGTAGGTCACGCCGGCCTTCAGGCCCGTGACGGTGTAGCTGCCAGTGCCAACGCCGTTTGCGTCGTAGGTGACCGGCACAACCTCCGTGCGGTACAGGCCGCTGTTGCCCTCGTAGATGCGGTAGGTGAAGCTGTTGGGCATCACCGCGCTGTCGCTCGTGTCCTCAACCGTCTTGCGGATGGTCAGCTCCGCCTCATCCAGCGCATTGGTGAACTCGATGACGACCGGTTCGCCGCCGCGGCCGACCGTGTCGATCGTCTGCTGCCAGACCGTGTAGTTGGCCGGCACGTTCGTCTCGGTCAGGCGGTAGGTGTACGCCTTGCCGTCCGCATCGGTCATCGGCAGCTTGTTCGTCTCGCCGAAGATGCCGGACCAGCCGTTCGCCGCATTCAGGGTCAGGGTCTCGACCGGCTGCCAGTCAACACCGTCGATGCTGCGGGTCAGCGCGATGTCAATGCCCTGCGGACGCGTGCCGTACGCGTCGTTCGCGTCGTAGAGCCAGGTCTTGTAGACGAAGATCTGTCCAAGCTCCAGCTGCGGAACCGGCGCCGGCGTAGGCGCCGCGCTCGGCGTCGGGGAAGCCGTCGGAACCGGGGTCGGCGTCGCGCCGGGCACCGGCGTCAGGTCCGGCGTCGGGACCGGGGTCGGACGCGCGGTCGGGGTCGCCGTCGGGGCGGGATCGCTCGGACCCGGGGTCGGCTCGTTGTACAGCTTGCGCTCGTTGTAGAACGCCGCCACATTCTTCGTGCCGTCCGCATCCAGCGTCAGCATGATCTCGGCCGTGCCGGGCGTCACGTTCCACGCGCCGGTGTTCTGCTCGACGACCGTGTAGGTGACGCCCACCAGGAGCGCCTTGCCCGCCGGCAGCGTCTTCGCGTCCAGCGTCAGCGTGCCTTCGCCGGTCAGCGGGTTGATCGCAACCGCCACGTCCGTCAGGTACGGATCCGTCGCGCCGGCCTCATACACGTCGTAGAGGAACGCCGCCGTCTGCTCGCCGGTTTCGTCCGTCACCGTCTTGTCGATGGTGAGGGCGGCCGTCTGCAGGGTGTTGGTCAGGCTGTAGGCATAGCGGTCGGCGGAATCCACCGCAAACACGCCGCCGTTGTCCGCCGCGTAGTACTGCGGGACCGTCTCGGTCACCGTGTAGGCGATCGCCTTGCCGTCCGCGTCGTACTTGCGCAGGCCGTCGATCGTCGCCTTCCAGACGTCGCCGCTGACGTCGACCGTGTAGAGCACGTCGCTTGCCGTCGCCGGCGCGTCCGTCAGGGTGTAGGTCTGTGCAAAGGCCTGGGCTGCTCCGCCGCGCACGGTCGGATAGCTGGCCGTGACGGTCACCTTGAGCGTCTTGGGCCGCTCCGTCGCGCGGGCCGCGTCCATCCAGGTCTTCGTCAGGGACAGCGCCGTCTCGTTGTTCGCGGACAGGCTGTTCTCAACGGTGGTTTCATCCAGGTACGTCACGTCGTAGAGCGCGCCGTTGCCCTGCAGCTGGCCGTCCGCATTCAGGTTGGCCTCAATCACACTGTAGGCGATCGGGTTGCCCTCCAGGTCGGTCTCCGGCAGGCCCGTAATCGTTGCCGCCCAGCTCAGCGTCACGCTGATCGGGTTGCCCTGCGCGTCGAGCGCCTCAGTGCCATTGGCCATCAGGTTGAAGGTGACGGACACGCGCGTACCATCGGCGTCGTCATCGTCCACCCAGACCTTGGTCACAGTCAGCTCGCCGTCGCCGTCCAGCAGCTTGCGCGTGTTGGTGACGGTGACCGTCAGGTCTTCCTCCATCACGAACGTCGCCCAGCCCTCCGGCGCATCCATGCCCTGGATCTGCACGGTGTATGCGCTCTGCGCGCCGACCGTGCCGACCCGCTCGACGATGGCATAGGTCTTGCCGATCTCCAGCGTGCGGTTCGTCATGACGACGCCATAGTCGCCGTTCAGGTTCGCCTTCGCGGTCACCGTCGTGTACGGCTCTCCGGTCGGCTTGTCGGTCGTTCCAGCCGTCACCTCGTAGATGTCGAAGGTGAAGTCCGGGGTCTGCGCCAGCTTCGTCTGGTCGATCAGGACCTTCTGAATGCTCAGCGTGGTCGGGCGCGTCTCGTCGGTGTGCTCGTCGCCGCCCTTCGGGGTCTTTTCTTCACCGTCCGGCGTGTCGATCGGATTGCCCTGCGCCGTCACGGTGTTCTGAATCGAACCATTCGTGACATCCGCCTCGGTCACCGTGTACGTCGCGGTGACGTCCACCGCCTCGTTCACGCCCAGGTTGGCGATGACCGCCTGGCCCTGATCATTGACCGTATAGGAGCCGTCATCCGGCGCAATGATCTGCGCGCCTGCCAGCTGCTCGGTCACGACCACGTTCTCATACGGCACGTTGCCCGTATTCGTCACGGTGATGGTGTAGGTGATCGTCTGGCCCAGCACTGCGGAGTCGGTCACATCGGACACGTCGGACGTCTTCTCCACCGACAGGGTCACGTCAATCGGATCGATGTCGGTCACAGTTGCCGTCGCTTCCAGCACCTTGTCATCGGCCTTCACGGTCGCGACGTTTTCATACGTACCGGCCAGAATGTCGTCGGACGTCACCGTATGGATCGCCTGCACGTCCACACTGCCGCCCGCCGGGATGATCGGGATGACCGCGTGATGCGCATCATCCTTCAGGCTGTAGTTGCCCGTACCGTCATCGACGAGCTCAGCCGTCGGGTCTTTCACCTGAACGTCCGTCAGATCGTTCTCCGTGATGTTCCGCACCGTGATGGTGAACGGAATCTCATCGCCGAGCTCATAATCGCTCTTAACGTCGGGCGTCGTCTTCTCGGGGATGAAGGGATAGTCAGACTTCACCGTCAGCGTGCCGTCGATCCGGTGGAAATCGTAGTTCTTCGGATTCTGCACGTTGACCGACATGATCTCGTTCAGGCAGCTGCCCACCAGGGTCTGCGTGCCCACGATCACAGCCGTGATCGCTTCGCCCGTCACGACTCCCTTCGGCTCCATCGTGTACGAAGGCTCCTTGCCAGCAGCGGTCACTTCTTCCAGCGTCTTATACCCGCCGTCCAGCACCGCATAGGCCGCATTCGTCAGCGGCATGCCGTCGTACACCTTCTGATCCGACGCGGCAATGACCGTCACCGGCCGCGGGTTGACCTTGATCGTGCCGTTCACATACCTGATCTTCAGCTTCTCGGTCACGTCCTGACCTTCCGCGTTCCGAATCACCAGCGTGTCGCACGTCGCGGCCACGTCTTCAACCGTTACGTCCGTCGCCGTCGCACTCGACGTCGCCGTCACCAGCGTGTAGCCAGCCGGCAGAGCGCTCACGCTCACCGTCGCGCCGTGCGCCTGCCCGTCGTACGTGTACTTGCCGCCAGTCGTCGTCACGACGATCTCGCCGTCGTACTCCGTCACCGTCAGCGTGCCCAGCGTCTCGCTGATCTTGTAGTTGCCCTGCTTCGCCGTCCCATCCCACGTCAGGCTGTACGTGTTCGGGCTGCTGCCCACCAGGGTCTGCGTGCCCGTCGTGGCAAACGTCGCCGTCTCGCCGTTCACGAATCCGCTGATCTCGCCTTCCGCTGTCAGCGCCGTGCCGTCGTACACCTTCTGCTTGTCCGGCGTCGTCACCGTCAGCGTCGCCGGCGTGATCTCGACGACCGCGGAGGTCTGCAGTACATACGTCTTGTCGCCAACCTTGACCGTGCCCTTGACATACACCGGATACTCGCCCACGTCCTTGAATATCGGCTCATCTGCGGTGTAGTCGCCGTCCCGCTCGGTCGAATACGTCAGCGGGCCCATCTCTACCAGTTTGTTTTCCATAATCTGGCGGAAGTACTCGTCCTCCAGCGTGCCGGGATTGAACGCGAATTTAGCGCTCTCGAGGCCATGCGGCTGACCATCATACACCTGCTTGCTGCCCACCGCGTCAATCGAAGCCCACAGGGCGTCGAGCGTGTGCTCGTTATCCTTGGTGTAGGCAAACGTCACTTCGCTGCCCGCCTCGCGGATGGCTGCAGACACGGCGCCACCCGGGGACATGCGCGCCTTGTCAAACCAGCCGATGAACGTATACCCGGCTGCCTGCGGCACATGGCTGGTCACGATGAACTCATCGGGATACGTATAGTACTCGTCCCTGACCAGGTACTTGGGACCGCCCGTGCTGGAATAGTCGTTGGGCTCAAACTCCTCCTCTGCACCGGATGCCCATCTTGCCTCCGGCAGAACCAGGTTATAGCCCACGCGGCCCTGCTTGAGGGTGTTGGTGATCGTGCCGCCCACGCTCGCCGGGCTGCCCGTGGCCACATAGTTGTCGACCGACTTCTCCTCCAGCGTGTAGGTCAGTGGCTCGCCCTGCAGGTTCGTCGCGGGCAAGTTGCTATAGGTGATGGTGTAGGTATTATCGCCGTTATCCACAATGTCAGGCGTTGCGGACTCCACAACAACGCCGTTCGCCTTGAGCGTCAGATACCGCGCGAATTCCTGCTCGTTCGGACGATCCTCGGCCTTATCGCCCTCCCACTCCTTGGTGAAGGACGCTTCGCCGTCGCCGTCCAGCAGCTTGCGCTCGTTGGTCACGCTCACCGTCAGGCCTTCCTCCATCGTGAACGTCCGACTGGGCTTATACGTCACGTCGTAGACGTCGCTCGCGTCCACGCCGTTCAGCAGCTCGACGATGGTGTACTGCTGGCCGATGGTCAGATCCGCACTGGTCGGTGCAAAGACATAGCCGTCATTCTGCCACGTCGCGGTGAACGTCGCGGCCGGCGTGCCGGTCGTAGCGCTGCCCTCGTAGACGTTGAACGTCAGCGTCGGGCGCTCCGTGGTGGCATCGATGACCGTCTTGTCAATCTCCAAGCCCGCCAACGCCCTGTCGTAATACAGGTTGATCGTCTGATTGTTTGCCTCTGAAAGCGGGATGCTTTCGGGATCACCGCCAACATAGGCGTATCCGTCGATCGTTCTGTTCTCAGACAATTCCTGGGCCGTAATCGTTCGATCGAAATCGCTCTCATCATAAGCAAAGAAGTCTTTGTTTCCATGCCTGACATACCACTTGCCATTATACTGTCTCGCATCAGATGTGGGTTGGTCGACCTCTTTCCACATCTGTATGAACAACGCGTATTCAATCTCAAGGTAACCGTCCAAATGCCATGCATCACCGGCTGCCAGATAATCGTTTGCACCATTGGCAACACACAAACCGTATCGCTGGCTAGGCGTCAATACACGCGTCCAATCTATTGCCTGAAAAACTTCTTCCGTGAATACAGCCGCATTGGGGCCATACAGTGAAACATTCCCGTACGTTTTCACCGCCTCAAGAACCCTGTCGCCCAAACCTTCTGTATATGTATATTCATATTTGTCCCAAGTGTCTCCAGTGGGATACCCATATCTTTCATCTGCGGCTTCAGCGGACAGGATGCCATCCACGTCCATACGCCCAACGGTAAACCATCCCAGATCATTCTGTGTCAATCCGTCAGTGTTTCCTGCCACATGCACATATAGATACACCGGGTACGTACCTTTGGGAGCCTCTTCCACGCGAACGGTATAGGTATTCTGCGTCTGCCAGGGACCGTAGTTAGAATTTCGCGTCTGGTACGACACCTGAACCTCGCCGACTCTTCGACCCGTCAGGAGCACGGTCGTGTATTGCCGCCTTCCATTTACTTCTGGATATGAAATGTCAACCACACCGTTTTCCGACACAGTCCATTGCGCACGGTTACTGCTTGTCTGCATTTCGCCGCTTCCGGTCAGCTCGAGATACTCGCCGACCATAACCGTCTTCGCGCCGGTCGCGCGCACGCTGATCCCGTCCAGGCTGTAGGTGCCGTAGTAGTCCCCGTCTGCCGCCAGCGCCGAGAGGGGCGTCATGCTCAGGAGCATCACCCACGCGAGCACGAGCGACAGCAGCCTTCTCATCGTCTCTTTCATTCTATACACCCTCCAAGTACTTGATCAATCGCCATGGAAGCTGGGTTCGGGCGGTCGCGGCGGCCGCCCGGCTGTCGCTCGTGTCACGCCTGCGGCGCGCCGTCGGGCTGCGCGGGCTCCGGCTGGGCCTCGGGCAGCACCGTCACCTTCAGGCGCCACAGGTAGTTCACATTGTTCATGTCGATGTTGAAGGTCAGCGCCGCGTCCGTGGCCTCGGGCAGATCCGCAAACGTCGCGCCGCCGTCCATCGAGCACTGCCACTGCAGCGCCACCTGCACGTCCTCAAAGCCGCTGAGCGTGGCGGTCAGCGTCACGGGCGTGCCCACGACCACCTCGGTCTGTCCGTCGAGGTTCGACGTGATCGAGATGGAGCGCACCACGGGCGCGGTCTCCTCTTCCTCCGGCGCCACAGGCGCGGGATTCAGCAGCGCGATCTTGGCAGTGGCCACATAGCCGGTGAACTCGCCGCAGCGGACGAGCGTCCACTCCTCGCCCAGCTCCACCACCGTCAGCGTCGCATCCGCAGGCAGCTCGGTCAGCGCCTCCAGACCGTCCGGCGCGGCGTAGAGCGTCAGGCCCTGCTCGCCCTCAGTCAGCACCGGCACCGCCTGCACGGGCTTCTCCTCCGGGATCGCCTCGGAGGGCGTCGCGGACAGCTCCGGCTCAGCGGTCGGCTCGACCGTCGCCTCCGGACTCTCGGTCGGTTCCGCAGTGGCTTCCGGCTCAGCCGTCGGCTCGACCGTCGGCTCGACCACCGGCTCAACCGTCGGCTCCGTCGTCGGTTCGACCGTCGGCTCTGCCGTGGGTTCGACCGTCGGCTCCGCCGTGGGTTCGACCGTCGGCTCCGCCGTGGGCTCGACTGCCGGCTCCGTCGTGGACTCGACCGTCGGCTCCGCCGTGGGCTCGACCGTCGGCTCCGCCGTCACAACGCCGTAGGCTTCCGCCGCGTAGACCACGACGTCTGCGCCCTGGGCGACGGCGTCATACCCGACCAGCTCGTAGCGCTCGTCCTGCAGGCGGTATGCCTGATCGGCATCCTCGGGTTTCATGTTCTCCTTCTCCACGCCCCACGTCCACGCATTGCGCAGGTCGTAGGCGGAGAGGTCGTAGTCGCGGAGCATGGCGCTCATGTCCTGCGCGCTCACATACACCATCGCGCCCTCGCGCTGCAGTCCCACCTTGGCGATCTCTTCATATTCTCCATCGACCATCAGCATGAAGATCGCGCGGCCCGTAGCGGGGACGGCCGTCGGTTCTGCGGTGGGCGCCGCAGTCGGTTCTACAGTCGGCTCGGCCGTGGGTTCGACCGTCGGCTCCGCCGTGGGTTCGACCGTCGGTTCTGCCGTGGGTTCGGCCGTCGGCTCGGCAGCCGCCTCTTCCGCGGCCTTCGCGGCGGCGGCTTCCTCCGCGGCCTTCGCGGCGGCGGCTTCCTCCGCGGCCTTCGCGGCGGCCTCCTCAGCCTGCCGCGCCGCCTCTGCAGCCGCCGGGTCAACACCCTGCTCCTGCTGCTGCTCGTTGGCGTGGATGTCCACCATCCGGTCAATGGTGCCGCCCGCAAGCAGCGTGAAAGCGAGCGCTCCGGCCAGGAGCCATCTGAAGCCCTTGGTCTCGTAGAATTTCCTGTTCTTCTTCATCTTCATGACCATCCTTCCTCTATGATGCGATCAGGACATTGTATCGTTTTTGCGGAAACGCCGGGTTCCGAGGCGTCATCCGCTTGCTTGTACAACATCGCTCTGCTGGCGGCTGCGGAACCCATTCCCGCCGCCGGGCCCACGGATCGGGCCAGCAGACGCCTTGCGGCCGACGCTGCTTCGCTGATTTCCTTCATTGGCATCCATTCGTCCGATCCGCCTCCCCATATCTGGATGTATCTCCGGCGCCCGTGCCGCCATATGTGCCCCATGCGCCGGACCTTTAAACCTTTGCCTATTTATTCTAGCCCCCTTTTCCCATTGCTGTCAATCGTTTGAGGGCCTTTCCCACCCTTAAATTTAATTTAAGAATTGGCGTTTCCGCCAATAATTATCCTCTTTTTCAGCGGGTTCTGTTTAAAACAGACCGATGTTCTTTTTCTTTCGGACATTCTTTTTTACATTCTTTAGGAAATCTTAAGGGAGTCTGTTTTCTGCGACCAATCCTCTGAAATCAGAGTCCGCGTATCTGGCCAATGAAAAG
>DVFJ01000004.1 GCA_018713325.1 Candidatus Onthenecus intestinigallinarum | reverse complement strand
GGCGGTCGAGTAGTTTAAAAAGCGACCTGCTACGCGGAAGGGGAGAAAGGATGAAATGAGGTTTTGACAGAAAAACAAGTCAATCTTGCATAACAAAGCCTAAATTGGGCTGATTTTCGGATATATCAGCCTATATTTGCATCTTCAACACTTGAAACCGCAAAAAGAAAGAACACCGACATTGTATCAATATCGGTGTCCTTTGGTGGCGGAGAAGCCGGGATTTGAACCCGGGCTGCGCTTTCGCACACTACTCCCTTAGCAGGGGAGCCCCTTCGGCCTCTTGGGTACTTCTCCATGTCAAGCGAATATGCGATTTTGAAGAAATGGCGGAGAGAGAGGGATTCGAACCCCCGGTACATCGCTGTATCACTGGTTTTCAAGACCAGCGCCATAAACCGCTCGGCCATCTCTCCATGCGAACACAACCAGCGAGAGATATTATATCCCTTTTTGCCGTCTTTGTCAATGCCTCTGTTCAAAAAGATACCCGGCGCGGCGGCGGGAGCGTCCCCCGCCGCCGCGTATGGCACCTCAAATGGCCTTTGCGACCTGCTCGCCCATCCGGGCGCAGCCGATCTTCGTGCAGCCCTCCGACCAGATGTCGGCGGTGCGGTATCCCGCGTCGAGCGCCTGCTCCACCGCGCGCTCGACCGCCGCGGCCTCCGCCTCCAGCCCCAGCGAGTGGCGCAGCAACATCGCCGCCGACAGAATCGTGCCCAGCGGATTGGCCAGGTCCTTGCCCGCAATGTCCGGCGCAGAGCCGTGGATGGGCTCGTACAGTCCGCGCGTGCCGGCGCCCAGGCTCGCCGAGGGCATCATGCCCAGGCTGCCCGCGATCGCCGCGCTCTCGTCGGACAGGATGTCGCCGAACAGGTTGCCCGTGATCATCACGTCGAACTGCGCCGGGCGCAGGATCAGCTGCATCGCCGCATTGTCCACGTACATGTAGGTGACGTCCACCTCCGGGTATTCCCTGGCCATCTCCTGCACGGTCTCCCGCCATAGCCGCGAGCACTCCAGGACGTTCGCCTTGTCCACGCTGCACAGGCGCTTTCTGCGCTTCATCGCGTTCTCAAAGCCAATGCGCGCCAGGCGGCTGACCTCTTCCCGGCTGTAGGCCATCTCATCGGTGGCGTATGCGCGGTCCGCAGAGCGCGAGCGCTTGCCAAAGTAGATGTCGCCGGTCAACTCGCGCAGCATCAGGATGTCGATCGGCTCGGACAGGATGTCCGGGCGCAGCGGGCACGCCCCGGCAAGCTGCCGGTGGATCGTGCACGGGCGCAGGTTGGCAAACACCCCCATGCCCTTGCGCAGCGCCAGCAGACCCTTCTCCGGCCGCCGGGCGGGCTCCACGCCGTCCCACTTCGGGCCGCCCACCGCGCCCATCAGCACCGCATCCGCCGCATTGCAGGCCGCCAGCGCCTCGTCCGTCAGCGGCACGCCGCACGCGTCGATGGATGCGCCGCCCAGCAACTGTGCGTCAAACGCAAAGGTGTGGCCGAACTTCTCCGCGACGGCGCGCAGCACGCGCACCGCCTGCTCCACGATCTCCGGGCCGATGCCGTCGCCCGGCAGAAGTACGATGTTCGCCTGCATGTCACTTTCCCTCCATTCGGCGCTGCACGAACGGCACCAGGCCGCCCGCCTCGATGATGCCCTGCATGAAGGGCGGGAACGGCGCGGCGGTAAACGTCCGGCCCGTGGTCTCGTCCGTGATGACGCCCGCGTCCAGATCGACGCTGACCTGCGCGCCGTCCGCGATGGCCGCGGCGGCCTCTGGGCACTCGACGATCGGCAGGCCGATGTTGATCGCATTGCGGAAGAAGATGCGCGCGAAGGAGTCGGCGACGACGCACTCGATGCCGGCGGCCTTGATGGCCAGCGGCGCATGCTCGCGCGAAGAGCCGCAGCCGAAGTTGCGCCCCGCGACGATGATCCTGCGCGCCTTGGCCTTTTCATGGAACGCCGCGTCGAGGTCCTCCATGCAGTGGCGGGCCAGCTCCGCGGGGTCGGTGGTGTTCAGGTAGCGCGCGGGGATGATGACGTCCGTATCCACGTGATCGCCGTACTTGATGACGGCGGACTGCATTTTCATAATCGGCTGCCTCCTTACTTCACTTCATCCGGCGTGGCGACGCGGCCCAGCACCGCGGACGCCGCGGCGACGGCCGGGGACGCGAGGATGACCTCGCTGCCCGTGTGGCCCATGCGGCCCACAAAGTTGCGGTTCGTGGTCGACACGCAGCGCTCGCCGTCGGCGAGGACGCCGCAGTGGCCGCCCAGGCACGGGCCGCAGGTGGGCATGGTGAAGATCGCGCCCGCGTCAATGAAGACGCTGACCAGCCCCTCGTCGATCGCCTGCCTGACGATCTGCTGCGTGCCCGGGATGACGATGCAGCGCACACGGTCGCTGACCTGATGGCCGCGCAGCACCTGTGCGGCGGCGCGCAGGTCCTCGATGCGTCCGTTGGTGCACGAGCCGATGACGGCCTGATCGATCGCCAGATCCGCGCAGGCCGCGGCGGGCTTTGTGTTGGAGGGCAGGTGCGGCAGCGCGACGGTCAGCGGCACGTCGGCCAGGTCGATGACGACCTCGCGCGCATACTCGGCGTCAGGATCGGGCTCGACGGCCTGCCAGGGCCGCGTCACGCGCCCGGCCAGATAGGCGCGCGTCACGTCGTCGACGGGGAAGATGCCGTTCTTCGCGCCCGCCTCGATGGCCATGTTCGCGATGGTCAGCCGGCCGTCCATGGAGATCTCCTTCACGCCGTCCCCGCCAAACTCCAGCGACATGTAGCGCGCGCCGTCCACGCCGATGAGGCCGATCAGGTGGAGGATGACGTCCTTGCCGCTGACATACGGGTTCAGCTTGCCCGTGAGCGTCACCTTCACGGCCTCGGGCACCTTGAACCAGGCCTGGCCGGTCGCCATGCCGGCGGCCATGTCCGTGGAGCCCACGCCGGTGGACATGCAGCCCAGCGCGCCGTAGGTACAGGTATGGCTGTCCGCGCCGATGATGACCTCGCCCGGCGCGCACAGGCCCTGCTCGGGCAGCAGCGCGTGCTCGATGCCGGCCTTGCCGACCTCGAAGTAGTGGACGATCTGCTGCTCGCGCGCAAAGGCGCGCATGTCCTTGGTCATCTGCGCGGACTTGATGTCCTTGTTGGGCGCGAAGTGATCCGGCACCAGCACGACCTTCGCGGGGTCAAAGACCTTCTTGGCGCCCATCTTGTAGAATTCGTTGATCGCCACCGGCCCGGTGATGTCGTTGCCCAGCACCAGGTCGAGGTTGCACATGAGGAGCTCGCCCGCCCGGCAGCTTTCGACGCCCGCGGCGCGCGCAAGGATTTTCTGGGTCATGGTCATGCCCATGAGAAGACCGCCTCCCGCCTGTTTCATATGTTGACAACAAAAAATCCCCGCCCCTGCGTGCGCAGGGGCGAGGACTGTCATCGCTCACGGTACCACCCTGATTCGGCCTTCGGACGCGCGTCCGCAGGCCCTCAACGCCTTCACGCGGCGCGACGTCCCGCCCTACTCACTTCAGGCAGGCGGCTCGGGAGCGAGCTATACGCGCGGTCCGGGGCGCCGGCTCGCAGCACCGCCGGCTCTCTGGGGCCTCTCCCCGCGCCTTATCTCCTTCATCGCCTTTGCAGAATATCGGATTGGCATTTATTTTACACCAGCCGCCCCGTCCTGTCAAGCGCGGATTGCGCCCGGCGGCTCACAGGATGTAGCGCTTCAGGTCCTGCGCGCGGGCGGCCTCGCCCAGGTGTTCGCGCACATAGTCGCCGTTGATGTTCACGTCCACGTCGGGCATGTCGCCGCCCGCGTTGAAGGAGATGTCCTCCAGCAGCTGCTCGAAGATCGTGTGCAGCCGGCGCGCGCCGATGTCCTCGTTGGTCTCATTGGCGACGTAGGCGGCCAGCGACAGCGCGTCCAGCGCGCTCTCGTCAAAGTGCAGGTGCACGTGGTCGACCGCGAGCAGGGCCGCATACTGCTTGGTCAGCGCATTGTCCGTCTGGGTGAGGATGCGCTTCATGTCCTCCTGGGTGAGGCTCTTGAGCGTGACGCGCACCGGGAAGCGGCCCTGCAGCTCGGGGATGAGGTCGGTCACCTTGGCCACGTGGAACGCGCCGGCCGCGATGAAGAGCATGAAGTCCGTCTTGACCGGGCCGTACTTGGTGTTGACGGTCGAGCCCTCGACGATGGGCAGGATGTCGCGCTGCACGCCCTCGCGCGAGACGTCCGGGCCGTGTCCGCCGGCGGAGCGGCCCGCGATCTTGTCGATCTCGTCGATGAAGACGATGCCGTCCTGCTCCGCGCGACGCAGCGCCTCCTCCGTGACGGCGTCCATGTCGATGAGGTTCTGCTCCTCCTCGGCCGTCAGGATGCGGCGCGCCTCGGAGACCTTCATGCGGCGCATCTTCGTCTTCTTGGGCATGAAGCCGCCCATCATGTCGCCGATGTTGACGCTCGCGCCGTTGATCTCGACGCTCTGGGGCGTATCCTCGACCTCGACCTCGATCTCCAGGTCCTCCAGCTCGCCGCGCATCAGCTGGCCGCGCAGTTCGTCGCGCTGCGTGGCGATGCGCTGGCGCTCCTCCGGGGGCAGCTCCGGCTCCTTGGGCTTGTTGCCCAGCAGCAGGTCGATGGGGTTGGTGGGCTTCTTCTTCGGGTGCTGGATGAGGCTGAGGATGCGGTCCTCCGCCAGCACGGTCGCCCGCGCCTTGACCTTCTCTGCCGCCTGCTCCTTGACGATGCGGATGGAGGCCTCGACCAGGTCGCGCACGATGGACTCGACGTCGCGCCCGACATAGCCGACCTCCGTGAACTTGGTCGCCTCGACCTTGACGAATGGCGCGTCGACCAGGCGCGCCAGACGGCGCGCGATCTCGGTCTTGCCCACGCCGGTCGGGCCGATCATCAGGATGTTCTTGGGCGTGACCTCCTCGCGCATCTCCTCCGGCAGCTGCGCGCGGCGGTAGCGGTTGCGCAGCGCGACGGCCACGGCGCGCTTGGCCTCATCCTGGCCGATGATGAATCGATCGAGCTCGCGCACGATCTCCTTGGGTGTAAGCTGCATTTTGATCCTCCCTTTCGGGCGTCGGCGTCCTCAGACGTCCTCGACGATGACGTTGTGGTTTGTGTACACGCAGATATCCGCCGCGATGTGCAGCGCCTTTTGCGCGATGTCGTGCGCGGACAGGTCCGTATTCTGGCACAGCGCGCGGGCCGCGGCCATGGCGTAGTTGCCGCCGGAGCCGACCGCCGCCACGCCGTCGTCGGGCGTGATCACCTCGCCCGTGCCCGACACGATCAGCAGGTCCTCGCCGCCCGCGACGATCAGCATCGCGTCCAGCTTGCGCATGGCCTTGTCGCTGCGCCACTCCTGCGCCAGCTCCACGGCGGCGCGCTCCAGGTTGCCGCCGAACTGCGTCAGTTTTTCCTCAAAGCGCTCGCACAGCGAAAACGCGTCCGCGACCGAGCCCGCAAAGCCCGTCACGACCTTGCCGCCGAAGATGCGGCGCACCTTGTGCGCCGTGGCCTTGAAAATCGTATGTTCGCCCATCGTCACCTGCCCGTCGCCCGCGACGGCGATGCGGCCGTCCTTCTTCACGGCGCAGATGGTGGTGCCTCTCATTTCCATCAAGATTCGTCCCTCCTGACGCGGCGCGTGATGCGGCCGCATCCCTTATTATAACGGAAACCGCCGGCGAGCGCAACGTTCCTGCGCTGACCGGCGGCAGTTTCCTGCGCGTCATGCGGATTCGGGGTAGAAATCCTGCCGCAGCGGGTTGGAGCGCAGCGCCTCGATCTCGTCCAGCGCGCGCAGCGCCAGCTGCATGTACCGCTCCTGCTTGCCCTTCACGCGCCGCCCCAGCGGTTCGATCAGGCCAAAGTTGGCGTTCATCGGCTGAAAGTCGCCGCCCGCTTCGGCGATGTAGTGCGCCATGGCCCCGATGGCCGTGCGGCGCGAGAAGTCCACCGGCGGCAGGCCCAGCAGCTGCCGGGCCAGCGACAGCCCCGCCACCAGGCCCGAGGCCGCGCTCTCGACATAGCCCTCCACGCCCGTCATCTGGCCGGCGAAGTAGACGCCCGGCCGGTCGAGCATCTCATAGCGCGCGTTCAGGAAGCCCGGGGAGTGCAGGAACGTGTTGCGGTGCATGACGCCGTAGCGCGCAAACTCCGCATGCTCCAGGCCCGGGATCATCGAGAACACGCGCTTCTGCTCGCCCCACTTCAGCCGCGTCTGAAAGCCCACGATGTTGTACAGCGTGGCGGCAGCGTCGTCCTGGCGCAGCTGCACGACGGCGAACGGCTCGCGGCCGGTGCGCGGGTCGGGCAGGCCCACGGGCTTCATCGGCCCGAAGGCCATGACCATGCGCCCCCGGCGCGCCATCGTCTCGATGGGCATGCAGCCCTCGAAGACCTTCGCGTCGTCAAAGCCGTGCACCGGCGCGCCCTCGGCCGCGATCAGCGCCTCGTAGAACGCGTCGTACTGCTCGCGCGTCATGGGGCAGTTGAGGTAGTCGTCCCCGCGCCCGTAGCGGCTGGCGCGGTAGATCCGGTCCAGGTCCAGCGACTCGAGCGTCACGATGGGCGCGGCCGCGTCAAAGAAGTTGAGCGTGCGAAGGCCCGGCAGCTGTGCAATGCGCGCAGCCAGCGCGTCCGACGTGAGCGGACCCGTGGCGATGACGCACGGCGCCTGCGGCACGTCCGTCACCTCGCGGCTGACGACCTGCACGCGCGGGCTGTCCATGAGCGCGCGCGTCACATGCGCGGAAAACGCCGCGCGGTCGACCGCCAGCGCGCCGCCTGCGGGCACGCGCGAGGCATCCGCCGCGCGCAGGATGAGCGAGTCGAGCTGGCGCATCTCCTCCTTGAGCAGGCCGACCGCGTTGGTGAGCGCGTCGCCGCGCAGGGAGTTGGAGCAGACCAGCTCCGCAAAGCCCGCAGCGTGATGGGCCGGCGTGTACTTCTCCGGCTTCATCTCCACGAGCGTGACCTCCACGCCGCGCTTTTGCAGCTGCCAGGCGGCCTCGCAGCCCGCCAGGCCCGCCCCGATGACCGTCGCCCTCATTCGTCCTGTCCTTCCTCCGGCGGCTGGACCTCGACGCGATGCCGGCATGTCTCATTTGCGCACACATGCCACAGCTCGCCCTTGCGCCCGCGCTTTTGCGTCATGTAGCTGCCGCACACGGGGCACGTATCGCGCACCGGCATGTCCCAGGAGACGAAGTCGCACTCGGGATAGCGCTCGCACCCATAGAACTTGCGCCCGCGCCGCGACGTCTTTTCCAACAGCTTCGCGCCGCACTTGGGACAGGGCGCGTCGATCTCGACCTGCAGGGCCTTGGTGTTGCGGCACTCCGGGAAGTTGGGGCAGGCCAGGAACTTGCCGTAGCGGCCGAGCTTATAGACCATCATCGCGCCGCACTTGTCGCACACGACGTCGGATACTTCGTCTTTGACCTTGACCTTCTCGATCTTCTGCTCGGCGTTCTCCAGCGTCTGCTCGAACGGGCCGTAGAAGCGGCTGACGACCTCCTTCCAAGGCATCTTGCCCTCCTCGACTTCGTCCAGCTGCTCCTCCATCCCCGCGGTGAACTGGATGTCCACGATGTTCTTGAAGTATTCCTTCATCATCTCCGTGACCATCGTGCCCAGCTCCGTGGGGTACAGGCGCTTCTTCTCGCGCGTCACATAGCCGCGCGCGATGATCGTGGAGATGGTCGGCGCGTACGTCGACGGCCGGCCGATGCCCTTCTCCTCCAGCGCGCGCACGAGCGACGCCTCGGTATAGCGCGCCGGCGGCTGGGTGAAGTGCTGCTGCGCGTCCGCTTCGGCGATGGCGACGGCGTCGCCCACATTCGCGGCGACCTGCGCGCTGTCGACGGCCTCCTGCGCCTCGTCCTGGCTCTCCTCGTACACCGCGGTAAATCCCGCGAACTTGAGGCGCTCGCCGTAGAAGCGCATGCCCACGCCGTCGCCCTCCAGCTCCATGGTCAGCGTCTCATACAGCGCCGGGGCCATCTGGCTGGCGACGAAGCGCAGGTAGACGAGGCGGTAGAGGTTGTACTGGTCCTTGGAGAGCGAGTCCTTGATCTCCTCCGGCCGGCGGGTGACGCGCGTGGGGCGGATGGCCTCGTGCGCGTCCTGGGCGTTGGTGCGGCCCTTGTAGACGTTGGGCTTTTCGGGCAGATAGCCGTCGCCCCAGCGCTCGGCGATCATGGCGCGCACGTCGGCCACGGCCTCCTCGGACACGCGCACGGAGTCCGTGCGGATGTAGGAGATGAGGCCCTGCGTGCCCTCGCCTGCGATGTCGACGCCCTCATAGAGCTGCTGGGCGATCTGCATGGTCTTGGAAGTCGTAAAGCCCAGCTTGCGCGAAGCCTCCTGCTGCAGGTTGGACGTCGTGAACGGCGGCGCGGGGTTCTTGCGCCGCTCGGATGCGCGCACGCTGCGCACCGTGAACTGCGCGCGCTCCACGCGCTCCTTGGCCGCCTGCGCCTGCGCCGCGTCGTGCAGCTCGGCCTTCTTCCCGTCGAGCGTGGTCAGGCGCACGTGAAACTTCTGCTTGCCGATCTGCGCCTTGGCGTCCACGTTCCAGTATTCCTCCGGGATGAACGCGTCGATCTCCTGCTCGCGGTCGACGATCATGCGCGTGGCCACGGACTGCACGCGCCCCGCGGACAGGCCCTTCTTGACCTTCATCCACAGCAGCGGGCTGATCTTGTAGCCGACCAGGCGGTCGAGCACGCGGCGCGCCTGCTGGGCGTTGACCAGCTCCATGTCGATAGGGCGCGGCGACTTCATCGCATTTTTGACGGCCTTGTCCGTGATCTCGTGGAACTCCACGCGGCAGGCGGTCGACGGATCGATGCCCAGTACGTTCGCCAGATGCCACGAGATGGCCTCGCCCTCGCGGTCCGGGTCCGTCGCCAGATAGATGCGGCTGGCGTTCTTGGCGTCCTTGCGGATCTTCTCCAGGATCTCGCCGCGGCCGCGGATGGTGATGTACTTGGGCTCAAAGTCGTGCTCCACGTCGACGCCCATCTGGGACTTGGGCAGGTCGCGCACGTGGCCCTGCGAGGCCTCGACCTTGTACGTGCGCCCCAGGAACTTGCCGATGGTGCGCGCCTTGGCGGGCGATTCGACGATGACGAGTTTATAATTCAAGAAAGAACCCCTCCAACATGGGATGATGATCTCTCCAGGACGTACATGCATCCCGGTAACTGCTTCATTATTTCCTTTATTTCCAGCGTTGTCAAGAGCATATTGAGTTTGTCCGCGGAAAACCCCGTCTGCGCGAGCAGCTGATCGAACGACAGCGGCTCGTTTTCCAGCAGCCGTACGACGGTCAGCTCATCCGCATCGAGCTCGGGCATTGCATCCGGCTCATCCGGTTCCGCCCCCGGCGCATCCCAGCGCAGGTGGCCGAGCATGTCGTCCGCACCGCGCACAAGGCATGCGCCCTCAAAGAGCAATTGCAAGGGCATCTCGCTCATGGGCGCGTCGACCGGCCCCGGCATGGCGAATACCTCGCGTCCCTGGTCGAGCGCGTGCTGCACCGTGATCATCGCGCCGGATCCGCGCGCGGCCTCCGTCACCAGCACGCCCGCGCACATGCCGCTGATGATGCGGTTGCGCCTGGGAAAGTGCTGAGGCAGCGGCTCCGTCCCCGGCGCAAACTCGGAGACGATCGAGCCGCCCTCGCCGACGACGCGCGCGAAGAGCTCGCGGTTCTCCGGCGGATAGACGACGTCCACGCCGCATCCGAGCACCGCGACGGTGCGCCCGCCGCCAGCCAGGCACCCCATGTGCGCGGCGGTATCCGTGCCGCGCGCCATGCCCGACACGACCGTGACGTCCGCCTGCGCCAGCTCCCGTCCGAAGCGCTCCGCCTGACGCAGGCCGTAGCGCGTGGCCCTGCGCGAGCCGACGACCGCGACCATGCGCGCATCGGACAGATCGGCGCACCCGCGCACGAAGAGCACGGGCGGCGGATCGCCGATGTGCAGGAGCAGCGGCGGATAGGCTGGGTCCTCCGTACAGACGGCCTGCATGCCGCTTTTCCGCATTGTGTCCATCAGCGCGTCAAAATACGCGTCCGTCCGGGCGCCGGCCAGTTCCAAGTACGCACGCTCGCCCAGGATGCCCCGGGCCTGGACGTCAAACGAGCGAAATACCTCCTGCGCGCTGCCGTAGAGCGCCAGCAGCCGGCGAAAGCGCGCGGGCGTCACGCCCTCCACGCTGGCCAGCCAGGTCCGTGCATCCCGCTCCTGATTCAGCATGCGCCATCCTTCCTCCCGTCGACAGCCTTCTTATCTTAACACAGACCGGGGCAAATTTCAACGCCGTGTCATCCGCCCCAGTACTTGTCGTCGATGCTGCGGTAGCGCACGGCCTCCGCGACGTGCGCAGCCGTGATCTCGCCGCCCGCAAGGTCCGCAATCGTGCGCGCGACCTTCAGCACGCGCGTATAGGCGCGCATGGACAGCTTGTACTTGTGCACCGCCAGATGCGCCATGCGCTTTGCGTCGTCCGACAGGCGGCAGTAGCGCTCGACCTGCGCGCCCGAGAGCTGCGCGTTGCAGCTGACGCCCTCGCCCTCATAGCGGCGGCCCTGCACGCGCCGGGCCGCCTCGACCCGCGCCCGCACGGCGGCGGAGCTCTCCTCCTGCGCGTCCGACGCGATCTGCTCGACCGGCACGGCGGAGATCTCCAGCTGCATGTCGATGCGGTCGAGCAGCGGGCCCGACACGCGGTCAAGGTACTTGCGGATCTCGTGCTGCGTGCAGCGGCAGGTCTGGGTCTCGGAGCCGTAGTGCCCGCAGGGACAGGGGTTCATCGCCGCCACCAGCATCACGCGCGCCGGATAGCGCGCCTGCGCCGCCACGCGCACGACGGACACAAAGCCGTCCTCCAGCGGCTGGCGGAGCGCCTCCAGCGCGGCGCGGTTGTACTCGGGCAGCTCGTCCAGGAAGAGCACGCCGCCCGACGCCAGGCTGATCTCGCCGGGACGCGCCTTGGGCCCGCCGCCCACGAGCGCCGCCGCCGAGGCCGTGTGGTGCGGCGCGCGGAACGGCCGCTCGCTGAGCAGACCCTCCCCCGGCGTCAGCTGACCCGCCGCGGAGTGGATGCGCGTGGCCTCCAGCGCCTCCTCGAACGTCATATCCGGCAAAATGCCCGGCAGACAGCGCGCGAGCATCGTCTTGCCCGCGCCGGGCGGGCCGACCATCAGCACGTTGTGCCCGCCCGCTGCGGCGATCTCCAGCGCGCGCTTGGCGCTGCGCTGGCCGCGCACGCTCGACAGATCCTGCGCGGGCCTGCGGGCCGTGAGCAGCTGCTCATACGGCACGGCGCGCAGCGGCTCGATCCTCGCCGCGCCCGTGATGTGATCGACCGCTTCGCGCAGACTTGCGACCGGGATGATGCGGATGCCGTCCACGCAGGCGACCTCCTGCGCATTGCCGCGCGGCACGAGCGCCTCGGCAAAGCCCTGCGTGCGCGCGCTGATGACCATCGGCAACACGCCGCGCACCTGCGTCACCTGTCCGCCCAGCGCCAGCTCGCCGAGCACGACGCGCCCGGGCAGCGCCGAGCCGTCGATCTGTCCGGAGGCGGCCAGCAGCGCCAGCGCGATGGGCAGGTCGTAGGCCGGCCCCTCCTTCTTGACGTCTGCCGGCGCGAGGTTGACCGTCGTGCGCGCGACGGGAAATGTAAAGCCCGTCTGCTGCATCGCGGCGCGCACGCGTTCGCGCGCCTCGCGCACCGCGGCATCCGGCAGGCCGACGAGTTCGAACATCGGCAGACCGTCGGCGACATATGCCTCCACCGTCACCGGGAAGCCGTCAATTCCATTCAAACCCAAGCTCTGCACGCGTGAGAGCATACGCATACCTCCCGGCGCCCCATGGGCTGTCATTCTGGAAACATTGTACATCATGCGCGCCCGGTTTCGCAAGAGGGGGCGCCCCGGGCGACCCTGCGCGCAAATATGGAAGCGCAGGAAAGCAAGAACCGTTGACGGGGTGTGTCAACGGTTCTGTTTCCCTTCGGCGGTTCCGTCTGCCCTCAGCGTTCCCAGCCCTCGGGCCCCCAGGTCCAGATATGGCTGTCCGGCGCGGCGCTGCGGCTCAGGTTGAAGTAGTCATGGCTGGCGCTGCCGTCGTCCCAGGTCACGTCGACCATGCGCCACTCGCCGTCCACGCGCACCATGTTCCAGGCATGGTTGCCGGTCTCCGCCATCAGCTCCTCGCCCGTGGGCGTGGCGCCGATCTGCATCCGCACGTCCAGCCCGCACATCGTCCCCAGCAGCATGAACGTGTCCGCATACCCGTCGCACACGCAGCGCCCGTGCAGCAGCGCCCCCACGCAGCTGTGGCGCGCATCCAGGGTCATCTCCGCATCATAGGTCACGCGCTCGCAGATCAGATCGTGGATCTGCCGCATGACGCTTTCCGCGTCGCCCGGGACGATCTGGGCCGCCCACTCCTGCGCGACCTGCAGCGCCTCCTGCTCCTGCGCCGAGAGTGCCGACAGGTCGCCAGTGCGCAGCGCCTCGATCATGCGAAAGCTCGCATAGTACTTGGTAGGGGTGAAGCGCACCACCGGCAGCAGGCCGGCCGTCGCATAGCGCACGTCGACCATACCGCAGCAGTCGTTGCAGATCTGCCGGAGATCCTGCCAGAGATCACCCGTCAGCTGCGCGTACAGCGCGTCGCTGCACACGACGTATATATCCCGCTCCAGCTCGAACGGGCCTTGGTTGAGCGCGTCCATCAGGCCCGGGATGTCCTCGGCATACAGCGCATCGCCGAACACGCTGTTTCGATACCGGATCCGCGTGCCGGACGAATTGTAGTGCACCTCTACCAGACCTGCCATCAGCTCCAACTGATGCAGCAGCGCGTCTCCATCCGCGCTCAGCTCCGCCAGCAGCCCGTCGGTCACATGCACCTCAAAGCTCGTGTACTGACCCCACTCCGCGCTTGTTCCCGCCTCGATCAGCGCGGCCAGATACTGCTCGGTCGTCTCCAGGGCCGCCTCTTCGGCCGGCGCGGACACAAAGCATCCGCACAGCAGCGCCAGGAGCAACGCGCCCGCCATCGTCTTTCGCATCATCCGACTTGCTCCCCCTCCATGCCGGCCGCCGTTTGGTCCGCCGGCTTTCCATTCATTTTTTGAACCTGCGTCGAAGCGCATGGCCCAGCGTCAGTCCCACGCCGATGAGCACGGCGAGATAGACCAGACCCAGCGCATACTTGGACGGTCCGCTCACCCAGGTCAACAGAAACAGCGCCGCCACCGCCAGCGCCGTCAGCGGAAGCTTGAAGCCGAACGGCGCGGGTTTGAGCATCATCGTCCTCAGCCACCCATGTTTGCTGCGATGCACGTCGAAGCGCAGCACATGCCGGTCCTGCAGGCCGACGAGCGTCAGCAGCGAGATCCCCGCGCCGAACAGCGCGCTCGCCCATACATTTCCGTTGGAGAACAGCATCCCCAGCGCCCCCGCCAGCAGGCCCGTCACGATAAAACGCCAGATCAGCGCCGAGATGAACTCCGCCTCCGTCTTAAAGACCGTCGCCGGCATGACCGGAGCTCGCGCTGCCGGAGCCCGCGACATCTTCCGCCGTTTGAACGCCCGGCCGGAGCAGGAGCAGCAGCGCCGCAGCGCCGCGCTCCACGTCGCCGCCGCGCACCTGTCCCACACAGTAGCCGATGCCCGCCGCCATCCCCGCCGGCATGGTATAGACCCTGCCGTCCGCGTCCACATGCCCTGCGCAGTGGCCGGGCGCTTCGCCTGCGCCCCTGGGGGTAGTAAACACATTGCCCTGCGCGCCGATGTGGCCGACGCACTGACCGACGCTCTCGCCGAACCCGCGGGCCGTCGTGTAGACGTTGCCATCATTCGCGATGTGTCCCACGCAGCGGTCCAGGCTCTCGCCGCCCGCCTCGTACATGGCGGAGCGATAGACGTTGCCGTCGTCCGCGACATGTCCGATCGCCTGCGCCGGGCGATCGCCAAAGATCTCGCATCCCATGCCGTCTCCTCCTCTGATCCATATACGCAGTATACGCCGTACACCTGAAAATGTCAAATGTCTGAAGCGCTCCATAACAGGCGAAGGGCCGAACGCCCGCCGCGTCCGGCCCGCCATTTCTTTCTGTTTGAATGCCGTCAGACCTGATAGAGGGCCTCCGCCAACCTCAGAATGATCTCCTTCAACTCCAGCTTCTCCAGGTATTTGGACGGAATCCGCTTCAATCCCAGGTGTGCGCCGAGGATATTGCCCGCGATTGCCCCGGTGGAGTCGCTGTCCCCGCCGTGGTTGACCGCGGCGGCAATCGCCCGCTCAAAGTCGCCAGCATATTTCAGCGCGCAGTATACGGCAATCGCCAGCGCCTCGTCGCCGGTCCATCCTTCCCCCAACTGCTGGATCGCCGCCAGATCGTCCGACGCGCTTTGCGCAAGCGCAACCGCCCGATCGATCAGGGCCAGGAAGTCCGGCAGGTGCTTGGCCTGCGCGAACTGACGGCCGACCGCCGCCTTCATCTCCAGCACCGCATCCATCACCGACACGGCCGGATCGTGCGCCAGCCGTCCAACGATGTGCACCAGTCCCGCTGCCGGCATGTAGGCCAGCTCATGACCGTGCGTCAGCGCGGCGGCCTGCGCGCCAATCCGGTCGGCTTCGTCCTGTCGGTCCGTCGGGACGTCAAAGTACAGCCCGATGGGCGCCACGCGCATGACGCCGCCACAGCCCTTGCTGTCATTGATCGGATGTGCGATGGAGCCGCATGCTGCCCGGCTCAGAGCGCTCATGCAGGTCGAACCGGGCGCCCGACGGCGAAACAGGCCCGGCACCGACGCCAACCATGTGGCCGTCGAGGCGGACGGCAGCGGATACCGTCGGGTCTGGGTGGCATACCAGTCCCGGTAGGCCGCCTCGAGGCAGGCCGCATAGTCGCCTTCCATGCCGCGTTCCGCGGCGTTGAGCAGTCCGTTTGCGGTAAAGAGCGTCATCTGTGTGTCGTCGGAGATCTCCGCCACGCCGTTGACCAGCGCATAGTCCGTGATGCCCCCTGCGCCGTATCGTCTGAAAATGGCCTGCGCGTCCATGAACTCCACCGCATAGCCCAGCGCATCTCCTGCCGCACCGCCGATCAGGCATCCGCAGTATCGATCCAGATCTCTCATGGGTCATCACTCCCTTATGGCGCGCATCCAGGACGGAACGCCGACTGTCCTAGTGCATCGCCTCGCTGGCGACGGTCCACAGCAGCCACGGCACGATCTCTCCGCCCCGTTGCATACCGTCGCGCGCGCGCACGCAGCACAGCGGCCCCAGCACGGGATCGGTCTGCTCGCCGCGCTCAAAGTCGCCCCACCATCGTCTGCATTCCTGCTCCAGCCGCTCCCGATGCTTCAGCGGCGCCCGGATCTCGCCCACTTCGCAGTCCCGAAACTGGCGCACGCCCAGCCCCAGCAGCCGTCCCCGCGCCTGAGCAGGGACGGTGATGGAGCGGATGCGGCTACTGCCGAAGGCAAAATCCCCGAACGTCTCCAGGTGCGCCGGCAGCGCCACATCCGGCAGCTCGCAGCAGGCGAACACATTGCTCCCGATCGACCGCAGGGAGTCCGGCAGCGTCAGCCCTTCCCGAACGGAGAGGTCTGAAAGCCGGCCCTGGCCGTGCCGGAGCTCCCGCAGGGCCGTGACGCCCTCGGGGATGTCCAGCCGTTGCAGCGCACCGCCATCCGTTTGCGCCTGATCGCAGCAAAAGTCCCGCAGCACGCCGCGATCATCTACCCAAAAAGTTCCGCTCCCGTTTGTGATCTCCCGCATGGCCATCGTCCTCCAACCGGTGCGCCGTCAGTATTTTCCCTCGCCATCGCAGACGTTGCACAGGCCCGAACCGTCGCAGACCACGCATGTTTCGTATCCGGCGCCATAGTCGCAGCTTCCCAGGCCGCCGCAGTAGGCGCAGGTTCCGCTTCCGCCGCACTCGACGCAGCGCGTCCCGCCTTCGACGAGGAACGGCCCGCCATCCCCCAGCTCAAACGCCATCGAGTCCGGCACCGCGAGCGCAAACCACAGCGTACCCGCGCCGCCGCTGGCCAGCTCCTTTGCTCCGTCCACGACGTACAGCGCCAGGTCGGCCATGCCCGTCTCATCAGAGAACGACATGTACTTGATGAGCGCCCCCTCCACGGCGTTGCTCTGGGGGGTAAAGCCCGTCTCCCGGGCGGCCTCCGTGTAGTCGACGATGACGTCCGCAGCCTCGTCCAGCGTCATCTCCACCTCATACAGATATGTATGGTAGGGGCCGCTCTTCTCCTGGGAGGTGCCGTACAGCTCGCCTTCCACGCCCAGCCGCACGCCAACGTCGGGGAGCTGCAGCCCCTCCGCAGCCGCTGTAGAGAGCATCAGCAGGACCACAGCCAGCGCCAGAATCCATTTCTTCACGATCATCTCATCCTTTCCTTCGCCGTCAGGACTTCCGAATGCACGCCCTGCCGCTTCCAATCTTTGTGTGCATTGTATGCCATACGCAAATGTCATGTCAAGGGAGACGCGCTGTCGCCCGAAAAAAACGCGCGGCGGACGGTCCGGTTCGTGGGATCGAAAAGCGCGAACATTCGTCCACGGCATCGTGCAGCATGGTCTGGCATGGGTTTCAAATGTTAAAAAGCCGAACGCTTTTAACGTTCGGCTTTTTGGTGCGGGAAACAGGACTTGAACCTGCATGAAGGAAATCTTCACTAGAACCTGAATCTAGCGCGTCTGCCAATTCCGCCATTCCCGCAGATGGTGGATGGGGGTGGATTCGAACCACCGAAGTCTGTGACGGCAGATTTACAGTCTGCTCCCTTTGGCCACTCGGGAACCCATCCATATGAAATTTGGAGCCGGTGAAGGGACTTGAACCCGCAACCTACTGATTACAAATCAGTTGCTCTGCCAATTGAGCTACACCGGCATACACGCTCAACCATGGCGATTGCGGCCCCTCATGAGAAGAAGATGGCGACGCGGAAGGGGCTCGAACCCTCGACCTCCAGCGTGACAGGCTGGCATTCTAACCGACTGAACTACCGCGCCATAGAGTGGTGGGCCTTCGGGGACTTGAACCCAGGACCAACCGGTTATGAGCCGGCCGCTCTGACCAACTGAGCTAAAGGCCCACATGGCACACCGAACAGAATATGGTGACCCCGAGGGGACTCGAACCCCTGTTACCGCCGTGAAAGGGCGGTGTCTTGACCGCTTGACCACGGGGCCAGACGCCTCTTGAGTGAGATGGTCGGGGTGAAGGGATTCGAACCCCCGGCCCCATGCTCCCAAAGCACGTGCGCTACCAGACTGCGCTACACCCCGTCGAGCAATGGCTCAAGCAACGTAGATTATTATACACGTTGATTGCCCACTTGTCAATCCCTTTTTTTGATTTTTTGTCCGCTCAACAACGTTCGTCCAGCAGCAGCGCCTGCAGCGCCAGCAGATAGCTCTTCCAGCCAAAGCCGCAGATCACGCCCTGGCACACGGGCGCCAGATACGAGTGGTGGCGGAACTCCTCGCGCGCATGCACATTGCTCAGGTGTACCTCGATCACCCGCAGCCTGGTGGCGGTGATCGCATCGCGCAGCGCAACGCTGGTATGCGTATACGCGCCCGCGTTCAGGATCACGCCGTCCACGCGCCCCATGTGCGCATGCAGGCAGTCCACCAGGTCACCCTCGTGGTTGGACTGGTAAAACTCCACCTGCGCATCCAGCGCCTGCGCCTCGCGCTCCAGGCGCGTCCGGATCGCCTCCAGCGATACGTCGCCGTAGATGCCCGGTTCGCGCACGCCCAGCAGGTTCAAGTTGGGTCCGTTCATGACCAGGATATGCCGCATGCAAAGCGCCCCTTTCGCCCGTCTAAAATGGAAAAGAGCCTTCCCGCGGCAATGGCCACGGGAAGGCCCGGTTGGACTCGCTTATTCGGCCTCCGGCTCCTGCGCGGCGACAACGGCGTCGATGTCGACAGGCTGCGCCTCTTCAAAGCCCAGGTCGGTGCCGGGGATCTCGTCGGAGTAGTTGAAGGCCTCCTCCTCGAGCGCCTCGCGGATGGACAGGCTGATGCGCTTGGCCTCGCTGTCCACGTTGAGCACCTTCACGCGCACGATCTGGCCGACCTGCACGGCGTCCTCCACCTTCGCAATGCGCGTGAGCGCGCACTGGGAGATGTGCACCAGGCCGTCCAGGCCGGGCTCCAGCTCGACGAACGCGCCGAACGTGGTGATGCGCACGACCTTGCCCTCGACGATAGAGCCGACCGGGTACTTCTCCCCGGCGACATCCCACGGACGGGGCTGCAGCTGCTTGTAGCCCAGCTGGATACGCTCACGCTCAGGATCGAGCGAGAGGATGACCACGTCGATCTCCTGGTTGGGGGTCACGACGTCGGACGGATGCTTCACGCGGCCCCAGCTCAGGTCGGTCACATGGACCAGGCCGTCCACGCCGCCGATGTCGACGAACGCGCCGAAGTCGGTCAGGCGACGGACGATGCCCTTGACGACGTCGCCCTCGTGGAGCTTCTCCCAGACTTCCTTCTTCTTGCGGGCGGCCTCCTCGACCAGCACCGCCTTGCGGGAGGCGACGATGCGCTTCTTCTGCTTGTCCACCTCGATGATCTTGAGCTGCATGGTCTTGCCCACGAACTCTTCGATCTTCTCGACGTAGCGCTGCGACAGCTGCGAAGCGGGGATGAACGCACGAACGCCCGTGACGGTGGCGATCAGGCCGCCCTTGACGGCCTCCTTGCCCACGCCCTCCACGTATTCGCCGGCGTCGTACTTCTCCATCAGCGCATCCCAGTTCTTGCGGTTGACGATGTTGCGCTGAGAGAGCACTACATTGCCTTCCCCATCGTTGACCTTGACGACCTCGACCTCGATCTCGTCGCCGATGCTGCACGCGTCGGGATTGATCATGTCGGTCTTCTTCATCAATCCATCGGACTTGTAGCCGATGTTGACGCAGACCTCGTCGTCCGTGATCTGCACGATGGTGCCGGTGACCGTCTGGCCGGTGCGGATCTTGACCAGTGTCTTCTCGACATCAGCCATGAAATCGCTATCGGCCTGCTCGAGAACCTGATCCTTTTCCATGTCGTTCATGCGGGTTACTACCTCCTTAAGTGACCATTCCGGCGTTGACGCGCCGGCGGTTATCCCGATATGATCTCGCGGGCCGAAAAAGCCCGGCGGGATGTCGTCCTTACTCTCCACGAGCAGCGAGCGCGCGCAGTGCTGGCGGCATGTCTCGTAGAGCTTGCGGGTGTTGGAGCTGTTCTTGCCGCCCACGACGAGCATTGCGTCCACCCGCGCGGAGAGCTCTGCGGCCTCCTGTTGGCGCAACGCCGTCGCCCGGCAGATCGTGTCCTGGACCGTCAGATCCTCCACGCGCTGCCCGAGCGCCTGCGTGATCTCGGCAAAGCGGTCGGCGCGAATCGTCGTCTGGGCGACGGCCAGCGCCCGCGAAAGGCGCGGCACGCGCTCCACGTCCTGAACGCCCGGCACGACGTACACGTCCCCATGCGCCCAGCCCGCGATGCCCACCACCTCCGGGTGGTCCTCCTCGCCGATCACGATGACGGGGCTGCCGTCCTCGCTGTAGCGGTCGACCAGCTGATGCACGCGCTCCACGTGCGGGCATGTGGCGTCGACCATGTTCAGCCCGCGCCTGCGGCACTCGGCGTACACCTCCGGGCGCACGCCGTGCGAGCGGATGACGACCGTGCCGCGCTCGATCTCGTCCAGCGAGTCGATGACGCGGATGCCCATGCCCTCCAGGCGGCGCACCACCTGCGGATTGTGGATCAGCGGGCCCAGCGTGTAACAGGGCTTTCCCTCCTGCGCCAGGGCAAACGCAGCGTCCACCGCGCGCTTGACGCCAAAGCAAAAGCCCGCGTGTTTGCCGATCGTCAGTCGCATAATTCCCCCATCGCCCCGAATTTTCTAATCAGAGCGAATACGTTCAATATTCGCGATTCCCTTGTCTTTTCCTGCAAAAAAATCAATTTTCCTTTAAAAATTTTCGCTCTGCGCCCGCAGCCGCACAAATGCGTCCTGCATGCGCGCCGTAAAGCGGTCGCAGGTCTCCTTGTTCACGCCCTCGGCCAGCAGATCGTCGAAGGGCAGGGGCGCGCCGATGACCACGGTCATCTTCCCAAAGGGCCTGTAGCGCCCTGCGATGTACACCGGCACGACCGGCACGCGCCCGCGCATCGCCAGCATCGACGCGCCGGACAGCAGCGGTCCCATCTCGCCCGTGCGGCTGCGCGTGCCCTCGGGAAAGATGCCCAGCGTCTCGCCCGACCTGAGCACGCCCATCGCCGTGCGGATGGCGGCCATGTCCATCTTGCCGCGGTCGACGGGAAAGGCGTGCGCCTGCCGCCAGACCCAGGCCAGGAACCTGTTGTGGAACAGCTCCTTTTTGCCCATGAAGTGGATCTCTCGGCTGCGGTCGCACATGGCCAGCGTCAGCGGGTCGAGCAGGCATACGTGGTTGGCCATGATGATGTAGCTGCCCGCCTGCGGGATGTGCTCGCGGCCGATGAAGCGCATGCGAAACACCAGCCGGGCCAGCAGGGCGTACAGCGCCATGACGGAGCTGTACAGCAGCGTGCGCTTGGGCCTGTCCATGCTCACGTTTTCCACGATCAAGCCCTCCTCGCCAGGCGGACGATGGCGTCCACCGCCTCCTGAATGGTCATGTGGGTGGTATCCAGCAGCACGGCGTCCTCCGCCTGGCGCAGCGGGTTCGCCTCGCGCCGCGTATCCTGCTCGTCGCGCGCCGTCAGCGCCGCGAGCACCTCCTCCAGCGTGTCGGGCATTCCCTTCTGGCGCAGTTCCTCATAGCGCCTGCGCGCGCGTTCGCGTGGATCGGCGGTCAGGAAGACCTTGAGCGCCGCATCCGGCAGCACGTTGGTGCCGATGTCGCGCCCATCCATGATCAGGTCGCATCCGGCGGCGATGCGCCGCTGCATGTCGACCATCTCGCTCCGCACGTCGGGCCACTGGGAGATGGCCGACGCCGCCTGCGAGACCTCGGGCGTGCGGATCATCCCGGTCACGTCCTCGCCGCACAGCAGCGTGCGCTGGCTGCCGTCCTCATAGCGCACGTCCACGCGGCAGCCCGGCAGGGCTGCGCTCACGGCGGCCTCATCTTGCGGGTCCACGCCCCGGCGCAGCATGTACAGGCCGACGGCGCGGTACATCGCGCCGGTATCGAGGTGCAGAATGCGCAGTTCCTGCGCGACAAGCGAGGCGATGGACGACTTTCCGGCGCCCACCGGCCCGTCGATGGCAATGTTCAGCGGCATGGGAATTCTCCTTTTTCCATTCGGTTTGATCAGACGGAGCGGTGGCTCATGCCCAGGCAGATCTCATTGAGGTGCACCAGACCGATCGCCAGGAAGAGCGAGACGGCCACATGCTGCTCGCAGCGGGCGATGCCGATCTTGCCTCCGACGTTCAGGCCCATGGCCTTGGCAGAGATCTGCATGATGGCCTCGTGCGTTGCGCCGGCGACGACGCCCTCCTCATGCGACGTATCGGCGATGACGCCCTCGCGCTTGGCCGCGATGACCGCCCGCTCCACGATGCGCGAGACGGAGGGCAGGAACTCGCCCCCGAAGTCGACCGCCGCGGTGCGGATGCCCTCCGCGGCGTATTCCTCCTTGAAGCGGCGCTCCTCCTCGCGCGTACGCGTCATTGCGAGCATGACGGAAGCGCGCGCGACGTCGCGGCTGCCCATGTCATCCATACGTTGCGCCCTGTCCATGAAATCCCCTCCTTCGAAGGCCATAGAACCCATAGCGCATCCATTATACCAAAAACCGCGCGCCGTTTCAACGCGCGCGCGGTTTTTCAGTCAGATATGGAAGAGCATCTCGCCGTAGGTCGGCACGGGCCACATATCGCGCGGCAGCACGCGCTCCAGCGCGTCGGACGCCTCGCGCAGGCGCTCCATGACGGGCAGCACCCCGTCGCGCCAGTCGCGCGCATTGTCGCAGGAGATCGTCGTGCCATCCAGCGCGCCCAGCGCCCGGTTCAGCTCGTCGATGCCCTGCGCGAGCGCGCAGACCTGCTCGCCCACAAACGCCAGCTGCTGCGACTGCACGGGCGCGGCGGCGCCCACCGCCTCGATGTGCGCCTTTTGCAGGGCGAGCGCGTCCTGCCAGCGCATGGCGGCGGGCAGCACGAGCTCCTGCATCATCTTGGCCATGGTGCGCGCCTCGATGCGCAGCGTCTTGATGTACGCATCCTCGCGCACCACCGCGCGGGAGAGCACCTCCGTGCGGGTGAGCACGTCGTGGCGCTCAAAGAGCGCAATGCTCTCCTCGCTGATCAGCGCCTCGATGGCCTCCACGGTCGTGGGGTATTCCTTCAGTCCGCGCCGGGCAGCCTCTTCGCGCCACTCATTCGAATAGCTGTTGCCGTTGAAGATCACGCGCCGGTGCGCGGTGAACAGGTCGCGCACGACCGCGATGGGCGCATCGCCCGCCTCCAGCCTGTCCGCGATGCGCGCAAGCTGGTCGGCGACCACCGTGGCCATGACCGTGTTGAGCGTCGAGGCCGACTCCGACGAGCCGAGCATACGGAACTCGAACTTGTTGCCCGTGAACGCAAAGGGCGAGGTACGGTTGCGGTCGGTATCATCCGCGAAGAGCTTGGGGATCGTCGTCACGCCCGTACAGATCTCGCCGTGGCCGCGGAACACGCGCTCGGACAGGCCGCAGGCATGCTCCAGCATCTGCTGCAGCGCGTCGCCGATGAAGACGGAGAGCATCGGCGTGGGCGCCTCGTGCCCGCCCAGGCGATGGTCGTTGCTCGCGCTGGCGGCCGCCAGGCGCAGCAGGCCCGCATGTTCGTCCACCGCCGCGATGACCGCCGTAAAGAACAGCAGAAACGTCGTGTTCTCCTCGGGGCAGTCGCCCGGCTTGAGCAGGTTGACCCCCTCGTCCGTCGCCAACGACCAGTTGTTGTGCTTGCCGCTGCCGCTCACGCCCGCAAACGGCTTTTCATGTAGCAGCGCCGCCATACCCCGGCGCGCGGCCACCTTGCGCAGGAGCATCATCGTCAGCTGGTTCTGATCGCATGCGGCCACCGCGTCGTCAAAGAGCACGGCCACCTCGTGCTGCGAGGGCGCGACCTCATTGTGCTGCGTCTTGGCAGCCACGCCCATCTTCCACAGCTCCTCGTTGAGCTCGGCCATGAACTCCGACACCCGCTGGCGGATGGCGGCATAATACTGGTCCTCCATCTCCTGGCCCTTGGGCGGACGGGCGCCGAACAGCGTGCGCCCGGTGTAGATCAGGTCGCGGCGGCGGCGGTAGAGCTCGCGGTCGATGAGGAAGTATTCCTGCTCCAGACCGACCTTTGCCTTGACGCGGCGTGTATGCGTGTCGCCCAGGCAGCGCAGCACGCGCACCGCCTGACGGGAGAGAACCTCCTGCGCGCGCAGCAGCGGCGTGCGCGTGTCCAGCGCCTCGCCCGCATACGAGCAGAAGGCCGTGGGGATGCACAGCGAAACGATGCCGTTGGGATCCTCGCGGATGAAGGCGGGCGACGTGCAGTCCCACGCGGTATAGCCGCGCGCCTCAAACGTCGCGCGCAGGCCGCCCGACGGGAAGGACGAGGCGTCCGCCTCGCCGCGGATGAGCGCCTTGCCCGTGAACTCCAGCAGCACGCCGCCGTCGTGCGGGGTCAGAAACGCGTCCTGCTTTTCGGCCGTCTGGCCGTTCATCGGCTGGAACCAGTGCGTGTAGTGCGTGGCGCCGCGCTCCACCGCCCACTCCTTCATGGCCGATGCAATGACCTCTGCGATCGCGGGATCCAGCTCCGCCCCCTCGTCGATGGTCCGATGCAGCGCACGGTAGACGTTTTGCGGTAGGCGCATGCGCATGATCTTGTCGGAAAATACGTTCTGTCCAAATACGTCTGCGAGCATTTCCTGGCTCTTTTTCATCGCTGGCAGCTCCTTCGTCCGTTTTCGTCAAAATCCGCCTTCAAAAACCACTTTTCCCCGAAAATCCTGCGATTTGGCGATCCCCTTTACCACTTTACGCTTTTGTGATAGAATAAAAGGGAAGTCTGTTTCCGGCGGAACCGCTGCCGCCGTCTCAAAGGAGGTCTTTTCATGTACCGTTATCCCGTTTCCAGCTCCTCGCTCAAGCTGCGCAAGCGCCTGTCCATCCTGCTGGTGCTCGCGCTCGTGCTGGCCATCGCCTGCGCGGGGCTGGGCATCGCCTATGGCCGCGCGGCCAAGGCCAATGCCAATACGTCTTCCATCCTGCTGGCCAAGGCGCAAAACGAGGTATCCAACGCCAAGACGCGCGCCTATCAGCTCACGCAGGCCAGCAGCTCCACCGTCGCCGCCACCGTCGCGCTGGTTCGCCAGCACATCTATGCGCTGCGCCAGCTCAACGACCTGATGACCGGCATCTACGGCGGGGGCGCATCCTTCATCGACATGTCGCTGCTGGAGAGCTGCGAGACGCTGCTCAACGACTGCGACCTCAAGCTGCAGAGCGGCGCGTCGCTCTCCGTGACGTTTGTGGAGCTGCGCGACGCCGTGGACGCGCTGTACAACAGCATCTCCGTCGCGCTCGCCTAAGCGGACAATCTCTTGGCTTTTTATTGCATTGTCCGCTTTTAATCGGACGTTGGCTGTAGTTCATTCGAATTACAGCCTTTTTTGTGCGAAAAATCCGAACATCCAGTCCGCATGCAGGAATGATAGCATGTTTTGGACCGCTGCGCAAGGGGCCGCGAAGAAAAAAGCGGTTCTCTGCCAAAGGCACGCGGCTCAAATAAAGGTTTTTTGCTAAATTTGAGCTGCAAGTGCGACCAAATGCCGCAAAACAGGCCCCCGAAGCACGCTTCGAGGGCCGTTTGCGTGCGGCGGTCAGGCCGTCTGGTAGCAGACCTCCCGGCTTTCCTCGCCATAGCGCATGAGCACCACGGGATCCAACCGGGACAGATTGAGCGGATTGACGCTCAGCGACTCGACGCGGCGCGCATTCTGCGCGCCCGCCAGCGCCAGGAACTCCTCCACCGGCGCGATGTCATAGCGCACGCACGGCAATTTGTAGTGCATGGGCAGAATCACGCGCGGCTGCAGGCGCCTGCACAAATCCCACGCCGCCTGCGCGTCGATCGTATACAGGCCGCCGACGGGGATCATCAGGACGTCCACGGCGCCCAGGCGCTTGAGCTGCGACTCCTCCAGCTGGCAGCCCAGATCGCCCAGGTGCAGCACATGCAGCCCATCGATGAGGTAGGTGAAGACGGTGTTGCGCCCGCGGCGCGCGCCCTGTTCGGCGTCGTGCCAGGTCGCATAGCCGGTAATGCGCACGCCGCACACGTCGTGTTCGCCGGGCTGATCGACGATGATCGGGTTGCCCGCCACGCCGGAGCGATGGTTATGATCGGCGTGTTCATGGCTAATCGTCACCACATCCGCCTCGACGTGCGGCACGGGGTAGCCGACGGACTCGTCGAAGGGGTCGGTCAGAATGCGCACGCCCGCATCGGTCGTTATCAGGAAACTCGAATGGCCAAGCCAGCGAATGTTCATAGTTACATAACCTCCTTTGAAAGGGTCGGCTGAAGCGCACGCCCCTGTGGCACGCCGCATCCGTGCAGGGCTTGACACAGATACACGCCGCACAGGCGCAGCGCCCTGTTCCAGCCCTGCCGCCTGGCGGCGGCGGCCTCCCGCGCGAATGCGCGCAACGCGGACTCCCGCTGCCTGCGCGACAGCGCGCGCAGCAGCGAATCGACGAGCGCGCGGCCCTCGGGTTCCACGGGCCCGGGCGCAGCCGCGCACAACAGCAGCCTCCGGCACAGCGCCTGTTCCCGCCATGCGTCCGCATTCCAGCTTCCGCCGGGCGGCGGGGCCGCAGGCAAAAGGACGTAGGCGGTCTCCGGCAGCCCAAAGCGCAGCAGGACGCCGTCTTCGATAGGATGAAACCCCGCCCGCTCCAGCGCCGTACGCGCCGCACCCGGCGTGCGCTCGCGCCGGGGCGCGTCTGTCACCAGCAACGGCCCTGCCTGAGCGACGCGCACGAAGTATCCGTCCGCCGCAGGAGCGAGCGCCGCGCGCGCCAGCTCCATGGCGCTTTGCAGCGCGCTCATGGCTTGGCGCGGCAGGCCACGCGTATCTCGTTTTGCGAGAGCAGCTCCCCTGCGACGTACACGTCGTAGCGCAGGCGCACACGCGCGCTCTGTCCGTCCGCCAGCCAGACGGCCTCGTGCGTGCGCACGGTCAGTTCCATCGCGCCATAGGGCGTCTCGTAAGCGCTCGCGCGCTCCTGTCCCGGCGCGAGCAGCAGATCCGTCGAACAGAGGCCCTCCCGGCGCAGGCGGATGCCCTCCGCCTCGGCTGCGAGCAGCACGCGCGTGTCCGCGCCCTGCTCATCCGTCTCCGTGTAGGCGAGCGCAGGACCCTGCGGCAGGCTGCGCAGCGCGCCGCTGTAGGTTCGCCGCAGCGCCGTCTCCTCCTGCCGGCCGTCCCGCTGCAGGCTGACGACCTGGATCAGCGCGGGTCTTTCGCCTGGCATCGCCGTACACCTCCGTCCGCAAATCATACGGACATTATAACCATTTGCGCGCCCGTTTGCAAGCAAATTCCCATGCCGCGCCCGTTTTTCAAGCGGATTTGACAGGGTTTCAGGCCGTCAATTTTGCGCTTTGCGCGTCGATCTGCTTCAAAATCTCCAATTCTTCGCCCGTATTTGCGTCGATGTAGACGAGGTACCGTCCGTCGCCGAACGTGCCGGTGAACTCATAACAGAGGCGCTCCTCCTGCTGCAACGGGATGACGCACAGCCGCGTGCGCTCCACCTGTAGCCGCGCGCTCACGCGCATCCGGGCCTCTTCTTCGCTCAGCGCCGGCGCCGTCAGGTCGCGCTGCGTGTGGTTCATCAGGTAGTTGTTGCTCTCCAGGCCGACGATCGCGCCCGTGTCCGCGCGCACCTGTACCTTGACCAGGTCCGGATAGAGTAGCACGCCATCCTGCACCGCTGCAAAGTTGACGACCGCCAGCCCGTCGTAGAGCTGCCAGTAGTTCGGCTCCATGTGCCCATAGCCGCGCGAGGAGAGAAACTCATACGCCTTGAGCGCGCACTCGTCCACGCGCAGTCCCTGCGCATACGCGGCGGTCTCGGGCATCATCCACAGCACGGCCCCGCCCGTCTTGGCGATCTGCACGTCCAGCGTGCCGTCCTCGCGCGTATCCACCGCCAGGCCGTATGCCGGGATCGCGCCGCCGCTGTCCGCCGCCGGGCGCACGGCCAGCACGCGGTCCTCGCCCACGAATGCGCGCGCCCGCTCCATCGCCTCCTCCAGCGTGATCTGCTCGCCCGTCACACCCTTGGGCGCGGCGTCGTGCCGGCCATCGGAAAAGGGGCCGTCGTAGATCAGCGTCGGGTACTCGATGCCGCTCTCCTCGCCCGAGAGGGTCTCCAGCCTGGGCGCGTCGTCGCCCGCGTCCGCCCACATCTGCCCCTCGGGCGCGATGAGATCCTCGTGCGCGAGCACGTCGCCCAGGCCGGCGATTTCCCCGTTCAGGCCGGCGCAGGCCGCGAGCATCGCCTCCCACTGCGCGATGTCCGCATCCGTCAGCATCGCGCCGCCCGCGATGTCCCCGCTGAGCGAGAGCGCATAGTCGCCCATCTGCCCGGCGAGCTTGGAGGCGCTCGACACCGCCGTGTGGCGCAGCGGCAGCTGCGCGATGCCGCCCTGCGCCGCCTGCGCGCGCTGCGCGATCTCGCCCAGCAGCGACACCGTCTGCGCGGGGCTGGAGGCGATGAGCAGCTTTTCAATGCGAATCTGCAGATCGCCCAGCGCGCCCGTCAGCTGCAGCAGCGCGCGCTGGCGCGCGGCCGTCATCTGCGCCTGCAGCGCCGCCCGCTCCCGATACTGCCACGCCGCCGCGCCCAGCGACACGGCCAGCGCCAGTGCCAGCGCCGCAAAGGCCCATCTGTGCTTCACGCCCGTCTCCCTCCCCGCGTCACACCGCAAAATTATGCCGTCCGATGCTCAGGCGCACCTCGCGCGTCCAGATCCACGAGCTGGTCGACGTGGCCGGATTGTAATAGTAGATGCATCCGCCCGTCGGGTCCCAGCCGTTCATCGCGTCGCGCGCGGCGCGCAGCGATTCGCTGTCCGGCTCCAGGTTGATCTGTCCGTCGGTCACCGCGTCGAACGCGCCCGTCTGGTAGATCACGCCGGAGATCGTATTGGGAAACGATGGATGACGCACCCGGTTGAGCACCACCGCGCCAACCGCGACCTTGCCCACGTACGGTTCGCCGCGCGCCTCGCCGTGAATGATCCGGGCCAGGAGGTAGATTTCGCTCTCGCTGTAGCCCGAGACCGCCGTCACGCTCTGCGCGCCGCCGGACGACAGGCTGATGCCCATCGCCTCCGCCGTCGCGCCGCCGACGACGCCATCCGCCGTCAGCCCGTTGCGCTGCTGAAAGCGCACGACCGCCTGGTACGTCTCCTCGCCGAACACGCCGTCCACCGCGCCGCTGTAGTAGCCCCACTGCTGCAGCCGCTGCTGCACGCGCGTCACCTGCTCGCCGCGCGAGCCCCAGGCCACGACGCTGGCCGCCTGCGCGATCTGTACGCAGACGATCCACGTGCAGGCGAGCAGCAGCGCGGCCCGCCGCATCTGCCTCGCATGCTTCATGGCGCGCCCCCCTCTCTGCAAAACAGGCGTCCGATCATGGACGTCCACCGCACCGCCTCGCCGGGCGTGGCCACCGGCTGCGCGACTGTCGCGGCTACATCCGTTCCGCTCTCGATCAGGCAAAACGCCGGATAGAGCACGCACCACCAGTTGCGCCCTTCCCCCTCGCCCAGTACGATGCGAAGCGCCATATACTCGCCCGCGGGCACGGTCTCCCCTCCATAGACGCGCGTGGGGAACGCGAACCGGCCGAACGCCGCCTCTACCGCGCCCGTAAAGCCGGCCGCCTCCGCGGCGCGCGCCGCCTCCCGCTCGATGGCGGCAAGATGCTGTTCAATCGCCCCGCACGCATCCCCAAAGGACGCGCAGGACAGCGCCTCGCCAAAGCGCGCGATCACGGCGTCGCGCACCGCGTACTTGATCTCCTGATCGCGCTCGCCGTCGCTGTCCGCCACGACGTGGATGCGGATCAGTTCACCCGTGGACAGCGCCTGTCCCAGCGGCGAATCGACCTGCGTCGCAGCGGGCGCAAGGCTCAGCGCGGCCCCCAGGCACAGCGCACACAAAAGACGACCCATGCGGCCACCTCCTTCGATGGCAACAGGATCGTCCAAGGCGCGTGGTTTTATGCGATTTTCCGCGGTCAAATCTCCTGAATCTCCATGCCGCTGTCCGCGCTGGAGGTCATGTAGCACGCGCGGTAGGAGAAGCGCAGCTTCTGCCACGCGGCGCGGGCCATGCGCGCATTGAGGAAGATGCCGAACACCGCCGAGCCGCTGCCCGTCATCTGCGCGGCGGCCGCCTCATGCGCACGCAGGGCCTCGATGGCCTGCGCGATCTCCGGCCGCAGCGACTGCGCCACGGGCTGCAGCACATTGCCCAGCGAGGCGCACAGCGCGCGCAGGTCGCCCACCTCCAGCGCATGCTGCGCCCGATCAGTCTGCGGCCGGCAGTCCACGCCGGCGCGCAGGTCCAGCCGGCCGAACACGTCGCGCGTGGACAGCCCGCGGCAGGGCTGCACGATGACCAGCCAGATCTGGCGCGCACAGCGCAGCGGCGCAAGCTGCTCGCCGATGCCGCGGGCGCGCTGCAGGCCGCCGCGCACGCAGAAGGGGACGTCCGCGCCGATCGTGAGCCCGATGCGCTCCAGCTCCGCCTCCGACAGCCCGCAGCCCCACAGGCGGTTGAGCCCGACCAGCACCGCCGCCGCGTCCGCGCTGCCGCCGCCCATGCCGGCCGCCACGGGGATGCGCTTGCCCAGCCACAGGCGCGCGCCCTTTTGCACGCCCGTCGCCTCGCGCAGCGCGTTTGCCGCCCGCAGCGCCAGGTTGGCGCCGTCGGCGGGCACGCGTCCGCCCCGCCCGACCTCCAGCGTCAGTTCATCCGCCGGCTCGACGGTCAGCGTATCCGCCAGGGCGACGGAGTGCATCAGCATATCCAACTCATGGTATCCGTCCGGCCGCTTGGCGCAGATGTCCAGCGTCCAGTTGATCTTCGCGCGTGCCTGAATGCGCAGCATGTTTGCGCCCTCCGTGCGTTTTTTCTTTTATTGTAACGCGTTTTGTGCGTTTGGGCAAGCAAAATCGCGGCGGATTTGCGGCGGATCATGCCTCCGCCGTGCCGCGCCTGAGCACGACGACCGGCTCGCCGGCGCGCGCCTCCTCCAGCTGCGGGTTGAGCGCGCGCAGCGACTGCGCATCCACGCGGTAGCGCTTGGCGACATCCCACGCCGTCTCGTCCTGCGCGGGGTAGTACACGACGATGGCCCCCGGCTCTGCCTGCGCGGGCGTGCGCGTCACATCCGTGACCACCTGCAGCGGCTGCGCGCCGCAGTCCATGCCCTCCAGCGAGAGGATGAACCGCACCTCCACGCGGTCGGATGTGATCGCCGAGGCCACCGCCTCGACGCACTCCAGCGCGATGGCCGCATCCGCCGAAAGCCCGCAGGCAAACTGCACGCTCATCGGCGCGTCCTGCCGGGTCGAGACCGGCACCTGCGAGTCGATGGGCAGGTATACGAGCGTCACGCCCATCATGCCGTCTACGCGCAGCCGTCCGCCCGAGCGCTCGCGCGTGCCGGCCGCGGGCTGGACGAACGCCGCGAGCATCGTGCCCACGGGCGGCGCGTCGTCCGGCAGGGCGAGCACAATCTTGCCGCTCTCCCGCGCGCGCTCGCCCGCGCCGTCCGCCATCAGCCGCTCCTCGCGCCGCGTGGGTTCGGCCAGGTCGCCCGAGGTCGTGTATACGTCGCACAGCAGCTCGCGCTGCGCCGCATGCGTCGCCTGCGCGCGCACCAGCAGCTCGACCTCCGTGCGCAGCACGCGCGCGTCCTCGCCCGCCTCCATGGAGTCGGCCATCACGTCCAGCACGCGCACGCTCGCGCCGACCGCGTCCTCCTCGCCCGCCTCCAGCGCCACGCTCTGCTCAAAGGGCGCGCTGTGGCGCGTGATCACCAGCGGACGGCTCTCGCCGCCCGCATGGCAGACCGTCAGCTCCACCGTGCCCGAGACCGTCACGCGTCCCTCGCCGCCGACGACCTCGTCCACGCGCGCGTCGGCCGTGGCATACAGCGTATCCTGCACGCCCAGGGCCGCGGGCAGCTCGAACTCCTCCCGCACCAGCGCGCGCGCCTCGCCCCGGCCCGTCGTGCGCTGAAGCCGCGCCTGGCAGCAGCGCGTGCGCAGCGCCGGATCGCCCGTCACGTCCGTCACCGCCTCAATGGCCGCATCCGCCGTCACGATCGCGTACAGCGACAGCGCCGCCGTCAGCATCAGCCGGCCGCCGCTGGCGCGCGCCTGCGCGTCCTCCACGCACACGTCCCACGCCAGCGCCATGCGCGGCGTGACGCCCGGCGCATCGGCGATCTGGCGAAAATCACAAGCCGTCTCGATGCACTGCACGCGCGTCAGATCGCCCTGCGCATACAGCACGTCAAACAGCACCTGTCCCGAAAGTACGACCTTGTCCCCCTGTGTCTCGCCAGCGCCCGGCACGGCGCGCGCCTGCACGCTGAGCACCGTCGCCGCGTCGCGCAGGCTGCCCGGAAGCGCCGCCTCCCCGTCGACGATCGCCTGCAGGCGAATGTCCGCCGCCAGGCGCTGCCCTTCGACGCTCGCGCGCTCGATCTTCCATTCCATCCGCATGTCCCTCCCCTGATGCAGTTGCACGCTCCACCGTATGCGCGCCCGCAAAGGGATATGCTTGACATCCGCCGCGGGACATGGTAGGATGAAGCGTACACGATGAACGGGAGTGATCCGGCCTCCCAACGCCGCAAAGAGAGGGCGCGCCGTCGGCTGTGAGCGCGCCCCGGCGGGGCCGCTTCGCCTGCGCCCGGGAGTGCGAGGGGTAACGCCCTCCGGCGCCGCCGATATCCGGCATCCGGCATCCGCCGGGCTGAGCTAAACGCAAGAGTGGAACCGCGCGCGCCGCCTCTTGTGCCTTCGGGCATGGGGCGTTTTATTTTTTGTCTGAAAGAGAGGACGATGCCGTCATGAAGCTCTACAACTCCGCCTCCCGCCTGCGCGAGGAATTCGTCCCCCACGAGGCCGGCAAGGTCAGCATGTACACCTGCGGCCCGACGGTCTATCACTTCGCGCACATCGGCAACCTGCGCAGCTACATCATGGAGGACGTGCTGGAAAAATACCTGCGCTATGCGGGCTATGACGTCAGGCGCGTGATGAACATCACCGACGTGGGCCACCTGTCCTCTGACGCGGACACGGGCGAGGACAAGATGCTCAAGGGCGCGCGCCGCGAGAAGAAGACGGTCATGGAGATCGCGCGCTTTTATACCGACGCCTTCTTTGCCGACTGCGCCAAGCTGAACATCAAAAGGCCCGACGTCGTGCAGCCCGCCACCGGCTGCATCGGCGAGTACATCCGCATCATCGAGCGCCTGCTGGAGAAGGGCTACGCCTATATTGCCGGCGGCAACGTGTACTTTGACACGTCCAAGCTCGAGCGCTACTACATCTTCAACGACCACGACGAGGAGGACCTGGCCGTGGGCGTGCGCGAGAGCGTCGAGGAGGACCAGAACAAGCGCAACAAGGCCGACTTCGTGCTGTGGTTCACCAAGAGCAAGTTTCAGGATCAGGAGCTCAAGTGGGATTCGCCCTGGGGTACCGGCTATCCCGGCTGGCACATCGAGTGCTCCGGCATCTCGATGAAGTACCTGGGCGAATACCTCGACCTGCACTGCGGCGGCATCGACAACGCCTTCCCGCACCACACCAACGAGATCGCCCAGTCCGAGGCATACCTGGGCCATCCCTGGTGCAGGTACTGGTTCCACGTGCACCACCTGAACACGTCCTCGGGCAAGATGTCCAAGTCCAAGGGCGAGTTCCTGACGGTCTCGCTGCTGGAGGAAAAGGGGTACGATCCGCTGGTCTACCGGCTGTTCTGCCTGCAGTCGCACTACCGCAAGGGCCTCGTCTTCTCCTGGGAGAACCTGGACAACGCCGCCGCGGCCTACCAGAAGCTGCTCGCGCGCATCGCGCAGCTGCTGCCCGCGCTGGGCGCGCAGGCAGCCGAGAGCGAGGCGGGCGCCGCGCTGCGCCGGGCGTTCTGCGACGCGCTGGACAACGATCTGAACACCTCGCTGGCCGTCACGGCGCTCTACGACGTGCTCAAGGCGGACATTGCGGATGCGGAGAAGCTCGCGCTGCTGGCGGACTTTGACCGCGTGCTCTCCCTGAACCTGATTGAGGGCGCGCGCGCGCTTTCGCAGCGGCAGGCGCAGGACGCGCAGGAGTCCGACCCGGAGATCGACGCGCTGGTCGCGCAGCGCGCGCAGGCCAAGAAGGCCCGCGACTTCGCCCTGGCCGACCGGATCCGCGACGAGCTCAAGGCCCGCGGCATCGAGCTGATCGACACCAAGGAAGGCACGCGCTGGAAGCGCGCATGAGACACAGGGGCCTCCCGCGATGCGGGAGGCCCCTTTTGGGATAACAGCAGCACGGCGACGAGCGCCCAAAGTCCCGCCAGGCTCCGGTAGAGCCGTCCGCTCACCGCCGCATTCCCCTCCTCACGCGCTGAGTACCGCGCGGATCAGCTCCTCCAGCGCCGTGCCGTCGACCAGCTCGATGCCGTTGCGCGCGGCGTAGTCCACCGCCGTGCGCGTAAAGCCGCTGGTCGTGACAAACACCGCGCCGTGCGCGTCCGCGTCGATCATCGCGCCCTGTAATTTTTGCAGCTTCTCCCGGCCCACGCGCTCGCCCGGGCTGTAGAGCTTGACCTCCACCACATACAGCCGGCCGTCGCGGCGCATCTCGATGTCGCGCCCGCTGTCGCCCGTGCGCTTTGTCACCTGCACGCGGTAGCCCATGCGCCGGTAGATCTCCGCCACGTAGTGCTCAAAGTCCGTCGGACGCCGGCCATAGCGCCGCAGCAGCCGCTCCACGCCGTCGCGCGGCGAGATGCGCACGCGCCGCGACCAGGTCAGGATCAGCGCGCCCAGCGCCAGCGCCGCCAGCACGCACGGCAGCAGCCACGGAAAGCGCAGCAGCAGCAGGATGCTCACGCCCACGCACAGCAGCGTCACAAGCACGCGCATCATCGCTTCACCACTCGGGCCGCCATCCGCCGCAGCCGCCTGCTCCAGCGCGCGAGACGTCCCGGCGGCGCCAGCAGCGCCTCCACGCGCGCGCGCGAAAATCCCTCCTTGGCAAACGCGCGGAAGAACTGCGCGCGCGCCGGGTGCGGCGGATAGGAGCGCACGAGCGGCGGACAGAAGGGCACGTTCCGGGTGGGGTCGGTCCGGCGCAGGACGAGCGCATCCGCCATCGCCGCAAACGCCCGCTCGCCCTTTTCGCTGTTGACGAACACGAGCGACAGCCCCCGGTCGTCATCCAGGTCCGGGCAGATGACCTGCGCGCCCCACATATCGCCCAGCGTCAGGTCGGCGGGGCGGCGCTGGCCGACGTAGGGGCAGGCGTGGCAGGAGGGGCGCAGGTACAGGTCGGCCAGGAAGCCGCGCATGAAGAGGTCCTCCCTCTGCCCGGCGGCATACTCCGCGCCGTCTGCAAACGTGGCCACGACGCAGAAGTCCTTCCATCCCCTGCGCTTGTCGCGGAAGGCGTAGCGCTCCACCCGCTGGCCGCGCTCCGCCTGCAGCATCTGCACATAAGAGGCGAACACCGCCGGCGAGGGCGCGCCGTGACAGACGAGGTCCGCCGTCAGCAGGCCCTCGCGGTCGCCGCCCAGCGCCGCATACAGCCCCGCCACCTGGCAGGGCGTGCCCGTGAACAGCACCGGCAGGCCCGCGTCCAGCAGGCGCTCCGCCTGCCGGTAGGCGTCCTCGACGTCGCTTTGTACGTACTTGGACCCGCGCAGCGCCGCAAGCCCCGTCTCGTCCATCGCGCCCACGTGGCTGACGCGCAGTTCCTCATCCATCGCCGCGCCAAACACCACGCCGCCCCGCGACAGCACGCCGCGCGCCAGCTGCGTAAACACGCCGCCGCTGGAGCTGCGCTCGCGTACCGCCTCATCGCGCACACGCGCGGCATACGCGGGCTTTTCGCCGCGCGCAGCGGCCTGCGTCGCCGGGCAACGGCGCTCGCACATCCCGCAGTCGACGCAGCGCGCAGGATCAATCCGGGGATAGAGAAAGCCCTCCGCATCCGGCGCCATGGAGATGGCGTCATGTGGGCAGATCGCGGCACACGCGCCGCAGCCGCAGCAGCGGCTTTTGTCCTTCAGGACGGCCTTTCTCATCGGCGCAACCTCCTCGCCAACCTCAGCACGGCCGCGCGCTCGCCCGCATTCATGCCCACGAAGTACATCAGCGGCGCATAGGCCGCGCAGATCACCGCCACGCGCGCGCCCAGGCTCAGCCAGCCACCCGTGGGCATGAACAGCGTCAGCGCGCCCACGACGCCCGCAAGCAGCAGCGCCGGCAGGATGCCGCGCAGCGTCTCACGGAAAAAGCGCGGAATGTTCAGGCCGATGATGTGGTCATAGTACCAGTTGATGATGCACACGTTGCCGATCAGCAGTGAGAGCACCGTGCCCACCGCAGCGCCCACCGGGCCGTACAGCCGTGCCAGGACGATGGACACGCCCACGTTCAGCGCCGCGATCGCGACCAGCACCACTGAGCGGAACGCGTGCTTGTTCATCGCCTGCACGATGGAGATGCCCGTATTCTGAAACAGCGGGATCGTCAGCGCCAGGATCAGCATCGACGCGATGGCGTAGCACTGGTTGACGTCCGCGCCCATCGCCTCGCCGACCCAGCAGGTCAGGAACTGATGGCCCACGCTCAAAAAGCCCACCACCAGCAGGCCGATGATCATCAGCTGCACGCGCCCCACGCGGATCATCAGGTCGGTCAGCTCCTCCATCGTCGCCCCGCGCACGACCATCTGCGTGGCCTTGGGCAGGAAGAGGCCCGACAGCGAGCTGGAGAACTGCATGAAGTACTCGGCGATCATCGTACCGGTCGTGGTGATCGTCGCGATGGTCGTCGTGTACAGGATGCCGATGATCGTCGAGTCGACTTTCCAGTACATCTGCTCCATGAGCATGTTCAGAAAGATGAACGCGGAATACGTCGTGATCTCGCGCAGCAGCGGCCTGTCAAAATCGAAAAAGCGGATGCGCACCTTGAGCTTGACGAACGCATAGCCGAACTGGATGAGCGCGAAGGCCGCGTTGAGCGACGTGTCGAGGATGACCATGTGCAGCACGTTTGCGCCCAGGGGCAGCATCACCAGCAGGATGACGATGCGCAGCGCGATGCGCGCCAGCGACAGCGCGCGCAACAGCACGAATCGCTCGTAGCCCGACAGCACGCCCGGGAAGACGTTCATCACCAGCGAGAGCGTCATGTTCGCCACCAACAGCAGGAACATCGGCCGCGCGAGCGCCATGTTTTCAGGTGTAAAGTTGGGGAAGATGTCGGGCAGGAAGGCGTAGCACACGCCGCCGGCCACGAGCACCACCGCGCCGATGGCCAGATACAGCGTCATCGCCATGCCCAGGAAGCCCTCCATCTGGCGCTGTTTGCCCTCGGCGCGGAACTTTGAGACATAGCGGATGATCGCGTTGCCCAGGCCGAAGTCCATCACGCTGATGTAGGAGACAAAGTTGCCCAGCACCTGGTACAGGCCCGCCTGATCGCGCCCGAGCACCTGCATGATGTACGGGGTGAAGAACAGGCCGCTGGCGATATTGAGCGCGATCACCACATAGGAGAGCGCCGCGCCCAGGCGGTATTGCTTGTTGACATTCATCGCATTGATCTCCCGGCGCGCACGAGCGCGTCCATCATTTCATCCTTGCAGGCGGTGTAGGCGGGCAGGCGGCCGGCCAGGTAGGCGCGCTCCCGCGCCGCGTTCGCCTCCAGCGCGCCATATGCGTCCAGCAGCTGCTGCGCATGGCGCAGCTCCTGCACGGGCAGCAGATGCCCCGCCTCCTCGCCGTACAGGTCGCGCGCAATGCCGCGCGCCTTGACCGAATAGCCGATCGTCAGCGTCGGCACGCCGCTGGAATAGGCTGCGATCGTCGCATGCGTGCGCGCGCCGACAAACAGGCGCAGCCTGGAGATGTAGCCCTTGGTCTGGCAGGCGTTCAGGCCGTCCGGCAGCAGGAAGACGCGCGGCTCGCCGGCAAACGCCTCCTTGAGCCGGCGCAGCGCCTCGCGGTCGTCGTCGTGCGCCCAGGTGACGTGCGGCACGAGGCACACGGCGCTGGACGTATCGCGCAGGATGCGCTCGATCAGCGCGCGGAAGGAGCCCAGCACCGCCGCGCCGTCCTCGGCGCAGCGCAGGATCAGCGGGCTGACGTTCACGCCGACCGTGTCGCCCTCGCGCCAGCCCTCCGGCAGCGACAGCCGCTCCTGCGGCAGGAAAAACGCCGGGTCCACGCCCAGCACCGCGGGCAGGCCCGCCGCGCGCATTGCCTCAAACGTGATCGACTCGCGGCAGACGATCGTACGGTAGCCGCGCATGTCGTCCAGGATCTCGCCCCGCAGCAGCTCCGGCTCCACCGAGCAGCCCCACAGCGCCGTGGGCGTGCCCTGCGCGCGCAGCCGCGCGTTGACCGCCAGCAGCAGCTCCGGCCGCCCGTAGCAGTACGTATCCCCGCCGATGGAGACGCACAGGCCCGCGCGCCGGGCCGCGCGCAGGAAGGGCATGTTGTTGCGCGCGATCTGCTCTTCCCGCGGCGCGCCCATGCGCGAGCGCACGGCGTTCACCGCGCGGTCCCAGCTCAGCGGGCGCACGCCGTGCGCGATGACGCGCGCCACGCTGTCCGGCGCAAGCATGCCGTCCTCCTGCGGCGCGAGCGAGCACAGCGTCACGCGCGCGCCCGGGTCGCGCGCCCGAAGCAGCGCGGACGTCGAGCGCACGATCGCCTCGCAGCCGCGGTTTTGACAGCCGCCATGGTTGTACAGGATCACGTCCATCACGCGCGACCTCCCCGCTTTTTGAAGAAGTGATGCGCCACGTACCAGGCCGGGAACAAATGCAGCCGGATCAGGGCGTACGCGCGCCGGTTCTCCCCCCGCAGGCGCGCGGGATCGACGCCCTCCAGCGCGAGCGCGCGCACCTGGGGCCCGAACGCCGCCGCCGCGGCGCGCACGCCGAATTCCTTCTCCCGGGCCCACATGGCGCTCATGACGAACGCGCGGAAGAACCGCTCCTTGAGCCCCGTGTCCAGCAGCGCGCGGCTCAGCCCGCGCAGCATCGGCTGATGCCTCGCGCAGTAGTCCTTCGCCGCCTCCGCCATGGCCGACTGCGCATGCACGCGGTAGGCGTAGAGCACCTCGGGCAGGTGCGCGATGCGCCGGGCACGCGCGTACAGCCGCGCGTTGAGCACCGCGTCCTCGCCGATGCGGATATCCGGCTCCAGGCGGCACGCGCCGTCCTCGAACAGCGCGCGGCTGTAGACCTTGTTCCACAGGTTGTTGTAGATGGGATGCATGGAGACGATGCGTCCGACCACCTCGACGGGATCGGCGTCCGGCGCGCCCAGGCGCACCTCGCGCCGCGCGCCGCCGTCCATGACGACCACGTGATCGGCCGAGGCGATGTCCGCCTGCTGCGCGTCGGCCAGCGCCAGCAGGCGCGAAAGCGCGCCGGGCTCCAGCGCATCGTCCGCATCCACGAAGGCGAGGTAGCGCCCCCGCGCCATGTCAATGGCGATGTTGCGCGCGCGCGACACGCCGCCGTTTTCCAGGTGCAGCACGCGCGCGCGCCGGTCGCTCTCGGCGAATTCGTCCAGCAGCGCGTCGCTGCCGTCGGTCGAACCGTCGTCCACGAAGATAAACTCGGTGTTTGTAAGTTCCTGGCCTTGCAGGCTCTTCAGGCAGGCCTCCAGATACCGGCCCGCGTTATAACAGGGAATGACGACGCTCAGATCATACATGCTTGCTCTTCTCCGCTCCTTGACGCTCACGGGATGAAGTACGTCGCGACGGGCACAAACCGCGCGGCGAGATAGTACAGCCGCTCCTTGGGCGGCAGCCTGCCCGGCCGCACGCCCGCGCACACCGCGCGCGACGCCTCGCGGCCAAACGACAGCGCCGCGCGCAGCCGTCCGCGATCGCGCCGCAGCTGGCGCAGATAGGCGTCCATATGCGCGCGAAAGTGCGCCGTCTCCAGCCCGCGCCGGGCCAGAAAACACCCGATGCCCGCGAGCATGTCCGCCTGCGCCGCAAAGTGCCGCCCGCGGATGGAGCCCATCGCGCCGTCCTGCCGCAGCTGGTACGCGTACACGCTGCGCGGGATCACGCGCCAGGCGCGCGCCTCGCTGAACGCGTCGAGGTTGAACAGTACGTCCTCGCCGATGCGCACATCCTGCGGCGCATGAATGCCCGCCTGCTCCAGGAACGCGCGCCGGTACAGCCGCGCGCACATCGACGGCAGCGCGCTGTCGCCGCGCAGCAGGCTATCGATGGCCTCGGCCCGTCCACCCGCAGGCGGGTCAAAGCGCTGCACGCGTCCATCCTCAAAGTAGACGGTGTAGCTGCCCAGCACGATGTCCGCGCCGTCGTCCGCGCCCGCGAGCAGATCACCCAGCGCGCCGTCCTCCAGGCGGTCGTCCGCATCCAGAAACGTCACCCATGCGCCGCACGCCGCCGCCGCGCCCGCATTGCGCGCGCGCGACACACCGCCGTTCTCGCGATGGAGCACGCGCACGCGCGCGTCCCGCCGCGCCCAGGCCTCCAGCTGTTCGCCCGTGCCGTCGGTCGAGCCGTCGTCCACCGCGACGATCTCCAGCGCCGCGTCCTGCGACAGCGCGCTCTCGATCGCCTCATCCAGTCCTGCGCCCGCCGCGTTATAACAGGGGATGATCACGCTGACGTCAATCTTGCCTTCCACGCGCACACCTCCATGCCTCCATCGCCTTGCGCCACACGCGCCAAAGCGGGAACGCCGCCGCATACAGCGCGGGATAGACGCCCGCGCGCACGAGCGCGGCCGCCGCGCCCCGCGCCTCCTGCGCGCGCAGCACCGGCCGCGCCTCGGCGTTGAACCGGCCCAGCACCGCCGCAAGCCCGCCCTCTTTATATAGCCGCAGCGCCATGCTCGCCGCGAGCGTCCCGAAAAAGCGGCTCCCCTCCGCCGAAAGCTCGCGCCGCAGCGCCTCGAAGAAGGGGCGGTGACGCACAAACTCGCCCTCGCGCACGCTGTGCATCGCCGAGGCCGCGTGCATGCGGTACACGTAGACGGGCTCGTCCACATAGGCAAGCCTTTGCGCCGCGCGCACGGCCCGCAGGTTGAACAGCGCGTCCTCGCCGATGCGCACGCCCTCATCCAATCGGATGTGCGCGCGCTCGAGCATCGCGCGGCTGTGCAGCTTGCCGCACATGATGTTGTACACGGCGTCGCCCTCGATCAGCCGCCGGGTCACCACGTCGCGGTCGCGCGCCGGGTTCCGGCCGCGGATGGACGCCTCCGGCCGCACGCGCACGCGCGCGCCATCCTCGAGCAGCTCCTCGTGCGCGCCGATGACCAGCTCGACGCCGGGCGCAGCGGCCGCCAGCAGCCGGCGCAGCGCGCCGCCCGGCAACAGGTCGTCCGCGTCCACGAACGTCACCCATTCGCCCCGCGCCTCCTCCAGCGCGCGGTTGCGCGCGCGCGACACGCCGCCGTTTTTTTGCATGGACAGCGCGCGCACGCGCACGTCCGACGCGGCGATCCTGCGCAGGAGCGCCGCCGTGCCGTCGGTGGAGCCGTCGTCCACGAGCAGCAGTTCCAGATCCGCATCCTGACGCAGCACCGACTGCGCGCAGGCCGCCAGATATTGCTCCGCGTTATAGCAGGGGATGATGACGCTGATCATGCCAGGCCCTCCCTGCGCGCGATGAGCGCCGCCGCGCCCTCGACGTCGCCGCGCAGCCACCTGTGCGCAAACAGCCTGGCGCGCACCTGGGTGCGAAGGCCACGGCCCGTGTGCAGCGTGTATTGCAAGAGCGGGCCCACGCCGCGCAGCGCGCGCAGCAGCGCGACGATCTCGGGATCGCCCAGCGCTTCGCGCATGGCCGCGCATGCATCGGAGAGCGACGGGTCCTGAGAGATGCCCTTGGCGATCAGCTTGTCGTAGCACAGCACCGGCAGCACGCCGCGCAGCGGCTCATGGGCGCCGCACGCGCGCGCATAGGCGCAAAGGCGCGAGGACAGCGCGATCAGCCTGCGCGCAAGCCGCGGCTTGGGCCGGCCCATGATGCCGTCCTCCCGCTGGCGGTAGTACACGTAGGGCCTGGCGAGCACGGCCATGCGCCGCGTGTGCAGCAGCAGCATCGCGCTCATGAGCGTGTCCTCCGCGAAGATCTCGTCGTTTGGCGCAAACCGCAGGCCATACCGCTCGACCACATCGCGCCGGTACAGCCGCGCCCAGGCCTCCTGGCCGTGCGCATAGGGCATCCAGTAGCGATAGAAGTAATTCGCCAGCCCCAGCCGCTCCAGGTCGATCACCTCGTCGCGCAGCGGCAGATACGCGCCCTCCACATGATCCGCAAACGCCCGCCGGTAGTTGAAGTGCACCTGCTCGGCCCCGCTCCTCTTCGCCGCCTGCAGGGCGTCTGCAACGAGCTCCGGGTCGATCCAGTCGTCCGCGTCCACGAAGAGCAGGTAGTCGCCCCGCGCCGCGTCCATGCCCGCGTTGCGCGCGGAGGACAGGCCGCCGTTTTCCTTGCGCAGCACGCGAAAGCGCGGGTCCCGGCGCGCCCAACGCTCCAGGATCGCGCCGCTGCCGTCGGGCGAGCCGTCGTCGACGAGCAGCGCCTCAAAGTCTGCGCAGGTCTGCGCCGCGACGGACTCGATGCACCGCTCGACATAGGCCTCCACGTTGTAGACCGGTATGATGACGCTCACCGACGGCACGCGCATCCGCCCCTTTCGCAAACCTGTATGCGCTTCAATTATAGCATATTTTGCGCCGCGCGGGTAGGCGCAATCGACAACCGGTCAAGGCCTGGAAAATGCTGCGCAATTGCCGTTGCATATTTGTGCCGCGGCTGATACAATACAGGTAAACGGCAACCGTGCGATACGCCCGATTCAACCGATGGAGGTGTCCTTTCATGCGGGAATACGAAAATCCCTCGCTTCTCTCGCGCGGCAGGCTTCAGACCGGCGCGACGCTCTTCCCCTATCCCGACCGCGCGCAGGCGCTGCGCGGCGCGGGCCGCGCGCAGCAGACGTTCAAGCTGCTCAACGGCACGTGGGACTTTTGCCTCTACCCCTCGCCCGACGCGGTGGATCCGGACTTCATGCTCGAGCAGGCCGATCTCTCGGAGGAATGGGCCGCGCTGCCCGTGCCCTCCAACTGGCAGATGTACGGCTGCGGCGCGCCGCAATACACCAACGTCAACTATCCCATCCCCTACGACCCGCCCTTCGTGCCGGACGACAACCCCACCGGCTGCTACCGGCGCACGTTCGAGCTGGACGCGGCATGGATGCAGGGACGCACGCTCATCACATTCGACGGCGTGGACAGCTGCTACGTCGTCTACCTCAACGGGCAGGAGGTCGGCATGTCAAAGGTGCCGCACATGCCCGCCACGTTTGACCTGACGCCCCATGTGCGCCAGGGCGAAAACCTGCTGGCCGTCAAGGTCTATCAGTGGTCGGACGGCTCGTATCTGGAGGATCAGGACTGCTGGCGCCTGTCGGGCATCTTCCGCGACGTATACCTGCAAAGCGTGCCGCAGACCCGCATCGCGGATGTGCGCGTGCGCGGCGACCTGGTCAACGGCTTTTGCGACGGCCTGCTGCACGTGCAGGTCGACGTCGAGGGCGGCGCGCACGAGCTCTCCTACGAGCTGCTGCTGGATGGGCAGACCGTCGCCTCCGGCGAGGCGGGCGCCTCCTTTGACGTGAGCGTGCCGGGCGCGAAGGGCTGGACCGCCGAGACGCCCGTGCTCTACACGCTGCTCGTCTCCCTGCAGGCGCAGGACGGCAGCCGCCAGGTACAGCGCGTCGACACGGGCTTTTGCCACATCGAAGTCAGCGAAAAGGGCCTGTTCGTCAACGGCCGCTCCGTCAAGCTGCGCGGCGTCAACCGCCATGACACGCACTACGCGCTCGGGCACGTCACCCCCATCGACGAGATCGTGCGCGACGTGGAGACGATGAAGCGCCTCAACGTCAACTGCGTACGCACCAGCCACTATCCCAACGATCCGCGCCTGCTCGACCTGTGCGACCGCTACGGCCTGTACGTCATCGACGAGACCGACCTGGAGTGCCACGGCGTCTCGCCCGCGACGGGCAACTTCAACGCCATCGCCGCCGATCCCATGTGGCGCGACGCGTTCATCGACCGCGGCGTGCGCATGGTGCGCCGCGACCGCAACCATCCCTCGATCATCTTCTGGTCGCTGGGCAACGAGTCCGGCTACGGCGAGAACCACGCCGCCATGAAGGAGGCCATCCTCGCGCTGGACGACAGCCGGCCCATCCACTACGAGGGCGACCACGGCCTGATCACGACGGACGTGGAGAGCGAGATGTACACCGCCATCCCGCGCCTCATCGAAAAGGGGCAGAACAGGGCGCGCACGAAGATGCCCTTCTTCCTGTGCGAGTACGCGCACGCCATGGGCAACGGCCCCGGAAACCTGCGCGACTATTGGGACGTCATCGAGCGCTACCCGCGCCTCATCGGCGGGTGCATCTGGGAGTGGGTCGACCACGGCATGCTCGTGGACGTCAAGGACGGCAAGCCCTGCTATGCCTATGGCGGCGACTTTGGCGAACAGCCGCACGACGGCTGCTTCTGCGTCGACGCGCTGCTCTATCCCGACCGCACGCCGCACGTGGGCGCGCTGGAGATGAAGCAGGTGTATGCGCCCGTGCGCGCGGCCTGGGCGGACGAGGCCGAAGGTGTCATCCGCGTGGAAAACCGCTATGCGTTCCGCACGCTCGACGGCGTGCGCGCGCGCTATCGCGTGCTCGAGGACGGCCGTCCCGTATGCCAGGGCGAGCTCTCGCTGCGCGGCATCCGGCCCGGCTCCAGCCGCCGCATCGCGCTGGACCTGCCCCCGCGGCGCGAGGACCGCGAGCGGATCGTCGAAGTTCTCTTTACCCAGGCGCAGGACGAGCTGTGGGCGCCGGCCGGCCATGAGCTGAGCGCATGCCAGCTGCCCGTCTCCGGCGCGCGCGTACCCTGCGCGGACGTCGCCTGCGGCACGGAGCCGCCGCGCGTGGAGCGGGACGGCCTGCTCACCGTCGTCGCCTGCGGCGACGTGCGCTACGGCTTTGACGCGCATGTGGGCGCGCTGTGCTCCATCGAGGCCGACGGCACCGAGATGCTGCTCGAACCGCTGCGCGTGAACCTGTGGCGCGCGCCGACCGACAACGATCAGGGCTTCGGAAAGAACGTCGCCGCCGCCTGGCGCAAGGAGGGGCTGGACCGTCTGCTCGCGCGCGTGGAGCGCTTTGACGTGTCCGATTCGGGCAGCGCGGTGTTCGTCGAGTCCTCGCTGGTGCTCGCAGCCAAGTCCCTGCGGCCCGTCGTGCGCGCGCGCGTGAACTACACGGTCCTGCCCGGCGGACGGCTGCTGGTGGATACCACGTTCGAGCCGCTGCGCGAGCTGCCCTATCTGCCGCGCCTGGGCCTGCAGCTCACGCTCGCTCATGACCTGTGCCGCGCCGGCTGGTACGGCCGCGGGCCGCACGAGAGCTATCCCGACAAGAAGGAGAGCGCGCGCATGGGCATCTGGCGCAGCGACGTCTGTGACCTGCACGAGCCCTATGTCCGCCCGCAGGAAAACGGTGCGCACGCGGATACGCGCTGGGTGTCGCTCACGGACGACGTGGGCCAGGGCCTGCTCGTGTGCGGCGACGGCTTCTCCTTTACCGCGCACCACTACACCGACGCGGCCCTGACCGCGGCCGAGCACGACTACGAGCTTTCCGAGGAGGACCTGACCGTCCTCTCGCTCGACGCGCGCATGGGCCCGCTGGGGTCCAATTCCTGCGGTCCGGAGCCGCTGGAGCGGGATCGCCTGTACCTGAAGGAGCCGGTCTCCTTCTCTCTGGCGATTCAGCCGTACAACCGGCAGAGCGGCGAGGAAGCCGATCTTCTGAGGGATTGATCCATGCAAAACGTCCTGATTCTCGGCGGTGGGGCCAGCGGCCTCACCGCCGCCGTCTCCGCGGCGCGCGCAGGTGCGCGCGTCACGCTGCTCGAGCGCGGCGAACGCGTCGGCCGCAAGCTGCTGGCCACGGGCAACGGGCGCTGCAACCTGACCAACGCGCGCCTCTCGCCTGCGGACTATCACGGCGACATCGCATTCGTGCGCGAGGTGCTCGCAGCCGCGCCGCTGCGCGACGTGCTCTCGTTCTTCTCCTCCCTGGGCCTGATGACGCGCACGGAGGAGGAGGGCCGCGTCTATCCGCGCAGCGGGCAGGCCGCCGCCGTGCTCGACGTGCTGCGCCGTGGCCTGGCCGGGGCAGGCGTGGACGTGCGCACCGGCGCGCGCGCCGTCTCCATCTCGCCCTCGCGCAAGGGCGGCTTCTCCGTCTCGCTCGAGGACGGCTCGTATCTGCGCGCAGAGCGCGTCGTGTGCGCGTGCGGCGGCAAGGCCGCGCCGCACTTCGGCTCGGACGGCGCCGCGTATGCGCTGCTCACGCCGCTGGGGCACACCGTCACGCCGCTCTATCCCGCGCTCACGCAGCTGCGCTGCCGTCACCGGGCGCTGCGCAGCCTCAAGGGCATCCGCGCGCAGGCCGAGGCGACGCTGCTGGCAGATGGCGCCGCCGTCTCCCTAGAGGAGGGCGAAGTGCTGTTCACGGACTACGGGCTGTCCGGCTATCCGATCTTTCAGCTGTCCGGCCTGTCCGCGCGCCTGATCGGCGCAGGGCGCGACGTTTGCGTGCGGCTCAACCTGCTGCCCGAGCTGCCGCCGGAGGCGCGCGCGCTGTTCCTCTCTGCGCGACTGGATGCGTTTGCCCAAGAGCCGGCCTCGGCGCTCTGGACCGGCGTACTGCACCGCCGCCTGGGCGAGGCCGTCCTGGCCGACGCGGACGTCGCGCCGGATGCCCGCTGCGGCGCGCTTGGCGAAAAGGAGCGCAGGGCGCTGCTGCATACGCTGTTCGGCATGGCGTTTCCCGTTACGGGCGTACAGGGCTTTGACAGCGCGCAGGTCACCGCCGGAGGCGTGCCCACCGACGAGGTCGAGCCCGCGACGCTGGCCTCCCGTCTGATCCCCGGGCTGTACATCACCGGCGAGACGCTCGACGTGGACGGCCGCTGCGGCGGGTTCAACCTGCACTTTGCGTGGGCGACCGGCCTGCTCGCCGGGCGGGCCGCCGCACAGCCCTGACCGCTTCACCACCCGTCTTTGTTGGAGGAAAGGACACGACATGATTCGCATTGCCAACGTCAAAGCCCCGCTCGACCTTGCGCCGGACGGGCTGGTCGCGCTCGCCGCGCATAGGCTGAACCTGCCCGTTCAGAACGTTCTGAGCGCTCGCGTCGCCAAAAAGAGCGTCGACGCGCGCGACAAGCGCGACGTCCACTTCGTGCTCACGCTGGACGTGGCGCTGCGCGCGGACGAGCAGCGCGTGCTGCGCCGCCTGCCGTCCGGCGTGCAGGCCAGCCTGCTTGCGCCGGCCAAGGCCGCGCCTTCGCGCCGTCTCGCCAGCGCCCCGCAGCCGCGTCCCGTCGTCGTGGGCGCCGGACCCGCCGGCCTGTTTGCCGCGCTGGCGCTCGCGCGCGCCGGAGCCTGCCCGCTGCTGCTCGAGCGCGGCGAGGACGTCCAGACGCGCACGCAGCGCGTACAGGCGTTCTTCGCCGGCGGCGCGTTCAGCCCGCAGAGCAACGTACAGTTCGGCGAGGGCGGCGCGGGCACGTTCTCCGACGGCAAGCTGACGACTGGCATCAAGGACCCGCGCTGCCGCACGGTGCTGGACGTCTTCGTTTCGCACGGCGCGCCGGAGGAGATCCTCTATCAGCAAAAGCCGCACATCGGCACGGACAGGCTCGCCGCGGTCGTTCGCGGCATCCGGGAGGAGATCGTGCGCCTGGGCGGCGAGGTGCGGTTCCGCGCGCGCCTGTGCGCGCTGCACGTGCGCGGCGGCCGCGTCGCGGCCGTGGCCTACGAGATGCCGGAGGGCATGCGCGAGGAGGCGGCGCGGGCCGTCGTGCTGGCCATCGGCCACAGCGCGCGCGACACGTTCGAGATGCTTCTGGACCTGGGCGTGCCCCTGCAGCCCAAGCCCTTTTCGCTGGGTGCGCGCATCGAGCATCCCCAGCGGGTGATCGACCGCGCGCAGTACGGCGCGTTCGCCGGGCATCCGGCGCTGGGCGCGGCGGACTACAAGCTCGCCGTGCACCTGCCCTCCGGGCGCGACGTATACACCTTCTGCATGTGCCCCGGCGGCGAGGTCGTCGCGGCGACGAGCGAGGCGGGCGGCGTCGTGACCAACGGCATGAGCGCCTTTGCGCGCGACGGCGAAAACGCCAACAGCGCGCTGCTCGTGGGCATATCGCCCGCGGACTTTCCCGGCGATCATCCCCTGGCCGGCATGCAGCTGCAGCGCGAGTGGGAGCAACGCGCATTCCGCGCGGGCGGGGGCGACTACCGCGCGCCCGCGCAGCGGGTGGAGGACTTCCTGCTCGGGCGGGAGAGCGCCGCGCTCGGGGCCGTCCGCCCGACATACCGGCCCGGCGTCACGCCCGGCGACCTGCGCGCCTGCCTGCCCGGCTTTGTGACGGACGCCATGCGCGAGGCGATCCCGCTGCTGGACCGGCGGCTGCATGGCTTTGCGATGCCCGACGCCGTGCTGACCGGGCCCGAGACGCGCTCCTCCTCGCCGGTGCGCATTCTGCGCGGCGAGGACGGCCAGTCGGTGGGGCTGCCCGGCCTCTATCCGGCGGGCGAGGGTGCTGGATACGCGGGCGGCATCACCTCCGCCGCCGTGGACGGCCTGCGCGCCGCAGAGCGCGTGCTGCATGCGCTCGCGCCGGAGACCTTCTGACATAGACAACGCCGCCGCGCCCGATCGGGCACGGCGGCGTTTGCGCCTCGTCATTGCGCCTCGCCCGCAGCCATGGCGGGCTCGGCGTGGGCGGCAGGCGCCTCCTCCCCGCGCGCGACGCAGAGCATGAGGCGGATGCGGTTCTCCTGGTTGACGCGCGTGGCGCTGGGGTCGTAGTCGATGGGCACGATGTTCGCCTGCGGGTACAGCTCGCGGATGCGGCGGATCATGCCCTTGCCGCAGATGTGGTTGGGCAGGCAGCCGAACGGCTGCGTGCACACGATGTTGGCATAGCCGTTTTCCGTGAGCTCGATCATCTCGGCGGTGAGCAGCCAGCCCTCGCCCATCTTGCTGCCGTAGCCGATGACGTTCTTCACCAGGCTCTTCGTGTGCTCAAACGACGAGGGCGCAACGAAGGACGGATGCTTGCGGATCGCCTCGATCAGGATCGTCTCCATGCGCGTGAGGAAGCCCTTGAGCAGTGTGCACACTGCGTACTTGAGCGGATTGCCGCCGTAGAGGCGGATGTCCTCCAGGCGGTTGTCCGTCTTGAACAGCGCAAAGCCCATGATGCCCGGCACCATGTACTCGCAGTCCTGCTCGCGCAGGAACGCCTCCAGATCGTTGTTGCCCAGGCTCGCGTACTTGACGTAGATCTCGCCGACGATGCCCACGCGCGTCTTCTTCTCGTGCGAGCGCTCGATGGCGTCGAACTCGTCGGCGATGCGCTCCAGGTTCCTGCGCATGGGGCCCGTGCGCATGCCGCGCCCCCTGGCGAACTGCGCCGTCAGCTCCTGGATCCACTTTTTGATCAGCGCGTCCGTCTCTCCCGCATGCAGTTCGTAGGGCCGCGTCTGGTTGGCCAGGTGCATCAGGCAGTCGCCGTAGACGAGCGCCGCGATTGCGCGCCGCAGCAGCGGGATGGACAGCTTGAAGCCGCTGGCGCGCTCCAGGCCGGAGAGATTGAGCGAGATGACGGGGATGTATTCCATCCCGGCCTTCTTCAGGGCCTTGCGCAGCAGGTGGATGTAATTGCTCGCGCGGCAGCCGCCGCCCGTCTGCGTAATGATCAGCGCGGTCCTGTGCAGGTCGTACTGGCCCGAGTGCAGCGCGTCCATCATCTGCCCGATGACGAGCAGCGCCGGATAGCACGTGTCGTTGTGCACGTACTTGAGGCCCTCCTGCACGACGTTGGGGCCGCTGTTCTTGAGCAGCACGGTCTTGTGGCCATAGAGCTCAAAGACGTTGCGCACGAGCTCGAAGTGGATCTCCGCCATGTTCGGGATGAGGATGGTGTAGCCCTCCTCGTGCATCTTCTTCGTATAGACCGTATGTCCGCTGGTATGGCTCATGCGTCCTTCCTCCCCTTGGCCAGTTCCTGCTGTTCGATCGCCGCGAACAGACTGCGCAGGCGGATCTTGACGGCGCCCAGGTTGGTGATCTCGTCGATCTTGATCTGCGTGTAGATCTTGCCCTCGCCCTCCAGGATCTCGCGCACCTCGTCGGTCGTGATGGCGTCCACGCCGCAGCCGAACGACACGAGCTGCACGAGGTTCATGTCCGGCTGCCCGGCGATGTAGCGCGCCGCGGCGTACAGGCGCGCGTGGTACGTCCACTGGTTGAGCACGCCCGTGGGCGCCTTCTTCATGTAGTGCGAGAGCGCGTCCTCCGTGACGACCGCCACGCCGAAGCCCGCGATCAGCCGGTCGATGCCGTGGTTGATCTCGGGATCCACGTGATAGGGACGCCCGGCCAGCACGACGATGGGCCTGCCCTCCGCGCGCGCGCGCCGCACGATCCGCTCGCCGCGCTCGCGGATGTCGCGCATGTAGGCGTCATAGGCCGCATAGGCCGCGTCCGACGCGGCGCGCACATCGCGCAGCTTCACCTGCGGGAAGTGCTTTTGCAGCACCTCGGTCATCTTGCGCGGGAAGTCGTGGCGGCGGTGCACGCCCACATAGTCCTTGATGAACGTGACGCCGGACAGGCGGGGCATGTTCGCGCCGAGCACCTCGGGATAGTAGGCGACGACGGGGCAGTTATAGTGATTGTCGCCCAGCTTCTCGTCGAAGTTGTAGGACATGCAGGGGTAGAAGATCGTGTCCACGCCCGCGTCGAGCAGCGCCTGCACGTGCCCGTGCATCAGCTTGGCCGGGAAGCACACCGTGTCGGATGGGATCGTCGCCTGGCCGGAGACGTACAGCTTGCGGCTGGACAGCGGCGAGGTGACCAGCTCAAAGCCGAGCCGGTCGAAGAACGCATGCCAGAACGGCAGCATCTCGTACACATTCAGGCCCATCGGCATGCCGATGCGCGGCCGTCCGTCCGGCTTGGCGTCCGCCGTGGGGCACAGGGAAGTCAGCCGCTCGCGCTTATAGGCATACAGATTAAGCTCGGACAGGTCCTGCGCCTTACCCGTCGTCGGCCGGTCGCAGCGGTTGCCTGCGATGTAGCGCCGTCCGCCGGGGAAGGTATGCACCGTCAGGCGGCAGTGGTTTTCGCACAGGCCGCACTGCACGGTGCGCGATTCGTGCGCGAACGCATGCAGCTCCTGCAGCGTGCAAAGCGACGTCCTGCCGCCCTTGAGCACATCCATCGTGCGCGCGTGCAGCGCCGCGCCGTATGCGCCCATGAGCCCCGCGATGTCGGGGCGCACGACCTCAACGCCCAGCTCCTGCTCGAACGCGCGCAGCACCGCGTCGTTGAGGAACGTACCGCCCTGCACGACGATGCGCCGGCCCAGCTGATCGGCGCTGGCCGCGCGGATGACCTTATACAGCGCGTTCTTGACCACGGAGATGGACAGGCCCGCGGAGATGTCCTCCACCTCGGCGCCATCCTTCTGCGCCTGTTTGACGGAGGAGTTCATGAACACCGTGCAGCGCGAGCCCAGGTCCACGGGGCGCTTGCTCTTCAGGCCCAGGCGCGCAAAGTCCGCGATGGAGTAGCCCAGCGCGCTGGCGAACGTCTGCAGGAACGAGCCGCAGCCGGACGAGCACGCCTCGTTGAGGAAGATGTTGTCGATCACGCCGCCGTGTACCTTGAAGCACTTGATGTCCTGCCCGCCGATGTCGATGACGAAGTCGACGTCGGGCATGAACGCCTTGGCGGCCGTGAAGTGCGCGACCGTCTCGACCAGGCCGTCGTCGATGCCGAACGCGTGCTGGATCAGCTCCTCGCCGTAGCCGGTGACCGCGGCGCGGCGCACGTGCAGGCGCGGGTATTCCTCCAGCAGCTTGAGCAGGAACTCGCGGATCAGCGGCACGGGATCGCCGCTGTTGGAGCGGTAGCTCGTCAGCAGCAGGCGGCCGTCTCCGTCCGTCACCGCGCACTTGAGCGTCGTGGAACCCGCGTCGATGCCCAGGAACACGTCGCCCTCATAGGCCGAGGGATCGAGGATCGGCACGGCGTCCTTCGCGTGGCGCGCGGCGAACGCCTCGTACTCCGCCTCGGATGCAAACAGCGGCGGCAGCGCGTTGTAGCTCTCGCCCGCGTGGAACGCCTTCAGGCGCTCCATGGCCTCTCCCAGGCGCACGGGCGTCTCGCGGTGGCTGGCCGCGCCCAGCGCGACGTAGTACAGCGCGTTCTGCGGACTGAGGCCCTTGATGCCCAGGCCCTTGTCAAAGCAGGCGCGCAGCTGCGGCAGGAATGTCAGCGGCCCGCCCAGGTATACGACGTTGCCCTCGATGGGCCGGCCCTGCGCCAGGCCCGCAATCGTCTGATTGACCACGGCCACGAAGATCGAGCGGGCGATGTCCTCGTGCGCCGCGCCCTGGTTGAGCAGCGGCTGGATGTCCGTCTTGGCGAACACGCCGCAGCGCGAGGCGATGGTGTATGTGCGCGTGGCCTTCTCGGCCAGCTCGTCCATGCGCGCGGGCGTCACATCCAGCAGCGTGGCCATCTGATCGATGAACGCGCCCGTACCGCCGGCGCACGAGCCGTTCATGCGCACCTCCATCATGCCCTGCAGAAACAGGATCTTCGCGTCCTCGCCGCCCAGCTCGATGATGACGTCCGTGCCGGGCAGCCAGCGGTCGGCGGCCAGCTTGGTCGCATAGACCTCCTGCAGGAAGGGGATGTCCGCGCCCTGCGCCATGCCCATGCCCGCCGAGCCCGAGATCGTCAGCGTCACGGGCGCGCCGTGCACGACCTCGCGCTCAAGTGTCTCCAGCAATTCGAGCGTCTTTTGCGTGATGCGCGCAAAGTGCCGCTCATAGGAAGAATAGACGATCTGCTCGCGCGCGTCGAGCACGACGCACTTGATCGTCGTAGAGCCCACGTCCAACCCGACGTGCAGCATGTTCTGATCGCTCATTGTGCCGCGTCCTCCCTTCCCGCGCCCATCCTGGGCAACAACTCGGCCAGCGTCTGCACGGCCTGCAAAAACGCCTGCGCCTCGCCTGGCGGCAGCGCGCGCACCCGGGCGCTCATGTCCTCATAGAACCGCGCGCAGATCGGGTCGAAGTAGCGGTGGCCCTCCGCGCTCCAGCAGATGCGCACCACGCGCCGGTCGCTCTCCTCGCGCACGCGCTCGACCATGCCCATCTCGTGCAGGCGGTCGACAATCTGCGTCGCCTGCTGGCGCGGCACGGCCAGCGCATCGGCCAGCTCCGTCATCGTGCTGGGCCCCTTGTCGCACAGCGCGAGCATGACCCTCAGCTGCATGTGGCTCAGCCGCTTGCGGAACGCCGATTGAAAGGGAATGAGCACCGAGGCGATGAACGCCTGCGTAAAAGTAAAGAGCAGTTCCTGATCCTGCCCGCGTTCGCTCAAGCGTAACCCCTCTTTCCGTCCCAATTGGTTCACAAGTATTGATCATCGTCAATTCGCGATTATACAGCACTGTCCCCTCTTTATACAAGCGGCGATGTGACAGGATTCGACGCCTTTTTCTATGCAACACGCCGGGCGGGCGCGCATCTTGCGCCGGGCGCGCGGATTCGGTATAATGGAGTAAATCTATTGCAGAGAGGCCGTTTCGTATGATACAAAAAAACGCCCCACGCTTTCGGCGTTGGACGGTGGCGACGATGCTCTGTACGCTTGGCGCCCTTTTTCTATGCGCCGCGACGGTCTACGCCGTCGATCCGTTCGAACACTACCGGCAGGCGCGCTTCTACACGCCGCTGTATGACAACCAGATCTATTGCAACAGCGGCATCGCGCGTCATTACGCATATGACGCCGTGATGGTCGGCTCGTCGATGATCGAGAACACACGCGTATCCACGCTGGACGCGTGCTTTGGCGTGCAGTCCGTCAAGCTGCCCTTCCAGGGCGGCTATCCGTACAACTACGCGCGCGTACTGGACATCGCGTTTGGCACCCACGAGATGGCGGCGGTCTTTTACGCGCTGGATGTGACGAGCTTTGCCATGCCCGCGGACAGCCCGTCCAACCCGCTGCCCGAATACCTGTGGAACGACAGCTTGCTGGACGACGTGTACTACCTGCTCAACGCGGGCGTATTGATTGACGAGATTGGCAACACGCTGCGCTACAACCTGCGCGGCGACCTGCCCGAAAACCCGCGCGACGCCATGTACACCTGGACAGACGTGCGCTTCTCGCGCGAGACGGCGCTCGCCTCCTATGACTTCAACTCGCCCCGCTACGAGATGACGGCGCCCGACCACTTTGCGGGCCGCGTGCTGCGCAACTGGGAGCTGAACCTCAAGCCCTACCTGGAGGCGCACCCCGACACGACGTTTTACTTCTACTTCCCGCCCTACAGCGTGATTTACTGGGTGCTGCAGACCGACGCGGGCGTGCGTGAGACGCAGCTGTGGGCGCGCGAGCAGCTCGCGCAGCGTCTGCTCGCCTACGACAACGTGCGGCTGTTTGACTTCGCGGCGCGGGAGGAATGGATGCTGGATCTGGACCGCTACATGGACTACTCGCACCACGATCCACAGATGAACGAGCAGATCGTGCGCGGGATGGCCGTGGGTGAGAACGAGGTGCGCGACGTGGCGCAGGTGCTTGCGGCCAACGAATCGATCCGCGCGGCGGCCGAATCCTTCGAACGCCCCTATTGACGCAACGCGGCGGGCACGAAAACCGTGCCCGCCGCGCTTTGTTCTCGTCAGCCAAAGATGTCGATGCGCTGCCCCTCGGGGACGATCTGGATGAACGTCCGCCCGGGCGTGAAGCGCACCTCCTCGCCCTGCGCGTCCAGGTAGCGCGTGGTCTGGGACCAGCTTTCGCGCTCCCACGTCCCCTCGAAGCGCTTGCCGCCGGTGAAGTACGTGCACGCGCCCGTGCCGGTCAGCCGGTAGAGCGGGCGCTCGCCGTCCTTTTCATACCAGGTGAGCTGCGCCGTCATCACGATCACGTTCTGGCAGGTGATCGCCTCGCCGCTCATGCCGTCGTACATCGGCTGTCCGTTGTAGTAGCGCCGGTAGCTGCCGCTGTCGGCGTCGTACAGATACGAGGGATGGTAGCTGCCTACGCGGTAGGGAATCGCAAACTCGACGACGTCGTCGCCCGCACGCGTGGGGCTCTCCGCGTCAAAGCGCAGCGGCGAGCGCTCCGGGGCCGTGAAGTCCGCCGACTCCATCGCCTGCGCCAGCGCAAAGCGCACGTTGTTCGGGCTTTGCCGGTTTTCGTCGCGGCTGTAGAACTTGGGGCTCTTGATGCCGTCCCACGCCTGGAGGATGGGGTGCCCGTCCTCGATGTATTCGTAGGTGTTTGTGCCCGCCTTTTCCTGCACGCCGTTGAACACGAACGCGCCGCCCCAGTCGCCGTACAGGTCTACGTGGCAGATGCGCGCGCTGCGCACGCTCTCGACATACTCGGGGATGCGGTCGTTGTACACGGCCGTATAGCGCGTATACCCGCCCTCATAGAGCACCATTTCATACACGACGTCCGCCGCCGCCAGGCCGATCTGCGGCCGCGCGCCCGGCTCGTTGTCCAGGTTGACGAGCACGGGCCGGTACGCCCTGCCCGTCTCCAGGCCCGTCGTCGGCGACGCGCCCTGCGCCGCGCACGGAGCCGCCCAAAGGCAAAGCGCCGCCAGCAGCGCCCATAAGCGATACGATTTCACGCCGCCCCTCCTTTCCGGGGCCTGAGCGGCCCTCCGCACAGTAGACGAATGTCCGGACGCAAACCCTGCCATCTCCCGGAAAAAGGCCTCAGCGCGCCACAGCCTCGCGCAGCGCAGGCCGCGCCAACGCCATCAGGCCGTCCTGCCGGACGCCGCGCGTCAGGCGCTCCTCGATCCAGTCGAGCAGATTATCCTCCTCGTCCTGTATCCAGTCCATGTCGTCCCATTCGTCCCACGCCTCCTCGTCGTACACCGGATAGTCGACGAGCGGCGCGTCATCCAGGCCGGCGGCCGCATATAGCGCGTCCACCGCCTCGTCATAGGTCATGACCGCGTCGATCAGGCCGTACTCCAGCGCCTTCTTCGCCGTGAACGTGCGCCCGTCGGCAAAGGCGAGCACCTCCTCGCGCGTCAAATCGCGCGCCTCACAGATGATCTGCACGAAGACGTCGAACGCCTCGTCCACGCTCTCCTGCAAAAACGCGCGCTGCTCGTCCGTCAGCTCCGGCCAGCCGAACGCCTTGTTCTCGCCGGATGCGACGATGTACGACTCGATGCCCAGCTTCTCATACAGCCCGGCCTCGCTCGTGAGCGTATAGATGACGCCGATGGAGCCCAGATCGCTCATGCGCGCGGCCATGAACCTGTCCGCCGCCATCGCGACATACATGCCGCCCGACAGCGCCGCCTGCGCCGCGAACGCATAGACGGGGCGGCCGGTCGTTTCCCGGTATGCCATCAGCTTGGCGTACAGCTCGTCCACCTCGTACATGCTGCCGCCCGGCGTGTTCAGGTACAGCAGCAGCGCCCGGTTGTCCCGATCCTCCATCAGCTCGTCCAGCGCCGCCAGCACGCCGACGTGGTCGTAATAGTAGCTGTACTCCGAGATCTCATCCTCGACGATGATCCGCGCCACGTAGGGCTTGCCCGCCAGCGCGCTGCCCGCGCTCAGCGAAAGGCACAGCGCAACACACAGCGCCACCACCTTTTTCAACATGCGTCCATCCTCCTTTTTGGCATCCTCATCCCATGAAGAAGAAGAACAGGAATGTGCGGTTGATGTGCATCGACAGCGTCAGCCCGCCCAGCATCAGCGCCACGCGCGCCAGCTGCACGGCCAGCGCCGTGCTGCCCGTCAGGCGGATGCCTGCAAACAGGTTGCCGCGCATCGAGCGCACAATCCAGCAGACCAGCAGCGCGAAGCCGATGAAGCCGAAGCTGTAGAGCGCGTCGAGCCAGCTGTTGTGCGCGTAGTTGCGCTGGCGGGCGTTCGGCTGATAGGTGAGCTGCGCGTCCGGCCCCGTGCCGACGAGTTTCTGCCACAGCGGCAGCGCGCCAAAGTCCGACAGCTTCATGCGAAAGAGGCCATAGCGTCCGGAGGTGAGCTTGTCCCAGTCTCCGCTCGTCACGCGCTCGACCGCCTCCTGCAGGCGCACGAGCAGGGCGCTTTGCTGCACGGAATGATCCAGCGCGTCCATGTGCTGATCGACAGACGCCTGCCGCTCCTCCTCGGTGATCGTATCGCTCGCGCGCCTGGAGACCTCCATGAAGTCGATGCCGTGGTCGCGCGCGTAGACGTAGTCCTCTTCCTCGATATAGTAGACGTAGTCGTGCATGTCCTCCGAGATCAGCCCGCGCGTGAAGGACTCCACACCGCGCAACGACACGAACGCCGAAAACGCCGCGAAGACCGCCAGCGCCACGGGCACCGCCCGGCCTACGCGCACGAGCGTCCGCCGCAGCCCGCGGCGCATGCGCACGAACATGAACAGCGAAGCGAGGAAAAAGCACAGCATGCCCGTCATGGAGAACGTGGACAGCAGCGCCCCGCCCAGCACGCCCAGCACCAGCAGATCCTGCCAGGGCCGCTCCCAGTCCAGCGCCATCCAGATGAGGATCGCCGCGCCGAGGAACACCGCCGTGAAGTTGGGCTCGAACGTGCCCATGAAGCGGGCGTAGCTCTGCGTGAATTCGCCCAGCAGCAGCGTGACAAAGCGCTGCTGCGCAAATCCGACGGCCACCGCCGCCACCGCGCCATAGACATACGTGCGCAGCATGCCGCGCGCGACCCACGGCGCATCCGCACGCGCGCGAAGCGCCACGCGCATGAGCACGAACAGGCCCACATTCAAGCCGAAGCTGAGCATCTCGCCCGTGACGCCGTGAACGGCCAGCCCGACCGCGCAGGCCGCCACGGTGAACGCCGCCAGCGCGACGTCGCTGAGCCGGACCCACAGGCGGCAGCGCACGACCGTGACCGCCAGGCGCACGCCCAGCGCCAGCTGCATCACGCGCACGATCGATCCGCCCAGCAGCGCAAAGGGCATCACCTCATCCATCCAGAAGAGGAACACATACGCATACAGCGCGGCCGGCAGCTCGCACAGCGCGCACACGGCGATCAGCAGCGCCGCCGTCACATACCCCAGCGCCGGATGCAGCGGATAGCATAGCGCCAGCAGAAACAGCGCCGGCAGCAGGACGCGCTTCATGGAAAGGCGCGCCTTCAGATGCTCCAGTCTCGTCATCTCCCATCCTCCTTACGCCTTGCAGGCCTGTATGTGTACATCAGGTCGCCCGCCCAGATGGTCAGCGCCCCGCCCCACGTGCGGTAAAAGCGCCTGTACTCCCCCAGATACGCGCCCAGCGCGAGCCAGCGGGCGGGATTCTTTCCGCGCAGGAACCGCAGCCGCCGCCGCTCGAACGCGATGTGCCGCGCCAGCGCCGAGCGAAACGCCGCGTCCGCATGCGGCAGGCCGTCGCTCCATGCGCGCAGCGCCTCATGCGCGTCCAGGCACATCTGAACGGCCAGCAACCGGCGCTGTGCGTCGATCATGCGTCGCTTGCCCGCCCCTGCGATGGAGAAATTCTCCCCGTGCGAGCGGTAGAGCGCGAGCTTTTCATTCAGGCACGCAAAGCCGCCGCACAATGCCGCCGCGCAGGCGATCAGCCAGTCGTGCCCGAGCAGGCGGCCGGTGTCCGGCTGTCCGGCGAACACGGGCCGGATGCGCGCGCGGAAGGCCATGGAAAAGCCGCGCGTGAACGAGCAGCCGATGAAGTCCGCCGGCGCGTGACGCACGAGCGTCCCGTCAAAGCGCTCGGGCACGAAGCGCACGCCCGCAGGGGTGGGAATCTCGCGCCCCTGCGCGTCGATGACGCCGTAGCCGACCATCATGCCATCTAGCTCCGGGTGCGCCGCCAGCACCTCCTCACAGCGGCGAATGCGGTCGGGCAGCCACATGTCGTCCTGATCGCACAGGCAGATGACGTCGCCAGTCGCGCGCGCGACCGCATCCAAAAAGTTGTGGTGGTATCCGACGTTGCGCTCGCGGCGCACGAGCTGCCAGCCCGCGCACGCGTTGTCCGCGATGAAGCGCTCCACGACAGCGCAGGTGCCGTCGGTGGAGGCATCGTCGCAGACGATCACCTCATCTGGCCGCCGCGTCTGCTCCAGCAGTGAGCGCAGCTGCGCTTCGATGTACCGTTCGCCATTATAGGCGGCCAGCGCCACGGAAATGCGCATGTCATCCCTCCCATCTTATCATTGCACAGGGCAAAAATCAAGGAGCGGCCAAAGGCCGCTCCCAAACGCCCTGTCGTCGGGCGGCTCCGCCCATCAGTCCAGAAAGTCGCGCAGCTTCTTGCTCCGGCTGGGGTGGCGCAGCTTGCGCAGCGCCTTGCCCTCGATCTGGCGGATGCGCTCGCGGGTCACGTTGAACTCGCGGCCCACCTCTTCCAGCGTGCGCGCCCGCCCGTCCTTGAGCCCAAAGCGAAGCGCCAGCACCTCTTCCTCTCGCGGGGTCAGCGTGTCCAGCACGCTGGAGAGCTGCTCGCGCAGCAGCGTCCGCGAGACCGCCTCCTGGGGCGGCGGCGCGTCGTCGTCGGGAATGAAGTCGCCCAGATGGCTGTCGCCCTCATCGCCGATGGGCGTCTCCAGGCTGACGGGCTCCTGTGAGGCGCGCATGATCTCCTGCACCTTTTCCACGGGCATGCCCAGCTCGGCGGCGACTTCCTCGCTGGAGGGCTCGCGTCCCGTCGCATTCAGCAGGCGGTTGCTCGCCTTCTTGACGCGGTTGATCGCCTCGACCATGTGCACGGGAATGCGAATGGTGCGTCCCTGGTCCGCTATCGCGCGCGTAATCGCCTGGCGGATCCACCAGGTCGCATAGGTTGAAAACTTGAAGCCCTTCGTGTAGTCGAATTTTTCCGCCGCCTTGATCAGGCCCAGATTGCCCTCCTGGATCAGGTCGAGAAACTGCATGCTGCGGCATACATACCGGCGTGCAACGGACACGACCAGCCGCAGGTTCGCGTCGATCAGCTTCTGCTTGGCGCGCGCCCCGGCCTCGCCGCCCTCGAGGATTTTTGCGCCCAGCTCGCGCTCTTCCTCGCTGGTCAGCAGCGGCACTGCGCCGATCTCCTTGAGATAGAGCTTCACGGGATCGTCGACCGGCACGCCTGCCGCGGTGAGGCTGGTTTCGAATACCTCGATGGAATCCTGGGTAAGCACGACCTCTTCGCTGGCGCTTTGGCCCTCGTCGACGATGGGAATATGGTTGGCTTCGAGCAGTTCGTAGAGCTTATCAATCTCAGAGGCGTCCAATTCGTTCTTTTCCAGCTCGTCGTTGATCTCCTTGACGGTCAGTTTTTCCTTGCGTTTCCCAGATTCCAGCAGTTCGTTGATGACCTGTTCCTTGTCCGTCATGACGTCACATCCTCTTCCCCTCGTCCGCATCCGCCAACGCCGCGGCAACCCGCAACCGCCTGTATCGAAAGCCTGCCCGCACAAAATGCGCGGGCGGGCCGTTCTGCCATGAAAACCGGCTTTTCGTTTTTCAACATGATTCGCTTTTTTTCCTGCCATAAAAGTGAAAAAGGAAAAATAAAGTTTCACACGCGATATCGGTGTCATGATTCATGCCTAGCATCTCCCGTAGCGCAGGCATGCATGCCCGTCATTTGAAAAAACGGCGCGCCTCTGCAAGCGCCGGATCACGGACGAGCAGCAGCTCAAGCGCATAGACGGCCATGCCCACCGTGACCATCGCCGCCAGCTGCGCTGCGCCTGTCAGCGGCAACCGCGCGCTCACGCGCACGCAGGCCGCCATGCCCAATGCCATGACGCCGTATCGGATGAAGTATGACGCGGTCTTCCGGCAGCTCAGGTAATCCCGCACGCTGCGCATCTCCAGCAGTGTCACCGTGCTCTCTGCCATGAGCGTGCCAAACGCCACGCCCAGCGCTGCAAACCGCCCTACGAGCAGCAGGTTGAACGTCATATTGATCAGCGCGCCCGTGACGACGCAGCGGGAATAGCGCGCATGGCGTCCAAGCGGCAGCAGCAACGGCGTGCCAATGATGCTCGCCGTTCCAATCAGCACGGGCAGCGGACAGAGCATGTATAGCAGCGGGATGGAGGGCAAAAAACGTTCTCCCAGAAAGATAGGCACCAACTTATCCGCCACAGACGCGATGCCAAACGCCAGCGGCATGCCCAGCATCATCGAAAAGCGCACGGCGCGGTCGATATAGCTTCGCATCTCCTCCTGACGCCCAGCATGCAGGCAGGATGTGATGCGTGGGAGCAGAACTGCCCCCAGGGATGTGATCACGGTCAGGGCGATCTTGACGATCTGTTCGGCGCGCGTATAATAGCCCACCTGTGCGTCGCCCGAAAAGATGCCAAGGATCGTCTTGTCCAGCAACGTATACATCCACACCGCCAGCGCGGGCGCAAACAGGCTCAGCGCAGGCTTCAGATGGCGCAGCACGCGCAGGCTGCGCACAGGCGTGCGCACGAGCCTGCGGCGCAGCGCCAGCCACAGCGAGGCGTTGCCGCCCAGTGCAGCCACGCCGTTGATCACCGCATAGGGAATCAGGTCGTTTTCCGTCCGAACAAAGATAAAAATCGCCGCCATGCCCAGGCCTTTGACCGCCGTGGAGCGGACGACGGTCAGTCGGAATTCCTCAAGGCCCTGAAAGAACCAGCTGACGTCCAGCACGGACGCGGCAAGGGCCATCGACTGGATCCAGAACAGCACCCGATAGCGCCCGCTGAAGGCCGCGACGCACAGATATGCGATGCAAACGACCGAGGCCGTCATGAGCCGAAAGAGAAAGATTTCCCAGAACACACGGCTGGCCGCCGCGCGGTCCGTCTGTACATGTGCGACTTCCTGCATGGCATACGTCGCAGAACCCAGCACTGCCCCCAGGGCGAACAGGTCCGCAATCGACTGCACGAAGCTGTACTGCCCCACGTTGTCCGGCCCCAATACGCGGGAAACATACGGAATGGTGAGCAGCGAAACCACCAGCAGAAAGCACTGATAGGTCACGTTGTACAGATAGTTTCGCCGGATGCTCTTTGTCTTCATCGCATTGTCCTTTGTACGGCCCGCCTGCGAAGGAGGCCGCCTTCATCGACCGGAAATGTGAAAGGCCCGCCGCACGTCCGTGCGGCGGGCCAACCGTTGCGCCGTCAGTCCGCCTGGAGCAGCCGCTCGTTGCGCTCCACATCGGCCTCCGCGACCCATTCGTCCACCTTGGCCGTGTAGGCTGCGCTCTGCTTCTCACTGAGCATCTGCGCGCGCAGATCTTCCTCCACCGTCTCATATGCGACGGGGCCAGAGGGAATGTCCTGCGCATACTGCAGGATGTGGTAGCCGTAACTCGTCTTGACCAGTCCGGAGATGTCGCCGACCTTCTCCAGCGCCATCGCCGCATCCTGGAACTCCGTCACGTAAGCCGTCAGGCCCTCGCACACCGGATAGCCCTGGCTCGCATACGGCTCCTGCGTCATGCCGTCATCCTCGCCATAGGTCGCGATGAGCTCGTCGAAGTCCTCGCCAGCCTGCGCCTTCTCCAGCGCCTCGCTCGCGGTCGCCTCGATCTGCGCATAGGCCTGCGTCTGCAGCTCGTCCAGCTGCGTCTGCGCCGTCGCATTTTCCTCTTCCAGCTGTGCGATCTGGGACTCGATCTGCGCGGTGCTCGCCTCAATCTCGCCCGGCGTGGCCGTGGTCTCCTCGCCCTCCTCCGGATTCTGCAGCTCATCCAGCTGCGTGCGCAGATCCTCCAGGGCAGTCTCGTTGGCCGTGAGCGTCGACTGCAGTTCGGAGATCTCGCTGGCCTGCTCATCGTCCAGCGCGATCAGAATCTGCTTGATGCCACGGTAGCCATCCGGCACGTAATAGATGTCCGTTCCGTCGGACACATAGCTCTGATAGAGCGTGGGCGTCGTGTCCAGCGTGCCCTGCTGATCAAGCACCAGCCCATCATACTCCATCTGCACCTCGTCGTCCGTCACCTCGACGTCCTGGATGGCAAACTGATAGAGGTGATCGTCGACGATCTCGTCGGTGTACATCTCGCGCAGCGCGTCCTGGGTGATGCCGTCCTCCTCCATGCGGGCGACGACGGCGCTCTCCAGCTCCTCGCCCTCCAGCTCCGAGTCGGAGAAGTAGAGCGTCGTATAGCTGTCCAGATAGGAGTCCCAGTCGCTCTGGACGCTCTCCTCTACCTGCGCCTGCTCCTCCTCGCTGAGCACGTCCAGGCCCTCCGCCGCCGCCTTCTGCGTCAGCACTTCGTAGGTGATCATGTTGTCGATCGCCGTGCTGCGCGCATCCGCGATGGCCTGACTGTCGGTCACGTCATAGGACATGCCGTAATAATAATAGTACATGAGCTGGTTGTTGTACAGCACGTTCTCCGTCTGCTCCAGCCACTCGCCCTTCGTGATCTCCGTGTCGCCTACCTTGGCGACAACCTGCTGGACATCCAGCACCGGATCGGTCGCGATCAGGTTGCAGCCCGCCAGCATCAGCAGCGCCGTCAGCAGCGCCATGAGTTTCAGCCACTTGTTCATCGTCTTTCTCTTCCTTTCGGAATACGGATACGCATTCTGTTCTCTATTATATACAAGATGGGCACAAGAAGCAAGCACTGTTTTCAGGCCGCGCGCGCGGAAAGCTTCATTGCCTGCGTCCTCAAGATGGGGTATAATTGGCCTCAAAGCAGGCGAAAGACATGCCCGAAAAAAGGGCGACGCCGTCGGCGCCTATGCCGCCCGGGTACAGGCGCGGACGGCGTCCCATTTCGTCAGCACCGCCAGGCGCTATCCCGTCTATGTCGTGCGGCACGGAGGAGAAGACATCGCGCTCTGCCAGGCGCCCTTCCCTAAAGGCGTCTTTCTCATTTCCCGCCGCGCCCTGCGCGCTGAAGGCGCCTCTACCACTACGCGCCGCCCACGCGCTACATCGACGTCAGCGAACACGCGCGGCGCGCGATCCGGGAGACGATGCGCGCACACGGCCTGCCGTACCAGGAGGTGCTGACCAGGTTCACGGATGGGTTCTATCGCGAAACCAGGGTCAAGGTCGAAGCCCGCAGACGCGAGGGCTGTGCCGTCGTGGAGATGGAATGCGCAGCGCTCGCCGCCTGTGCAGGCTTCAGGTGAGCCGTCTGGGGAATGATCCTCTACACGTCTGATAGCCTCGCCAACCGTGTAACGGCTGTGCAACGGACTGCGAGCATATACGAAAGCGCCCAGACGAACGTCTGGGCGCTTTCTCATTGGGATCCGGCAGCGACCTACTCTCCCGGGCTGTCTCCAGCCAAGTACCATCGGCGCACAAGGGCTTAACTTCTGTGTTCGGTATGGGAACAGGTGGATCCCCTTCGCCATTGCCACCGGAAGT